>JAPPHB010000115.1 GCA_028821195.1 Gammaproteobacteria bacterium
CGCTCCCGGCAAGCCACCGATGAACCGGAATCCAGGAGTTCCACCCATGCGCGAAGTTCCCGCAAGAGCCCCACGTCGCACCGCAGGCGCGGCCATGGCCACCACCCTCGCCGTCAGTAGTGTCCTCCTTGCCGCGACGGCGTGCGAGACCGCGGAGGCTCCGGCCCAGGCCAGCACGGTCGCGCAGAGTTCCGGGGAAGTGGTCTTCCCCGCCACCAATCGGCCCGATGTGCGCGGCGTGACCGCGGCCGTGTCGGCCGGCCATCCGCTGGCTGCGGCGGCGGGTCACGAGGTGCTGCGCCGGGGCGGCAACGCCATCGACGCGACGATCGCCATGGCGGGGGTGCTGGCCGTGGTGCGTCCGCACATGAACGGCGTCGGGGGTGACGCGTTCATGATCTACTACGAGGCCGAGAGCGGACGCGTGTATGCGATGAACGGAAGCGGGCGCGCCGGCGCGCTGGCCACGCCGGCGCTCTTCGCCGAACGCGAAGTCGACCGGGTGCCCGGCAACGGTCCTCTCTCGGTTTCGGTGCCCGGCGCCGTGGCCGCCTGGGTGGACGCGCTCGACCGCTTCGGCACCCGGCCCATGGCGGAGTTGCTCGAGCCCGCCATCGGCTACGCCCGCGACGGCTTCCCCGTGTCCACTCGGCTCGCCAGCGACATCGCGGGCTCTTCGCGGTCGCTGAACGATCATGCGCGCGCGCTTTACCTGCCGGGTGGGGCACCTCCGCCGGTAGGCAGCCTGCTCAAGAACCCGGCGCTGGCCACCACCCTGGAGCGCGTCGCCCGCGACGGAAGAGGCGGGTTCTATCAGGGTTTCGTGGCCGACCGCATCGGCGCCTTTCTGGAGGCGGAGGGCGGCTACGTGCGCGCTCCCGATCTGGCGGAACACACCACCACCTGGGTGGAGCCGCTGCGCGGCGACTACGAGGACCACACCATGCTGGTGATGCCGCCCAACACCCAGGGCATCGCCCAGCTACAGCTGTTCGAGATGGCTAAGTCGTTCGACATGAAGCGGATGGGCCACAACAGCCCAAGCTATCTGCACACCCTCATCGAGATGAAGAAGCTGGCCTTCGCCGACCGCGACCAGTGGGCCGCCGACCCGGAATTCAGCGACATCCCGCTCGATCGCCTGCTCGACCCCGACTACCTGGCCCGCCGTGCGGGCATGGTTGACGCGGGCTCCGCGGCCGAGTCGCGCGCGGCGGGCGTGGGCGCGGAGATGGCCGCGGGCGGTGGTGGGTCGGCGGACGACTCCGGCGACACCGTCTATCTCACCGCCGTGGACCAGTGGGGCAACGCGGTGAGCTGGATCCAGAGCCTGTTCGCCGGCTTCGGCTCCGGCCTGCTTGAGCCCGAAACGGGCGTCGTGCTCCACAACCGGGGCGCTCTGTTCAACCTGCAGGCGGGCCATCCCAACATCATAGCGCCCGGCAAGCGCCCCTATCACACGCTCTCGCCCATGATGGCGCTCCGCGGCGACGGCAGCTTCGCCTTCACCCTGGGCACGCCCGGGGGCGACAGCCAGCCGCAGAGCCTGATCCAGATCGTCAACAACATGGTGCTCTTCGGGATGACGCCCCAGGCAGCCATCGAAGCGCCCCGCTTCCGCAGCTACAACGGGCTCGGAGTAGCCTTCGAGGACCGCATCGGCGCGTCCGTCCTGGGAGAGCTCGGCGCCCTGGGCCACCAGGTCGAGATCGTGCATGGATGGACGGCCACCTTCGGGGGCGCCCACATGATCCTCCGGGACCGCGACGGCACCCTTACCGCCGCTTCCGACCCGAGGAGGGAGGCATACGCCATTGCGTACTGAGGAGAAGACCCCATGACCGCCCTGGCGCGCACCCTGGCCGCGAGCGGAGCCACGCTGGCGCTCCTGGCCGTGGCGCTGGGAGCGTTCGGAGCCCATGCCCTGCGCGAACGCCTGGAGGCGCGCGACCTCGATATCTTCGAGACCGCGGTGCAATACCAGATGTACCACGCGCTCGCGTTGCTAGGAGTCGCGTGGCTGTCCACCCGCCTGGCCGGCCCGTTGCCGGGCTGGGCGGGATGGCTGATGGTGGCCGGGACCGTGGTCTTTTCGGGCAGCCTCTACCTGCTCGTCCTGACCGGACCCCGTTGGCTCGGCGCCGTCACGCCCATCGGCGGCGTGCTGCTCATCGCCGGCTGGCTGCTGCTGGTGCTGGCCATCGTGCGCAGCAGCGTCTGACCCCGGCGGCCAGCCCTTCCCTGCTCCAGGTTGTCGAGTCGATCTAGCTAAGCTAAGCTAGGCCAAGCTAGAACACGACCCGCTTCGGTCTCAGCTCCGTGATCCAGATTCCCGAGTTCAGGTCCGACGAGTAGATGCGGCCCTTGTAGATCTGGGCCCCCCAGGTCATGGGCCAGTTGGGCACCACCATGTCGCCGTCCCGGGGCACGAAGGCTGCGACCTCCCTGCCCTGCTCGTAGAGGTTGCCGCGCAGCTCGCCGGAGATGTCCAGGACGCGCAGCCCCGCCTGGTAGTAGCCGAGGTAAAGGCGGTCACCCTCGGCCCACACGTTGTGCACTCCCGCCTCCGGCACCTCGTACCATGCCACCTCGACCGGGTTCTCGATGTCGGAGTAGTCCACCACGTGGATGAAGCCACGCGCTTCGATGGGCCGCTCGGGGTCCCACCCCGGCGGGAAGATCTCGTCGCCGAGATAGAGATAGCGGCCGTGGCGCCAGGCGACGTGGGTGTTACCGATCGGGTACTTGAACTGGCTCACGAAGGCGGGCTCGCGCGCGGTGCCCTGATGGGTGCCCGCTCCCACGTCCAGCATGATCACGCCGTCGTTCCAGTACGAGAGGTAGGCGTAGCCGTCCTGCACGATGACGTCGTGCAGCGTCTTGCCCTGCTTGTCGAGTCCCCAGCGGCCCACCTCGACCGGGTTGGCCGGGTCGGAGATGTCGATGATGTGCATCTCGGAGGTGCCGTTGTGACAGGCGTAGACGAGATTCTCGTCGCCCAGGATCCACACGTTGTGCACCCCTCCGGTGAGCGTCTCGTCGTAGCGGGAGATGATCTCCGGGTGGTCCGGGTCGGCGAGGTCGAGGAGCACCATGCCGTTGCGGCGGTTGGAGGCGCCTTCCCGGGTGACGATCCCGATGTGGTTGTCGGGATGGATCTTCACGTCGTTGATGCGGCGCGCGTCCAGTTGAATCGAGTCCGTGAGGACCGGGGCGCCGCTGTCGGTGACGTCCCACACCTTCATCCAGTCGTGCATGTAGGTGCCCACGTAGACATAGTCGCGCCCGTCCACGCCCTCGAACACCCACATGTCACCCGAGTGGTGCGAGGAAATCGGTCCCCGCCCCACCTGAATGAGCTCCGAATCCGAGATGCGCTCGGTCACCTCGACGTTGGCGGTGCGCACCACGGCTTCGCCGATCACCGCGTAGACGACGTAGCGCCCCGGGTCCTCGGCCACGAACACGCCCTCCGCTCCGTCTGCGTCGATCTGCGCCCCCACCCCCGCCACGGTCCAGGCGGGCAGCAGCTCGGGCCCGCCCGCGCCCGCGGGCAGGTTCGCGGCCGCCCGGAAGCGCACCACGTCGCCGGTGCGCACCGTGGAGGCTGTGGGCTCGAGCGTGTACGAGAATCCCGGGTCCGCCTCCACGCTGACGTCCACTTCCTCCTCCGCGACGCCCGACCGGACCGTGATGGTCGCGCTTCCGGGAGCGAGGCCGTACACGCGTCCGAGCGCGTCCACGGTGGCCACCGCGGGCGCGCCGGAGGTGAAGGATGCCACCGGCGCGGTCAGCGCCTCCCCGAGCCGGGTGGTGGCCGTGAGCGATATGGGCGCGCTGGTGCCCACGACGATCGCACCGGGCGCGGCCACAGCCAGGGTGGCGGCCCCGAGTTGCGGCACCGTCAGGTCGGCGAACCCCACCACCGTGCCCCCGACCATGGCGGCCACCTGGGCCTTCCCCGGCCTGAGGCCGGTCACCTGGCCGGACGCATCCACCGACACCAGCTCGGGGGTGACGGCCACCCAGGTGACGGCGGCGCCCTCGATGACCGCCCCTTCGGCGTCCAGGACCCGGGCGGTGAGCGGCAGCACCGCGTCGACGCCGACTTCCGCGCTGGCGGGGAGCACTTCCACGCGATCCGGCGCGGCCTGAACCGCGACGGCCAATGCGAACACATGAGCGAAGGACATCATCTGGTTTACCTCGGATGACGGAACGTGATGGCAGGCTGCCTCTTGCGGCCCACAACCTCTCGAAGTGCCCCCGGCAGGACTCGAACCTGCGGCCCCCGGATTAGGAATCCGGTGCTCTGTCCACCTGAGCTACGGAGGCGCGCGAACCCCATTCTACCGCCGTCCGCTTCAGCGGAGCAACGCCACCACGGCGAAGCCCGCCACCAGCAGAATGCCGAAGAGCCAGGTGAAGGTGTTGAAATGGCGATCGATCGCGTCCCGCAACGCGGAACCCCAACGGTAGACCAGACCTCCCAGCACGAAGAAGCGCAGTCCGCGCGAGACGCAGCTGGCCAGCACGAACACCGGGAAGTCGATGGCGAAGACCCCGGCCGACAGGGTGAACACCTTGTACGGCAGCGGAGTCAGGCCCGCCAGGAAGATCACCCAGAAGTCGTAGCGCCCGTAGAGTCCCTGCACGCGCGCGAAGCTCTCCGGTGACACTCCCGGGACATGGTCGAAGAAGAACTGGTCGAAGAGGTGCCACGCGCCCGCCCCGATGCCGTAGCCGATCACGCCGCCCAGGACCGACGCCGCGGTGGTCAGCGCCGCGAAGCGCATGGACGCCGCCGGAGCGCCCAGGCAGAGCGCCAGCAGCAGCGGATCGGGCGGAATCGGGAACACCGACGACTCGGCCAGCGCGAGCACCGCAAGCGCCCAGGCGCCGTACGGCGTCCCGGCCCAGCTCAGGACCCAGTCGTAGAGACGGCGCATCAGCGAGCGGGGACCGGAGCCCATCCCTACATCGTCAGATCCCACGCCCGCACCTCTTCAAGAAGCCTGTAGTTGGTGAGGTCGAGGTGGAGCGGGGTCACCGAAACGTAGCCCTCCTCCACGGCGCGGAAATCCGAGTCGGCGGAACCGCTCCACGCCGGCGTTGACGCCCCGATCCAGTAGTACTCCTTCCCCATCGGATCGTGGCCGCGCATCAGCGAATCGCTGTACCTGCGGCGGCCCAGCCGGGTGACCCGCACCCCCTTCGCCTCCGCCGGCGGAATCGGGGGAAGGTTGACGTTGAAGAGGGTGTCCGTGGGAAAAGGTCTGTCGAGCACCTGCTTCAGGAGGTCGGACAGAGGCCCGGACCAGCCGAGGCCCTCCGTCAGGTCGCGTCCGGCGTACGACACCGCGACCGACGGGATGCCGAGCACGGTTGCTTCCATTGCGGCCGCCACCGTGCCCGAATAGAGGACATCCTCTCCCATGTTGGACCCGTGGTTGACGCCGGAGAAGCAGACCGTGGGGCGCTCCTCAAGCAGCGCGCTCAGCGCCAGGATGACGCAGTCCGTCGGCGTACCGTCGACTACGGAAACGCCCCCGGGGCCCGTTCGGGCGCGCAGCGGAAGGTGCAGCGTGAGGGAGTGGCTGGTTGCGCTCTGCTCGCGGTCGGGCGCTACCACATGCACGGAGCCAAGCCGTCGTGCGGCGCTCTGAAGAATGGCGAGGCCCGGAGCCATGTAGCCGTCATCGTTCGTGCACAGGATGTGCATGCGCGTCCGGTCAGGAATTGCCGGTCTGGCCGGGGACGGAGAGGATGTCCATCAGCTCCGCCAGATCGCTCTTGAGCTGGCCGCGAAGCTCGGGGCCAAGCGCCGACTTGCGGGCTTCTTCCAGGCCTCCCGTCCTGCGCATCCGGGCCAGCTCCTGGCGGGCACCCTCCACGGTGTACTTGTCTTCGTAGAGCAAACGTTTGAGCAGGAGCACCAGTTCGACCTCCCGCGGCCGATAGACCCGGTTGCCGGCCTGGTTCTTCACGGGTCGAAGCAGCTCGAATCGTGTTTCCCAGTAGCGCAGCACATGCGCCTGGATGCCGGTGAGGTCGCATACTTCGCCGATGGAATAGTACGCGCGTTGCGCGATCGGTTCGTTCATTGGCTCCTCCCGGGCCCCGGGACCGGAGATGCGATCACGACCAGTGCTCCGGCTTGGGATCCCGCATCATGAGGTTGTTCGCCGCCTCGGCAGGGTCCGTTCTCCCCATCAGGATATCGTAAACCTGGTCGCAGATCGGCATCTCCACCCGATACCTGGCGGCCAGCTCGTGCACGGCTTCGGCCGTCTTCACCCCCTCCGCCACCGCCGTCATCCCGCCCAGGATGTCGTCCAGGGCGCGCCCCCGTCCGAGTTCGAAGCCCACGGTGCGGTTGCGGCTCACGTGGCCGGTACAGGTAAGGACCAGATCGCCCATTCCCGCCAGCCCGAAAAAGGTGGGTGGACGGGCGCCCATGGCAACCCCGAGCCGGGTGATTTCGGCCAGCCCGCGGGTGATCAGCGCACAGAGCGTGTTGTGCCCGAAGCCGTGGCCAGCCACGACCCCGGCGGCCAGCGCGATCACGTTCTTGAGCGCGCCGCCCAGCTCGACTCCGATCACGTCGTCGTTGGTGTAGACGCGAAAGCTGGGCCCCTGCAGGGCGGCCTGGACCAGCAGGCGGGCCTCCTCCGACCGGCTCGCCGCCACCACTGCGGTGGGCTGGCCGCGCACCACTTCGGCCGCGAAGCTCGGGCCCGAGAGCACGGTCAGGCGCTCGCTCTGTCGCGGCGTGAGCAGTTCGGCCATCACCTCGTCCATGCGCCGCAAGGTCGCGATCTCGATCCCCTTGGAGGCGGATACCACCACGGCATCGGGCTCCAGGAAGCGGGCGGCGCCACCCACCACAGCCCCGGCGTACTGGGCCGGGCTCACCGACATGACGATCTCGGCGCCGGCGACGGCCCGCTCCATCTTGCCGGTCGCGTCCAGTTCGCGCGGAAGTTCAATGCCGGGCAGGAAGCACTGGTTCTCGCCGCCCTCCCGGATCTGCCGCACGACCTCCGGCTCGCGCGCCCACAGGCAGACATCGTGCCCCCTGTCGGCGGCAAGCGCCGCCAGCGCCGTCCCCCAACTGCCGGCCCCCAGCACGCCGATCCTGCAGGCCGGATCAGCCACCTTCGTCCCGCCGGGCCCGGCGATCGGCGTGGATGCGCTTTTCCTCCCCTCGCAGCAGCCGGCCGATGTTGGACCGGTGCGCCCAGATGACGAAAGCGCCGGCCAGGATCGCAAACCCCGTGACCCAGGGATCCGCCGCACGACCCGCTGCATTCCCGGCCAGCACCGTCGCCGGAAGCGCGAGCGCCGCCGCGATCGATGCCAGCGAGACGATGCCCCGCATCGCCAGGACCATCGCCCAGACCAGCGCGGCGGCTAACACGGCGAGCGGCGAAAGCGCGAGAAAAGCTCCGGCGGCGGTGGCCACGCCCTTCCCGCCACGGAAGCGCACCCAGCAGGAGAAGGTGTGGCCGAGGATCGCGGCCGCCCCGTAGGCTGCGGCCCATCCGTCCGCGGCGCCGCCGTCAAGCATCGGAAACAGCCAGGCCGGCAGCCAGCCCTTGGCGACGTCCACCAGCCCCACCGGCACCGCGACGCGCAACCCCATCGCGCGGTAGACGTTGGTCGCGCCCAGGTTGCCGCTCCCCTCGCGCCGCAGGTCCATTCCGCCGATCATCTTCCCGACCACGAAGCTGGTGGGGAGCGATCCCGCGAAATAGGCGGCCAGCACCCAGATCAACGGGGTCATCGTCTGCCCGAGCCTGCATCCGCCTTGAAGCGCATCCGCAACGGGGAGCCGGCCAACGGCCATCGGCTCCGGAACCCGTTCTCAAGATAGCGAACGTAGGCCGGCTGAATCTCTCTCGGCAGATTGCTGAAGAGGACGAAGGCCGGAGGGGCGACGCCCACCTGCGTGCCGTAGCGAACCTTCACCGCGCGCCCGCGCGAATGCGCCGGCGGATGCCGCGCCACCAGCCGCCCCAGCTCCCGGTTCAACTCGGCGGTCGGGATGCGCCGCTCCCGCTCCGACTGGACCCGGAGCACGAGATCGAGGGTCCTGCGCACCCGCTGGCCGGTGAGCGCCGAGGTGAAGACGAAGGGCACCCAGCGAAGAAAGGGGGTTCGCGCGCGCACGGCCTTCTCTATTCCGGGCGCCGTGGAGCCGTTTCTCTCGACCAGATCCCACTTGTTTACGACCAGAATGACCCCGCAGCCCGAGTCCCACGCGGCTTCGGCGACCTTCACGTCCTGCATGTGGATTCCGGAGGAGGCGTCCGTCAGAACCAGGCAGACGTCCGCCTCGCGGATCACCCGGGTCGCCCGCAGCCACGCGTAGTACTCGATGGAGTCGTGGATGCGGGCCTGGCGACGGAGCCCGGCGGTGTCCACGAAGACCAGGTTGCGGCCGTGGTAACGCATCGTCGAGTCCACGGGGTCGCGCGTGGTGCCGGCCGTCTCGCTGACCACCATGCGCTCCTCGCCGAAGAGCCGGTTGACGAAGCTCGACTTGCCCACGTTGGGTTTGCCGATTACCGCCACCCGCACCGTGTTCGGTTCGGCGGGGGCGGTTTCGGGGTCGGGCAGGGCCTCCAGCACCACGTCCAGCAGATCGCCGCTTCCCTTCCCGGAGATCGCGCTCAACGGGACCGGCTCGCCGACGCCCAGCGCCCAGAACTCGTGGTGGGAGGTCTCGCGCGGAAGGTTGTCCACCTTGTTCGCCACCAGCAGGACCGGGCGCTCGCTCAGCCGCAGCAGCGTGGCGAGCTTCTCGTCCAGCGGATGGATGCCGTCCCTGGCGTCGACAACGAAGAGAATCAGGTCGGCTTCCTCGACCGCCGCCAGCGCCTGGGCGCGGACCGCCCGGTCGAGCGGGCTGTCACTGCCCTCCACCACCCCGCCCGTGTCGACGAGGAAGAAATCCCTTCCGGCCCAGTCGGCGCGGGCGAAGTGCCGGTCCCGCGTCACGCCCGGAGTGTCGTCAACGATCGCCTTGCGCTGTCCCAGAACACGATTGAAGAGGGTGGACTTGCCCACGTTGGGACGGCCGACCACGGCGACCACCGGGAGCCGGGCGCCGATCATGCTTCCGACAGCAAGCGGGTGATCTCGTGGCCGGCGAGCACCTTCGCCGGCGCCAGTTCGCGCTCCAGGCGCGCGAGGGGATAGTCGTCGACGAACATTCCGTCGGCGTTGACGGCCTCGGCCGGAAGCAGGACGACGTCCTCCCGCCTTCCCTCCCCCAGCGCCGCGCGCATGTCGCGCCCCGCAAGCAGGCCCGCCACCGTGACCCCGTCTCCGAAGTAGCGGTTGGTGACGGCCAGCACCTCGACCTCCGCCCGAGTGGCGGATTCGAGCTGCCCGGCGCGGGCTTCGATCCAGGGCGCCATCGACCGGCCCGTCACTATCCGGACGCGGCGCCCGGCGAGATCGGGAAGCGTGCCCATCCCGGCGTCCAGGTCGTCGAGGAAGCGGCGCACCGCACCGACCCCGTTTTCCATGAGCGACAAGTCGTCGTAGTAGGCAACACCTGGAACCCCCATCTCCGCGATCAGGAACATCTCGTCGGCGGCGTAGGCCCACCGCGTCTCGCGCCGCCCGGGCGTCCGGTGCCGGGCCCGCTCGACCTGTTCGATCGCGGACGCGGCCTCGGCTGCGGTGAGGCGTCGCACCGGCCGGTTCTCGTTGTACCTGGTGAGCCCCACCGGAACGACCGACAGAGAGCGCACCCCCGGCCCCAGCGACCAGAGGTCGTCGATGGTCCGGTCGAGGTGCGCGCCGTCGTTCCATTCCGGACAGAGCACTACCTGGGTGTGCACCTCCAGCCCCCCATCGAGCAGGAAGGAGAGCTGCTCCATGATGAGCCCCGCTCGCCGGTTGACCAACAGACGTTCGCGGACCGCCGGTTCGGTGGCGTGCACGCTCACGTACAATGGCGAGATGCGCTGGTCCACGAGCCGCTGAAGGCCGCGCGGTCCCAGGTTGGTCAGGGTGACGTAGCTTCCGTAGGTGAAGGAGAGCCGGAAGTCGTCATCCCGCAGCCAAAGGCTCTGGCGGGCGTCCTTCGGATTGCCGTCGATGAAGCAGAAGACGCACTTGTTGGCACATTCGCGGATCTTGTCGGGCTCCGGGACCAGCCCGACCGGCGTCCCGGGATCCCGTTCGATCTCGTAAACGAAGCGGTCGCCTGCGGGAGAGACCGTCTCGACGGCCAGGTCCGGGTCTCCGAGCAGGAAGGCGAGGTCGATGCCGTCGCGCACGCGCTGCCCGTTGATGCGCACGATGCGGGTACCGATCTCCAGCCGGAGCTCGTCGGCGATGCTCCCGCTCTCGACCCCGGCTATCCGAACCATCCTGTCGTCCTCCGGCCGCTCCGCAGTCGGTCAGCGGCCGCCCGGCGCCCCCTCCATCGCCGGACTCTTGAGCTGTACGACGATCACTTCCACCGGCTCGGGCCCCTCGTTCACGTCCCCGTGCAGTTCACCCGGCGGGTCCGCCTCCAACCAGTAGGCGCTGCCGGTCTCCCAGGTCATGTCGCGCCGCTCGCCCGCGTCGTTCACGACCGTCAGGGTTCCGCCCTTGAGCGCGATGATGGCGCGGGGATTGTCGTGACGGTGCATCTCCAGCGGCTGGTTGGGCACGATCACGCTCTTCCAGACCTCGACATACTCGTTCTCGAACTGGGGCATGCGTCCGGTCGTCAACTCCGGCTCTCCCGAGGGCTCGGCCCCGGGCCCGCAGGCGGCAACCAGCAGGGCGATGGCGGAGGTCGCGGTCAGCATGGCCTTCATGATGCTCGTCTCCAGGTCTGGAAGGGGCAGGCGGGCCTCGCGCCGGCGAGGAACGGGCGACGGATTCGTCACCCGGGATGGAAGCGGGCGACCGGGCTCGAACCGGCGACCCTCAGCTTGGGAAGCTGATGCTCTACCAACTGAGCTACGCCCGCGGGGGGACCTGACCGGGCAGCGGCCCGGGCGACGCGTCGTCCGCGCCGTCGCCCGGGGCCCCCGCAGGCCCTGTGAGATTATGGCTCCGGAGAAATGACTTCGTATCGATAAGCGACCACATCCTGGTCAGTGTCGATCTCGACTCGGAACACCTCCCTCATCTCCGCGGCAGGCACCGGCACCGAGACGTCCTGGGTTCCGATTTCGAGCCCGTCCACGCCGTAGAAGAACACGCGGATGTCTACAGAGCCGCCTTCAAGGGAGTGGTTGACAAGCTCCCCGTTGACGACCCCCCCGCCCCCGCCGAAGGGCTGCAGCATGGTGCCGTCGATCTCGAACTCCAGGGTCGCCATCTCCTCTTCCAGAACCCGCGCCGCCTCCGTCGTGTCCCCTTCGGCCATCAGCCCCTGCGCCAGCAGCCGGTAGACGTTGTTGTTGTACGGGTCCATCTCCGCGAGCGATACCGCCGCCGGGTACAGCTCGTCCAGCTCCCCGGCGAGGTAGAGGGCCTGTGCGTAGTTGTAGAGCGCGTCGCGGCTCTCGGGAATGAGCTCGTACGACCGGCCGAAGGCCTGCGCCGCCATCGAATAGTTCTCGGCGTTGTAGAGGCCGATGCCGGTGACGTAGTAGTCGCGCGCATCCAGGTCGGTGCGCGCCAGAAGCGCCTGGTAGATCTCTGCAGCCTCCTCGTTGCGGTCCATGGCCATCAGGACCACGGCGAGGTTGCTGAGCGCGGTGACGTTGTCCGGGCTTCGCTCCAGGTAGGTGCGGTAGGCCACCTCGGCTTCCTCGTTGCGGCCGGCGTTGGCGAGAATCTGGGCCAGGTTGAAGGCCGCGATCTCCTCGTTCTCCGACCATGTCGCCTGGACGTCTGCCGGCTGGGCGTCGAATTCGGCGCTTCGAAGCAGTTCGAGCGCGGTCCTGTACCAGTCCACGGCATCGTCATCGTTCCCGAGCTGCGCGTGCAGCGAGCCCAGATTGAGCATCGCCTCGGGGCGTCCCTTGTAGATCGTGTGGGCCGACTCCAGCTGCGGAATCGCCCCTTCCATGTCGCCCGCCTGGATCTGGTTCACCGCCAGGTTGTACTGATTCACCCACTGCTGCTCGCGGAGGGGATCCAGGTCGAACGAATAGAGCGGGTAGAGATCTTCGGCTGTCGTCCACATCGAGTCGGCCCCGGCGAGGTCGTTCAGCCCCACGTAGGCTTCACCGGCCTGGCGAAACGACTGAGGATTGCCGGGATCGTTGGCGATGCCGTCAAGGGCCGCCTGAAGCGCTTCCTCATACCGCGACTGGCGCTCCCCGGGGTCGGCGTTCTGCATGGCCTGCGACAATGCCAGCGCGGCCGTGCGCGTAAACATGTTGTCGCGCGGCGGGACTCCTTCTTCCATGCCCGGCGGCATGGGCGTGTCGCCTCCGCCACCTCCTGAACCGGCGGCGCATGCGCCCGCCACGATCACCATACTCGCCGCCAGCACGACACCACGCAGGAACTTCATCCGGCTTCCTCCTCTCGATTGATGCGCGCCCGAACTGCCCGCCTGCGCGCGTGGTTTCCGAGTACCAGATAATCGCACCCGTAGAACCTGACAGTATCACATGAAGGGGGACTCTCGTCAAACCCGGAGGCGGACCTCGCGAACCGCGCTGGATGGGCCTGTGGCGACCCTGGCCTCAGTCCTGCGCCAACCCGTCCGGAAGCGCCGCAGAGATGCGTTCGAGCGTCTCGTCGCGACCGTAGACGCCCAGCACCTGTCCCAGATCCGGGCCGCTTTTCCGCCCGGTCACCGCCCTTCGGACGGGATGGAACAGCGCGGGGCCCCGGGCGCCCGCCTCTTTGCCCGCGGCGCGGATCGCCCCCCCGATGGCGCGAGGCTCCCACTCGGGCAGGGCCGCAAGCTCGCCGGCCACCGCGCGCAACACCGCGCCCGCACCCGCGTCGTTCCGCAGAGCCGCCTGGAGGCGGCCCAGCTCGGGCCCACGGTCCACCAGGAATAGCGAGAGATGGTCATTGATCTCCGCGAACGTGGTCATGCGCCCGCGGATCACGTCAACGGCGCGGGTCAGATCGTAGCGGCCCACGGGAACGCGCGCCGGATCGACGAAAGGCGCGACCGCGCGAGCCAGCTCCGCGAGCGGCATGCCGGCGATGTGCCTCCCCGACACCCAGCGCAGCTTGTCCGGGTCGTACACGGTGTTGCTGGCACCGATGCGCTCGAGTCCCACCTCCCGGACCAGTTCAACGGGGGTAAGGATCTCTTTCCCATCGGGGGCGGACCACCCCAGCAGCGAGAGATAGTTCATGACCGCGGAAGCCGGGTATCCAGCCTCGCGCAAGAGCACCAGCGAGGACGCGCCCTCGCGCTTCGACAGCTTGCGGCGGTCCGCGCCCAGCACCATCGGGAGGTGGGCGAAGACCGGCCGCGGCGCATCCAGCGCGTCGAAGAGCACTGCCTGTCTGGGGGTATTGGACAGGTGGCCCACCCCGCGGATGACGTGCGTGATGCGCATGGCGATGTCATCCACCACCACCGCAAAGTTGTAGGTCGGGCGCCCGTCCGCGCGTACGATCACGAAATCGCCGAACTCGGCCGGCGGGAACGAGACCGTTCCGTAGACCTCGTCGCGCACCACGATCTCGCCGTCGGGGACGTTAAAGCGCGTCACCGGGCGGGTCCCTTCGCGCTCGCGCCGGGCCCGCTCGTCCAGGGTCAGGGTCCGACAGGTCCCGGGGTAGCGGAAACCCGGTTCCCCTGCGCCCTCGACACCGCAATAGCAGGGGTAGGCCAGCCCCGCCTCCACCAGGCGACCCGCGGCTTCGCCGTACCCGCGCTTCCGCTCGCTCTGTCGGTACGGGCCGAAACCGCCGCCCACCTCCGGACCTTCGTCCCAGAGGGTCCCGAGCCAGCGCAGGTCTTCCAGGATGGTCTCGAGCGAGTTCTCCAC
Source organism: Gammaproteobacteria bacterium (assembly GCA_028821195.1). Taxonomy (GTDB): domain Bacteria; phylum Gemmatimonadota; class Gemmatimonadetes; order Longimicrobiales; family Gaopeijiaceae; genus BD2-11. Next base: position 13,929 of record JAPPHB010000115.1, read on the forward strand.
GTTGCGCTCGACGTCGGTGTCCTCCACGCGGAGGATGAAGGTTCCGCGGTGGTGGCGCGCGAACGCCCAGTTGAAGACAGCCACGCGCGCGTTTCCCGCGTGCAGGCGGCCTGTGGGACTGGGGGCGAAACGGGTGCGGACGGTCATACCGGGCGGGTCCTGTGTTGGTCTGGACACGGTCACTTACCCAGGTAGGTGAGCACCCGCGTCGCGAGCACGTCGCTGAAGCCGGGCAGCCTCGCGATCTCGGCCCGGCTCGCGGAACGCACGCCGCGCACCGACCCGAAGCGGGCCAGCAGAGCTTGCCGCCGCTTGTCGCCGATCCCTGGAATCCGCTCGAGTTCGGTCGTGAGCGTGCGTCTGCGTCTGAGCTTGCGGGTGTAGGATACTGCGAAGCGGTGGGCTTCGTCGCGCATGCGCTGCAGCAGATGGAGCGCCCGGTCCGCGCGCCCCATGCGCACCGGCCGGCGCCTGCCGGGCAGGAACACCTCCTCCTCGCGCTTCGCGAGCGACGCCACAGCCGTCTCGCGCAGTCCCGCCGAACCGAGCGCCCCGCGCGCAGCCGAAAGCTGGCCCCTGCCGCCGTCCACCAGCACGAGGTCCGGCACCGGGGCTCCTTCCTTGACAAGCCTGTTCGCGTAACGGGAGACGGCTTCGCCCATGGAGCGGTAGTCGTCGTTGCCCCAGCCGCCCCGGATGCGCATGCGCCGATACCCGGCCTTGCGGGGCTCGCCGTTGCGGAAGACCACGACGCCCGCAACTACATCCGTTCCCTGGGTGTGGGAAACGTCGAAGCAGGCCATCAGCCGCGGAACCACCTTGAGCCCGAGCCGGTTCTGCAGATCGTACAACACCTCGTCGGCCCGGTCTGCGGCGTACTCGAGCGCGGTCACCCGGTCCTCCATGGTGTGGCGCGCATTGGCGCTGGCGAGCTCGATCAGCCGCACCTTGTCACCCCGCTGTGGCCGGTGGAACACCACCTTGCGCCCGGCCGCCCGGCTGAGGATGCCCTCAAGCAGGGGGCGATCCTCGAACTCGGCGGGAATGAGCACCTCCCTTGGCAGCTCGGCCTGCCCCTCCCGTCCCGAGCCGAGGTAGAACCGGGAGGCCACCGCGCTCAGCAGCGCGCCGTCGTCCTCGTCGGAAAGGCCCGAGAGCCGCCGGGTCTCCCGGCCGAGCAGAATCCCGCCCCGGATGCGCAGAACCACCGCCGTACCGAGTTCACCGTCCCGGGCCAGCCCGATCACGTCCTGATCGCCGCCTCCCAGGCGGTAGGCCCGCTGGTGGCGGCTCAGCGCATCCAGCCCCTGGAGCACGTTGCGGTGCCTCGCGGCGGCCTCGAAGTCCAGCGCCTCGGCGGCGGACTGCATGCGCGTCTCCACGCGCGTTCGCACGGACTCGGTATCGCCCCCCAGCACCCGCAGTATCTCATCGATCATCTCGCGGTAGGCATGCCGGCTCTGCAACCCCACGCACGGCGCCTGGCAGCGCCCGATGTGGTAGTCCAGGCAGGGACGCGCCGGAGCTTCCTTCGGCAGCCGGTACCGGCAGGAGCGGACCGTGTAGAGCCGTTTGACGACCTCGAGCGACTGGCGCATCAGGCCCACCGAAGTATAGGGCCCGAAGTAGCGCGATCCATCCTGGCGCAGCCGGCGTGTGACGAAGACGCGCGGGAAGGGCTCGGACACGGTGACCTTGATGTGCGGATAGCTCTTGTCGTCGCGCAGCTGGATGTTGAACCGCGGACGGTATTCCTTGATGAGGTTCGCCTCCAGAATGAGCGCTTCGGCGCCCGAGCCCACCACGATGGTCTCCACGGCGGCGCTGCGGCGGGCCAACTCGCGCGTTCGGAGCGACTGCGCGCGATCCGGGCGAAAATAGCTGCGCACGCGCGCGCGCAGAGCGTTGGCCTTGCCGATATAGAGCACTTCGCCGTTGCCATCCTTCAGCATGTACACCCCCGGGAGGACCGGGAGGTGGTCGAGATTCCGGTGTGCGATCGTCATCCGCCGCCTCCCAGGCGAAGTCCGAGCAGGCGGGTGGCGGCAAGATACACGGCCCCGAAGGACAGGAGCGTGCCCGCAGCCGCGAGAACCGGGTTGAGGTCTCCGAAGAGCAGCTCTCCTCCATATCCGGCGGCGGTGGCGAGCAGCCCCGCCGCGAGCAGACGGGGCAGCCGCCCACGTGCCATCCCATGCGGTCCCAGCGCGCGTCCGAGCTTCCTGCGGAGCAGCACGTACTCCAGCCACGCCGCCAGCGAAGTGCCCAGGCCGAGCCCAACCGCGCCAAGACGCAGGGGACCCACCTCGAAGGCGTCGAAGGGAAACATGAGCGCCCCGCCCACCAGCAGCGACACAGCCACGCGCACCCCGGCCACGCGGGCCGGCGCCCGCGGGTCGCGTACTGCGTAGAACGCCGACGAGAGCATGCGCGAGTTGGCCGAGGCATACAGCCCGAGGCTGTAGGCGGCCAGGACGGCATAGGTTGCCGTGGTGTCCACCGGGGCGAATTCGCCGCGCTGGTAGATGGCCGCCGTGATCACGTCTCCGAAGAGCAGGTAGGCCAACGTCGACGGAATCACGAAGTACGCCACCCGCTCCAGCGCCTCGGACACCCGTCCCGCAAGCACCTCCCTGGCCTGGCCCCGCTGACGCGAGAGTTCCGGGAGTTCGGCAGCCGCGACCGCGAGACCGAAGAGCGAGATGGGCAGGAGGTAGAGCCTCTGCGCGTAGCCCAGGATCGCGACCGCCCCGGCGGCGAGGAAGCTGGCCAGCTGGAGTTCCACCAGCGCGCTGAGGCTGACCACCCCCCGCGCCGACACCACCGGCACAAAGTTGCGGATCGCCTCGCGGACGCCGGGCGCCCGCAGGTCGAGCGAGGGCCGGAAGTGCTGCAGCTTTCCCGCCAGGAACGGAAGCTGGACACCGAACTGAAGCACCCCTCCGGCAAGGGCGCCCCATCCCAGCGCTACGATCAGATCGTCCGCTTCGAAGGCCCACATCCAGCCCAACGCGACCATTGTGCCGATCATGGCCGCGTTCCAGAGCACGGGAGCCACGTACGATACGAAGAAGCGCCGATGGCTGTTCAGGATCCCGAGGGCCCACGCGGAGAGCACCAGCACCCCGGTCATGGGAAAGAGAATGCGCACCAGCTGCACGGTCACTTCCCGGGTCTGTCCCTCGAAGCCCGGCGCAAACACCGTGACGACCAGCGGCGCCAGAGAAGCTCCAAGCACGGCGAGCAGCCCGGCGACCGCGGTCAGGATCCCGAAGGCGGCCCCGGCAAAGCGTCCTGCGCGCTCGGTCTCGCCGCGCTCCAGCATCTCGGCGTAGATGGGCACGAAGGACGCCGTGAGCGTGCCTTCGCCCAGCAGGTTCTGCACCACGTTGGGGATTCGGAGCGCCGCTCGCCACGCTTCCGCGAACACGCTGCTGCCGAAGAAGAACGCGAACAGCACATCGCGGACGAGTCCGGCCACGCGGCTTGCCAGAATGCCCGCCGCCACCCAGGCCGCGGAGCGGCGTCCGTCTCTCCCGACTGACGCTCCCGACTCAGCGTTGCCGGTCACCGGAAGGAAGATCCCTGTCCGGAGTGCGCTCGGTGAGAAGCCGGTGAAGGAACCTGCTCTCCTCCGACAGCCTGTCGACCTCCGAACTGAGCCGCTCGGTCTCGCTTTCCAGAAGGGCGATGCGCTCGTCGGCGATACGGTCCCCGTCGCCGAGCCCGCGCCGTTCCAGGCGTGTCGCGAGCGCCTTGCCGACCTGCGAATCCAGTACGATGGAGAGGATCGGGATCAGCAGGACGAGGAGGAGTAGCCAGAGCAACATGGTCCGAAACTAGGTTTGGGGGAGCCCGCCTGACAACGATTCGCCGCCTCAGGCCCGGAGCGACCCGACACCTGCGATGTTCGCGGCGCGGGACTCGTTGCCGGCCAGCCGGACTGAGAAACGATCGTGAAGCGCGTCCAGGAATTCCCGTCCGTAGCGTATCAGGTAGTAGCAGGCGTTCAACGATCGTTCCTGCGGACCTCCCCGGGGATACAGGTGCACCTGAGCCTTCTCGAGTTGGCGGAGCTTCGTCTGCTTCTCCCGCTTAAGGCTGTGGATGATCTTCTTCCGCATCTGTTCGAGTGCGTCGAAGGCCACCGTGCGCACGTGCTTCGCGGGTCCCTTCAAAGTGGGATCCAGCGTGGCCGCCGCGCGACTCAGCTCCTCCACGCCCCTGCCGATACCCCCGCGCAAGTCCGCAAGTGCCTGACGGACGCCCTCGGGTACGTCGTCCTGCACGACGCGTCCGGCGAGTTCGCCGAAGGGTCGAGCCAGGTCCTGAAGGGACAGGTCCAGCTTGTCGAGGACCTTGCGGATCTTGGGTTCGATGACCGTAACCGAGAACCGGGGGTGGACTACCGGCATGCGGATCCCGCAGAGGTCGAACAGGTCCCGGAGCTGTGCGAAGTAGGCGATTTCCCCCGGTCCGGCGACGTAGGATACCACCGGGAACACTGCGCCCTCGACCACCGGGCGGAGCAGAACGTTGGGGCTCAGTACACGGGGATCGGCATCCGACTCGGCGAGGATCCGGCGGCGGGCAAGAAGTTCCCCCGAGTGCCTGAGCCGGAAGTTCCCCCCGCTCCGGTACACGCGCTCCCGTCCCGAGCTTCCCTCGAAGAAGAGGTTGACCCCGCCGTCGAGAATGGGAACCTGCACGTGGTACCCGGCCGCCCTCAGCCGCTCCGCGGTTCTCCCCAGCAGCGCCTCCTGCTCGGTCGCGCCGTCCAGCACCGCCGTGAACAGCGTCCGCGAGGCGCGCTTGAGCGGGAGCGAAGAGGCGTCGACGAAGGCCATCCCCAGCGGCCCCAGCCAATCGGCGAGCACCTGGGTAAAGGCCTCGCCGAGCGAGTTCCCGGGCGCGTACGCCGAACGCAGACGCCGTGCGCAGGCGGGCTTGAAGTCGTTGTCCGGAAAGAGCGAGAGAAACTCCTCCAGCACCGGTTTGATGGCTTCGCCCATGGGCACGCGGTGGACGGGACGGTCCCCGCGCTCCGAACCGTCGTCGAGTGCAACGCGCCGCAGCTCGTTGGAGACGCTCACGGTCCAGGTGTGATCGACCTCCCGCCAGTCGTGATCCTCGGACGCCACCCAGAACAGGGGAATCACGGGCCTTCCCAGGACATCCTCGAGGGCGCCCGCCAGCCGCACCGCGGTGAGCGCCTTGTAGACGCTGTACAGGGGGCCGGTGAAGAGACCGGGCTGCTGCCCGGTGGTGACGAAGAAGCCACCCTCCTCGACCAGGCGATCCAGCCGTGCCCGCACCGCAGTCGTGGGGGCGTGGACGCACTCCACGGCGCGGGCCCGGGCGGCGCGGTCGAAGCGGGCCGCCACTGCCTCCGCCGCGGCCGTGTAGCTGGCCGCAAGCGTCGGGTCGCCCTGGAAGAAGGCAAGGGCGGAGGGGTGCCGGGTCAGGTAGTCGGCCACCAGGCGGGAGCCGGAGGGATGGCCAACAAGCAGATCCAGGTTCACCGGGCGCTGCCTCCCGCGAGGCTGGGCGGCGCCGTTGGCTTCGTCAGCCCGGCGATCCCCGGGAGCTCACCGAGTGCGTCTTCCAGCCATCGCCGGCCCCTCTCGACCACGACCTCGAGGTGCAGGACGCGCGCATCCACCCCGTGCTCGCTCAGCTGCGGCAGCTTCACCGCATCCTTGGCGGTGGTCACGACGGGGCGCCCGCGCGCGCGGCGCGCGATGGCGGCCATGTCCGCCGCAGAGTAGCAGTGGTGGTCGCTGAAGATCATCGGCTCCAACTCCATGCCGGGGATTTCCCGCTGCAGCAACCCGTGAAACTCCCACGGGCGCGCAATGCCTGACAAGACCAGCGCCGAACCCGTCGGAGCGGAGGCAGGAGCACCCGCGACATCGCTCCATCGCGAGAACGCGAGGCTCACAAGGGCACAGCGCCGTCGGTGCACCGCCTCCAGCGCCCGGGCTCGGCGCCGGGCCGCGCCAAAACTAGCGACTCGGCGGGTTACGATCACACCCCCGGCGCGCGTCAGAGCCTTCTCCGGCTCTCGGTAGGGCCCACGCGGCAGAAGCCGCAACGGTACAGGGTGCTCCGCCGCGACCAGCACCAGATCCAGATCACGCGCCAGGGCCCGGTGCTGAAAGCCGTCGTCGAGGATCACCACCTGCGCGCCCCGTTCCACGACAACGGCGGCGGCACGCGCCCGATGGCCGTCGGCGGCGACCGGCGCCTCGGGATTCCATTGCCGGTGCAGCAGCATCTCGTCGAGACCGTACCCGTTGGTCACGATGCCGGGGGTCACGCCGCGCCGCAGGAACCAGGCGGCCAGCCACGCCGCCACAGGTGTCTTGCCGCTTCCCCCCACCGCCAGGTTTCCGACCGACACCACCGGCACCTCGGCCGACCGGATCGGCATCCGTCCAGCGTCGTAGCGGCGGTTGCGGACCGCCACCCCCGCCGCGAAGGCCATTTCCAGCGGCAGCAGAGCCAGCCCGGCCGCCGCCGCCGGCCGCGTGGACCCCCACACCCAGCCCAGTCCCGCCTCCACGGCCCGTCTCATCCCGCCGCCGCCCGCGGTGACGGGAACAGCAGGGACTCCGCGATCGCGGCCACCCTGCGGGCCGCGCCCGCCGAACCGAGCGCTCGGCGGACTTCGCCCAGCCCCGCGACCACGGCACGCCGCGCCTCAGTGTCGTCGACGAGCGGGAGCAGCTCGCGCTCGAGCCTCGCCGGGGTCGCTTCGTTCTGAAGCAGTTCGGGCACCACCCGCCGGCCGGCGATGAGGTTGGCCATGGCGATGTGGTCCACGCGCACCAGGCGGCGGGCAAGGGCGAAGGTGAGCGGGTGCGTCCGGTATGCGGTGGCGAAGGGCACGCCCGCGAGTGCGGCTTCCACGGTGGAGGTGCCCGACTTCACCACCGCCGCGCGCGCATGACGAAGCAGGCTCCGGCCGTCGTCGACGACGGTGGCGGCCACCCCTGAGTACGCGCGAGCGGGCAGACCGGGCGCGCGCGCCACCACAGCCTGCAGTTGGGGACGCGCGCGCACGAGCCGTCGGGCGGTGCCCAGGAACACTTCCAGGTGGCGGTCGAGTTCCTGGCGTCTGGATCCCGGAAAGAGCGCCAGTAGCGGCCGCCGCGCGTCGAGACCGTGGGCGCGGCAGAAGTCGGCCCGGGCCGGCACCTCGTGCTCGAGTTCGAGCAACGGGTGCCCCACGAAGGTCGCACGCGCGCCTGCCTTCTGCAGGAATCCGGCCTCGAAAGGGAGAATCACGGCGACGTGATCGGTGTCGCGGGCCAGCCGCCGGGCGCGCGCCGGCCTCCACGCCCAGACCTGGGGAGCGATGTAATACAACACCCGGATGCCAACCTCGCGGGCGTATTTGGCAACACGCAGATTGAACCCCGGATAGTCGATCGGGATGACCAGGTTCACACCGTGGCGATGCATGGCGGCGCGAACCCGCCCCATGAGCCGGCGGAAGAAGCCGAGGTGGCACACGACTTCCGCGAAGCCCATGACCGCAAGCCGATCGAGACCCGCCATGCACTCGACCCCCTCTGCGGCCATGCGTTCGCCTCCCAGCCCCAGCAGCCGGGCGGACGGCCATTTCTCGAGCAGAGAGCGGGCGAGGGCGGCCCCGTGGAGGTCACCGGAGGGCTCCCCGGCGAGCATGAGGATCACCGGGTCGCGCGCCATCGTTCAGAACCGGAACCCCAGATACCAGATAACGAGCAGCACCGCCACCAGCAGGGCGATGAGCTTCGTGGGAGGCTTGCCCCGCTTGGCGTCGATCCAGTCCTTCTTGCGGTTACGACGTACGCGAATGAGCGACATGGTCCAGAATCCTCTTCTCGATGCACAGCGTGATCTCCAGAGCCGCCCGGCCTTCATCACCGGAGACGACGGGATCAGAGCGCCCAAGCGCCGCATCCCGAAAGCCCTCGAGTTCGACGCGCAGCGGTTCCTCCGGAAAACCCTCGAAGGAAATACGCTCGACGATGTCCTCCAGCCCGGGAGGCGCCCCCGGGTCCGGTCCCGCCCTTCCCTCCCCCACGCTGGCTTCCCCGACGTCTTCAAGCAAGGCGGGCAGGTCTCGCCGGAGCCGCAGGAACTCACCCCTCCCGCGCGCCAGATCGACGCGCAGGTATCCCGACCGCTGGAAGACGCGCAGCATGCGTTGCCCTTCGCTCGACACCCGGCTCGCGGTGAGGTTGGCCACCGCACCGTTCCGGAAGGTGAGGCGCGCGTTGGCGATGTCCACCGAGGGGGTCAGCACCGGGATGCCCGCGGCGGCGATGTCGGCCAGCGGCGCCTTCACCAGCATGCGCACCAGATCCACGTCGTGAATCATCAGATCGAGCACGACAGCCACGTCCGTGCCCCGGGGCCGAAAGGGCGCCAGGCGCTGCGATTCGATGAAGAGCGGAGCGTCGATGTACGGAGCCGCCGCCCGGAGCGCGCCGTTGAACCGCTCCACATGCCCGGTCTGCACCACGATGCCCGCCCGGCGGGCCGCGGCCAGGATGCGATCCGCAGCCTCGAGGGAAGGCGCGATGGGCTTCTCGATGAGAAGGTGAACACCGCGTCCGGCCGCCGCGAGCGCCACCTCTTCGTGAGAGGAAGTGGGCACGGCCACCACCAGTGCGTCTACCTCCGACAGGAGTTCCCGCAGACTGCGGGCCGGCTCAAGCCCGAGCTCCCTTGACACGAACGCGGCCCGTCCCGCATCCACATCGAAGAACCCCGCCATCCGGACTTCCGGCAGATCGCCGAGAATCCGCGCGTGATGGAAGCCCAGGCTCCCGACGCCGGCCACCCCCATGCGGATCGGGGTGGGACGATTCATCCGAGGGTTATGCCGCGCGCGCTGTTGCGGATGAAGTCGAGAAGGTGGCGAACTTCCGGAATCTGCTCGACGTCGGCTTCGACGCGGGTCATGGCCTGGGACACGTTCAGCCCGGACTGGAACAGGATTCGGTATGCCTGCCTGAGATGCCGGCGGGTACCCTCCGGAAACCCGCGCCTCTCCAGCCCGACCGTGTTGAGCCCGTACAGTCTTGGACGACCCCCTGCGGCCCTGCAGTAGGGCGGCACGTCCTTGGAGATGCGTGCGCCGCCGCCGACGAAGACATGGGCACCGATGCGCACGTACTGGTGGATCCCCACGAGGCCCCCGACGATGACCCAATCCTCGATCGTGACGTGGCCGGCCATGTTGACCGAGTTGGACAGTACGACATGGTTTCCCAGGCGGCAGTCGTGGGCCACGTGGACATACGCCATGAGGAGACAGTCGCTGCCCACCACCGTGCGCCCGGACGCGGCCGAGCCCCGGTTGAGGGTCGCGTATTCGCGGACCACGGTGCGGTCGCCGACGATCAGCTCGGAACGCTCGCCCTTGTACTTTTGGTCCTGCGGATCGGTGCCCAGCACCGCGCCCTGGCCAAGGCGGCACCCCTCGCCCACGGAGGTATCCCGTTCAATCAGCACGTGTGGGCCGATTCGGGTTCTCGCGCCGACGCGCACGCCCGGGCCAACGATCGCATAGGGCCCTACGACCACCTCCGCTCCGAGCACGGCCCCGTCGTCCACGATCGCCGTCGGGTGGACATCTGGCTGAACGGTCCGCGAAGGGTCCAGCAGCGAGTCCCCCATTCAGTCCACAACCCTCGCCATGAATTCGGCCTCCGCAGCCAGCATCCCGTCCACGAATCCCTTGCCTCTCATCTTGCAGGTTCCGCGCCGGAAGCGCAGCAGCTCCACCTCGCACACCAGCTGGTCGCCGGGCACCACCGGCCGCCGGAAGCGCGCCTTCTGTATGGACATGAGATAGACCTGCTTGTCGCGTGGGTTGCCCACGGAATCGATCAGCAGAAGCCCGCCGATCTGGGCCATAGCCTCCACGATGAGCACGCCCGGCATGATGGCCCGTCCGGGAAAGTGTCCCTGGAAGAAGGGTTCGTTGATGGTGACGTTCTTGATGCCCGTGATGTGGCGACCGCCTTCGACGGCTGCGATCCGATCCACGAGCAGCATCGGATAGCGGTGCGGCAGGTAGCTGCGAATCCGCTCGACATCGAACGCGGGCGCGGCCGGCGCGTGGTCGAGCTGCTCCGCGACCAGCCGTCCGAGCTCGATGTTTCCGCTGTGACTCGGGCGCTCCACCACCAGATGGCCCCGCAGCCGGCTCCCCAGCAGCGTCAGATCGCCCAGAACGTCCCCGATCTTGTGGCGCAGGAATTCGTCGGGGAACCGCAGTCCGTCGTTGGCCACGCCCTCGTCGTCCAGAACGATGGTGTTGGCCAGCGATGCCCCCTGCGCGAGGCCGCGTGCATGCAGCTCGTCCGCGTCGGCGAGGAAGCCGAAGGTGCGCGCCGGAGCGATTTCGGCCCGAAAACCGGCGCCGAAGCTGTCGAACGATCCGGTCTGGCGGCCGATCGCGGGGTGTTCGAAGTCGATGGTCGCAGTGATGCGGAAACCCGCGCCGGGCGCAAGGATGTACGATTGGCCGCCGGTAGCGCGCAACACGACCGGCTCATCGAGTTCGGCCACCCGCGCGAGCGCCTGCTGTTCCGCCACTCCCGCCGCCTCGAGGGCATCCAGAAAGTCCAGGAAGCTCCCGTCCCGGATGGGGATCTCCGGTCCCGAGACGTCCACCCGCACGTTGGAAATCCCGCTGGCACCCAGCGCCGCCATCAGGTGCTCCACGGTGCGCACCCGGGCTTCGCCCCGGCCGATGCTCGTTCCCAGCTCGGTGTCCACGACGTGATCCAGGGTCGCGGGAATCTCGGGCTTGCCGGGCAGATCGATGCGCCGGAAGACGATGCCGGCGCCGGGTTCGGCCGGATGGAACGACACGGCCGCATGCTCTCCCAGGTGAATGCCGATGCCCTCGAGGCTCACCTCCCGGCCGATCGTGCGCTGGCGGCTCCCGCTCATGAACGCTCCTCCCTGCCGGTCATGCCTCGTCCTTCCCCTCCAGCGCGGACAGGCGTTCCTCCAGCTCCTTCACCCGCTCCCTCAGCGCCGGAAGCCTGCGCATCGCCGCCATGGACTTCCAGAACTCCGCGCGCGGGCGCCCGGGGAACCCGACCACGCTGGTCCCCGCCGGGACATCCCTGATCACTCCGGTTTGCACGGCCACGCGTGCCCCGTCCCCGATTTCGAGGTGCCCGGTCGCGCCCGACTGCCCCGCCATAACCACACCCCTGCCGAGCGTCGTGGAGCCGGAGATGCCCACCTGGGCGATCAGGAGCGAGTGGTCGCCCACGTTCACGTTGTGGGCGACATGCACCAGGTTGTCGGTCTTGGTGCCCGCTCCGATCACCGTGTCCCCGATGGATCCCCGGTCGACGCAGCAATGGGCGCCCATCTCCACGTCGTCGCCGATGATGCAGCCGCCCACCTGGCGGATCTTCTCATGTCCGCCCTCGCTCATCACGAAGCCGAAGCCGTCGGAGCCCACGACGGTCCCGGCATGCAGGACGACGCGCCGACCCAGCCGGGTTCCCGGATACAGCACGACATGCGGGTGCAGGCGCGAGTCGGCGCCGATGCGCGATCCCGCGCCCACCGATACGTGGGCGCCGATGTGCGCGCGGTCACCGATCTCGACATCCTCCTCCAGCACCGCGCAGGCATCGATGCGCACGTCCCGGCCGAGTCTGGCGCCCCTGCCCAGCACGGCCGTGGGATGAATCCCCGGAGGCGTCTCCTCCGGGGGATGGAGCCGATCCAGCAACAGGGCCAGGGCGAGGCGCGGCCGACCGGCGATCAGCAGGTTCGGCACGCGGTCGCGAACGGAAGCGGAAACGCTCTCCGACACCAGCAGGGCCTCGGCCGAGGACGAGTCCAGGTGCTTGAGGTAGCGCCGGTCGCCGAGGAAACCGAGCCTGCCACGCCCGGCCTGATCCACCGGCACAACTTTATCGAAGGTCCAGCCGGGCTGCCCCTCCAGGCGCGCGCCGGTGAGAGCGGCGGCTCCTGCAAGGTCCATGGTGGTCTCCTGTCCTGCTGCTCTTGTGGCGGGCTCCGTCGTCGAGGACGGCGGGCTCACCGGTTGCCCGGCGGCGTATTCTGCATCAGCCGGTCGATGACCTGCTGGGTCAGGTTGAGTTCGGGATCCGCGGAGACGATCGCCTGGCCGGAAAGGTCGAAGATGATGGAGTATCCGCCCTCGGTGCGGATCTGGTCGATCGCTTCGGTGACCTGATCCATTATGGGCTGCACGAGTTCGGCCTGTCGCCTGCCGGCCTCCCCCTCCAGCTCCGCGGCGCGCTGGTTGTACTCCTCCTGCTTCGCCTGGATGCTCTGGGTCTGGGTGTCGCGGGCCTGGGGTGAAAGCGTGAGCTGCTGCTGCTCGAACTGCTGGATCATGGCCTGCAGTTCTTCCCCGATCTGATCCAGCTCCGCCCGGTAGCGGGCCATGTCGCGCTCGAACTGATCCTGTGCCTCGGTCGCTCCCGGGGCCTGCGCCAGGATCGCCTGCGAATCGATGTAGCCCAGTCTCAGCGGTCCCTGGGCGGCCGCGTCATCGGCCGGCATGAAGAAGGAACCAGCCGCGAGAACAACTGCTATTGCACGCATATTCCGAGCCTCCCCGAACGCGCGGTCATGATGGAATCGTCTCGTTTTTCCCGAAAACCAACAGCCTGAAAGGATGTCTGCGATGGCCGCGCAACCGCAAGTCCCCCGTGGTACGACGAATCGCTTCCCGGATCAGAATCCCGGTCCCATCCTGAAATGGAGCTGCCATCCCGGAGTGATCTTGTCGAAACCGTATGCGTAGTCGAGGCCCAGCGGCCCGAAGGGCGTAACCAGCTGAGCCCCGACGCCCGCCCCCCGGAACAGGCGCGTGGGCGTGAACTCGGCCGCGCTCACCCAGACATTGCCGGCGTCGTAGAAGAACCCGAGCGAAAGGTTGTCGTTGAACCGGATCGCGTACTCCACGGTCATCGACAGGAACGCGTTCCCCAGCCTCTCGCCTTCCAGGATCCCCGACCCGGATCCGCGGTCGAAGAAACCGGCCGGGGTGATGGTGGTCTCGTCGTACCCGCGCAGCCTCTCACCGAACTGAACGCCACCCATCCAGTACCGGTCGAAGGGAAAGCGTTCCGCGTTGCCGATGATCGCCCCCGCGCGGACACTGAGCCCGAGGGTGGTCCGGATCGGACGCGCACCGCTCCCGATCTGCCCCACCGGGGTGAACCAGGTTCCCTCGACCCCGTACTTCATGAAGTCGCCGTCCCCGCCCAGGATGCCTCCGTTCATCTCCGCGGACACCACCTGCCTCGATCCCTGGGTGGGGAAGAGATTGTGGTTGAGGGTCTGCCGCTGGAGGCTTACGGAGAGCGTACTCAGAATGCCGGGATCCCTGCCGAACAGGGAGCGGTCGTCGGACCTCGAGAACAGCTCGTACTTGGTGCGCGACAGCGAGTATCCCAGAAACAGTCTGGTGCGCAGAGAACCGGGCATCGGGAGCCCGAAGCGGAGAGAACCGCCCTGCAGGCGGCGCTGGCCGGTGGTGAACTGGAAGAACCGGTCGCGCGTGTAGAACGCGGATATCGTGCCGCTCACGCGCGAGCGCCTGAGCGACGGGTCTGTATACGACAGGGTGAAGTTGTTGATGTAGCGGCCGAAATCCCAGCGCACGCTTCCCGCTTTGGCCTGCCCGAAGAGGTTGGGCTGGTCGTACCCCAGGAACCCGGAAAGCCCGTAGCCCCCACCCATCGCGGTGCCGAAGTTCACGGTGCCGGTCTGCCGCTCCGCGACCCGGTACACGATGTCCACGTTGCCGCTTCCGTCGGCGGCGGGCTGGAGACTGGGGAGCTCCATCGGGGTCTCGAAGTACCCGAGGGCGGAGACCGCCTGGTAGCTCTGGATCAACCGCTCTTCGGAGTAGATGTCTCCGGGCAGCGTAAACAGCTGGTCGCGGATGACGCGCTCGTGGGTGTAGTCGTTGCCCTCCACCTCGACCCGCCGGATATACGCGGGCGGGCCTTCCTGAATGCGCCACCCCACCATGAGGGTAGGGTCGCTGTCCCCGTTCGTCTCGTCGAACTCGTAGAACGGCTCGACGCTGGCCCCCAGGTATCCGTTGTTGCGGTAGAGCGTTCCCACAGCCGTCGCGGCCGCGTCGAAGGCGCTGGCGTCGAACACGGGGTCCTGGTCATCATCGCCGCCGATCCCGAAGCTGCTGAGCAGTCCTCCCTGTTCAGGCTGATAGAACTGCTCGATCTGCTCGGTCGGGAAACGGCTGTTCCCCTCCACCACGAAGTCGCGCACCCGGTAGCGGGGACCCTCATCGACCGAAACCTCGAGCCGCGATTTCCCCGTTTCGGGGTCGATGACCAGGGTGTCCCCCACAACCTCGAAGTCGAGATAACCCTGCGAGCGATACAACTCGGGCAGGCGGGCGAACAGATCCTCCTCGAGCGTGCTCTCCTGGTATGAGCCCTGCCGGAACCACCAGAATGCCTCCGGCTTGGTGTCGAGGGCTCCGCGAAGCTGGTCGGAGGCCAGGTTTTCGTTGCCCTCGAATTCGACTTCGGCGATGGTGACGCGCTGGCCCTCGGTCACTTCGAGAGTCAGGCGCACGTGCCCCGGCTTGTCGGGGACCTCATCCACCCGCTCGTCGATGCGCGCGAAGGGGATGCCGTCGTCGGCGAGTTCGTTGCGGATGAAGTCGCGCGCGACCGCGAGTTTCTGTGGCGAATAGGGCTCGCCGGTGCGGAGGTCGGCGGTGTCCCTGACGGATCCCTGGCTCAACCGCTCCAGTCCGACGATGTCGACGACGTCCATGATGTCCTGCTCTTCGACGTCGAGCACCAGCAGCACCGGTTCGCCCTGGCCTCCCGCGGCGCTGATCGTAAAGTCCCGGTATTGGCCGGTGTTCCAGAGCGCCTTGAGGGCTGCCTGGATGTCGCGGAAGGAAATCGTGGTGCGCGGCTGCAGGGTCAGATCCGCGAGAATCTCCTCGTCGGTCAGGCGCACGTTGCCTTCCACGGTGATGGAATCGACGAAGGTGCCCGCCGCCGGATCCGCCTGCTGCGCCGTCAGGAAAGCGGGCAGGAAGCAGGCGCCGACGAGCGTCGCCGCAAACCTTCTGATGCGCACGGAAGCACGTGCGCCGGCGCGTACGTTCACGTCTTGGTCGCGGACGTGGCCCCCAGGGAAAGACCGTCCCCCGCCTCGTTGAGGTCGGCCTGGATCTCGTCCCCGGCACCGAATTCCGCCGTGAGGATCATCTCCGAGAGCGGATCCTCCAGGTAGCGCTGGATCGCGCGCCGGAGCGGGCGCGCGCCGAATTTCTCGCTGTAGCCCTGCTCCGCGAGGAAACCGACCGCCGCGTCGCTGAGGGTGAGGGTCAGGCTTTCCTCGTCCAGGCGCTCGTGGATCTCCTGGAGCAGGATGTGCACGATCTGCCCGATATCCTCCCGGCTCAGCGCGTGGAAGACGATCGTGTCGTCGACGCGGTTGAGGAACTCCGGGTTGAAGGTGCGATCGATCGCCGCCTGCACCTTGCCGCGCATGAGTTCGTAGCCGGAGCGGGCATCCTCTTCGTGGAACCCCAGGGTGCCGCCCTTGGAGATGTCCCGCGCCCCGAGATTGCAGGTCATCACGATGACGGTGTTCTTGAAATCGATGGTCCTGCCGTAGTTGTCCGTGAGGTGTCCTTCATCCAGCACCTGCAGCAGGATGTTGAAGACGTCGGGGTGCGCCTTCTCGATTTCGTCCAGAAGGACCACGGAATACGGCCGGCGCCGCACCGCCTTGGTGAGGGCGCCGGATTCGTGGTAACCCACGTACCCCGGCGGCGCGCCGATAAGGCGCGAAACCGAGAACCGTTCCATGTACTCGCTCATGTCCACGCGAATCAGCGCATCCCGGTCGGCGAACATGAACTCGGCCAGCGCGCGGGCCAGCTCGGTCTTCCCCACCCCGGTCGGGCCCGAGAAGATGAACGACCCGATCGGCCGGCGCGGATCCTTGAGCCCGGCGCGGCTGCGCCGGATGGCGCGCGAAATCGCCTGAATCGCGGGGTCCTGACCGACCACCCGCTTGTGCAGTTCATCTTCCATGTTGATGAGCCGCCGGGTCTCGGCCTGCTTCATCCGGGTGACCGGGATCCCCGTCCAGCGGCTGACGATGAAGGCGACGTCGTCGACGGTCACCTCCGGCCGATGATGCCTGCGCGCTTCCTGCCACTCCTTCTGGCGCTCGCGAATGCGCCGCTGCAGCTCGCGCTCTTCGTCCCGCAGCTCCGCCGCGCGCTCGAAATCCTGATTGCGGATCGCGAGTTCCTTCTGCCCCGCCAGGCCTGCGAGCTCCTCCTTCAGTTCCTCGACCTCCGGCGACGGCACCTGGCTGGCGATACGCGCCCGCGACCCGGCTTCGTCGATGACGTCGATGGCCTTGTCGGGCAGGAAACGGTCGGTGATGTAGCGGTCGGAGAGCTTCGCCGCCGCCGCCAGCGAGTCGTCCGGCAGGTTCACCCTGTGGTGGTCCTCGTAGTGGCCGCGCAGGCCCTTGAGGATGTCCACGGTTTCGGGAAGGGTCGGCTGGTCCACGATCACGGGCTGAAAACGGCGCTCCAGCGCACCGTCCTTCTCGATGTACTTGCGATACTCGTTCAGCGTCGAAGCGCCGATGCACTGGAGTTCTCCGCGAGCGAGCGCCGGCTTGAACATGTTGGACGCGTCGATGGCGCCCTCGGCTGCCCCGGCGCCCACCAGGGTATGCAACTCGTCGATGAACAGGATGACGTTGCCGCCCTGGGAGATCTCGTTCATGACTGCTTTCAGGCGCTCCTCGAACTGGCCCCGATACTTGGTTCCGGCGATGACCGCGGCCATGTCCAGCGCCAGCAGCCGATGGTCCTTGAGCGCTTCGGTGATCTCCCCGGCCGCGATGATCTGAGCCAGTCCTTCGACGATGGCCGTCTTCCCGACACCCGGTTCGCCGATCAGCACCGGGTTGTTCTTCTTGCGCCGGCAGAGAATCTCCACGATCCGCTCGATCTCGACGCGGCGGCCGATGGTCGGATCGAGCTTGCCGCCACGGGCCAGGTTTGTGAGGTCGCGGCAGAAATGGTCGAGCGCGGGAGTCTTGGACTTCTTGTCCGGCTTGCCTCCCGCCGGCACCGCCTGTCCCCCGCCGACATCCGAACTCATCTCGGAGCCCAGCACGCGCAGGCACTCCGCGCGCGCCCTGTCCAGCCGCACGTTCATCGAGTTGAGCACCTGCGCGGCGATGCCCTTCTCCTCCCGCAGGAGTCCGAGCAGCAGATGCTCCGTGCCGACGTAGGAGTGGTTGAGTTCGCGGGCTTCGGCCAGCGCGAACTCAAGCACCTTCTTCGCGCGCGAGGTATAGGGCAATTCACCCAGAGCGATGGTCGCCTTGCCCTTGCGAACGGCCTCTTCCACCCGTTGGTGAACCTGGCTCAGATCCGCGCCCAGGTTCATCAGCACAGTGGCGGCCACCCCCTCCCGCTCACGGATCAGGCCGAGCAGCACATGCTCGGTGCCCACATAGTCGTGTTGCAGCCTGATGGCCTCGTCCCTGGCCATCGCGAGCACCTTGCGAACCCGATCCGTGAAATTGTAGTTCATCTGCCTTTTGTGCCCGCGGGTCGTCAGGAGTCGCGGCCGGAGCCCGAACTGCTCTCCGGAGGTTCCGTGTCCGGAATCACCACACCCTCGGTAGCCAGGATGCGGCGCACATAGGTGGCTCGGTGCGCGTCGCGCTCGCCGGGAGGAAGCTTCCGCCCTGCTGCATCCTCCAGGTGGGCGGACTGCGTGAAGATCATGATCTTGTTGAGCGAGTATACACGGAGGCCAGGGAGAAGTTTCAGCGCCGCGCCGAGGCGAACCCCCGACAGGAGGTTCATCATTTCCTCGAAAGTAAGAGATCGGGCATAGCGTAGTAACCCGTAGGCGCGCCATATCTTATCTTCTGTGACTTGATATGCGTCACGAATCAGTACGCGGCGTGCCCGCCGCTCGTATTCGATGACCTGGCGCACGATGCGGTCGAGATGGTCGACCAGGTCCTCCTCGGTCTTGCCCAGCGTGGTCTGGTTCGAAACCTGGAAGAAGTTGCCGACCACCTCGGAACCCTCTCCGTAGAGTCCGCGAAACGTCAGCCCGACCTGGCTCAACCCTTGAAGTACGCGTCCGATCTCCTTGGTGAGCACGAGCCCCGGCAGATGGATGAGAACCGAGGCCCGCAGCCCGGTGCCGACATTCGTCGGGCAACTCGTGAGATACCCGAGCTCGTGGTCGTAGGCGTAGGGGAGTTCCCGGCCCAGATCCTCGTCCAGCCCGTCCACCATGCCCCACGCCCCTTCCAGCGCGAGGCCGGAGACCAGCACCTGCAGGCGCAGGTGGTCCTCCTCGTTCACCATCACGCTCACCGGATCGCTGGCCGAGAGCACCACTGCGGCCGCACGCCGCGGAAGGTCGGAGTCCGACTTCTCGCCAAGCAGGTCCTGGGAGATGAGCCGCCGTTCCAGAAGAATGCGCCGGGTACCGCCGTCCAGTTCGGCAAGCGGATGGACGCTCGCCTCGGCGAGCAGGTCGACCTTCTCCGCCGTTCGCCGCACGCGCGCCAGCACGGCCCGGCGATCGTTGACCCGTGACTGCGGGCCGAACGCGTACCCCTGCAGGTTGCGGGCGAGGCGGACGCGGGTGGAGAGGACGATATCCGAGTCCGGACCGCTCGCGTCGAGCCACCCGAGACCCCGATCGAAGATCGTGGACAGGTGATCCATCGGTTCCCTACCGGGTCACCGGCTCGAGGGAACGAATCTGGTCTCTCAACTGCGCCGCCCGCTCGAAATCCTCCGTGCTGATGGCGTAGCGGAGTTTTCGGCGCAGGCCCTGAAGGCGCTGCTCGCGCTCGGAGACGGTGGGATCCGGAGGCAGATACACCTTGCCCACGTGCTGCACGCCCCCGTGAATGCGCCTCAGCAGATTCTTCAGGTAGAAGTCGAACGTGGTGTAGCAGTGTGGACACCCCAGGCGTCCGTTCTCCCGGAACCCCGCGAACGAAAGGCTGCAGAAGGTACAGGTCCTGTCTTCCTCTCCGGCCTCCGCGCCCTCCTCCGGGCCGGTCATCTGCGACAGAAAGTCGGTGAGCGGAGAGTGTGCGGGCGGCGAGGGCTGATTGACCCCGCGGGAAGCGGCGCACTTCTCGCACAGGTGCAGCACGCTGGCCACGTCGTCCACGATCTGAGTCAGATGAACCACGGCCTCCGCCGCGCCGCACTCGCTGCATACCCGGGGATCTTCGCTCACGGGTTTCCGTCTCCCTCTCCCAGTATGCCGTTGTCCAGTTGCAGGACACGGTCCGCGCTCGCGGCCAGCGCGGGGTTGTGGGTTACCAGCACCATGGCAAGGTCGTGGTCGTCCTTCAGCCGGAAGAGAAGATCGTGCAGCTGCTCGCTGGTCCGGCGATCGAGGTTGCCGCTGGGTTCGTCCGCCAGAAGCACCACCGGGTCGTTGGCGAGCGCCCGGGCCACGGCGACCCGCTGCTGCTCTCCCCCCGACAGCTGCCGGGGCCTGTGCTCGAGGCGTTCAGCGAGGCCGACCGAATCGAGGAGATGGCACGCGCGATCCTCGGCGTCCGGTCGGGTCCGGCCGGCAATGAGTCGGGGCATCATCACGTTCTCGAGTGCGGTGAAGTCGCGCAGCAGGTGGTGGAACTGAAACACGAAACCCACGTGATGGTTTCGGATCCTGCAGACGGTCTCGTCGTCCAGCCCGGACAACGGCGTCCCGTCGACGAGGACTTCCCCCGATGTCGGCCGGTCGAGCGCCCCCAGCAGGTGCAGCAGCGTGCTCTTGCCCGCGCCGCTCGCGCCGGTGACCGAGACCGCCTCGCCCACGTGAACTCGCAGGTCTACCCCCCGCAGAACACGGAGTTCACTTCCGTTGCCCCCCACGAACGTGCGCACCAGCGAGCGGGCCTGGAGGGGAAGCGGGACGGGGTCGTGGACCCCGTGAGCATCCGGGGTCGCTCCATTGCCGGGCGCCGGGCCTGTGGACCGGCCCTCCTCATTCATGGCGAATCGCCTCCACGGGCCGGAGACCGGCCGCGCGGGACGCCGGATAGAGGGTGGCCAGGAAGGTGATGCCCATGCTCACCACGATGATGGTCGCGACGTCCAGCAGGTCCACCGCCACGGGCAAATGATCCAGGTAATAGAGATCGGCCGGAATCGAGATGAACTGGTAGCGGTCGAGCGCCCAGGCCATCACCAGGCCCAGTGCCACTCCCAGCGAAGTCCCGATCATGCCGATCCAGAGCCCCTGCAGACGGAAGACGCGCAGAATCGCGCGGTCGGTCATGCCCATGGACTTGAGGATCCCGATCTCCCGGGTCCGGTCCACCACGACCATGACCAGCGTGCTCACGACGTTGAAGGCAGCCACCACGATGATCAGACCGAGGATGACTCCCATCGCCAGTTCCTCGAGCTTGAGGGCGGAGAAGAACGACCGGTTGGTCGTCATCCAGCTCTCGATGAAGTGCCCCGGCCCGACTGCCGCGCGGATCTCCCGGCCCGCCGCATCGGCTTCCCACAGATCCTCCACACGCACGGCGATCCCGCCGACCTGGTTCTCCCCCGCGATGCCGAGCAGGTCCTGGGCCGCCGCGAGCGTCGTGTAGATGTTGCGCAGGTCGTACTCGTACATGCCGGTCGTGAACGACCCCGCCATCTCGAACTGGCGAACCGTCGGGTATAGACCGCCCATGGGACTCTCGTTGACGTTCTCGAGCGACACCAGCACCAGCGTGTCGCCCTTGAAGAGCTGCATGCGCTGCGCCAGCAGACTCCCCACCAGCACCGGAGGATAGCCCGACCCGGTGGGACCGAGAGAATAGACGCCGTCCTGCAGATCGCGCTCGAAATCGGTGACGGGCACGCCTTCCGGTTGCGGCAGGACCCCGTAGAGGTCGGCCGTCTGTGCGTATCCGGCGCGCTGGATGCCGACGCTGGTGACCACGAAGGGAGCGGCTCCCACGACGGCATCGACGGTGCGGACACGCTCGAGCACCTGCTCCCAGCCGTCCATGCGCAGCGAGGTGCCCGTCTGCAGCACGAGCACATGGGGGTTGGACCCGAGGATCTTCGCCCGCAGCTCCTCCTGCATCCCGTTCATGACCGAGATCACGATCACCAGCGCCATGACCCCGAGGGTCACGCCGCCGAGCGCGATCCAGGTGATGAGAGACAGGAAGCGTCCCCGCTTGCGCGCCGCCAGGTATCGCCGCGCGATGTACCAGTCCAGACGCCTCAACCCTCTTCTCCTCCTCTCATTCGGGCCTCAGGATGGGGAAGAGAATCACGTCCCGAATGGACGGCTGGTCGGTCAGCAGCATCGTGAGGCGGTCGATGCCGACACCTACGCCGCCGGTGGGCGGCATCCCGTATTCGAGCGCGCGGATGTAGTCCTCGTCGACCCGGTGGGCTTCTTCGTCTCCACCAGCCGCCAGGCGGGCCTGGTCCTCGAAGCGCGCCCGCTGGTCGAGGGGATCGTTGAGTTCCGAGAACGCGTTGGCGATCTCGGTGCCCAGCACGAACAGCTCGAAGCGCTCCGTGAGACGTGCGTCACCGCGCTTGGCCTTGGCCAGCGGGGAGAGTTCCCGTGGATGATCCAGGACGAAGGTCGGCGAACGCAGGTTCTTCTGCACCAGCACGTCGAAGAGCTTGTCGATCAGCTTGCCCCGCCCCGCCTTCTCGACGTCCGGCAGGCGAAGCGCCTTCGCGCGGGCCCGCAGTTCGTCGTCCGCCAGTTCCAGGGGGTCGTCGCCCAATGCCTCGCCCAGCGCTTCGACGAGCCGGATGCGCTTGAAGGGCGGGGCCAGCGAGATGCGTTCCCCCTGGTAGGTGACGGTGCGCGCCCCCGCGACTGACGCCGCGATCTTCGAAACGAGCTCCTCCACCAGATCCATCATGTCGTGATAGTCCGCGAAGGCCTGGTAGAACTCGAGCATGGTGAACTCGGGATTGTGAAACCGGCTCAGGCCCTCGTTGCGAAAGTCCTTGGAGACCTCGTACACACGGTCGAAGCCCCCCACGATCAGCCGCTTCAGGTAGAGCTCGTCGGCGATGCGCAGGTAGAGGCGGCTGTCGAGCGCGTGGTGGTGGGTCACGAAAGGACGGGCCGTGGCCCCGCCGTAGAGGGGCTGGAGCACCGGCGTCTCCACCTCCAGGAAGCCGTGGGCGTCCAGGACGCTGCGCGCCGTGGCCACGACGTGAGACCGCGCGCGGAAGACCTCGCGAACCTCGGGGTTGACCGCCAGGTCGGCGTAGCGCTGGCGGTAGCGGGCTTCCGTATCGGCGAAGCCGCTGTGGGTAACCCGCTCCCCGGTCGCGGCGTCCACCTCGGTCTTCCCCAGTGGCAGCGGCCTCAGGGCCTTGGTCAGCAGCGTCCAGTCGGCAACCTGCACCGTCACTTCGCCCATGCGCGTCCGGAAGAGCCGGCCGCGCGCGCCGATCCAGTCGCCCAGATCGAGGAGATCGAGATCCTCGAACGCCTGCTCTCCCACCTGGTTCTTGCGGAAGTACACCTGAATGCGTCCCGATCCGTCTTCCAGATCGGCGAACGCGCTCTTCCCATGACTCCGAAAGGCGATCATGCGGCCGCCGACGCGCACATCCGCCCCCTGCCCCCGCTCCGACAGCGTCCCCGCCGCTTCCGCGGCCTCGAAGGCCGCTGCGGCGTCCCGGGCCATGTGGGTACGTGCGTAGCCGTAGTCGAACGCCTCGATCCCGCGTTCTCGCAGGCGCTCCAGCTTTTCCCTGCGGGAGCGCATGCTCCGCTCGAGGTCGCTGACCGGGGAGTGCGCGCGGTCGAGACTGGCTCTGGTGGATTGCGTCATTGCGGGTCCGGGTGGAAAGACCGGTTATCCGACCCCGGCCGCTCCGAACTGTTTCAGGTAGGCTTCGATGAAGGGATCGATCCTTCCGTCCATCACCTTGTGGACGTCCCCGACCTTTACGCTCGTCCGGTGGTCGTTGACCATCGTATAGGGTTGGAACACGTACGAGCGGATCTGGTTGGCCCAGGCGTTGTCGGACTTCGTGGCTTCCAGCGCCTCGCGTTCCCGCTCGCGCTCCTCCATCGCCCTCCGGTGGAGCGCGGCCCGCAACATCTTCATTGCCGTCGCCCGGTTCTTGTGCTGTGAGCGCTCCTGCTGGCACGACACCACGATGCCGGTAGGCAGGTGCGTGATGCGGATGGCGGAATCCGTCTTGTTCACGTGCTGGCCCCCTGCCCCGGATGCACGGAAGGTGTCCACGCGCAGGTCGGCTTCGTCGATGTCGACTTCGATCTCATCGTCGACCATCGGATACACGAAGACGCTGGCGAACGAAGTGTGTCGCCGCGACTGGGAATCGAAGGGCGAGATGCGCACCAGCCGGTGTACGCCGTTCTCCGCCTTCAGATACCCGTAGGCATGGTCGCCTTCGATTTCGAGCGCGGCGCTCTTGATGCCGGCCTCCTCGGCGGGCTGGAGGTCGAGCACCTTGAGGCTGCATCCGCGCCGCTCGGCCCAGCGGGTGTACATGCGCAGGAGCATTTCGGCCCAGTCCTGGGACTCCAGGCCGCCCGCGCCGGGATGGACTGTGAGAAGCGCCCCGCGGTGATCGTCCTCCCCCTGAAGCATGGTCCGAAGTTCGAGGCTGCTCACGTCCCCGGCCAGCGACTCGACGTTGGACGCCCACTCGGCCTCGATCTCCTCGTCCTCCTCCGCGGCCAGGACCTCCACCCACTCGCTCAACTCTTCCGCGGTGGCTGCAAGCTCACGCCACGGCGCCACCCAGTTCTTCAGCCGATTGGCATCGGCGATGAGCCTCCGCGCCTCCTCCGGATTGGCCCAGAACCTCTCGCTGGAACGCGCCTGCTCCAGTTCATCCAGTTTCCGTTCGCGTGCGTCGATGTCAAAGATACCTCCGAAGTTCGGAGATCCTGGCTTCGAGGTCACGCAAGCGTTCGATGGCTTCGTTGTGCATGGATCCGATCGTTGAACTGCCCGGCTCGGAGAGCGTCCCCGCTCTCAGAAGAGCTCCTCTCCGCGGGCCAGAGTCGAGTTGAGTTCGTCCTGAAAATAACGACTGTCGTGGGCGAGGTCCTCTCCCACCCGCCGGACGTATTCCGACCACGAACGTCGAACCTCTTCGGCGAAGTCCTCCCGGAGCGTCCCTCGCTCGAGCGCGCGATCGTACCGGTCCCGATGGTACCGGATCATGTCGGAGACGAGCACCCGTGCAAGGCGCGCGGCGCGGTCTGCGGCATCGGTTACGGCGAAGGGTCTCGGCGCCTCGTTGTCCCGCGACTTGCCCGAAGGCACGGCGGGCGCCGTCCTCCCGCGCGTGCGCGCACCGGGCAGGTCCACCGGGAAGATGTTCGCGCACTCGCCACAGCGGGCCCGGACACCTCCCGCCGGCAGCTTGCCCGGATCGACCGGATACCGTGCCGAACAGGCGGGGCATTGGACGGTGAATACGGCATGGGATGTCAAGGGAGGCGACCTCCGGGCTCAAGCGGCGACATCTCGCAACAGACTAGGCTCAGCTCGACGGGCCCGCCATGCATCCGCCGAATGGGCGGCACCGCACGCTTCGGATGCATCAGGGAAGCAGTTGTCCGCCCACCCACCACCGACCGTGCGCCCCCGGTACCGCGACCAGGCGAAACTCGGCCGAGGAGTCCACGGTGCGCAGCCGAGCCGTGATGAAGGCGTCGAAGGCGGCGGCCAGGTGATTCGCCAGGATGACGCCGACGACGGTCGTGACCTGGCGCAGCGCAGCGTCGCTTCTCTGGATCAATCTGTCGTATTCCGCGCGGCTGACATCGTCACCGTTCCAGTCCCACTGGAACTCCGGGCCGATGCTCCGGCTGGCGTAGTATTCCATGGCGTGTTCGTACTCCGGCGAACCCGGCCCGAGCGGTCCCTGCTCTCCGGACACCAGAAAGATCTCGTTGGCCAGCGACCAGATGGCGCCGTTGAAGGTGGTGGTGTCGGTTTCCGGTTGAACGCCGCCCATGTAGGGGTCCGCGTCGAAGGCTCCCGAAGCGCGGTACTTCCCCAGCGCCTCGTAGTACTCGAAATCTCCGTCCATGCGTTCCCCCAGCGTTCCGCGCCGCGCGACGAACCACGCGAGGTCGCGGTAGCGGGTGCGGAAGTCGTGTCCCGTTCGCTGCCTGTCGAACAGCAGGCCCCATCCGACGACCTCCACGGCCAGAAACCCCCACCAGCGGCCCCTGTCCAGGCGTCGCTGTCCCCACCCCGGAAGCACACCCGAGTAGAGGAGGGCTCGGGTCGGGGAGATCGTCTCCGGGACGACTTGCCCCGTCAGGACGGCGTCCTGGCCGCGCAGGCGGGATGCTCCGGGGTCGATGGCGGCGCGGACGCGGCTGGCCGTCCAGGGAAGGACAGGTGTTGCCGCACCCTGGGCTCCGCCGGGAGGCCAGCCGGGTAGCGAGCCTGCCAGCGCCGCGTCCCAGACCCGGGAAGACGGCTGCACCTCGATGGGACTCTGACCCGCAAGGCCCGTGGGACCGACCACCAGAAACACGAGCGCCGGCCACGCAACCCGGCGGCGCGCGGACCGGATGACCTCCGCCGGCCCCGTGGTGGGCATCAGAAGACCACGCCCAGGCTCACGTGCACGGGCTCGGAACCGGTCGCGAGCGACGTCCGGGTGAGGGACCGGGCAACGCCCAGATCGAAACGGCCGACGCGAAGACCGAGCCCGAGCGCCGCCTCCCCTTCTCCGTCGCGCCAGGCGTAGCCCAGACGGACGGACAGAGTCTCGCTTCCGGTGGTGGCGACTTCAGTGCCTACATGAACCGACGGCGACCCGGGATCGCGCCACCGCTCCTCGAGTTCCGCCGTGAACCGGAGATCGAACGCCGGCTGCTCGTCGAAGTGGTCCAGAATGTCGTAGGCGGCCGCCAGGCGCGCCCGCGCCGGCAGCGGATCCGCCTGTTCGGCGTTGACGACCTGAAGGTCCGGGCCGAGGTGCGCGATCATCAGCCCGAGCCGGAGCGGCACAGCGTCCGAGAAGGTCGCCTGGACGCCGGCGTCCACCGCGTAGGTGGTCGCGGTCACCCCCTGGTCCAGGCACTGCCCGCGGCAACCGATGCGGAACTGTACCATCTTGAAGTTGGTCCCCACGCTCACCCGGTCGACCAACTCGGTCGCGAACGACACGACCGCCTGATAGCCGCGTACGCTCAGTGAACCGAGCACCTCGCCCCCGATGCCGGTCATCTGCTGATCCCCGACGTCCAACTCCTGGTAGGAGATTCCCAGCGTGCCCACCGATTCCCGGCCCATGAGAAAGGAGAAGGCGGTCGCCCTGCCCGCGAGCTGATCGCCGCGATACAGGAAGAACCGGCGGTCGCGGACGTTGGCGAGCCCGGCCGGATTCCAGAACGCGCTCTCCTGGGACGGAAGCGCGGTCATCGCCCGCCCCATCGCGATGCCCTGGGCGCCCACCGGAAGGATCAGAAAGAGGGCCCCCTCGGTGGATGGCATTCTGCGCGCGACGATGGCGGAGGCGTCGGCGGCCGCCGCCAACTCCCCGTCCTGTGTGGTCGCCGGCGCAGGCCGGAACCCCGCGAGCAGCAGCCACAGAACGAACGAACGAGGACTAGCGAGGCCGCTGCGTCTCGTGATCGCGGGGAACGGCAAAGCCCAATCTCCGAAGGTGTCCACGCTTGCGCCGCCATCCGGCCAGCACCTTCACCCGCAGGTCAAGGTACACCCGCCGGTCGACGAAACGTTCGATTTTGGTCCGGGCTCGAGAACCGAGTCTGCGGATCGCGCGCCCGCCGTCTCCGATCAGAATCCCCTTCTGAGACGACCTCTCCACGTACAGGATGGCCTGAATATAGACGGGATCGTCGTCTTCGCGGAACTGCTCGAGCCGGCAAAAGACGGAATACGGTATCTCCTGGTGGTACAACTCGAACACACTCTCGCGAACCAGTTCCGCTACGAAGAAGCGTACCGGCTCGGAGGCGATGAAGTCAGGCGGGAACAGGAAGGGCGATCTCGGCAGCTCGGCCTGCAGGGCCTCGCGAAGCTCCTCTACGCCGGTACCGTCGAGCGCCGAGATCGGGAAAACGCGGGCACCAAGTTCCCGCTCCGCTTCCGGCACCAGCGCTTCGACCGCCCTTCCCGAAATCGCGTCGATCTTGTTCAGCGCCGCCATCTGCCGGGCCGGCGCCCGCTCCAGCAGAGCGCGCGGCACGCCCCACCGGCCGCGCCTGGATAACGCGACCGCGTCCAGCACCGCCAGCACGACATCCGCGTCCTCGATCGCCCGGTATGCGGTTTCCACCATGCCCCTGTGAAACAGGTCGCGCGCGGCAAACAGGCCCGGGGTGTCGATGAAGATGATCTGATGCGCCGAGCCCGAGTAGATCCCGGCTACCTGTTGCCAGGTAGTCTGTGGCCTGGGCGTGACGATGCTCAGCTCCTCGCCCACAAGGGCGTTGAGCAGCGTCGATTTGCCGACGTTGGGAGCACCCGCAAGCGTCACGGTGCCGGCCCGGGTGTCGTTCATCAGGGAGTGTCCGGGAGTGAAAAAGAACCCCCCGGAGGCGCGCTCCGGGGGGCTGCTGGAAGAAGCTGGCGACGACGTACTCTCCCACCAGGTCGCCCCGGCAGTACCATCCGCGCAGCGGGGCTTAACGGCCGTGTTCGGGATGGGAACGGGTGTTTCCCCCGCGCTCTGGTCACCAGCAACAAAAGTCCATGGGTTGATGAGAAAAGGTCCCGGGCGTCCGGGGTTGGCCTCCCATTGACCGGGAGGCCCAATGTTCGATGGTTCGACGCGTTTCCGGCACATCCGCCACGCGAGTGCCGGATCCTTCCAGTGAACTCCCGATCACGGGAGTTCAGTTTGATGCGAGTCATGCTGGTCAAGCCTCTCGGGCACTTAGTACGGCTCGGCTGCACATGTCGCCATGCTTCCACCTGCCGCCTATCAACGTGCTCGTCTCGCACGGCCCTTCCGAGGGCTTCACGCCCTGGGAGTGCTCATCTTGAGGTGGGCTTCCCACTTAGATGCTTTCAGCGGTTATCCCTTCCCGACGTCGCTACCCGG
>JAPPHB010000092.1 GCA_028821195.1 Gammaproteobacteria bacterium
GCGCAAGGCCGGCCGGGCCGCCGGGAGCGTTGGGAGCGCCGCGGCCGCCGCCGGTCGTCGGTTGCCTTCGGGGTCGACTCGGCGGGGCGGTGGTCGCTTCTGCGCCGCGACCTGCCCGGCAGCGGGGGCGGGGCGGGGGAGGAAGCGCGCGCCGCGTCGATCGTCCGCGTTCTGCTGCGCCGCTACGGGGTGGTGTTCCGCCGACTGCTCGACAACGAGCCGCGCACGTTGCCCTGGTGGCGGCTGGTGCGTGCGCTCCGCCGCATGGAGGCGAGGGGCGATGTGCGCGGTGGCCGCTTCGTGACCGGGGTGTCCGGCGAGCAGTTCGCGCTCCCCGAAGCAGTGGGCCTGCTGCGCCGCATCCGCCGGAGGGCTCCTTCCGGCCGGCCGGTCCCGGTCAGCGCCGCCGACCCGCTCAACCTCACCGGCATCCTCGCGCCGGGGCCGCGCATCGCGAAGAGCACCAGAAGCCGGGTCGTCTACCGGGACGGCGTCCCGGTGGCGGCACACGAGGGGGGCGCCTTCGTACAGTTGGGCGAATACGAGGACGCGGTCGCCAACCAGATCGAGCGGGCCGCGCGCATCGGATCGCTGCCCCCGGCGCTGCGCTCCTACATGGGCCGCAAGCGGCGCGTGGCCGCGGCCGGACGAACAAACACCTGACACGGAGCAGGACCATGCGGATCAATCGACACGGCATACGACGGGTGCTGGCGCTGGCGACCGTGCTGCTGCCGGCCTCCGGCCTGGCACAGCAGACCCATCCTCTCCTCGTAACCGAGGACTGGCTCGCGGAGCGTCTCGACGATCCCGGCCTGCTGCTCCTGAACGTCGAGTACGACCAGTCGACCTTCCTGGAGGGGCACATTCCGGGCGCACGCTTCCTCCCCTACCAGGAGATCGTGACCCAGGCGGGTGAGCGGCTGGTCGAACTTCCGCCGGTGGAGCAGGTGGTCGAGGTGTTCCGGCGGGCGGGCATCTCCAACGATCTGCACGTCGTCCTCTACGGCACGCCCATCCCGGCCGCGCGCGCCTTCGTCACCCTCGAGCACCTCGGCCACCAGCAGGTCTCCATCCTGGACGGCGGGCTCTTCGCATGGCGGGAAGCGGGACGGGAGGTGGCGACGGGCTCTGTTTCCGGCGGACGCGGCGCCTTCGAGCCTCGCCCGCAGGACGACGTCTTCGTGGACGCGGAGTGGGTGGACGAACGCCGCAACCGGGCCGGGTACGCCCTCCTGGACGGCCGCCCCGACAACGAGTACACGGGCGCCGACAACGGGCGCGACGGCACCTATCGGCCGGGGCACATCCCCGGCGCGGGGCAGGTCTACTGGGAGGAGTTCATGGTCTCGCGCGAGGAACCGCGCTTCGTCTCGCGCGATCAGATGGAGACCCTCTTCCGGCGCGCGGGCATCGACCCGGGCGAGACCGTCATCAGCTACTGCTACATCGGAATGCGCGCCAGCGTGAACTACTTCGTCTCGCGCCTGATGGGCCACGAGACCCGCTTCTACGACGGCTCCTGGAACGACTGGAGCCTGCTGGGGCTGCCCGCGGAGACGGGGCCGCAGCGCCCGCCGGGCTGAGGAGGCGGCAGACCCTCCTGGATCATGGCCGCAGCGAAACGCAAGCGAAGGCGCCGCCGGGACGCGAGCACCGAACCGGGACCCGGGCCGCCGAAGTCGAGCGCGAAGCCCGGCTCTCAGGCTCCAGACCTCCGCCGCGTCTTCCTCGTCCCGCTTGTCCTGACGCTCGGCCTCCTGCTTCTCTCGCTTGCGCCGCGCGTCGCCGACAACGCCCGGCTCACCTTCGCGTTCCTGGCGGCGGTGGCCGGGCTGCTGGTCTGGCAGGGGGTGCTGTTCGCGAGGCTGTCGCGCGCCGGTGCGTCCTGCGGATTCCGGGTCGTCCTGCGCCCGCAGCACTATCTGCAGGCCCTCGTGCAACTTACGGTGTTCGCCGTCTGGGGCTGGTACTGGCGTCCGGTCTACGACTTCGCCGGGCTCCTGCTGGCGCAACTGATCTTCGCCTACGCGTTCGACATGCTGCTCGCGTGGTCGCGGGGCGAGCGCTATGTGCTTGGCTTCGGCCCGTTTCCCATCATCTTCAGCACCAACCTCTTCCTCTGGTTCACGGACGACTGGTTCTACCTGCAGTTCCTGATGGTGGCCGCGGGCTTCCTGGGGAAGGCGTTCGTGCAGTGGCGGCGCGAGGGACGGCGCACGCACATCTTCAACCCCTCGGCGTTCTCGCTGGGACTGTTTTCGCTGGTGCTGATCGCGACGGGGACAAGCGATCTGACGTGGGGGCAGGACATCGCCACCACCCTCACCTTTGTCCCCGCCATCTACCTGCTGCTGTTCGGGCTCGGCCTGGTGGTGATGTACTTCTTCCGGGTCACCCTGGTGTCGGGGTTCGCCGCAGCCGCGCTCTTCGGGCTGAGCGCGCTCTACGGGGCGGCGACCGGGATCCCCTATTTCATCGACTCCGAGATTCCGGCCGCCGTCTTCCTGGGGCTGCACCTGCTGGTCACGGACCCCTCGACCTCACCGCGCACTCGCACCGGCAAGGCCATCTTCGGAGCCTTCTACGGCGCCGGGGTCTTCGGGCTGTTCTGGTTTCTCGAGGCGGTGGGTGCCCCGACTTTCTACGACAAGCTGCTGTGCGTGCCGCTGCTCAACCTGAGCGTGCCGCTGATCGACCGCTTCGTGCGCTCACTCCAGAGCCGTCCGCGCATCCGGCGCCTCACCGAGGTCCGGTGGGCGACGGCCAACCTGGTGCACATGGCGGTGTGGACAACCTTTTTCGCCGTCATGACCGCGACCGGTCGCACCGACGGCCTCCAGCGGGGCGACATGTTGCCTTTCTGGCAGGAGGCGTGTGAGGAGGGCCGGGCAGGTGCATGTGAGCGGCTGGTGCAAATCGAGGCGAGCTACTGCGCCGACAACGCGGGATGGGCGTGCAACGAGCTGGGCGCGCACTACATCGAGGGCCGGATCGTGGAGCCTGACGCGGAGCTGGCGCTGGGCTTCTTCGCGCGGGCGTGCGAGGCGCAGTTCCGGGCCGGCTGCGTGAACCTGCTCGATCCGTCGGTGGTGAGTCGCGCGCCGCCACGCCCGCTGGATCTCAGGCTGCTGCTGCGGCAGGGAGGCCTGAATCTGATCGACATGCCGGAGCGGGATCTTCTGGAGCGCGCCTGCAGCCACGGTTGGCAGTTTGCGTGTGAGCGGCTCGGGATGGAGGTGCAATGAGCGATGAAGCGGAGGTGCAGTGAGATTGGGAATCGAGGCCCGATGAGGCTCCTGGCGGCGTTCGCGGCGGCGAGCCTGATCCTGGTGGGCGTGTGGCTGGACTATCGGAGGCAGATGGAGCGGGGCGAGCCCGGAGCCCGGGAGTCCGAAGGAATCGCACCCGCATCTGCGGAGTTCGCGACTCCCTCTTCCGAGCTCACCGGCTACCGCGCCGACCTCGGCCATCTGCCCGACGCACCGCTGCTGGGGTTCGTGGAGATCGCCGAAGGACCCTTCCTCATGGGGAGCGATCCCGGCATCGACACCCTCGCCTACGACGTCGAGCGCTGGAGTGCCGACCGCCCGCAGGGCGTCGTCGATGTCGCGGCCTTCCTCATCGGCCGCAGCGAGGTGACGGTGGCCCAGTTCGCGGCCTTCGTTGAAGCCGCCGGCCATGAGGTCGACCCGCAGGCTCTCGCCGGGTCGCCGCTCCATCCCGTGTCCTTCGTCTCCTGGCCCGACGCCTTGGCGTACTGCCGATGGCTGGAGGAGCTTCTGCGCGAATCTCCGGCAACGCCACCCGAGGTTAGGAGCCGACTCGCCGAGGGCTGGCGCGTGACGCTGCCGAGCGAGGCACAGTGGGAGAAGGCGGCCCGCGGCGGCGACGGACGCATCTTCCCCTGGGGAAACGAGTTGCGGCGCGACAGGGCGAACTTCGCGACAGGCAGTCCCGCGCCCGTGGGAGAGCTGGCCTGCCCGGAGTGCCCCCACGGACTGCGTGACATGAGCGGCAACGTGTGGGAGTGGACCCGCAGCCCCTGGCAGCCCTACCCCTACGACGAAGCGGACGATCGGGAAGGGCTCGAGGGCGACCCCCTCTGGGTGATGCGGGGCGGGTCCTTCGCCGATCCCGTTCGCAATGTGCGTGCCGCCATCCGGGGCGCTTCTGGGCCCGACGTGAGGCGCGAGTTCATCGGGTTTCGGGTGGTGATTGTGCCCTGACGTCCAGGTGGCTACGCGAACCGCTCCACGCGTTCCGGATCGGTGATCCGCTGGGCAGGTGGAGGATCTACGTCCCGGTCGCGATCCGTCTGGATCGTCTCCGCGCTGTCCGTGCCGGAATGCAACCTCTGGCGCGAGGCCCGGGCCCGCTCGGCGAACCTCTTCACCTCATCCGCGGATCGCTTTTCGCGCACTGTATTCTGAGCCATCGGTGCCCCTCACAGGTTCAGCCAGTAGTTCACCTTGATCAGGAAGATGTTGTCCGGGCGGATGCGCACCA
>JAPPHB010000006.1 GCA_028821195.1 Gammaproteobacteria bacterium
CGGAAGCCAGCCGGGTAGCCCTGATGGCCCAGGACGGGTACGCCCGCGCGATCTATCCGGTGCACACCCCCGGCGACGGCGACACCACCTTCTCGCTTGCCACGGGCACCCTCGCCGAGGGCGCGCGGGCGAGCGTCGGGCAGGTGGGCGCGCTTGCTGCCGACGCGGTTGCGGCGGCGATCCTGGACGCCGTCCGCAGCGCGACCCCTCTCCCCGGCCTCCCCGCCGCCGCCGACCTGCAGCCCCCGCCGCCCGACCGCGCCGCCCCATCGGAGCATCCCACCGCCCCGCCAGCCTCCCGAACCCCGATACGCCCCACCACCGCCTCGCAACCCATCACCGCCCCGCAACCCACCCTCACCCCTCACCCTTGAACACCACCCTTCTCCTCCTCCTCGCCTACTCGGCGGGGCTGATCGGCCTCGGGCTCTGGCTGGGACGGCGGGTCTCCAGCGCGCGCGGCTTCTTCGTGGCGGGCCGGTCGCTCGGCCCCGGACTGCTGTTCGCCACCGTCCTCGCCGCCAACATCGGCGCGGGCACCACCATCGGCGCGGCCGGGCTGGGCTACCGGGACGGCCTCGCGGGCTGGTGGTGGGTGGGCTCCGCGGGGGTCGGCACCCTGATCCTCGCGCTCTGGGTCGGGCCGCGCATCTGGGCGGTCGCGCGTGCCCGCGGCCACCTCACGCTGGGCGACTACCTCGACGACCGCTACGGCCCCTCGGTGCGGGCCATCATCGCCGTGCTGCTCTGGCTGGGCACGCTCGCGCTGCTGGCCGGCCAGCTCATCGCGATGTCCGATATCTTCACGGTCGTGGCCGGGTGGCCGCGAGGATGGGGGGTGGTGGTGGGAGGGGTGGTCGCCACCACCTACTTCGCCGCGGGCGGGCTCATGGTGGCCGCGTGGGTCAACCTGGTGCAGTTGGTCGTCATGGTCGCCGGGTTCGGCATCGCGCTCCCCTGGGCGATGTCCGCCGCGGGCGGCTGGGAGGCGGTGATCGCCGCCGCGCCCGCCGACGGCATGAACTTCTGGCAGGGCGGCGAATCCGGCTGGATCTACCTCGCCCTGGTGGCGCCCGGCTTCGTCATCTCCCCCGGCCTCATCCAGAAGGCCTACGGCGCGGTCGACGCCCGCGCGATCCGCATAGGTCTCGCCGCCACCGCGGTGGCCCTGCTGGTCTTCGCCGCCGTCCCGCCGCTCCTGGGAATGGTCGCGCGCGTCTACGACCCGGCGCTGGCCGACCACGAGTTCGCCCTTCCGCTCGTGCTCACCGTGGGCGTTCCCCTGTGGCTCGGCACCCTCGGCCTCGCCGCCGTCTTCTCTGCGGAGCTCAGCTCCTCGGACGCCATCCTCTTCATGCTCTCGACGTCGCTCTCGCGCGACCTCTACCGCCGCTTCGTCCGCCCCGACGCCTCCGACGCCTCCGTCCTGCGGGTGGCGCGCATCGCGGCGCTCACCGGCGGCGCGCTGGGCATCCTCCTGGCAGCCGTGCTCCCCGGGGTCATCGAGGCCCTCACGATCTTCTACGCGCTGCTCGCCGTCAGCCTGTTCGTGCCGGTCCTCGGCGGCCTCTACACGCGCCGCGCCGGCTCACCCGAGGCTCTCGCCGCGATCGCATTCGGGGTGATGCTCTGGGTTGCGGTCCGCACCGGCCTCGTCGACAA
Organism: Gammaproteobacteria bacterium; assembly: GCA_028821195.1. Classification (GTDB taxonomy): domain Bacteria; phylum Gemmatimonadota; class Gemmatimonadetes; order Longimicrobiales; family Gaopeijiaceae; genus BD2-11. Next base: position 1,663 of record JAPPHB010000006.1, read on the forward strand.
CCTTCCGCCGCTGCTCACCGCCAGCGTCGTCGGCCTGCTCGGCTCCGCCATCGCGTTCGGCGCGGTGCTGGGCGCACGGGCGATCCTCCGTCGCGACCCGCATAGCAGCCGGTAACCCGCGGGCCCCGCCAGGCATCCCGCCCCGCGCCCGAACCGGTCCCTCGCCCGCCACTCCATCCCGCAGCCCCTCGCCCTCCGACCGGGCTGCCGTTCTACAGCCCGAACCTCTGCCCTTCCGTCGCCACCGAGAACCCCCGGCTCGCGATCTCCCGGGCCTCCGCCGAACCCTCATCCAGCGCCGGGTTGGTGTTGTTCAGGTGGATGAACAAGACCTCCGCCTCGCCCCGCGCGACCTCCTGCAGCAGATCCATGGTGTGGGGCACCATGGGATGTGGGATGTCCTCGATGTTGCGTCCCGGAACCTCCCCCGGGCTATAGAAGGAGCCGTCCAGCAAAGCCACGTCCACGCCGCGCACGACCTCCGCGACGTCGCGGTCCCACGCTTCCCAGCTGTCGATGTCCGGAAGATAGAGGAGGGAGCGGCTCGGACCCCGGAAGGTCCAGCCGACCGTGTCCGAGAACTCGGGACGATGGGGGACGGGGGTGGCCATGGCGGAAAGGCTGTCGTCGATCTCGTACCAGCGGTCGAACTCGACCGGCCGCAGGTCGAGACGGCCCTCGTCCACGAGCAGGCTCCAGGGGCCGTTGGATGCGAGAAAGCCCGCCATCTCTGGGCTGCAATAGCACGGCGTGGGGGCGATCCCCAGGCCTTCCCGCCCCAGGTGGGCGAGCCCCAGGTAGTGCCCCATGTGCGCGTGGGTCAGAAAGATCCCGTCGAAGGGTCGCCGTTCCCGGGCGCGCGCCCTGAAGCCCGGGTCGTCGATCAGGTCCATCTGCTGGCGGAGATCGGGAGAGGCGTCCACCAGGTAGTACCGGCCGGCGTCGGGCTCCACGATGGCGAGCGAGGACACGTAGCGGGGCCGGTCGCGTTCGCGGGCACGGTCGCACCGGGGCGCGTAGCACCCGGTTTGGGGCATGCCGCCATCCTGGGCCACCCCGAGCACCAGCACGTAGGGATCCGCCCGCCGCCACGACGACAAGCCGGGACCGAGGAGGGCAGCCCCGGCCGCCGCACCCAGGAATTCCCGGCGGGAGACGCCCGCCCCACCTTGCCCGCGCAACCCCTGCTCCTGCAACGATCCATCCATTTTAAATGCTCCTATGTTCGCCGCGCCGGTCCCGGATTACCGCTGTGACCGCCCCTGTTGGCGACCGGCTGTCGAGCCGCAGTTTGGATTGTCAGGAATCCGCCACGCAACCCGGGGAGCAGGCAATACCGCGATGGCGCACGAGATCGAGCGCAAATTTCTGGTGCGGTCCGATGCATGGAGAGCCGCTGCATCGAGGTCCGGCGTGACCGGGGTCCGCATCCGGCAGGGCTACCTGTCCACTTCCAGCACCCGCTCCGTGCGCGTGCGCGCGGCCGGCGGCCGGGCCACGCTGAACGTGAAGGGCAACAAGGTCGGCCCGCGCGCCTCGGAGTTCGAATACTCGATTCCGCTCGCGGACGCGATCCAGATGCTCAGCCAGCTATGCCGGCGCCCGTTCATCGAAAAGACCCGCTACGACATCCCCGGGCCCGACGGGCACATCTGGGAAGTCGACGAGTTCCACGCCGAGAACACCGGCCTGGTGGTCGCCGAGATCGAGTTGTCCCATGAGGACCAGACATTCGCCCATCCCCAATGGCTGGGTGAGGAGGTCACCGACGATCCGCGCTACCTGAATACCAACCTGGTAGAGCGTCCCTTCACCACCTGGGACGGGGCATAGGGTTCGCGGAACCGGCACGCGCGACGCGCTTCCACTCTCGGTGCGCGCGCGCATTCATCCGCGGAGTGCCAACTGTTGCTCTCGGCCACGCTCAACGACGACGGCACCGCCATCCTACGTGTCGAGGGTTCCGAGGATCAGGGCGGGGTCCCTCCGCAGCGTGTTGCATTTCCGCGAATGCAACAAATCGTTGCTTTTCCAGGGATGCAACAAATTGTTGCCTTTTCGATTTGGCAACACTCCGCAGAGGGGTGTGGACGACGATGACGAGGGCTGGTGGGGCTGAGCCCGGATCGTCACCGACCCGGTGGGCGCGAATGCGGCCCTGGATCCGAACCCGCCGCCGCCGGCGGATCCACCGCGGGCGGGTCGAGCGCCCGCACTTCCACCCGCGCGGTCCCCCTGTCGGCGATTCCGAGCTTCACCGCCGCGATGTATGAGAGGTCGATGACCCGGCCCTCCACGAACGGTCCCCGGTCGTTTACCCGCACCACCACCCGGTTGCCCGTGTCGAGGTCCGTGACGCGCACGTAGGTGGGGAGGGGGAGCGTCTTGTGCGCCGCCGTCATGGCGTACATGTCGTAGGTCTCGCCCGTTGAGGTCGTCCGGCCGTGGAAGGGGTGGCCGTACCACGAAGCGATCCCGCGCTGTACATAATCCTTGCTGGTCTGAAGCACCCGGTAGCGCACACCGAGTTCGTCGTAGAACGCGGGATTGCCTTGACGGGACTTGTACTCCTGCCGCGGCTGCGCGTCGGGGGGGAGAGCGGCCCGTGCCGCGCGCGGCGTGTTCACACGGAAACATCCCGTCGCCCCCAGCAGCGCCAGAAGCAGCGCCAACCGTCCCACGAACCGGTTCCGCATTCCCACCACTCCTACGCCCGCACGAGCTCCACCCGCGTCTGCCCCAGCACCTCCCGCAGCTCCCGCAAAGTCCCGGGCCCAGGATCCACCCTCAGCGTCCTGGAGCGCAACCGCCGGTCGCGCTCCCCATTGCCCG
>JAPPHB010000009.1 GCA_028821195.1 Gammaproteobacteria bacterium
TCTGTCTCGCAAATGAAGTCGCCCTCCGTGGATCGGTATCATACCCGAATCTAGCGCGTCGCACCGTCCCATGTAGAGCGGCAGTCTCCGCAATGCTGCGTGGTCGGACCCCCGGCACGCTGGACGGCCGGGACGATCCGGGCACATTGTGGGGGGCAACCTCACTGCCGCGACAGAGCGTCCAATCGGTGGTATCGTGAGTTGGTCCGTCCCAACTCCCACATTCGACTAACCAGAGAGAATCACGATGCACGCCAGCAGGTCCATCTCGATCCACTCGTCCCTTCTGATGGCCGTCTTGGCGGTCCCCTCCACTCTCCTCGCTCAAGAGATCGTCGAGGTCACAGGCCGGGACCGGTCTATCGAACCCGGTTTCGAGGAGGTCTTCCGTGTCGGTGTCCTCGAAGGCGAGTCCTGGGAGATGTTCGCCGAGGTTTCCGAGGTGGCCTTCGACGCCGACGGCAACCTTTACGTCTTCGACGGGACCTCCGGGTTGCTCGGGGGCGGCAGTCTGCGGGTCTTGGTGTTCGACGCCGACGGAGGCTTCTTGCGCGAGTTCGGCTCCTCGGGCGGAGGTCCGGGGGAGTTCAACCGTCCAAACGGCTTCGCGGTGTTGCCGGACGGAACCGTGGTGGTGAGCGACATCGGCCACCGTGCATTCCAACTCCTCGATGACTCCGGTGGCTTGATCCGCATGGTCCGCGTCGGCGAAGACCTCAACGGAATGTCGGTCCTGGGCGAGATTCTGCCCGATCCGCGCGGCGTAGCCGTCTTCGCCGGGGCTTTCGGGGGGCCGGGCGTCACCATCTCGGGCTTGGGTGACGCTCCGGCGGCTCCGCCCACGTCCCGTCCGGTCATGCGCGTCGGACTCGGCGGCGAGACCATGCAGGCGGACACCGTGGCTCGCGGATGGTTGCCCGAGCGGGGCGACATGACTGATCTCGCTCCCAACGATGTGCCCGCTCAAGTCCGGCAAATGCTCGGAAGCATGACCATGCCCACGGTGTTCGAGCCCGAGATGCTGGTGGGGGTGCTGCCGGATGGGGGGATCGTTCACTCCGATTCCTCAACCTATACGCTCAAGATCACCCCGCCGGACGCAAGGGACGTTGCAAGAATCATCCGGCGGCCCTTCCGTCCCGAACCCGTGACACCCGACGTCGAGAGGGAGTACGAGGAAAGACGGGCGGCCGCCCGCCGGGACGCGGACATGGGGCAGGTGTTAGGCACGCGAATGATGGCCGTGCGCGAAGGTGGGACGGGCGCCAATCCCAATCCCGGTCGTCCGACGCGGGCATCCTTCCAAATCGAGGAGAGGTACTTCCCCGAGGTGCCCGTGCTCCGCAGCCTTGCCACTTCATGGAATGGCCGCATTTGGGTGCAGCGCCGCGGTGAACACCCGGAGAGTGACGGACCGATCGATGTCGTGACCGCCGATGGCGAGTACGTCGGCACCTACTCCACCGACGCGACCGCGATGCCGGACGCCTTCGGTCCCGATGGATTGGCAGCTTTCATCGAATTCGATGAGTTCGACGTGGCCAGCGTGGTCGTGAGGAGGCTGCCCGTCGAGGTGCGGTGACAGCCCGTTTGGACCTATCGACCCTGTCGTAGCGTCCCGAAACGAGCGTCCGCTGACTTCCGATGCGGTCTCATGTATTCCAGTGCATTTCTGCATATCGTGAGTGGTACATCGCTAACCCGATGTTCTATAACACGTTGTTATGTATTAGTTTACAAAATCTCTCGTGGTTCCGCCGGAACTCGGCAGCCTCTCCAACCTGAGGCAGCTCCACATCGGCAACGGCAACGACCTGAAGGGCCCGATCCCGCCGGAGCTTGGCAATCTCTCCAACCTTACGGTCCTTATCGTCGGCTATGCCAACCTGACGGGCCCTGTCCCGCCGGAACTCGGCAGCCTGGCCAACCTGTGGTACCTCGATCTCAGCGGGAACGGCCTTACGGGAACCGTGCCGTTGATCTTCCGGCAACTCACACGGCTCCAGGTGTTCACGTTCGACGAAAACGCGGGCCTCTGCCTGCCGCACGGCCTGGTTGAGTGGTACGAGGGCATCGAAAGCCGGCGCGGTCAGGTCTGCCCCGACAGGGAGGTGCTGAGCGAGCTTTACGAGGCGACGGGCGGGGAGGGCTGGACGAACGCCGAGGGATGGCTGGAAGACGGTCCTCTGGGAGACTGGTACGGAGTGGAGGTCGATTCAGCCGGCCTCGTGTCCACCCTGGACCTGCAGGGGAACGGCCTTTCGGGCAGCCTGCCCGCCCGTCTCGGCGACCTGGCGAGCCTGACGACGCTTCGGATCGGAGACAACGCGCTATCGGGACCGCTTCCGACATCCCTGTCCCGGACGCCGCTTCAAGAGCTGCGTTATGCGAACACGGATCTGTGCGTCCCGGACGCAGCCTGGTTCCCGCGCTTCCGGGACTGGCTCGCCGCCCTGCCGCAACACGAAGGCACTGGGGCGCAATGTCCGGCATTGACCGACCGGGAGATCCTCGCCGCCCTGTATCACGCCACCGGGGGCGCGAACTGGGAGAACGGCGACAACTGGGTGACGGATGCACCGCTGTCCGAATGGCATGGGGTGGGGACGAACGCGGAGGGCCGGGTTACACGTCTGGACCTGCGGTGGAACGGGCTCCAGGGGTCCATCCCTGCCGCACTTGGCGGATTGGCGGAACTGGAGATCCTGATCCTGTTTGCCAACGATTTGGCCGGTCCGATTCCTCCGGCGCTGGGTTCTCTGGCCAAGGTCGAACTCGTCGTCCTCGCGGGGAACCGGCTTTCGGGACCCATCCCGCCGGAGATGGGCGGGTTGGCCAGCGTGGAAGAGCTTTGGCTCAACGGCAACGAGCTGACGTCCGTCCCCCCCGAGTTGGGCGAACTCGCCAACCTCCTGGCGTTGAGTCTCAGCTTCAATGAGTTGACGTCCATCCCGCCGGAACTCGGTGCATTGCCCGCGCTGGAATTCCTGGGTCTCAACTTCAACCAACTGATGTCCGTCCCGCCGGAACTTGGCGGCCTCGCCCAGTTGGTGGTCCTGGGGCTCTGGTCCAACGAATTGACATCCGTACCGCCCGAGTTGGGCGAACTCGGCAACCTGGTGGAGCTGGATCTCGACGAGAACCGGCTGACGTCCATCCCGGGAGCGCTGGGCCGTCTTGACAACCTGTTCGTGCTGTTCCTGCGGGGGAACCGGTTGACGTCTCTCCCATCGGGAATCGGCGGCATGACGAGTTTGGCATTCCTGGACCTCTCGGCCAATGAGTTCACGTCCCTGCCGCCCGAGTTGGCCGAGCTTGGCAACCTGCGAGCGCTGGCGCTGGAGGAGAGCCGGTTGACGTCCGTTCCGCCCGGACTCGGCGGCATGGCGAGTTTGGAACTCCTGGATCTTTCGTCGAACGAGTTCACGTCCTTCCCCCGGGAGCTGGCCGAGCTTGGCAACCTCACGCAGTTGGAGCTCGACGGGAACCGGCTGGCCGACATTCCGACGGGACTCGGCGGGGGGGTCGGCGCCGAACGGCTCGCATCCTCCGCCAGCGAGCGGCCACCCACGCTCCGGAGGTTGAGCGCGGGCCGCCGGGCGAGGGGCCGTTCGGACGAACCTTGGCGGCTGGGTTCCGATGGGAAGCTGGAGACATGGGATACCTCGCGGACGCATGAGGGACGTGACCGGAGCCGGTCGACCGACGTGCGGCCGCGGGTCGGCGGCCTCGCGGGTCTGGAGATTCTGGATCTCTCGTCGAACGAATTCAGCGGCCCGCTGCCCGCGGGACTGCTCGCGCTCACGGGCCTTACGAGCCTGGGACTCGCCGACAACGCCGGGCTGACCGGCGCTCTGCCTCTGGACCTGGCAGCGTTGGAACGTCTCGAGGATCTTCACACCATCGGGACGGAGCTCTGTGCGCCGACGGACCCGGAGTTCCTCGACTGGCTTGAAGGCGTGACGCGGCAGCGCGTGGCGCTCTGCGCCGGCAGCGGCGACGCGGGAGCCTATCTCACGCAGGTTGTCCAGTCTCGCGCGTTCCCGGTCCCGCTCATCGCGGGCAAGCCGGCGCTGCTGCGGGTGTTCGTGACCGCGGAGCGGGCATCCGGCGCCGCCCTGCCCCCGGTTCACGCCACCTTCTATCGAGATGGAGCGGTGACATACGAGTTGGACATCCCGGCGAAGCCGGATCCCATCCCGACGGAGGTCGACGAGAGTTCGCTGTCGAAATCGGTCAACGCGGAGATCCCCGGCTGGGTCGTCCAGCCGGGGCTGGAAGTCGTGATCGAACCGGATCCGAACGGGACGCTGGACCCCGCACTGGGTGTGGCCACGCGCATCCCCGCGACGGGCCGGATGGCGGTCGACGTGCGGACGATGCCGGTGTTCGAGCTGACTCTCGTACCCTTCATCTGGGAGGAAGACCCGGACCATTCCATCGTGGAGATCACCGCCGGCATGGCCGCCGACCCGGAGGGGCACGAGCTGTTCGAACGAACGCACGTGCTGCTGCCCGTTACGGAACTGAACGTGACGGCACACCCGGCCGTCACGTCGCCGACGAACAACGGTGTCGCGATCATGGAGCTCACGGACATGATCCGGGTGGCCGAAGGTGGGCGCGGCCATTACCTGGGCGTGATGGCCGGACCCACATCGCCGGGCGGGCTCCTCGGCATCGCGTTCGACATCGGAAGCTGGTCGAGCTTCTCGGTCCTCGATGCCGAAACGATCGCGCATGAACTCGGCCACAACCGCAACCTCTACCACGCACCGGCCTGCGGCGCCGGCGGTCCGGACCGGTACTACCCCTACGGCGACGGGAACATCGGCGCATGGGGCTGGGACGTGAGCACCGGCGAACTGGTGGCGCCGGATCGGTGGGACTTCATGTCCTACTGCGAACCGACGTGGGTCAGCGACTACCAGTACGCGAATGCCATCCGCTACCGGATCGAGACCGAGAGCAACTCCATCCTCGTCGCCGCGGCAGACGGTCGCGGAGCCTCATCCAGCCAGACCCTCCTCGTGTGGGGCGGTCTCGATGGCGAAGGCGAGCCGCACCTCAGGCCGGCCTTCTTCACCGACGCCCCGCCGGCACTTCCATCGGCCGACGGGCCGTGGTCCCTCACCGGGCGGGATTCCGGCGGCGCCGTGATCTTTTCGGTTTCGTTCGCCATGTCCGAGTTCACGGACACGGAAGGGGATCACGCGGGGTTCACGTTCGCGCTTCCCGTCACATGGACCGGGGAGCTGGCCAGCATCGCGCTGCAGGGTCCCGGCGGCTCCGCGAGCCTCGACCGCGATACGGACGATCCCCTCACGATCCTGCGCGACGCGGCGACGGGCCGGATCCGCGGCATCCTGGGTGGCCCTCCGCCGCCGGCCCCCGCCCCGTCCCCGGGCGTCCCGGCCGCCGCCGACGAGGGATTCGAGATCCTGTTCAGCCGCGGGATCCCGAGCACGCCGGGCGGACGGGACTAGAGAGCGGCCAGTTCCAGCGCCAACTCGCGCAGTCCGATGACCTCCACTCCGCCTCCCACCGGATAGCGGTCGTCGCCGCCGTACACGACGAACGCCCGGTCGGGCTTCACGTCCTCGAGGGCGATGCGGAACCCCTTTCCGATCCGTGGCGCGAGTCCGCGCTTGATCTCGATCGCCCACCTTCGCGGTCCCGGCACTTCCAGGATCAGGTCGATCTCCACGCCGGTTGCCGTCCGGTAGAAACCCGGTGGAGTGAGCCGGTCCGGCGCCGCCCGGATCAGCGTCTCGATCGCGAAGCCCCCCCAACTGGGGCCCGCGACGGGGTGACCGAGCAGGTAGTCGAGGTCCGGAATCCCGAGCAGCGCGTGCAGGACTCCGCTGTCGCGCAGGTAGAGACGCGGCGACTTGGTGAGCCGTTTGCGGACGTTCACGTGGATCGGCTGCAGTCGGCGTACAAGGAGAAGATCGACGAGGAGGTCCGCGTAGCGCGCGATCGTCTTCCCGTCCACACCCAGACTCCGGGCGAAGGTCGACGCGTTCCACAGTCCGCCCTGGGAGTGCGCGAGCATGGTCCAGAAGCGGCGCAGCGTTTCGGCTGGGATGCGCGGTCCCAGTTGAGGGATGTCGCGTTCGAGGTAGGTCCGAATGAAGTTCTCACGCCACAGCGCGCTCGCCTCGTCCGACGGGGCGAGAAAGCTCGGCGGGAAGCCGCCTCGGTTCCACAGGCGCAGGAGCCGGTTCTCTTCGACCTCCCGCACATCCAGGGGACCGAGTTCGAGATAGCCGATACGGCCCGCGAGGCTCTCGCCGGACTGGCGCAGCAGATCGAGCGAGGCGGACCCGAGGATCAGGAATTGTCCGGCCTGCTCGCCCCGCCAGATCCTCCGGTCGATGATCCCGCGCAGTTCACGGAACAACTCGGGCGCTCGCTGGATCTCGTCGAGTACGACGAGTCGGTCCGTCACTCCCTTAAGGTACCCCGATCCCTCGGCCAGGCGCGCGAGATCCGCGGGATTCTCCAGGTCTAGGTACGGACCGCCGGGCGACCGGCCGGGCTCCCCGTGGGCGCCCTTCACCCGGGAATCCGCGATCGCTCTCGCCAACGTCGTCTTCCCGACCTGGCGGGGACCGAGGAGTCCGACCGCCGGAAAGATCGAGAGGTGCTCCTCTACCTGAGGCCGCAACAGCCGGGGGATCATCGCACCGTCCATGCTTGTATTTTAGGAATTACACACCGTATTTACAAGGTTGGGGGTGTGGTGCGAGACTTCGCGTCGAGACGGAACCGGGAACCGGACGGGCCTCGCGTCCCGCCACGGTTCCGAGCACGTTATGTTCGGCTCTACCTTCCCGGTGTCATCGTTCGATGAGAACGGGGCCGCGTCCGGACGGGAGGGTGTACGAATGAGCGTCACTCAAATGGCCGCGGGACTTATGCGACACCACACGAGTCGGTCGAGGGTCTGCCGCGTGGGTCTTCCGAGAAGGATCGTGGCGACCTTCATCGGCATCGTATTGCTGGCAGCCTCCATCGGCGCGTGCGGCGTCGTCACCCGCCTCAGGCACGAATCCGTCCCACTGACGGGATCGGGGATCATAGGGTCGCACGTGAAGGCGCACCTGAAGGATGGGTCCACGATCGTGTACCGTGACGGGGTCACGATCCGGAGCGGCAGAGTTGACGGTACCGGAACTCGCTACGATATCCGCCTCGACTCGGTCGGTACGATCCAGGGCATTGCGCTGGACAGCGTCGCGGCCATGGAGAGTTTCGGAACCCGTCTGGATGTTGGCCGCACGGTCGTGTTTACCGCCGTCCCCATCCTCGCGGTTGGGGTCATGGCTGTACTGGCCACCCGTGGCGATAATGATTGAGTACCGCCGACCCGCGTTCACGGTGGCAGTCTGCCTCATGGCGACGGCCTGCGTGCATGGCCCCGATATCCGCACGTTCCCCCCCGCCATCGGACCGGCGGGCATCTCCGCTCTGCTGCACGTCGGCAACGATTCCCTCCGGGTGGAAGTGCTGTCCGTAGAACGGGATGCGCTACTCGTACTCGTGGACGATTCGGCACGGGGCCGGCTGGCCGGGACCTTGGCCCGCGTCCCGTTCACCGCAATACGACGCGGCGAATTCGCACATGCGGGCAACGTCCCAAGCCCCATAGGTGCCGAGTCCTATGATGTGGATCACTTCCTTGACGGCGGGCGCAAGGGTGGAGAGCAGCCCGAGGCTCATGTCGGGAGCGGAGACGACATCGCCGCCGACCCGGAAATCCGCGAGAGACTGCGGTTGCTGAGTCGCTATCCCCAGGGAGTCGACGATCCCCTGCTTGCCCGCCTCGAGGCGACCTACGGAGAAGTGGAAACGCTGGCCCCGGGCAGCGACCCCTGAGGCGAGTCATCGCGGCGTGCTTCGCGGTGGCCGTCGCGTTCGCGGGCTGCGGGGGCGAGGGGCAGCGGACGCTCTCGATCGCGACGGGGAACACGAACGGGCTCTACTACCCGCTCGGGGGCGGCCTGGCGTCGATCTGGTCGCGGCACGTGGACGGCGTGAACATGAAGGCCGAGACCACCGCCGGCTCCGTGACGAACCTCATCCAGGTCGCCAAGGGAGAGAGCGAGGTCGGCTTCACGCAGGCGGATGCCCTCGCCGCGGCGCTGGCCGGCCGCGGCCGGTTCCCGGAACCCATGCCGCTCGCCTCCCTGGGGAAGCTCTATCCCAACGTCGTGCATCTCGTGACGATCCGGAGCACGGGAATCGAATCAGTGCAGGATCTCCGCGGGCGCCGCGTATCGGTGGGTCCGCCGGGGTCCGGGAACGCGGTCACCGCCTGGAACGTGCTCGAGGCGATGGGGATCGGGGAGTCCGACTTCACCGTGCGGCAGCTCAACTACGCGCAGATGTTGAACGGGCTCAAGGACGGGACGCTGGATGCCGGGTTCATCGCCGGCGGCCTGGGCATGCCCGCCGTGGTCGAGATCGGCGTCTCCCGGGACATGGTTCTCGTCCCCTTCTCGGAGGATGAGATCGCGACGATCGTCCGGTCGGAGCCCGCGTACAGCGGCTTCCGTGTGCCACCCGGCGTCTACCGCGGCGTGGATGAGGCGGTGCTCACGCCTACGCTCTGGAACCTGGTCGTCGTCCACCGCGCGATGGAGGCGGGACTCGCCTACGATCTCACGCGCACGATGCTCGAGCGCCGCGAGGATCTCGAGAACATCTCCGGGGTGGCGAGCTTCATCACGCCGCCCTCCGCGCGCGACGTGGGCGACTTCCCGCTCCACCCCGGCGCCCGGCGCTACTTCGACGAGATCCTCGGGCGGCCCGGGTCCGGCGGGCGTTGACGGTGCATTGACCAACGAGAAGCCGCCGTGGCGGCGCATCATCTTCGCCCTCGCGGTGGGGCTCTCCCTCTTCCAGCTCTGGCAGAGCACGACCGGCACGCTCTCGGCCACGCTCGGCCGGCCCATCCACCTCGCCTGGGTCGTCGTCCTCACCTTCCTCGCCAAGCCCTCGTGGACGGGGGAGGGCCCCACGCCCCGCTGGAGCCTGTGGCTCGATGCGGCTCTGGCGCTGGTCGCCCTCTACTGCGGGTGGGTCATCGTGGGCTTCGACTACCGCGGGGTCGACCACATCCTGTACGGACTCACGTCCCACGACCTGATCGCGGGCCTGGTGTTCGTGATCCTCCTCTTCGAGGCCACGCGCCGCGCCGTGGGTTGGGTGATGGTCGCGGTGGGCCTCGTCTTTCTCCTCTACGCGGGGTTCGGGGACCTGCTGCCGGACGTGATCGCGAATCGCGGCTTCACGCTGGAGCGCATCCTCCGCTTCCAGATCTTCACGGGGTCGGGCCTGTTCGGGACGCCGCTGGGGATCGCGGCGGGGACCGTGTTCATCTTCGTCCTCTTCGGGGCGTTCCTCGAGGTGACGGGGGCGGGGCGCTTCTTCATCGACCTCGCCTTCGCCGCCGCGGGCCGCTTCCGGGGCGGGCCGGCCAAGGCGAGCGTCATCGCCTCCGCGGCCATGGGGTCGATCTCCGGCTCGGCGATCGCGAACACGGTGACGACGGGCGCGCTCACGATCCCGATGATGAACAAGCTCGGCTACCGTCCCGAACAGGCGGGCGGGATCGAGGCGGCCGCGTCCACCGGCGGCCAGATCATGCCGCCGATCATGGGCGCCGGCGCGTTCATCATGGCGGACTTCACGAACACGCCGTACCGGGAGATCGTCGCGCTCTCCATCGCGCCCGCGATCCTCTACTTCGGCTGCACGCTCCTCTTCGTCCACCTCATGGCCCTGAAACTGGGACTGCGGGGGATGAAGAACCCGCCGCCGGTGCGGCGCACGCTGCGCGAGGGCGTCCACTTCCTGCTTCCGCTCGGGCTCGTCGTCGCGCTCCTCCTCCTCAACTACTCGCCGCCGCTCGTGGGGGCCGTGGGCTGCCTCGCGGTCGTCGTCACGGGGATGGCGCGGAAGCGGACGCGGGTCGGCTGGCGCACGATCCTGGAGGGGCTGCGGACAGGCGCGGTGCTGGCGCTGCCGATCTCGCTCGCGTGCGCCACGGCCGGGATCGTCGTGGGCGTGATCGGCCAGACGGGGATCGGCCTCCAGTTCACCGAATCCGTCGTGCAGGCGGCGGGCGGGCTGCTCTGGCTCGCGCTCATCTTCATCGCGATCGCGGCGCTCGTCCTCGGGATGGGACTGCCCGTGACCGCGGCCTACATCGTGATCTCGGTCATGGCCGCGCCCGCGCTGGAGGGACTGGGGCTCTCCCTCCTCGTCGCCCACATGATCATCTTCTGGCTCTCGCAGACGTCCAACGTGACGCCGCCCATCGCGCTCGCCGCCTTCGCGGGGGCGGGGGTAGCGGGTTCGGCGCCCATGCGGACGGCCACCCAGGCGGTGAAGCTCTCCCTCGGCTTCTTCATCGTGCCCGCGATGATGGCCTACTCCGCACTGATCCTGGTGGACGGCACCTCGGTGACGGACTTCGTCTTCGCGATCGTCTGCACCGTGGCGCTCATCTCGGTCGCGGCGTACGCGATCGAAGGGTTCGCGCTGGCGGCGTGCGGCGCCGCCGAACGCGCCCTGTTCGCCCTTTCCGGAGCCCTCATCCTGGTCCCGAACACGGCCGCCAGGATCGCCGGCGTGCTGCTGGGCGCCGCCGTGTTCGCCCTCCACGCCCGGAAGCGATCGACCACGGAAACCCACCGTCCGTGAGAGCGGGTAACGTATGAGACCCGTTACGCCTGGCTTGCCAGCGCGTCGCGGACAGCTTGCTGGATCGCGGCGATCTCACCGTCGGTGAGTTCGGGGAACTGTCCGCGCCGGCGCTTCGGAAACCGGCCGTCGTTCTGCATGCAGAGCCGTACCAGTAGCGAAAGGCGGCGGTCGGGCATGTCCACGATGCGGCGTACCGCGCGGGTGGCGCGGTCGAATACGGCGAGGAAGCCGAGTTCCTCGCCCAGGTCGCGATGCACGGTCTCGGCGAGGCGTTCGTGGAGGTACTCCGCGAAGACCGTCAGGTCGGCGTACCGGTAGAGGTCAAGCGTGTCGTTCTCGACGTGGACCTCCCGTTCCGGGGTCCACCGCCATTCGATATACTCGCCCAGCGGTCGCGAGAAGGTCTCGAGTACCCGGTCGTAACCTGCACGGTCTCGGAGGATAGCGGCGGAGACCGGGAGGATGATTTCCGGCGGCCCGTACCCCCGCTTGGCAAGAATGTGGTGGATGAGGAAACGGTGAACGCGTCCGTTGCCGTCCTCGAACGGGTGAATGAAGACGAACGCGAACGCGACGATGGCTGCCGCAACGACGGGCGGCAGGGGCTCTTCGGCGACCCGCCGAGTCAGCGCCATCCAGCCCTCCATGAGACGGGGGACGTCGTCGGGACGCGGACAGATGTAGTCGACCGCCTCGCCGAAACCGGCCGTCGTCCGGCCGACGAAGTTCTGAATGCGGCGCCAGTTCCGAGCCGCGTAGCGGGGATCGACGATGGACCCCTGGAGCCGCAGCAGGTCGGCCTTGTCCAGGGGGTCGAACTCGGACGCGACTTTCAGGGCTGCGATGAAACGGGCTTCGCGGCGGGCGGTCGGCGCCTCGCCCTCGATCGCAAAGGTCGACCGCGTCTCCCGCGTGTAGAGATAGTTGAGCGCCCGGTGCAGAATCACCGGGTCATGGGCCTCGCAGAGAGCTCGCGCCTCCTCATCGGTTCGCACATCCAGCCAGCCGGCCAGGGCCGCGGTACGCCGGACCGTTACGCACAGGTCGGCGTTGCCGAGCAGGTTGTCGATGACGCGGTGCCGCCGCGAGTTGCGCCGACCGGCGGGAATGTGGAGACGGGGGTTCAGCGCGTTGACGTAATTTCCCGAGCCCGCGTCGGGCACATCGAGGGTCCGGCCCGTGAGAGTCTCGTAGAAGAACCACGCGCGTCGGCTGAATGCGCCCGTCGGCTGATTCCGTACCCAACCCTCCAGGATCGCCGGTTCCACGGCCTTCAGCGCGGCGACCAGAACTCCGATGTCGAAAGCCTCGTGACGCAGCATGAACCGGAGATGGGACACGACCGATCCGCTTGGTGCGTAGGCTTTGGGGTACAACTCCGCCGTGCGTGAACCATCGGCCTCGGAGCGCCGGGGACCGGGTGCAATGTAGCTTTCGACGGCGGGAGGCGGGACCGCAAGTTTCAGCTCGCGGCGCAACCAGGCCTGTCCGGCCAGCGATCGCTCTTGTTTCGTATGCATGGCGCGATTCTATCGAAATTCTCTTACAAGGATACAAAAACGTATAGAAATTGCACAATGCATGTCAAAACGTTTACGCATCCCTCCTCGCGCGGGGGCGTCAGTCTCCGCGCGCCTCGGCGGCGGCGCGGCGCATCGCCTTTTTGCGTTCGATGGGGTCGAGGCTGCGCTTGCGGAGACGGATCGCGTCGGGGGTGACCTCGATCAGTTCGTCGTCGTTGATGAACTCGAGGGCGAGTTCGAGCGTCAGTTCGCGCGGCGACTCCAGGCGCACGTTCTCGTCCGCGGCGGCGGCTCGCATGTTCGTGAGCTTCTTGCCCTTCGACACGTTGACCTCGAGGTCGCCGGCGCGGACGTGTTCGCCCACGATCATCCCGCTGTAGACCTCGACGCCCGGGCCGATCAGCATCTCGGCCCGCTCCTGCAGGTTGAAGAGCGCGAAGGAGACCGACGTCCCGGGGCGGTCCGCGACGAGCACCCCGCGGCGGCGGTGTTCCAGGCGTCCGGCCCGGGGGCCGTACTCGAGGAAGCGGTGGTGCAACTGGCCCTCGCCGCGCGTGTCCGTGAGGAACTCGGAGCGGTATCCGAACAGGCCGCGCGAGGGGAGCTTGAAGTCGAGGCGTACCGGGCCTTGGTCCGTCGGCCGCATCGAGAGGAGTTCGGCCCGCCGGCTTCCCATCTTCTCCATCACCACGCCGACCATCCCGGCCGGGACCTCGATCACGGCCTCCTCGTAGGGCTCGAGGACCTCCCCGTCGGGTCCCTCGCGCAGTATCACGCGGGGGCGCGAGACGGAGAATTCGTATCCCTCCCGCCGCATCGTCTCCATGAGGATGGTGAGGTGGAGTTCTCCGCGCCCCGAGACGGAGAAGGTGTCGGGCGACTCCGTGGGCTCGACGCGAAGGGCGACATTCCTCTCCAGTTCCCGGAAGAGGCGCTGGCGCAGTTGCCGGGTCGTGACGTACTTGCCCGCCCGCCCGGCGAACGGGGCGTCGTTGACCCGGAAATCCACCGCGAGCGTGGGCCGCTCGACGGCGATCCCCCGGAGGCGCTCCCTGTGGCCGGGGTCCGTGACGGTCTGGCCGATCTCCACGCCTTCGAGTCCCGCCAGAGCCACGATGTCGCCGGCACTCGCGCGCGGCGTTTCCACCCGCTTCAGCCCGTCGAAGCCGTAGATCTTGAGCACCCGGGCCGGGAGCGCCTCGTCCGCGGGGACGGCGCCGGGCTCCCCGAGCGGAAGGAGCACGACCCCGTCCCCCTCGGCCACCGCGCCCCGCTCGATGCGGCCGATCGCGATCCGCCCCACGTAGCTGGAGTGGTCCAGCGTCGAGGCCAGCATCTGGAACGGTCCCTCGGGGTCGCCGGCGGGGGAGGGGACCGCCGCCACGATCGTCTCGAACAGCGGCTTCAGGTCTCCGCCGCGCGCCTCGCTGTCCGGCGATGCCCAGCCGTCGCGCGCGCTCGCGTAGAGGAAGGGGGCGTCGAGCTGGGACTCGGTGGCGTCCAACTCCAGGAACAGTTCCAGCACATCGTCGTGTACTTCGGTGGCGCGCTGGTCGGGCCGGTCCACCTTGTTGATCACGACGACGGGCGCGAGCCCCAGGGCGAGGGCCTTCCGCGTGACGAAGCGCGTCTGCGGCATGGGCCCCTCGGCCGCGTCCACGAGGAGGAGCACGCCGTCCACCATCCGGAGGATGCGCTCGACCTCGCCGCCGAAGTCCGCGTGGCCCGGCGTGTCCACGATGTTGATCCTCGTCTCGCCCCAGCGCACGGCCGTGTTCTTCGACAGGATCGTGATGCCGCGCTCGCGCTCCAGCGGGTTGGAGTCCATGACGCGTTCCTCGACCCGCTCGTGCGACTGGAAGGCGCCCGCCTGCCGAAGCATGTGGTCGACGAGCGTCGTCTTCCCGTGATCGACGTGGGCGATGATCGCAATGTTCCTGATCTTCCCGGGCGGGGACGCCAAGCAGGCCTCGACTTCCGCGTACTCGCGGTTGGGGGAAACGGCGGGGAAACGGGGATATTCTACCGTCGCCGGCGCCCAACGACAAAAGCTCTGCGCGGCAGCGAAGGCGTGTGCATGGGGGCGAGGGCGACACTAGGTTGCCGCGGCGATTCTGGCAGGGCCGGAGGTGCGAGCTGAGAACGAAAAAGTGGATGGCGGTGGCCGGACTGTCGGTCGTCTTCGTCTGGGTCTCGATCTGGTTCCGCTTCCGGGAGTCCGGGCCGCCGCCGCCCCCCGAACCTGCCGATCTCCGCCTGTGGGATTTCCTGGGTTGCCGGCACCTCCAGTTCGATATCTGGCTCGCGGACGAGGGCGGCGAGCCTCCCGAGGCCGATCCGCCTGTCGTACGGTCACTCATGCTGTTCGCCGACTCCGTCGACGCGTACGGGAGGGAGATGACCGCCTACAAGGCCGTCCCTCTCGCGGGTGACGGAGACCTCTCCGGCATGGAGACGCGCTGGTTCACGCGGGCCGACACGCTCTGGGTCGTGTGGTCGAGTCCCGAGGTGCGGGGCGCCGTGGCGCTGCGCCGCAGCCGCGGGGACATGGTCGGACGGGCGGTGGCGCGGCTACGGGGGCAGGCGGCCGCCGCATCTGCTGCGGGTGACGCCTCGATTCAGGCCCGGGCGACGTCCTGGGCGGTGAACTGCCATTCCCTGCGTCCCAACCGGATCGGCCCCGTCGACCGCTAGCCCGTCGCGCGGCTAGAGGAAGCGGCTAGAGGAAGGAGGGATCGAAGCCGTTGGAGGCTTCCTCGTCCTCCTCGCGGACGAGGGTGAGGATCGCGCCCTGCGGCGCGACGAGGTACTGGGTGCCCTCGAAGGTGATCTCCACCGCGGCCTTCCGGAAGAAGAGGGCGTAGTCCCCCGGTCGCGCCTGCATCGGGAGATAGCGGGCTTCGGTGGCGCCGATCTTCCAGGGCTCGTCCCCGAGTTCGGCGGGCGGACCGACCGGTGTCCCGGGGCCGACGGCCACCACCGTCCCCGCCTGCACGGCCTGCTTGTCGATCGCCGTGGGGGGGAGGTAGAGGCCGACGTTCGTGCGATCCTCGCCCTCGAGCGGCTCGATGAGCACGCGGTCGCCGACGACGATGAGTTTCTTCTCGCTCATGCGGCACGATAGGGAACGGGGGCGGTGCCGGACAGGTTGATCAGCCGGTCCGGCCTTTCAACCGGTTCCGGCACCCTTCGCCGGGTCGTCGTCGATCCGCGAACGTTCGCTGGCGATGAAGCCGTCCACGCTCTCGGGTACGAGGAGGTTGTCGGCGATGCGGGCAATCTCCTCCGCCTCCCGCCACCGCGCTTCCAGTTCCTTCAGTTCCCCCTCCAGGGCTTCGCGCTCCGCCTGCTCGTGCGTCGCCATCTCGATCGCCAGCCGCATGT
This sequence comes from Gammaproteobacteria bacterium, assembly GCA_028821195.1. Classification (GTDB taxonomy): domain Bacteria; phylum Gemmatimonadota; class Gemmatimonadetes; order Longimicrobiales; family Gaopeijiaceae; genus BD2-11. The sequence goes on from JAPPHB010000009.1 coordinate 15,624, forward strand.
CCACCTTCAGCCCCGCGAGGGTTCCGGGAAGCGGCTTCATGAGATTCTCGACCTTCTTCGGGGGGAGATCCGCCTTTCCCGAGCCCGAGAAGTCGCTCATGGCGCGGCGAGCCGCCCCCGGCAGGAAAGCCTCCGGATGTCCGGCCTCTTCGATCCGTTCGACTGCGTCGCGGATCGCCTTCCGTGCGCCACCACGCCGGTTGGCGTGGGCCATGAGCTGGCCCGCGAGGCCGATCGCCTCACTCCCGTGCACGATCATCGTATGTCGCCGGTTCTTGCGCTTGCGGGTCTTCCCCCACTTGTCCCAACCCGGGATGTGATCGACGCGGAGGTCCCACCCCGATGTGTCGGGGCTGGGTACCAGGCGAGACGTGTAGAGGTGCTTCCGTTGTATTCGGATGGGATCGCCGTGCTCGTCCCTGAGACGGAGAAGGACGCGATCGCGATACCAGGCTTGAGCCGCCTGGAAGAGCCCCGGGAAGATGCCGCCCATCGCGAACCCGGCGATCGTGCCGCCTACTACGACCGCGCCCGCCGCCGTTCCGACGGCCCCGGTGACGAGCACGGCCCGGCGGCGGCGCCGGCCGAACTGGTCGCCGTAGCGCCAGGCGGCGAACTCCTGGCGGACGGGGTCGCCGACGCGGACGAGTTCGAGGCCCTCCTTGAGCTTCGCGAGACCGATGTTGTCGGAGGCGACCCGCATTCGGGTGCTCTCGAAGGCGCGCTCGCAGGCTTCGATCGCCTCCCAGCGCGTCTCCAGCGGCGACAGGTTCCAGCGCTCGCAGCGCCGGCACACGACCCAGAGCCGTCCCTTCGCCCCGTCGAACGCCAGGCGCCGGCCGACCGGGAACTCCTCGATGGCCTCGTTCCGGGCAAGGTCGCCGTGGCAGAAGATGCACGTCGTATACATTCAGACGTTCTTCATCGCGTTTGCGGGTTCCACGTCGGGAGGCGCGGGGTCGCCGCCGGGACGCGCGCGCTCTTCCTCGATGAAGTCGTCGACGCTGTCCGGCACGAAGAGGTTGTCGGCGATGCGGGCGATCTCCTCCGCCTCCCGCCACCGCGCCTCCAGTTCCTTCAGTTCCCCTTCGAGCGCCTGGCGTTCGGCCTCCTCGTGCGTCGCCATCTCGATCGCCAGCCGCAGACCCGGGTTCAGGCCGGCGAGGGAACCCGGCAGGGGCTTCCGGAGCTTTTCCAACTCCCTGGCGGCGAAGTCCTCCCGGCGGCGGTCGCCGCGAGAGGGAGAGCCGCGCGTAACGAAGCCGGAACGGCGGATGGCACGCTGTGCAAGTTCCGCGGCTTCCGGGAGAAACGCCTCCGGATGGCCGGCGCGCTCGATGCGGCGCACGGCCCCGCGAATCTCGTCCTTCTTGCCCCCCCGTCGGTTGGCCTGCGCCATCAACTGTCCGGCGAGCCCGAGTGCCTCGCGTCCGTGGACGACCATCGTCTTCCGCCTGCCCCCTCCGGCCTGGGTGGGAAGGTGGTCGACGCATAACCCCCAGCCCCGCGCCCCTTCATCCGGCACGAGACAGGAGGTGTAGAGATGTTTCCGCAGGATCTCAACCGGCGCGCCGCGCGGATCCCGGGTGCGCAGGATCACGCGATTGCGATACCACCTCTGCGACACCCTGGTCCCGATCCAGAGTCCACCCAACGAGACGAAGCCGCCCGCCCAGAGGGCCCCGACGGCGGCTGCTCCGGCCCCGGTGATGAGCATGGCCCGCTTGCGGCGCCGGCCGAACTGGTCGCCGTAGCGCCACGCGGCGAACTCCTGCCGGACCGGATCGCCGACGCGGACGAGTTCGAGGCCCTCCTTCAGCTTCGCGAGGCCGATGTTGTCGGAGGCGACCCGCATGCGCGTGCCCTCGAAGGCGCGTTCGCAGGCTTCGATCGCCTCCCAGCGCGTCTCCAGCGGCGAGAGGTTCCAGCGCTCGCAGCGCCGGCACACGACCCACAGCCGTCCTCTGGCTCCGTCGAAGGCCAGACGGCGCCCGACGGGGAACTCCTCGATGGCTTCGTTCCGCTTGAGGTCGGCGTGGCAGAAGATACAGGTCGTATACATGCGCCCCCAATGTTGTGGACCGGCTCGGTCGGGGATACCCGCGACCGCCGCCACTTCATCGCTTCCCGTGACACCCGCCGCCGCGCGTGGCGCGCCGCGTCAGGAATCTCTTCCGTATGCAGATTTGCGATATAAAGATGATCTTTATATCATGCTTCAGAGGCTCCCGGGTGAGCCGGGCGCCGAGGTGAACGCGGACGGGTCGAAACGAGGTGCCGCTTGCAGGCCACTCTCTCGAAGCGAATCAACGAGCTGCTCGTGCTCGCGGTCCTGGAGCGGGGGCCCGCGCACGGCTACCAGATCGCGCTCTCCGTGGAGGAACGGACGGGGGGCGCCTTTTCGTTTCAGCACGGGACGCTCTACCCGATCCTGCACAGGCTCGAGACGGACGGGCACGTGCGCGGCACGTGGGGCGGAGCGGGCCGGCGGCGGAAGACGTACGACCTCACCGACGCAGGGCGTGCCGAACTTGCGGCGGGGGCGGCGCAACTGGAACGGCAGTTTCGGGTGCTGCTGGAACTCTTCGGGGGGACCCATGCGGCCTGAGCATCCCCTGGCCGACGTCGAACGGAGTCTCGCGGTGCCGCCACGGCGCCGCCTCGACGTGCTGGAGGAAGTCGACGCCGACGCGGAGTCGCTGCAGGCGGAACTGGAGCGTCGCGGATACGGGCCGGCGCAGGCACGCCGCGCCGCCCTCCGCCGGGTCGTGCCGGGCACGGATACGCTCGCGCAACTCGAGGCGCAGCACGCGCCGCCTCTGGGCCGCTGGGCGCGGGGCGCGGGGTGGATCGACCGTGTGGAACGCCTCGGGATCGTCCTGGCCACGGGCTTGGCCGGGGCGGTGGCGTGCATCACCATCCTCGGAACGGGCGCCCTCGGCTCCGCGGCCGTGCTGGCCTGGCCCCAGGTCATCGTCGTCGCCCTGCTCGCCGCGAACTGGACCCGGGCCGCAAAGCGTCTCTGGATCGACGGCGACCTGCGGCCGGAACTGCGGCGCCGGCTGTGGGAGCGGCAGATCGGCCTCATCGTCCTCGCGGTCGCCCTCGGGGCGCTGGGCGCCGCCCGGGAGGTGTACGGCGCCTTCGGAGCGCTGGAAGCCGAAGCCTTTGCGCCGCCGGCCATGTGGGACGCCGTCGGCCGCATCGTCTCCTTCGCCGCGCTCGGGTTGAGCGCGGCCATCTTCGGACTCTTCGGCTGGCTCGCGCTCACCCCGCGCCTGATCGACGACGAAACGATGGAGCACCGTATATCGGCGTTCTTCGCCTCGCGGCTCCCACCCACCCCATCAAGGCGGAGGTAGCGATGTCCTTCATCGAATCACTCGGATTCATCCAGTATCCGATCTGGATCGTCCTCATCCTGATGCTGGTACAGATCGGACGCGCGACGGCCGACTGGTTCCGGTCGTCGGGAGCCCCGCCGGCGGGTCTGCGCATCCACTCCATCCTGGTGCTCGGCGCGCTCGCCGCGTGCCTCGGGGTGCTCGGGTCCCTGGTCGGCGTCTGGCTGGCGGCGGAAGCCATCTCGCGGGCGGGGGAGGTGAACGCGGGGCTGGCGTGGGGCGGGATTCAGGTCGCCCTGGGCTCGTCCATCGTCGGTTTCCTGATCCTCGGCGTGGCGTCGATCGCCTGGCTCGTCCTGCAGTACGCGAGCGGCCGGCGCGATGCGGCGTAACGCGCCGATGCGGTTCCCGACGCTCGTCGCCACCGGTGTCGTCCTCGCGGTCGGCGCCTGCGCTCCGGGGCCGGAGGAAGGTCTCGGGGGCCTGTCGCGGCGCGACTCGGCGGGGGTGGCGATTTCCGACAACGAGTCCGCCGACGCGCGGTTCGCGGGCGGGGCGGTGCACATCGCGGATCTCATGACGCCGGACAGCGCGCTCACGGCGCTCCCCTGGGGAGTGGTCGCGGATCCGGCGGCGGCGCGCATCTACGTCGCGGACATGACGGGCGCGCGGGTCGCGGTGTTCGACGGCGCGGGGGCCTTCGTGGAGGAGTTGGGACGGGCGGGAGAGGGACCGGGTGAGTTCCGGGGCGTGTCCGCGCTGGCGCTGGCGCCGGCGGGGACACTCGTCGCGCTGGATGCGAGGCGGGGGGTGCTCAGCCGCTGGTCCCGGGACGGAGAGTTTGCGGGCGAGGAGCGGCTGCCGGCGAACTACTGGGGACCCGGGTTCGCGGTCGGCGAGGGTGGGGTGGCGGAATGGTTCGCGACCGTGGGGTCGGCCACGGCGGACATGTCGATGGACCAGACGCTGGCGGTGCACACGCCGCGCGGAGCGGAACCGGTCCACGTCGTGCGGCGGGAACTGTCGCTCATGGAATTGCCGTGCGCGTCCATGCCCGCCCCGAAGGTGTTCGCGCCGGACGCGGTGTGGGCGAGCCGCGGCGATACGCTCTGGTTCGTGAACGGGGACGGGTTCCGGATCGACGGCTACGCGCGGGGAGAGGTCTTCGCCAGCGTGCGGCGGGCGGCGGCCCCGGCGATACCCGTCACGCGGGCGATGGCGATGGCGTCGCTCTCCTTCGGCCCGGGCCCGTACGGGAGCCTCATGCGGCAGTGCGGCGTGACGGCCGGGGAAGTGGTCGACGCCACCGGATACGAGGACGTGCTGTCTCCCATCGTCGGCTTCACGCCCGATCCGGCAGGCGGCCTGTGGGTGTCGCGACGCACGGACGGCCTTATTCCCGAGGTCATCGACGTACTCGGGGTTGAGGGCGGATACCTGGGGACGCTCGACATCCCCGCCATCCCCGTCGGGTTCGCGTCGCCGTCGCGGCTGGTGGCCGTGCGGCCCGTGCTGGAGACGGGGGAAATCCGGGTGTCGCTGTATGAAGTCGGGACGGGCGCGGCGGCGGGCCGGACGGGCGCCCTCGACGGCCGCGGGCTCGCCGGGGGGAGCCCGCCCCCTCGGATCGGATCGGTGCTGCGCGGCGGGTCCAGGCAATCGTCCTCCGCCGCGGCGTCGGCTCCTCCCCGGCGCCCCCCGGAGCCCAACCCGGCGGGCCTGCGCGAGTTCAGCGACTGCGACCTCTGTCCGGTCATGGTGGAAATGCCGCCGGGAGGGTTCGTGATGGGGCGGGCCGAGGGCGAGGACCGGCGCCTGGGGCTCGACCGGGAGCCGAGGCGGCCGGAGTTCAGCCGGGAGCGGGAGCGTCCCCGCGTGCAGATCGAGTTCGGACACGGGTTCGCCATCGGCAAGTACGAGGTGACGTTCGACGAGTGGGACCGCTGCGTCGCGGCGGGAGGATGCGACTACCGGCCCGAGGACAGGGGATGGGGGCGGGGCGACCGTCCCGTGATCCACGTCTCCTATCTCGACGCCGAGATGTACGTCGCCTGGCTGGCGGAGGAGACCGGCCGCCCGTACCGGCTGCCGAGCAGCGCCGAATGGGAATACGCCGCCCGCGCCGGGACGACGACCGCCCGCTGGTGGGGAGACGAGGTCGGGGGCGGACACGCGGTGTGCGAAGAGTGCGGGCTCGAGTGGGAGGTGGGATCCACCGCGCCCACGGGATCGCTGCCGCCGAACCCGTGGGGACTCCACGACATGCTCGGCAACGTGTCCGAACTCGCGGCCGACTGCTGGACGGCCACCTACGACGAGTTGCCCGCCGATGGCTCACCCGTCCGCGAAGAGTCCCATCACTGGAGCGAGGGCCGCTGCCTGCGCCCCACCTGGCGGGGCGGAGCCTTCAGCTACTTCCGCTGGACCGTGCGCGCCGCGTGGCGCAGCGGCGGCAGCATCCTCGCCACCGCCGAAGAGCGCCACGCCCACCCCCAGGTCGGCGGCGGCACAGGCTTCCGCGTCGCCCTCACCCTGGACTGAGAGCGCCCGCCCCGCCCCGCAGGACTCAGTTCACGGGATCCGGCGACCCCCCCTCCGGCGGCATGGCATCCGGCGCCGCGAAAGTGAGCGCCTGGGTCACGGAATGTGCCTGTCCACGTTTGTCGGCCACGCGCAAGGTGACGTGCCAAGTCCCTGCATAGCGTGCGGTTTTAGCTTGGAAGGACCGGAAAAGCTATGGTGAAGCGGTGATCTGGCACGGAGTCGCCGAGTGGAAGGGAGCAGTATGGTCAGGATCGGAGGATGGGGGTTGACTCGGTTGGTGCTGCTCGTGCCGGTCGTCGCCTGCGGGGGGACGCAGCCGGCCGACCCCGCTCCGCCCGCCCCGCCTGTGGCCACCCGGCTGGAGGTGTGGCCCTCGGCGGTGAGGCTGTTCGCGCTGGGGGACGAGACGCTTCTGACGGCCCGGATCCTGGACCGGCAGGGCAACGTGCTGGAAGACGAGCCGGTTGCGTGGAGCACGGACGATCCGTCGGTGGCCGCCGTGGACGGGACGGGCGTGGTAACGGCGGTGGCGAACGGATCCGCGACGGTGACGGCGGCCTCGGGGGGCCTTGATGGGACCGCGGCGGTTGCCGTGACGCAGCAGGCGACGCGGGTGGAGGTGGTGCCGGTGCCGGACACGCTGCGCCGGTACGGTGACACGGTGCGGGTGGCGGTGCGGGCGTTCGACGCGAATGGCCACCCGGCGCCGCCGAGTGCGCTGGATTGGACGACGAGCGACTCGACGGTTGCGGTGGTGGACGGGACGGGTCTGGTGACGGCGGTGGGGAACGGATCGGCGACGATCTCGGCGGGGCCCGGGGAAACCGCGGCCGTGGAGGTGGTGGTGCACGACCGGGAGGGCGAGGACCGTGAGGTCCTCCTGATCCTGTACGGGGACGTGTCCGGGCCGGGCTGGCTCACGACATGGGGGTTCCGGCGGTGGGATCCGTCGAAGTCGATCTCGACCTGGTGGGGGGTCACGACCGAGGAGGTGGGGCGTGCCACGCGCGTCGTGGAGCTGTCGCTGCCGGACGCGGATTTGGGGGGGCCGCTGCCGCGGGAACTCGGGCGTCTCCGCTCGCTACGCGTGCTCCACCTGCAGGGGAACCCTATCACGAGCGTCCCGCGCGAGGTGGGGATGCTGCCGCACCTGGAGAGCCTGCGGCTGGATCACACGTTGGTGGAGGGTATCCCGGGCCCGTTCCCGAGCCTGAAGGTCCTGAATCTCGCCGAGACCCAGATCGGTCCTTTCTTCGACGCCGGCCACCTGACGAACCTCAGGTCGCTGGATCTGAGCGGGAACGACCTGCGCTTCTTTCCGGGCCACGTGTTCGAGATGCGGGATCTCGAGGTTCTGAAACTCAACGGGCACTGGTTTACCGGCCAAATTCCTCCCGAACTCGCCGAACTCGAGAACCTCAGGGTGCTCGGGCTGGCCGGGAGCCGCAATCAACCCGGCATGGACGGGCATGATGGCATGGACAGCACCATCCCCCCCGAACTCGGCACTCTGGCCAACCTCGAGGAGCTGTACTTGGGGGGGAACCGGCTGCGTGGCACGATCCCACCCGAACTCGGCACACATCTTCCAGTGTAATCCACCAAGTTCTACCAAGTAGTCTATAACACGTTATTGGACAACGTGTTCTGTGGCATACCCGGCGCTCTTCCGTCCCTTGCGGTCCATCGCCATCCGGTGTATTCTTCCCAATGTAGTGCTGCAATGAGTGATACACCACAAGGAAGGAACCCCACGATGAAGCGACCGAGAACACTCTCCGCCGCGTTCGTGCGGACGGTCAACCGGCCCGGAGTCTACGGCGACGGACGCGGCGGGCGCGGGCTGAGCCTTCGCGTCCACCGGACGCTGGATGGCCGGATCACCAAGACATGGCGTCAGCGCGTCAGGATCGAGGGGCGGCTCACCTCGATCGGACTCGGGCCGTATCCCGAGGTGACGCTTGCCGAGGCCCGCCAGAAGGCGCTGGACAACAGCCGGGGCGTCCTCTTGGGCCAGGACCCGCGCGGACGCGGCGTCCCGACCTTCGCCGAGGCCGCCGAGCGGACCATCGAGCTTCACCGCGAGGCGTGGAAGGATGGGAGCCCGCTTCCCGAGCAGTGGGAGTCCACCTTCCGCCTCCATGCCGCCCCGCTCCTCGACAAGCGGGTGGACCGGATCGAGAGCGCGGACGTGCTCGCGTGCCTCTCGCCGATCTGGAACTCGAAGCCCGCAGCGGCGCGGAAGGCCCAGCACCGCATCACCGCCGTCTTCCGCTGGTGCATCGGTCGAAACTACCGGGCGGACAACCCGGTGGACCGGGCGGTCGTTGCGCTGCCGAAGGCGAACGGCCACACGACAACCCACCACCGCGCGCTTCCGCACGGAGAGGTCGCCGCCGCGCTCCGAGCGGTTCGCGGGACCACCGACACGCACCCTTCGGCGGCTCTGTGCGTTGAACTGATCGTCCTCACTGCCGTTCGACCGGGCGAGGCGAGGGGCGCGCTTTGGGACGAGATCGACATGGACGCGGGCGTGTGGACGATACCGGCATCCCGGATGAAGGCGGGCCGCGAGTTCGCGGTCCCGCTCGGCACCGCCGTCCTGGACGTACTCGAACGGGCGCACAAGCTGTCGGGCGGATCGCCGCTGGTGTTTCCGTCGCGGACCGGCGGGCCGCTGCCGCCGAAAGCGCCGCTCCGGGTGCTCAAGCGGGCCGGGGTCGCATCGACACTCCACGGATTCCGTTCGAGCGCCCGGTCGTGGATGGCCGAGTCGGGAGTCCCGGCGGAGGTCGCCGAGGCTTGCCTGGCGCATGTGCCGCGGAGCCAGGTCGTTCAAGCCTATCAGCGCTCCGACTTGCTGGAGCGCCGCGCCGAGGTTCTCCAAGCGTGGTGCGACTACGTCACGCAGCGATAGGCCGCCGCGCCGAAGGTCGCTTCAGTCCGCGTTGGGGAGTATCAGATTCGGCAGTTTCGTCCTCCACTCGCTCATGAGGATGAGCGCACACTCGACGGTCTGACCGCCGTCCGCGACCAACTCGAGCTGTCCGGCGGGTATACTGTCGTCCCAGGCGAAGTTCCCGGACAGGAAAGCGAGCACCTCGCGTTTGTAGGCGGTGTCCAAATTGTCGAGGTGATCGCCCTTGGTCTCAAGCACCGTGATTCGGCTGCTTTTGCCGTCCGTCCGCACGGCGAAGATGAAGTCGGGGTAGATCTTGCTTTTCCTCCAGCCTTGGATGCCGTACTGCATGCGGGCAACGTTGCGGTGCCACCAAGTCAGCGCTTCCTCGCCGTCAAGGTACACGGCGACATCGCGTTCGTCGCTGTTCAACTCGCCCTCGTACACGGGTGCGAACAGACTCTTCTCCAAGGCGCCGCCGTCCCCAGCTACAAGCTGACGGGCGTCGGGCGGCTCGGTCGTTTCGATCTGGAATGGCATTCGCCAGTTGCGACCGTCCAGACGCAGCCGGAACTGGATGCGCCCGGATCCGACGGCATCCTTGAACAGGGCTTCGGCGCGCCGGTCACGCTCCCGGTCGCACTCTGTGCGCATCTCTTCGAGGACAAGCCGGGCGATCCCGCCAAGCTTTCGGTCGTCGAAGCCCCGTCGTCGAAGCCCGTCGAGCAACCGGCCCACGATCTCGCGTCCCACAAAGGGATTGGGCACGATGTCCAGCATCATGCGAACCGCATAGGACGGATCGAAGGCGAGGACTTCGCCGCTCCCGGCAACCGCTTCGCCAACGAACGATCCATCACCGCCGGCCGCAAGCCTGATGCGCCGCAACTGGGCATCGGCGGCCCGTGCGTTCTCGGGAATGCGCTCCGCGATGCTCTCCGGGTCGAACCCACGCCAGTCGATGCGGGACAGTACATCCGTTTCGTAATCGAGTTCACGCACTTGGCCGCCCTCCACGACCATGACTTTCGGAAGGTAGATTTTCGCGGATTGGAAGTCCGGGCGGCGGTCGATCCTGCGAATCCCGTGTCCGGTCCCGGCGGCTTCCTCCCGGGTGACCCGAAGCACCATGTCGCCGAGACCGTCCCGCTCCAGTCCGGCCTTGATCGCTTCCACCACCGCGGCGGTTCCGGCGTGGTGCGTGATGATGTAGCATTCATCGAGCGCTTCGACACCCGTTCTCAGCGCGTCCGGCTGGCGAAGAATGCGGCCCACAAGCTGGGTCATGGCGTTCAGGTTTGAGCTTGCGGCCAATGCGCAGAGCACGTAGGCGAACGGGCAGTCCCAGCCCTCTTGCAGCGCCTGCTTCGTGATGATCGCCCGCACCCGGTTCGTCGGAGACAGAAGATCCTGGTTCTCGGGCTGGTTCAGATCGTTTCGCTCGGCCGTCTTGATGGCGACCTCGGCCTCGTCGAAACCCGCAGTCAACAGCCACTCCTTCACGTCTTCCGCGTGGATATGGCCACTCTCTCGTTGATCCCTGCCGGTGCGCTCGACTTGGACCAGCATGATCGGGCGGACGTAGCGGTTGCTGTCGGCGCGGAGCCTGTCGGCGTTGGCTTGCAGCGTGTCCAGCTTGGAGAGCCCCGCATTCAGCGTGGCCCGCCAGTCGGTGCCTTGGCGCGGTTCGAGATTCAGGGGAATCTTGATCATGCCCTCGCGGTCCAGTTCCCGGCCCGTCACCTCGACCAGCAGGTTGGCATAGCGCCCCGGCCTCGGGTTCCGACCGCCGCGCGGTTGCATGTCCTTCGGGGTCGCCGTTAGCTCCAGCACGAAGCACGGATTGAACCCGTACAGAGTCCTGGAGGCAAGATCCGAGATCGCCCGGTGCCCTTCGTCCACAACGACGACGGGGCGGATGACCCGCAGGGCGTTGCCGAGCGAATCTTTCGCCATCGGGAACATCCCTTCATAGGCGTCGAGGTTCCGCGTCCGCTCCAAGGCCTCCCGGTGCGCCTGCTGCTTGCCCTCGGGCGGAAAGAAGCCATGCACATCGCCCCGGTCTCGAAACATCTTCAGCGACTCCCTGGTTTCCCGGTTCGCGGCTTGAAGCATTAGGAGCATGACACAGAGGTTGGAGTCTACGTCCCGCGCGTCCAGCCGGTCGGTCCGCTCCATGATCCGCACGCGTCCGGCGGCGGCGCGGTCGAGTTGTTGCCGGTAGGGGTGCTGGCGGTCCTTCAGGTGCTTCAACGTCTGCCTGTAGATCGCCTCGTTCGGCACGATCCACAGCACGAAACCGTGGTTCCGTGCAAGATAACGGCCCATGATACGCGATACGCCCGAAACGGCGAGCCAGGTCTTCCCGCCACCCGTCGGCACCTTGAGCACCACGTTGGGAACCGGACGACCGCACCCATCCATGCGCGGCGAAAACGGGATCGCCGCTCGCGACGGCGGCAACGTGCCCGACGCTTTCAGCGCCTCCCAGGCATGCTTGGTGAAGTCGGGGGTCGACATTGCCAGATGCGGCCTGCTGGCCGCGAGTTCCGCGATCTCGTCGGACTTCCGTTTCTCCTCCTTCAGGTGGTCCATGTAGGTGTCGAGCGTGGCAAGCACCCGGTCCTGGTATTCCAGGCGGCGGAATCTCATGCGCCTCAACTCCGGTCGATGCGGTAAAGCGCGAACGGCAGCGGCGCGAACTCGACCGGGACGTTCTGTTCGGCAAGCATCTTCTGGCTCACGTACCGGGCCGGAGCGAAAACAAGGTGGCGCTTATCGGGGTCCGCTTCCGCGAACACCTTGGCGCGGAACAGCGTCAGGGCCGCCTCCGGAGACTTCAGCCAATCCAGGTCCGGTTTGTAAATCAACCAGACATGCTGACCGTCGGCCTCGCCAAGATAGAAGTCCGCCTCACGCATCGACTTCGTGTCGAAGGCGCGATTCGTCGCCATGTGGAAGAGCGCGGCTCCAAGCCCTTCATAGGATGGCAAGGCCTCCCCGGTCAGCACTCTGTCGAGTTCCACGGGATCGCCAAGTGTACAGTAGGTGAAGGACCCTCCAATCCCCTCGGTCCGCTCCGTAACCGCCGTCTCGCCGGTGACGATCAGTTCGCCGTTCTTGACCTGCCTCCTGATCCGGTCGTACTCGTGGCCGTGCAGGTTCTCGACTGCCTCGACGGCCTCCGTCAGCTTGCGGCAGTTCTTCAGCTTCGACCACGTGATCCTTTCCCGCATCAACTCCGTCTTCTGAGTGCCGGAAAAGGCATACCCGCCGATTGCCCTCCTGACCCGCTCCGCCGTCAGCCGGTCAGCGTAGTCTTCCATCTCGACGAGGATAAACCTCCGCTCGCCGCCATCACGGTCGTTCGCCTCTAGCACCGCATGCGCCGTTGTTCCCGATCCGGCGAATGAATCCAGAATCAACCCATCCTCTCCCGTGGAAAGCTCTACGACGCGTCTGAGAAGGCTCGTTGGTTTCGGAGTCTGGAATACTTCTTCTTCTTCTTCGGAGAAGATCTCCAGAACCTCCCTTTTCGCCTGTTGCGTATGTCCGACTTCAGACCAATGCCACAACGTCTGCGGAACACGCCCCTTCCTGACCTCACTGAGGAATATCTTCGGTGCCGGAACGTTGTTTCCATCGTTCCCCCACCAGATCCTGCCGTCTTCGTTCAACGCCCACAGCTTCTCTTCAGAGACACGCCAATAGGATCCCGGCGGTGGTCCAGATATCACGCGTCCACTCGGACATGTGATCGCGTAAGTGCCTTTGCTGTAGTAGTTTCGGGCCGCAAGGTTGTTGGGCCGCCAACGCCCTCGGGGATCATCATCGGGGTTCTTGTAGGCCGCATCTTGCTCGGCCGTTCTGCCGAGCAGATTCGGCTTCCAATCGTCCTTGTTCTTCGCGTAAACGATCAGGTAGTCGTGGTCTGCCGAAAAGTACTTCACGGTCGCTTTCGGCGCGTACATCTTGTGCCAAATCACAGTAGCGACGAATTGGCGTTCGCCGAACAACTCGTCCAACATCGACCGCGCACGATGGATCTCGTTCTCGTCCAGCGTCATCCAGAAGCTCCCGGTCTCCGACAGCAGCTCGTGAAGCAGGCGCAGCCTCGGCCACATCATGGCGCACCACTTATCGTGGCGGAGGCCGTCCTCGATCCCGACCGGATTCGAGTCCAGCCACTCCCGGATCATCGGGGCGTTCACGTTGTCGTTGTAGCACCACTCCTCGTTGCCGGTGTTGTAGGGCGGGTCGATGAAGACGCAATCCACCATCCCCGCGTAGAGCGGCAGGAGAGCTTTCAGGGCGTGGAGGTTATCTCCGTGGATGATCAGGTTGCCATCGAGCGCGGGCTCGCCGATTCCCTTCTCGGCGTCCACGACCAGGGGCCGAAAGGGCACCGACAGGTGGTGGTTGTAGACGAACTCCTTCCCCTTGAAGTTCAGTTGACTCATGGATGGATCTGCTCGCCGCGCTGATTCATCGTCGTGGCCCTCCTTACTGAGCGGGTCTTGGCTCCTAGCTTAGTCCGATGGGGTTCCGGTGGCCCCCGCAATCTAGCCCACACCGGGGATGTCGTACCACAGGTTCACTCCGCGGCGAGACGTCCACGAGTTCACGGAGGCTATCGCCGCGAAGGAGGGAAAGACGCATCAGTCAGGTAGCGGGCGGCCGACCGCGCGCTCCTCGGGGCTTCCCCCGATGCTCCACCGGTGGAGCCCCACCGCCGTCCGGCATCCTCGTCCGTCGCGCCCGCCCGGGGCTGCATGCTCTCGCGCTGGTAGCGCACTCGGTGAAGCCACCGCCGTTTCGGGGGTTCGTCGGCCAAGAGGGCGACGATGGAGACAGCCAACTAGAGGCGATCCGGCGGCAGGGCGTCCTGACCGGTCTCTCCCCGTGCAGCGCATCAACGCGATCCGGCGCGCAAGTAGCACCGAAGCCGATCATTTGGTAGAGTCAATGGGCCACGAATCCCCACCCGATCCGTACCCACTTGGTCGGCAACCCGAATCGCTGGGAGGTCTGTTGTGGACCTGCAATGCATGGCGGTGTTCCGGAAAGTCCCTGAAGGCTACATCGCCTTCATCGAGGAGTTTCCCGGCGCCAACACCCAGGGCGCTTCCCTCGAAGAAGCCCGGTCGAACCTTCGCGAGGCCGTCGCGTTGGTGATCGAAGCCAACCGGGAAATGGCCCGCGAAGACGCCGACGGCGTTGCGGTCATCAGAGAGCCCATCACCGTCACGGCGTGAAGCGCCGGGACCTGCTGCGGCACTTGACGCAACACGGATGCGCCTTTCTGCGCGAAGGCGCGAACCACACCCTCTACATCAACCGGGCGGCCAAGAAGGTCTCGACGATTCCCCGGCACAACGAGATCAACCGGGACCTCGCCAGAAAGATCTGCAAGGACCTCCAAGTGCCCCGGCCTCCAGCGAGCTAGGATGGCGGATCGGCTGTCGCCGCTGTCGTGGCCCCGGCAGCCCGGGAAACGGCGGTGTGGATCCTGCGGCAAGCTCTACGTGGGCCGTCCCCGGGAGGAAGCCGTATGCCTCACCTGCGACATCCGGGAGCGGGCGGCTCGGGACGAGAACCCGGCAGCCATCGCGATTCGCTTCGGTATCCCCCGGTTCCTCGTTGAGGCTGTGCTGAAACCCGATCCTTACCCGCGCGTAGCCTCGGATGTCGGGGATCGTCGATCTTGACGCGGGAGAAGGCTTCGCTCTTGGCGCTCATGCCCCTGCCCAAGGGTCCACGATCTCGATCCCTATGTCCTCGAAATCGCGAACGTTGCGCGTCGCCAGCTTCATGCGGCGAGCCGCCGCGATGGCCGCGATCTGGCAATCCGCCGAAGCCACGGGACGCCCGGCGGAGCGGCGCGCGGCGGCGATGTGACCGTAGGCACGGGCGGCATCCCTGTCGAACGGGAGCACGCGGTCCTCGAAGCCGTCCCGCAGCATCGCCTCGATCTTGAAGAAGAGCGTCTCGCGTCGACGGCCCATCGGGAGGATGGCGGCACCGTAGCGCAACTCCGCTTCACTCACGGCCGACAGGAACAGGTCCTCCACGGGATGGCCCGAGACCCAGCGTGCGACGGAGGGTTCGGGAGATTCGCGCATCAACTCTGAGACGACGTTGGTGTCGAGCAGCATGGACATGGCTTTCGGACCTATTCGAAGGACGGCGGCTCACGCCCTGGATCGCGGTCGGGCAACTCCAGATCCACCCCGTTTTCCGGCCCGAAGTGGGAGCGGATGATGCTCGTCAGGTCCCGGGATCTCTTCGCGCGTCCGACGGCTTTGCGAAGGATCTGCCGGACTTCCTCCTCCATCGAGTGGCCGTTGCCGGCCGCCCGCACGCGCAGGCGCGTCCGTATGTCGTCGTCGAGGTTGCGGATCGTGATGCTTGCCATGGTTGTTTCCTCCTTGCGCGACGATAAAGCTAGCCTCTTGCTTGCGTTGCAAGCAAGCTTCGACCGCTCGCGGTCCTTCCGAGATGCGGGGGCGTTTTTCCGCCCCGCTGGCGGAGCTCTTCCGAGCCTCTGACACGTTCTGACACAACCTGATACGTCATAAGAACTTAGGGAATTCCCTAATGGTTGTCTTCCGTGCCGGCGGTCTTTCACCATTCATGCATGGAGACGCTGGAAGGGCAGTTCATTTCGCGGGTGGACGCGTTTCTCGGGGACTCGGGCGTAAGCCCGTCGGCACTCGGCATGAAGGCGGTGGGCGACCCGAACCTCATGCGCGAGATCGGCCGGGGCCGTTCGCCGTCGCTGAGGACGGCGGACCGGGTTCTCGCGTTCATTGCGGAGCAGGACGGGGCATCGGGCGGTGCGCGCGATCCGCCTCAACGCCCGAGTAGCCGAAGACCGACCAGAACGCGGAGAGCCACGAAGAGGAACAGGACGATGACCGAGAACACGATGGAGCAGAGGACGAACCCGCCGACCCGGTTTCTGCGGCTGCCCGAGGTGATGGAGCGCACCGGCTTGTCGCGGAGCACGATCTACGTGCGGATGGCCGCGGGGTGCTTCCCCCGACCGGTCGCCCTGGGCGGGCGAGCGGTGGGCTGGATCGAGGCCGAGGTGGACGAGTGGGTCCGCAACCGCATTGCCGAGAGCCGGTTCGAGGACGCCCGGGCCGATGAGCGCGTTGAGGCCGCGCCGGGCGGCTGAGGCCCGCCCGGTTCGATTATGCGGCGCGCTTCGCGGCGGCCGGAGAACAGCTTGTCGAGCGCGTCTTTGGTCGGTCAGCCAGCACACGCCGTGTTGAACACGGCGGGCTGGCAAGGGGGCTATCCGGCCCCCTTAGACCCCCGGACTGTCGCGCCGCTGTACGAGCAGCGGACGCGCGGGGGCGATGCCCCCGAACCCCGTCGCCGGTGCGCTCATGCCTGAGCATCGCTCCGCGATTGCATGATCTAGTGTGGTCTTGAGAAATCCAATATGGTAAGTGAAGTTGTTGTGATTGCGTTACTTATGTTATACTGCCGTGTCAAGGCGTTCGGTACGTTCCAGTACCGAAAGGGTGACCAGCAGGGTGATCGCGAAAGGGTGACCACATGGGCAAACATGGCAGAAAACTCACCGCCGCCTTCGTGCGGAGCGTCCACGAACCGGGTCTGTACTGGGACGAGCACGGCCTCGTGCTGCGGGTCAAGCCGTCCGGGTACAAGCAGTGGATCCAGCGGCTGTTCATCCACGGCAAGCGCCGGGAGTTGGGGCTCGGTTCCGTCCGCCTCGTGACGCTGGCCGAGGCGCGGGACGCGGCGCTGGCCAACCGCAAGGTGGCCCGCGCGGGCGGCGACCCGAGGAAGACGCGGCGGCGCTCGGTTCCCACCTTCGAGCAGGCGGCGGCGAAGGTCTTCGCCATGCACCGGACGACGTGGACCGACAAGCACGCGGTCCAGTGGGCTTCGACGCTCCGGATGTACGCGCACCCGAGGATCGGAGGGAAGCGGGTGGACCGGATCACGTCGGCGGACGTCATGGGCGTGCTGATGCCGATCTGGACCGCCAAGCACACGACGGCCAAGCGGATTCGGGAGCGGATCGGGACGGTAATGAAGTGGGCAATCGCGCAGGGCTACCGGGTGGACAACCCGGCGGGCGAGGCGATCAGGGCGGCGCTGCCCAAGCCCGGCCATGTCCAGAAGCACCTCAAGGCGCTGCCCCACGGGGAGGTCGCCGGGGCCATCGAGACGATCCGGAGATCCGGGGCGCGGGCATCGGTAAAGCTGGCCCTTGAGTTCTTGGCGCTGACGGCTTGCCGATCCGGGGAGGTGCGTGGGACGCGCTGGACGGAGATCGATCCGGACGCCGGGGTGTGGACGATTCCGGCGGAGCGGATGAAGAGCCGCCGCGAGCACCGGGTGCCGCTGTCGCGGCGGGCGCTGGAGGTCCTGGCCGAGGCGAAAGCGAACGCGCCCCGGTCGGAGTTGGTGTTCCCGTCCGCGAGAGGAGTGCAGCTGCAACCCACGCCCCTCAGCGCTCTTTTCAGGGACTTGGGGATCCCGGCCGTGCCGCACGGGTTCCGTTCGAGCTTCCGGGACTGGGCGGCGGAATGCACGGACGCACCCCACGCGGTCATGGAGGCGGCGCTGGCGCACGCGGTCCGCAACAAGGTGGAGGCGGCGTATGCCCGCTCGGACCTCTTCGAGCGCCGTCGCGTCCTCATGGAGCAGTGGGCGGAGTATCTGGCCAACGGGACTCAGGCGCGGTAGCCGGCCAGCGGCACGGCCATCCAGAACCTTGCCATGCTCGGAGCTTGTAGAGAGTACGCCGCTCAGCCTGCATCGACGTCTGCCGCGTCGCCGTTTGCCCTTCGGGCTCGGCGGACGGCCATTGCGTTTCGCTTCGGTCGTGGGTGTCCACAGCGTCCGGCGCTATCCTTGTAGCGAGCGTCTCTCGCCAACACCTTTCGGTCCTGTTCGCTGAGAGAACGATCACTCCTCTTCTCCACGCCGCAGTCGGCGATGAATGCCGCGGGCAACAGGATGCATGCCATGCCAGAGGGTATCCCCGGATGCGCAATACGCGAGGCCGCCACCACCTGAAGGATGACCGAGGCCGACTCGGCGGAGAAGATCGCTGCCCGGTGGTCTCGGGGCCTCGACGGACTCTGCGGACGCGCCTTGTTCCGTGGACCGGTGCCGCGCTGACGGCGGTCGGCTGGGCTTCGGCCTGCGGTGACGGAGCCACTGGGCCTCCACCCGACCCGCCCCGTCCGGCCGTGGTCACGGTGAATCCGGCCGCCGCCGAGATGGCCGCCTTCGGCGAAACGGTACAGTTTTCCGCCAGCGTGAGCGACCAGAACGGGCAGGCACTGGCGGGTACGTCGCTGAGTTGGTCCATTAGCGAAACGGCGGTCGCCGAGGTCAGCGCCTCGGGACTGGTGACAGCAGTGGGCAACGGGACGGCCACGATTACCGCGACTGCGGGTGAAGCGTCGGGAACTGCGGCGATTACGGTGGATCAAGTCGTCTCCGCCTTGGCGGTGTCTCCGGCGGTCGACACGCTTCTGGTGGGAGACACCGTGCGTGTGTCCGCCGAGGCGACGGACGCGAACGGCCACGCGGTGGAAGAGGCCGAGTTCGCGTGGGAGTCCGGCGACTCTGCGATCGCGACCGTCGATTCGACCGGGCTCGTGACGGCGGTGGGTGCGGGAGAGGTGGAAGTCACGGTGACATCGTCGGGCGCAACGAGCCGCGCGGCATTGAGCGTAATGGCCCCGGTCCCGACGACGGTGGCCGTGACGCCTGACACAATGACGCTAACGGCCTTGGGACGGAGTGCACGTTTCGGAGCCGAAGTGCGCGATCAGGCGGGACGCGTCATGAGGGACGCGGTCGTGTCGTGGACGAGCGGTGACACGACGGTCGCGGTGGTGGACTCGACCGGGTCGGTAACCGCCGTGGGCAACGGCACGGCCACGATCACTGCGGGCGCGGGCGAGGCTTCGGGCCATGCGGTCGCGCTGGTGATGCAGTCGGCGGGCTCGGTCATCGTGACCCCAGGCGCCGACGCGATCGTCTCGGGCGACACGCTGCGCCTGTCGGCAAGAGCGTTGGACGAGAACGGCCATTCTGTGGTCGGGGCGACCTTCGACTGGTCGTCAAGCGACGCTTCCGTGGCGAGGGTGGACGCGTCCGGCCTGGTACGCGGTGTCGCGCAGGGCACGGCCACAATCTCGGCCCGGACGGGGAGTACGCAGGGCACGGCACAGATCACCGTGTCCAACCCGGACCGAGCTGCCTTGGTGGCCTTCTATGAGCAGACCGACGGGCCGAATTGGGAGTGGGATACGAACTGGTTGACGGACGCCCCCCTCGACACATGGGCCGGAATCGACACTAACGAATTCGATCGCGTGACTCGGCTTCGATTCCGGAGCGGGCAGATCAACGGAGCACTTCCAAGCGAGATAGGCGAACTCAGCGAACTGAGGCACTTGGAAATAGCGAGTCGCAACCTGATCGGCGAGATCCCAGCGGCGCTCGGAAGCTTGGCCAACTTGGAATACTTGCTTCTTGGCAGCCGCCTTACCGGTATCATCCCACCAGAACTCGGAAACCTTGCCAATCTGGAATCCTTGGTCCTCAGCGGCTCCCTGACGGGAGAGATCCCAGCGGAGCTCGGAAAACTGGACAGACTGGAATCCTTGGACCTTGGCGACTCGCTAACCGGTAGCATCCCACCAGAACTCGGAAACTTGGCAAGCCTGGAGTACTTGGAGCTAGGACGGAACAGACTCACCGGATCGATCCCCGCAGCACTCGGCAACCTCCAAGCCCTGAAGGAACTACGGCTCGGCAGCAACCTGTTGACGGGGATACCGCCCGCGCTTGGTAAACTGGCGTCCCTTGAGGTACTAGAGCTATACGACAACTCCCTGACGGGCGTGATACCCGGTGAACTCGGCGACCTGCGCGCACTCAAGCTGCTATGGCTGAGGAACAACGAATTGACCGGCGAGATCCCGGGGGAACTCGGTAAACTGGCCAAGTTGGAGCGATTGCATCTGGACTGGAACAGGCTGGTTGGCCCCATCCCGGCCGAACTCGGCAACCTCGACAATCTGAAACGACTGCACCTCGACCATAACCGTTTGACGGGAACGGTTCCGTCGGAATTGGGCAAGCTGCCCAACCTGACAAGATTGCAGCTGAACGAGAACTCTCTGACAGGAGGGATACCGCGCGAACTCGGCGGCCTGAACGAGCTTACGCGCCTCTGGCTGCGCGGCAACGAATTGACCGGTGAGATTCCTCCGGAACTGGGCAACTTGACCAACTTGAAGCAGTTGCACCTCGGAAGGAACCGGCTGACCGGTCCGATCCCCCCGGAGCTGGGCAACCTGACGGATCTGGAGGCGCTTTACCTTTACGAGAACGGTTTGACCGGAGGAGTCCCGCAGGAGCTGGCGAGCCTCACGAAACTGTGGGTGATGTCGTTCCGAAAAAACCCCGGACTCTCCGGGGCCTTTCCGAGCGGCTTCGTCTCGTTGCGTGAGCTCGTCCGATTCTATTCGGACGACACCGACCTGTGCGCGCCCCGAGACGCGGCCTTCCTGGCTTGGCTGAATTCCGTGCCCTCGCAGCGCGTCAAACTCTGCGGCCCGACCGATTTGAGTGTGTACCTGACACAGGCCATCCAATCGAACGAGTTTCCCGTTCCGTTGGTTGCTGGCAGGGAGGCGCTTCTCCGCGTGTTCGTCACGGCGCCGCGCCCCACCAGCGAGCGCATACCGGCTGTTCGCGCACGCTTCTTCTTGGGCGACTCGGAGATCCACGTGGCGGACATCGCCGCGAAGACGACCTCGATCCCGCCCGAGATCGATGAGGGTTCGCTTTCTCGGTCGTCCCAAGCCTTGATTCCGGGTTCGGCCGTCCAACCCGGGTTGGAGATGGTGGTCGAAATCGATCCGGCGGGCACGCTGGACCCGGCGCTGGGTGTGAGAAGCCGAATACCCGAGACCGGACGGATCGTGGTCAACGTGGCGGAGATGCCCCCCTTCTCCCTGACCGTGATTCCGTTCGTCTGGAGCGAAACATCGGATTCGTCGGTGGTTGCCTCGGCGTTGGGCATGGAGGCGGACCCGACTGGCCATGCTCTGCTGGAGCACACCACAGGCTTGCTGCCCATCGGCCATTTGGACGTGACGGCGCACGCTCCGGTCGTGACATCATCAAACAATGTTTCCACGCTTCTCGGCCAGACCGTCGCGATCCGGACCATCGAAGGCGGAAGCGGGAATTGGATTGGCTTGATTGCGCCGCCGGTGGAAGGGAGAGTAACGGGGGTGGCCACTCTGGGAGGCGGTTCGGAGAGTGCCTCGATAACCAGTTCCTCCACCATCGCTCACGAGCTGGGACACAACATGGGTCTCTTTCATGCGCCTTGCGGTGGCGCTTCGTGGGTGGATACGGCCTTTCCGCACGCCAACGGATCGATTGGCGCTTGGGGCTACGACTTCCGACGGCAGGTGTTGGTCGCGCCGGACACGCCCGACCTGATGTCTTACTGTAGACCCAGATGGATCAGCGATTACCACTTCGGGAACGCGCTCCGCCATCGCTTGGCCGAGCAGGCCAACACCGGGGCTTCGAGATCCGCCGCAATTCGATCCCTCTTGCTTTGGGGGGGCGTCGGCGAGGATGGAATTCCGTACTTGGAACCGGCTTTCGTCATGGATGCGCCGCCTACGCTGCCCCGTAGCGGCGGAGCCTACCGGCTGGCCGGACGTGACGCCAGCGGCTCCGAACTGTTTTCGATTCAGTTCGAGATGCAGGAAGTGGCCGATGCCAACGGGAAGAAGTTGTTCGCCTTCACGGTTCCCGTCGAAACGGATTGGTCCGTGGATCTTGCGGACATCACGCTGTCGGGGCCGGAAGGATCTGCTTCTCTTGACCGCGACACCGACCGTCCGATGACGATCCTGCGCAGCCTCTCGAATGGGCAGGTCAGGGGCATACTAAGAAACGTCTCTCCGGCGGCGGGAGTGCAAGCGGATGCTGGAGGCTCCGGACTCGACTTGCTGTTTAGCCGCGGGATGCCGGACGTAGCTTCTTGGAGGCGGTAGCATGGACGGCTTTGGTGAGAATCGGAAGCGACTCACCGTCCGTGAGGTCGATGTTCACGAGGCCGGAGAGCTGGCCCGCGACGGCCCGGTCGATACTGTTCCGGGCGATGCCCGGAGCGGCGTTTCGGAGGTGTCCGCTGGGGCTGGCTGGAGACCATTAGTGGCCGTCAGCCAGCCGACGCGACGTTGAACGTCGCGGTCTGGCAAGGTGGCTCTGCCCCCTTAGACCCCCCCTGCTTCCGCGCCCCCCCCCGTGCCGCGGTGGAAAGCGTGTACCGCCTTCTGGACCCCCCTTCATCCCTCCAGTCGCGGCCGTGGCTATTCGGTGGTGGGCGAGCCGAGAAAGCGGTTCGCTCCGACATGTGGCCTCGCTTCGCCGGACGAACACGACATAGGCTGGGGGCCGGTCATCGCTGGAAGACCATCTCGTAACCGTACTCGCAATCTCGTGCAATACGCAGCTGCCGTTCCTCGATGACCGCGAGATCGGAGCAACCACCGCCATCGTAGTGGAGGGTTAGGTTGCTGCCCGTCTGCGACCAAGTGCCGGTGCTGCCAATCGTTACGCCGATCCCGGTGGCCGTATCGTGGGCACTGATGTTGAAAGAAAAAGTGTTGCCGGATCGGATGTTCATAACGGACGAAGTAATCGTCACCGATACCCCTTCAAGCGTGACCACCACAGGCAGCCGAACCGCGTTGATCGTGATGAGGTTGTACGACCCCACCGCGTTTGGTGGGGGCGGCGGGGACGGGGGTGGTGAGGGCGCAACCGTGTCCCCGCCGCAGGCGACGAGAACCAAAGCAACGGCGACCGTCAATCGGCTCATCGTCTTCCAATCCCTTCTGGCTGCTGAGCGAGCCACGCTTGTCCGTCCGATCCGGCCCGGCCCACTGCCGAACCGGACATTTTCCGTGCCGATTGACACAGCGCTCGAACCTTGACGTTTTCGATCCCGATAACCGGGACATTTTCCGTGCCGATTGACACTTCCTAGCGAATGGCTGTGGAGCCCGCAAGAACGCTTTGTCGCCGATCACATCCTCGTTTTAGGCATTGCGGTCCTAGGGGAGCGGTGCGGTGAGGCAGCCATCGGGGCGAACCGCCATCCGTGATCCTTGCACGCATCAGCGCGTGATCTCTGGGGGATCGAAGGGGCGGAGCCCCTCGCCAGCCCGGTGTCCTACACGGGGTACTCTGGCTTGACCACCGAAGCGTGGGCCAAGCCAGCGGAAACGCCGTCTCGACGGCGGATAAAACCGTCGGGCCGCTTCGTAGCCCGACGGACTCAAAGCAACGGCTCGGCGGCGTCCCGTGGGGCTACTCCGTCCCTGATCCGCCTGCGCCCCTGGCGACCCGGCTGCTGAAGTGACTCGACGGCTTGAAGACCGGCACAACACGCGGCGGAACCGGCACCGCCTCGCCCGTTCTGGGGTTGCGGGCCACACGGGCCTTGCGGTGCCTCGCCTTGAAGGTGCCGAAGCCCCGAATCTCGATGTTGTCGCCGCCCACCAGCGCGTCCTTCACGGCGTCGAGGAAGGCGTCGACCACCAGCCCGCAGTCCCTCTTGGTGACCCGTGGTCGAACCGCATCGGCGACCTGCTCAACGAGGTCGGCTTTCGTCATCCTGTTCTCCTATCCCGCAGTGTGGCCAAGTCCTCCGCCCCGTTATGATAGCTTGAGGAGGCGGCCACCGCGCCAACTCCGCATCGCCACGAGCCGAGCCGCGTCCTTCGGGGGGAGACCTTATCGGATGAGACAGGGTTTCACGGGGCGACGGAACGGGAACGGGGGATCGGCGCCAGTCAATGGGGGTGACGCTACCCGGCGCCGAAAGGGTGATTTCAGGGGTGATCGGCGGTTAGAATATACGGGTGTAACACCATGAGCCACATAGCTTTGTGACCTAAACGACCGTCCGAGCATCGCACCGTGATGGTCGCCGCGCGCGTCACGCCTGCCGAGCACGCCGCCTGGCGGGAGAAGGCCGCGGCGGCGGGCGTGTCGCCGTCCGCGCTGCTTCGCGAGGCGATGGCGCGAACGCATACGTGGACCGCGGCGGCGCGGTCCGTGGAGCGCGAGCGCACGCGCCAGATCGCGCGCATCGGAAACAACCTGAACCAGCTTGTTCGCTGGGCGAACACCCACAGGACGGCGGCCGAGGCCGTCTCCGTGATCGCCCACCTCGTGTCCTTCGAGCGCTCGCTGCTCCGTGTCGCCCGCATCGGCGGGGAGACCGACGATGCTCGTTAGGTTCCTGTCCCACGGGAAGGGCTCGGCCAAGGCGGCGGCCAAGTATCTCGTCGGCGAGTTGGACGCCGAGGGACGGGAGCGCGAGGGCGTCGAAGTGTGGCGCGGGAACCCGGACATGGTGGCCGCCGTGGCCGACTCGCTCGACTTCGAGCGCAAGTACACGTCGGCCGTAATTGCGTGGGCGCCGGAGGACCAGCCCACCGGCGAACAGATCGAAGCCGTCCTCGACGAGTTCGAGAAGACGGCGTGGGCGGGACTGGAGCCCGACCGCTACTCGTGGTCGGCGGTCCTGCACCGCGAGCGGGGGGGCGGCGTCCACGTCCACATTCTGGCCGCGCAGTGCGACCTACAGACGGGCCGCAGCTTGAACATCGCGCCCCCCGGCTGGGAGAAGACCTACGCCCCGCTTCGCGACGCCTTCAACCACGAGCACGGCTGGAGCCGCCCGGACGACCCGGCGCGGGCCAGGGCGCAGCGGCCGGGCCACGTGGCCTACATCGAGGCGTCGAAGCT
>JAPPHB010000071.1 GCA_028821195.1 Gammaproteobacteria bacterium
TTCGGCACTATCCCGGGCAGATGGCGCGTCCAGCCGGAGGAGTTCGACGATGAGAGCACCGCCCCCCCTTCCCATCCTTGCATCGCTGCTGTACGCGGCCGGAATGGCTGCCGCGTGCGTGGAACCGCCGTCGGACGCGACCGCCCGCGTGGACGAGATCTTCGCCCGGTGGGACTCCTCCGCGAGCCCGGGATGCGCGCTCTCGGTGTCCCAGGCGGGCACCCCCCTGCTCTCTCGGGCGTGGGGCATGGCGGACCTGGAGCACGACATCCCCAACACGCCGTCCACAATCTTCGAGGGGGGTTCACTGGCCAAGCAATTCACTTCGGCGGCGGTGGTCCTGCTGGCGCTCGACGGGAAGCTCTCCCTCGACGACGACGTGCGCACGTACATACCGGAGGTGCGCGACTACCGCACGCCGGTCACCCTGCGCCGCCTCATGACCCACACCAGCGGGATGCGCGACTGGGGCTCGGTCGCGTCGATTTCGGGGTGGGGACGGGGCGAGCGCTCGCACCGGCACGCGCACGTGCTCGACATCGTGAGCCGCCAGAGCGCGCTCAACTTCGAGCCCGGCCATGAATACTCGTACAGCAACACCGGGTACAACCTGCTCGCCGTGGTCGTGGACCGGGTGAGCGGGATGCCGTTCGCACAGTTTTCCCGCGAGCGCATCTTCGAGCCCCTGGGGATGAGCGATACGCAGTGGCGCGACGACTACCGGCGCCTGGTTCCGAGGCGCAGCACGGCCTATTCCGCGTCCGACGACGATGGCTTCCTCATCAACCGGCCCATCGAGTATGTGCATGGCAACGGAGGCATCCTGAGCACGGTGGGCGATCTGCAGACCTGGAACGCGGCGCTTACCGACGGGCGCCTGGGCGGGGAGGAGTTCGTGCGCATGATGCACGACCGCGCCGTCCTGAACGATGGCCGCACGATCTCTTACGCCGGAGGGCTCCAGCTGCGCGATTTCGCGGGCGTGCCGTCGATCACCCACACCGGGTCGACCGCCGGCTATCGCGGCTTCATCGGCCGGTATCCCGACCAACAGCTCTCGGTCGCGATTCTGTGCAACGTGGGCAACGCCAACCCGGGGGCGCTGGGCGGGCAGGTGGCGCGCGTATTCCTGGGCGACGCGGCCTCGCCGGATCCGGAGCCGGGCGAGGGGATGGTGCTGGCGGAGGAGGAGCTGACGGCGAAGGCCGGGCTCTACCGTGAAGTGGATACCGGCGATCCGCTGCGCGTCACCCTGGAGGACGGCGCGCTGCGGGTCGGGAACCAGCGCCTGGTCGCGCACTCTGCGAGCGAGTTCCAGGTGGGGGCGACCGAGCGCCGTCTCGTCTTCGGGGCCCCGACAGACGGGGGGCGGGCCGCCATCGACGAGTACACCGGCGAGTACTACGACAACACGTACGAGCCGGTGGACGAATTCGCGCCGACTGCCGGGCAGCTCGGTGCATATGTGGGCACCTTCCACAGCGACGACGCCGAAACCACCTTGGTCGTGGCAGTAGAGGGCGACCAACTGGTGGCAAAGCGGAGGCCCGACGCCGTCTTCGAACTGGAGCCGGTCTACCGGGATGCGTTCAACGCGGGCGGCCTGGGGCGCATCCGCTTCGATCTGGGCGCCGACGGACGTGCGACAGCCTTCGGCATCCGGCAGGGGCGCGTCTACGACATGCGATTCCAGCGAGTCGCCGACTCTGGAGAATGATGATGGAGCGAAGCAGGATGAGTCAGGAACGTCGTCCCGAAGCGGTGCCCGCCGCGGCCCGCCCCGGTGAGGAAGTGACCGTTTCGATGGACCGGCTTCCGTACGCGGCCGTCTACATCGGCTTCGGGGCACTGGGCGGGAACCACCAGTTGCTTACCCAGGAGGAGACCGACGCGAACGGGCTACTCTCGGCGACCGTGCGCCTGCCGGACTGGGCCACGCCCGACCTCAAGCACTTCTTCTTTCTGGCGGGCTTCGACCAGCGGCCCTTCGCGACCTCGCACGAGTTTCACGTGGCCGACGAAGACGGTGTGTTCCGGGTCGACGGAGAGATCACCGACGAAGGACTGGCCTGCCCCACTCTGCGCAACGGCGACGATCGCCTCTACACCCTGGAAGGGAACGCCGACGGGATCGCGCCCGGCGATCGCGTGGTGTTGCGGGCGACCCTGGCCGCGGAGCCGGCGTGCGCGGAGGGCGTGGCGATCGAGGTGCGCGATGCGCGGGTTCGGTAAAGGCGGGATGGACGACTGCCTCGACAGCGCGAATCGGGCATCGACCGCTGATCCCGCAGGGCGCGGGCGCCTCAATGTCCGAATCCGCCTACGCCAGCTGGCGGCCATCGGGCTGCTGCTCCTCTCCGGGAGCTGCGCGGCGCCCGCGCCCGTCCTGGAGGAAGCTCCCGACATCGACGTCGTCGAGCTCACCGCCGAGCAGATCCAGGCCGACTACGCCGAGGGCCGCTACACTGCCGTTCAGCTCACGCAGGCGTTCCTTGGCCGCATCGAGCGTTTCGAGGACCTCTACAACGCGTTCATCTCCATGAACCCGGATGCGCTGGCAACGGCCGCAGCCCTGGACCGCGAGTACACCTCCACGGGCCCGCGCGGCCCGCTGCACGGGGTGCCGGTGGTGATCAAGGACAACATCGACCAGGCGGGCCGGGTCACCACCGCCGGCTACGACGGCTTCAGCGCGGCCACCGGCGGCGTGGACATGATCCCCGGCGACGATGCCGCGGTCGTGACCCGCCTGCGCGAAGCGGGCGCCGTCATCCTGGGAAAAACCAACCTGCCCGACTTCGCCGGACACGGCACCCGAACCGAGAGCTCGGTGGCCGGGGTCACCCTGAACGCCTATGACGTCAACCGCGTCCCCGGGGGGTCGAGCGGCGGCACGGCCACGGCCGTCAACGCCAGCTTCGCCGTACTGGGACTCGGCACCGAGACCGGCGGGTCGATCCAGAATCCATCCGCGGCGCAGGCGCTGGTGGGGGTGAAGCCCACCTACGGGCTGGTGCCGCTCGAGGGCGTGGTGCCGCTGAACGGCAGCTACGCCGACGTGGTCGGGCCCATGGCGAAGACCGTGCAGGACGCGGCCGTCGCCCTGGACGTGCTCGCCGGGCCCACCCCGGAGGACCTGGCCACCTACGCCGCGTCGGGCAACATGCCGGAGGACGGCTATGCCGCCGCCCTCGACCCGGCCGCCCTGGCCGGCGCACGCTTCGGGCTTGTGGGCGAGGGGTGGCGCGACACCTGGCTTCCGCTCGCCGAGGAAACCGAGGCGATGTACCGGGAGGCGATCGCCGCCCTCCACGAGCGACGGGCAGAGACGGTGGAGGACCCGTTCGCGGGCACCGGCTTCGTCGAACTCTACGCGGAGCGCCCGCGCGTCCCGTCCGCCTCCGCCTACGACATGCTCAATTACTTCCGCGGCCTCGGGCCCGAGGCGGCGTTCCACACCGTCGAGGAGTGGGAGGCGCTCTCGGGCAAACCCTTCCGCAACCGCGAGGACAACGAGCGCCCTCCTCCTGCACGCCCCAGCGCCACCGAGGAGGGGGACGCCTTCCAGGGCTGGCGGGCCGATATCCGCGCGCTGTTCCGCAGCGTGCTCGAAGACAACGACCTGGACGGCCTGTTCTTCCCTCAGGCCGGCGCGCCCATCGGCGATCTGGTCGAGGATCCGGAGCGCCCCGACTTCAATCCCAACAATCATCCCGAACTTCCCAGCAATGTCATCAACGACATTGGACTTCCCGTGGTGACCGTGCCCTTCGGCTATTACGCGGACGGAACGCCTTTCGTGCTCGCCTTCATCGGAGACCTCTGGACCGAGGCGGCGCTACTGGGTTTCGCCTACGATCTGGAGCAGGCCACGAAGGCGCGAATCCCACCCCAACTGAGGTAGCCGAACAGGGCAGCGTGCACCTGCGAAGCATGCGGGATTCTCTAGTGTCGGCGGGGATTCTTCCCAACCACGGGCAGCGCATCGGATCGCGTGCCGCGGGTGCTTCCGGCATGTGTTGTTGAATCGGTATCGTTGAGGGCGGACCGCAAGGACGCCACGGCATCGTCAAGCCCATCGGCATCGAAGCGAAAGTCGGCTGGTATCGACCGATAGCGTGAATTCACGCGGGCCAACAGCGCCTTCCGCTGCCCGTCGAGCAGACCTTCTTTCGTCCCGGGACGCCCAACGGCCTCGCGGAAAGCCCCCAACTCGGCTTCCAGGAAGTCCTTGAACCCCTGGAGCACCTTCTGCTGACGGGTGAACTTCTCGAAGTGATGGCCCAGC
>JAPPHB010000019.1 GCA_028821195.1 Gammaproteobacteria bacterium
TTCGCGCATGGGTGGAACTCCTGGATTCCGGTTCATCGGTGGCTTGCCGGGAGCGACAACGCCCGTCTGATCTCCGCGTGCACGATGCCACCGCGATGCGGTCCCGCGCCACCCCCGCAATGATCGCCACCAGCTTCTCCACCGGAGGTGAGACGGATTTCCCCGGCCCTCATCCCTGAGAATGGCCACGCGACCTCGGCGAGCGCTGACCGGCGTTGTGGCGGCGTGGGACAGACCTGAACACACGGGAAGACGGAACTGCTCAAGGGGGATTGACACACGCCAGCGACGAGGCACTTGCGCGTCGCCAGTCGGAACGGGCAGTGTTTGAAGATGGTTGGTGACCTGAACTTGAACGGACTCGGAGCGTCAAGTACCACCGGGGTTCCCCGGGCCGGTTCGCCGACATCGAGGAGGCGAGGGACTTCTGCCGGAAGTTCTTCAAGTGGTACAACACCGAACACTGCCACGGCGGCCATCGGCCTGCTCACAACCGGAACAGGTCCACCTCGACCGCGCTCCCGAGGTGATCGAGAACAGACGGAGGGTGCTGGCCGCGGCCTACGCCGCCCGGCCCGACCGCTTCGTCGCCGGCCCCGCCGAGGGCCGCCAAGCTCCCGGCGGAGGTCTGGATCAACCGCGCACTCCCCGTGACGAGAGTCCGGCAACGGGGAAAGGAAAACTAAACTGAATCGGAAAGTGTCTCACCGTCGTTGTCAGGTTCCGCACCGTCGCAGAATCGGCCTGCCGGTAGCCTTGGTCGTGCTGCAAGCTGCAATGGCATCGACCCTGCAAGGCCAAGTGATACGCGGCAGCCTCGTCGAAGATCAGGACAACGCGGCTATTGCAGGTGCGATGATGACCCTGATGGACCCGAGTGGCCGCAGCGTCGAAGGGACGGTTACTGAGGGCGGCACGGGCCTGTTCGAGCTGCGGGCACCCGAACCTGGCGAATACCGGGTTCGAGCCGAGCGGATCGGGTACGGAACCACGTACTCGGCATTCTTCAGCATCTCTGTCGGGGACACCCTGACCGTGCAAGTAGCCGCGCCAATCGAGGCGATTTCGCTGGAGGGAATCAGCGCGACAGCCGGTCCCAGGTGCCATCTGCATCCTGAAGAGGGGCTGGCCGTCGCTCAAGTCTGGAACGAAGCACGCAAAGCACTTGCAGCGGCGAAGTGGACGCAGGAGCGGGGGCTCTACCGGTACGAGATGCTGGGTATCAAGCGTTTTCTCGACGAACGCGGGCGCAAGGTCGAGTTCGAGGATCGAGCCTATGGACAGGCTCTTGTGGGTGTACCGTACGTTGCCCGTGCGGCCGACTCGCTCGTGCACGGAGGATTCGCAAGGTTCTCGGCCGAGGCGTCGGAGTTTTGGGCTCCCGACGCTGGAGTTCTTCTCTCCGATTCGTTTCTCGATACGCACTGCCTGCGGATCCGATCGGGAGGAAGCGAACTTGTCGGGTTGGAGTTCGAGCCAGTGCCGAACCGGGATGTGGCGGATATCTCGGGAACGATGTGGCTTGATGCGGCGACGGCGGAGCTTCAACGGGTGGACTTTCGCTATGTGAATCTTCCTGTGCCCCATTGGCTGATGGACGCGTCTCCCGGTGGTGCGGTGCGCTTTCGCGGCCTTCCGGACGGGACCTGGATCGTAACCTCTTGGCACATCCGGATGTTCACTGCGGGCGAGACCGAGCACCCTCTTACGGGTCGACCGGCGCCCACCCTGGAAGGCGTCGCCACGACGTACGGCGAGGTGCTTCGGGTCCATGACGATGTGGGCGTGGTCTTCGAGGGACCGCGGGGGCGGCGCGTCATGGGAACCGTCGTCGACTCGCTGGGAGTTGGACTACCAAACGCCCGTGTCTACGTAAAGGGATCCGGCACCGAGACGGAAACAGATGCCGAAGGACGATTCGAACTGGACCATTTGGGAGTCGGCACCTACGCACTGCATTTCACACATCCGTACCTGGAAGAGCTGTGGTACGAGCCCGAGTCCGTCGAGATGGAAGTGGAACCGGATGTCAACAGTCTGGTGGAAGTCCGGTTCGAAGCACCCTCGATGAGCGATGTCCTTTCCGAGGTTTGCGGGCGGGATGGCCCACCCGGTGTTCCCTTGATCGCGGCCAACGGCAAGGCGATCCGGCGAACGGGCGTTCTCACCGGCACGGTGACGGACATGGCCGGGATCCCGATCGAGGACGCGACGCTTCACTTCCTGGCGAGGGCCTATGATCCTCGGCTCTTCGCCCAGATCAGGGATCCGAGTACCTTCAACTTCGAAAGCCAGCGGAGTCGCTGGACGGAGAAAAGCAGTTCGTCGGGCTTCTACAGAGTGTGCTGGCTGCCCGTCGGCGTTCCGATTGAACTGCTGGTGCTTGCCAAAGACGAAGACGTGGATCGAGACGCGCTTGACGCTTCGCGGAGTCTCGCCGACCTGTTTCCCGATCGCGTCACAATCCTGATCATCGACCCCAAGTTGCCGCACAGGACATTGGATCTGCGGCTGGAGGTTCGGAACCCGGTCTACTAGGCCGCTTGCGCAGCACCTCATGACTCGGCGCGACCGCGAGCGGACGGCCCGCCGACGCGGTCGCGGTGACACCGCGCAGGTCGGGACGGTTGGTGGCGCGGAAGACGACCTCCCGGAACTCTGCCTGGTCGTGCTGGCCTGGGTCGGCGCCTCCTCGGTTCCGTACGCGGTCGTACGCGCGGCTGGTGCGGACGCCCGGCCGCGGACAGGTTCAGACCATGACGGACAAGCGGAAACTCGGGGTTTGGATGTGCACCTCGCTGGTGGCGGGGAGCATGATCGGTTCGGGTGTCTTCCTGCTCCCGGCGTCGCTGGCGCCCTTCGGGGGCATCAGCATCCTGGGGTGGCTGGTGAGCGCCGGCGGCGCGATGTGCATGGCGCTGGTGCTCGCGCGGCTCGGAGCGAGGCTGCCCAGGGTCGGGGGACCGTATGCGTACGGCCGGGAGGGATTCGGGGACTTCGTGGGTTTCTGGATCGCGTGGTCCTACTGGATCTCGCTGCTCACGGGGAACGCCGCCCTCGCCGTCGCCACCGCGAGCTACGCGACCGTCTTCTGGCCCGTGCTGGGCGTCTCGCCGGCTGCGGGTCTGGCCACGGCGCTGGCCGCCCTCTGGACCCTGGCGCTCGTCAACGCCCACGGCGTGCGCACGGCGGGGCTGGTCCAGCTCGTCACCACCGTGCTGAAGCTGTTGCCGCTGGCGGCGGTCGGGACGGTCGGGTTCCTCTACTTCCAGGCCGACCACTTTCAGCCGTTCAATCCCGCGGGGGAGAGCGCCTTCAGCGCCGTAACGGCTACGGTCGCGCTCACCCTGTGGGCGTTTCTGGGCCTCGAGGCGGGAACCGTCCCCGCGGGCGACGTGCGCGACCCCGCCCGCACCATTCCGAAAGCCACGATCCTGGGAACGTCCATCGCCGCCGTCGTCTACATTGCGTGCACGGCCGCGGTGATGGGCATCATCGCGCCGGGAGAGCTGGCGCTGTCCACGGCGCCGTTCGCCGACGCGGCGGGCTCCATCTGGGGCACCTGGGGCCGCTGGATCATCGGGGCGGGCGCCACCATCTCCTGCTTCGGAGCCCTCAACGGCTGGGTTCTGCTTACCGGCCAGATCCCGCGCGCCGCCGCCCTCGACGGGCTGCTCCCGGCGCGCTTCGCGCACCTGAGCCCGCGAGGCACGCCCGTCGTGGGGATCTTCCTGTCGGCGGTCCTCGCGACGATCCTGATCGCGATGAACTACACCAGGGGCCTGGTGCAGGCCTTCACCTTCCTCATCCTGCTGGCCACCCTGGCGACGCTCCTGCCTTACGTCTTCACGAGCATGACGGGGCTCATGATGGCTCTTCGCGAGCGCTCCAGGTCACGAATCGGGGGTCGTGCGGCTGCAAGGTCCCTTGCGCGGGCGGTCGTGAGCGTGCTGGCATTCGGCTTTTCGCTGTGGGCGGTGGTGGGCGCGGGTGCGGAGACGGTGTTTTGGGGCTTCCTGATGCTCCTGGCCGGAGTACCGGTTTTCGCCGCGATGCGCTGGCGGGGGGGTGATTCAACGCGGGGAAGATCGGCCTCCGGCGATGGAACCGGCGGCGCTGCATGAGCGAAGGGCGCGGAAGCGCGCGGTGAGCCCGGCACAGCAGGCGGCCGGGCCGGGAAGCGGGTCCACGTCGACGGACGGCTTCGGCGTGGCGAGCATGACGGATCCTCTCCGGCGCGTTGCGATGCGTCGTCCGGGCCGGGCTACCCTCGAAGCCGATCCCGCGCTCTGGCACTACGCAGGTCCGCTGGACGCGGGTCGCCTTACGCGCCAGTACGACGCATTCGTGGCGCGCGTCGCCGGTTCGGGAGCGGAGATCGAGTGGATGGATGACACCGACGATGGCCTCTCCGACTCGATCTTCGTCTTCGACCCCTCCTTCGTGACCCCCGCGGGCGCGATCCTGCTTCGTCCCGGCAAGTCGCTCCGGCGCCCCGAAGTGGCCCTTCACGAAACACTCTACCAGCGGCTGGGCCTGCCGGTCATCGGGAGAGTCGAGCCACCTGGCCTGACCGAAGGTGGAGATCTGCTCTGGATCGACGAAACAACGCTCGCGGCGGCGCGCTCGTTCCGTACCAACCAAGCCGGTATCGATCAGTTGCGGGACATCCTCGCGCCCCTCGGCACCAGGGTTGTGACGTTCGATCTTCCCGTATGGAACGGCAGCGCCGCCTGCCTGCACCTCCTGTCGGTGATCAGCCCGCTGGATACCGATCTGGCGCTGGTCTACCCCCGTCTGCTGCCGGTCGCGCTGCGCGAGCTGCTGCGGGACCGGGGCATCCGGTGCCTGGAGGCGAGCGACCAGGAGTTCGAGGCTTCGAACGGATTGAGCCTCAACGTGCTCGCAACGGCGCCCCGGAGGTGCATCGCGGTCGACGGGTTCCCGCACACGGTGAGATTGATGCGTGATGCCGGCTGCGCGGTGACCTGCTTCGAAGCGGATGCGCTCTGTATCCCGTGCGAAGGCGGGCCGACGTGCCTTACGCTGCCCCTATGGCGGGGATAGGAGAACACCGCTCGGCCACGCGGGCTGTTGTCCGGGGCTCGCGCAGGCCCGTGCAACACCTCCGGCGCGATTCCGTATTCGATTGCCGAACGGGTGTTGATTCCCTTACCCGCGACACCACCAACCACGGAGGCTCAGCCAATGGACTGGGAAGCCCTCGTCGCCCTGGTCGTTCCTTCCCTGTTCATCGTCACGGCAGGAGGCGTACTCATCCTGCGTCCCATTGCAGCCAAACTCGGTACCCTCCTCGACGCGATGGCCCGTGAGAAGTCCAGTTCCGCGCTGGAGGAGACCCGGCGCCTGCGCGAGACGGTCGAGACGATGAACGAAAGGCTTTCGCTCCTGGAAGAGCGTCAGGATTTCACCGAACGGCTTATCGAGCCCCGCGCGTCCGGCACCGGCTCCGCCGAGGGCGACAGGAACCGATAGGCTACCGGCCGATCACTGCGCCGGGCGTCCCCTCGGCCGACATCGGTTCGTCGCGGCTCACCACGACCGTGGCCGATTCCGCGATCAGTGGGTCGGGACCGGTCACGACGTCGTGGTCCTTGTCCGGATAGTCGAGCCGGGAGAGGAAAAACTGCATCGCGGCGACGCGGGCGCGCTTCTTGTCATCCGACTTGATCACCGTCCAGGGCGCGTCCGCCGTGTCGGTATAGAAGAACATCGCCTCCTTGGCCTGCGTGTAGCCGTCCCACTTGTTCAGCGACGCCAGGTCGACCGGAGAGATCTTCCATTGCTTGAGCGGGTCGGTGCTGCGGCGCTCGAACCGATACGCCTGTTCGTCCTGCGACACGGAGAAATAGAACTTGAAGAGCAGGATCCCGCTGTTGACCAGCATGCGCTCCATTTCCGGGCATTGACGCAGGAACTCGAGGTACTCCTGCCCGGTGCAGAATCCCATGACGCGCTCGACGCCTGCCCGGTTGTACCATGAGCGATCGAAGAGGACCATCTCTCCGGCCGTCGGAAGATGTTGAATGTAGCGCTGAAAGTACCACTGGCCCCGCTCCACGTCGCTCGGCTTGTCGAGCGCGACGACGCGCGCGGCACGCGGGTTCAGATGCTCCATGAATCGCTTGATGGTCCCGCCCTTGCCTGCGGCGTCCCGTCCCTCGAACAGGATGACGATCTTCCTTCCGGAGCGCTTGACCCAGCGCTGGACCTTCAGCAGCTCCACCTGGAGCCCGGCCTTGTGCCGCTCGTATTCCTTCCTCTTCATCTTGTCGCGGTAGGGATATACGCCATCGCGGAAGATGCGCTCGGTGGTGACCCGACCCCGGGACTCCCCGGTGGACGTAGCCGGGTCGCGGGTCTGATCGCTGTTCTGCCCGATAATGTTGCTGCTCATGATGCTCTCTCCCGTGTCCTGAACGGGTCCATCCGCTACCGCGAACCTCCGGCGCGCGCTTCCACCAGCCCGGGGACTTCCTCGTCGGCTGCGGACCACGCCCGCGCCAGGGCGGCGTAGGCTTCTCGGGCGGCAGCCTCATCTCCGAGGGCCGTCGCCGTGCGCGCAAGCCCCAGCAGCGACTGCGTGCGCTGGGGCGTGCGGGCAAGCTGGTTCCGCCAGGCCGGGAGCGCCTCCTGCTGGCGCCCGAGAGCGGCCAGCTCCACCGCGAGCAGTTCATGGGGCGGCATGAGGGTGGCCGGGGGGCCGAACTCATAGGGAAGGGCCTCCTCCTGTCGGGCCGCCTCTCTGAGCAGCTCGATGCCCGTCTCCGAATCGCCCGAGGCCAGCGCGAGCAGGGCGTCCAGCTCCATCAGCAGCATGGCGTGTCGCGGGTTGCCCTCGTCGCCGGGTTCTCCGTGGCGCGCCCGGAGCTGCCGCGCGCGCTCCGCGTCTCCCGTGCGCAGCGCGGCGAGGGCGTCAACGAAGTCGTTGGGGAGCGCCAGCTCGGGGAATGCCGTCGGGTCGGCCGAGATCTCCCCGGCCCGCGCCCAGTCCCCGGGATCGATTACCGCGCGCGCCTTCATCTGCACGAAGTACGCGGCCTCGTCCGGGGCCGGCCCGTCCGCCATGCGCGCCATGCACGCGGCCATCCCGGCGGCGGCGTCATCGAGGCGTCCCAACTGCAGGTATCCGTAGTGCAACCACGAGGTATAGTGACCGCACACGTTCGCCCGCTGTTCCCGCCGGGCCCTGGCCGCGTTCTGCACGTCGCGCGCGCGTACGTTCGCCGAGACCACGTCCTCCCACAGGCCCATGGCCACGAAGATGTGGGACGTCATGTGCTGCGCGTGGCCGGCGTCCGGCGCGATCTGCGAGTACGCCCGTGCGGCGGGGAGGCCCAGGGGGGCGTGGATGGGGTCGTCGAAGGCGTGGATGACGTAGTGGGCTGCGCCCGGGTGCATCGGGTTCTCCTCGAGCACCGGCTGGGCCACGGCGGCCGCCTTCATGTAGATGGCGAAGTCGCGCCCGCCATGCGCCGTGCCGAGCAGCGAAAGCGCGTAGAAGGTGCGCGCGTCCTCGTCCTCGGGGTACTTCTCGGCCAGCCGCCTCATCGCGTCGCGATACCGGAAGTCCCGCTCCTCCTTGGAGCCCTCGCCGTAGAGCACCTCCACCGTCTCCAGCCAGTCCTTCTCGCGCTGGGTGGGAACGCGGGCAAGCCGGTCGGCGGGGGTCGGCGCGAAGGCGGCGAGCCCGGCCAGCGCCGCCTCACGGTCCTGCTCCATCCA
The DNA here is from genome assembly GCA_028821195.1 of Gammaproteobacteria bacterium. Lineage (GTDB taxonomy): Bacteria > Gemmatimonadota > Gemmatimonadetes > Longimicrobiales > Gaopeijiaceae > BD2-11. The sequence goes on from JAPPHB010000019.1 coordinate 7,747, forward strand.
GATCGGATGGTTGAAGGTCTGGGCCTCGCCCCAGTACGCCATCGCGAAATCGGGATCGACCTCGCGTGCGCTCCTGAAGCTGGCCGCGGCATCCTCGTATTCGAAGTTGTGCAGGAGCAGCAGCCCGGCTTCGAAGTGCGGCTGAGCCTCGGGGGACCCCGACGTAGGGAAGTTCACGGTTCCGAGTTCCTGCGCGCCTGCCGGGGCCGCGGCGAGGAGGCAAGACAAGGCACCGACGACCAGGATGGTCTTCCCGGAAACCGTCCAGGCACGAGCGTTCATGTGGCTGATTCCTTCGATGGTTGAAGATCCGGCTTCATCTAATGTCTGCCGACCTCGGGAGAGGCGCCAGAGTGCGTGGTTGCACAGGTTTGGTCGATTCCGCCGACGGGCTTAGGTTCCTGACGCTCGCGATGGACGCAGCCGGCGCTGGTCAACCTGCGGAGAGCCCGATGCCCGACGTATCTCTGGGTTGTTTCCCGTGACGCGTCCCGCATCCGCGCGGGTCACCTTTCGTCCCCTGGTTCCGGCGGACTGGCCGGAGGTGGCCGAGATCTACCGGCAGGGAATCGAATCCGGCGACGCCACCTTCGAGACCGAGGTCCCGGGCTGGGATTCCTGGAGCGCGGGCCGCAGCCCCGATTGCCGGATCGTCGCAGAGATGGACGGCCGGACCGTCGGGTTTGCGGTGCTCAGCCCGATATCGGGCCGCTGCGTCTACGACGGTGTGCGCGAGGTGACGATCTACATTGCGGAATCGGCCCGGGGCCTGGGTGTGGGCAGCGCACTTCTGAACAGGCTCATCGCCGGCACCGAGGCATTGGGCATCTGGACCCTCGAGGCGGGCATCTTCCCGGAGAACAGGGCCTCGATCCGGATTTTCGAGCGGTGCGGGTTCCGCATTCTCGGCACGCACGAGCGCCTGGGCCGGTTTCATGACGGCCGCTGGCGCGATGTCGTGCTCATGGAGCGGCGAAGCCGGGTCGCGGGAGTGGACTGACGATTCCCATGCCAGCTTCCGCCCCGGCGTCGTCCCGGTCGCCTGCAAGCCGGAGCGCGGTCACGGTCGCCGTCACGCTGACCGTGGCCCACTTGGCGAACGACGCCTACGTCGCCTTCCTGCACCCGCTCCTGCCGCGTCTGATGGACAAGCTGAGTCTGTCCATCGCGGCGGCGGCCGTGCTGAGCGTCGTCCTGTCCCTGGCGTCGTCTCTTCCGCAGCCGGTCATGGGATACCTCGCCGACCGCGTGGGCCGGCGCTGGCTGGTGGCGCTCGGGCCCATCGTCTCCGGCATCTTCCTCAGCCTCATAGGACTCGCGCCGACCTTCGCCGTGCTGGTCGCGCTGCTCACGCTGGGCGGGCTCGGGAGCGCCTTCTTCCATCCGCCGGCGATCTCCCTTGCCGGTCGTGTCTCGGAGGGGAAGGGGAGCGGTCTGCGCGTGTCCATCTTTTCGTTTGGCGGACACCTGGGCTTCGCGATCGGTCCGGTCACCGCAGTGGCCATCGTCGGCGCCTTCACCCTGGAGGGCCTCTGGGTGGCGATGTTCCCCGGCATCCTGATCGGTCTCGCGACCCTGGCGTTTCTGCCACGGCCCGTGCGAGACCGTGTTCCCGTGCCGCCGCCCTCGCCTCGGCAGGTGCTGCGCGCGCTCGCGGGCCCGCTCGGCCTGGTCTTCGGCATCAGCGCGCTGGGAGCGTTCGTCCAGCGCACCCTCCTGACCCTGTATCCCATCGTGGTCGACCAGACCGGCGGCTCGGAGGCCCTCGGGGCGGCTTCGCTCAGCGTCTACCTGGCGCTTCAGGCGGGCGGGACCATCTTCGCCGGCCTGCTGACCGATCGGATCGACCGTACCCGGCTGCTGGCGGGGATCTGCGTGCTTGCCGCCCCCGCGCACTTCCTGGCGGTCTACCTTCCACCGGGGGGTGTCGCGGCCTTCATGGCTCTGGGCTTCGCGGGGCTGCTCAACATGGCCGTACTCCCGCCGACGGTGGTCATCGCCCAGGAGATCCTTCCCACCGGGGCCAGCATAGGCTCCGGAATCGTCATGGGACTGGCGTGGGGCGCGGGCGCGCTGGGCGTGGCGTTCGTGGGAGCCCTCGGGGACGTGGTGGGGCCGCGGGAGGCGGCGCTCACCGTCATGCCGATGTTCCTGTTGGGCGCGGTGCTGGCCCTCCACCCGGCGCTTCGCCCACACGCCCGCTCGGGTGCGTCGGCGGCATCGAGGCGCTGACGCGTGCGGGTGTGGTAGGTTGCCTTGGCGACCGTCTCCGCCGGTCCACCACTCTCACGCGAATGTCCCTGGCTCTCAGGAGGGAATCACCCATGCGCCGTGCCGTCCCGATCCTCGCCCTCTGGTTCGCGCTCCCGGCCGGCTTCGCCGCCGCGCAGGAACCCGAACTGCCGCCGATCCTCAAGGTCCGCAACTATCTTCCCCACATGACCCGGCCCGAGGTCGAGGACCTCCTCACCCGGACGGACATGGTCATCTTTCCCGTAGGCGCGCTCGAACAGCACGGCACCCACCTGCCGATCGGCACCGACTACCTGAACGGGGTGGAACGCGCCAAGAGGATAGCCCAGCGGGCCGACGTGCTGGTGGCGCCCATCCTGCTGCCCGGGCAGTCACCCTACCACATGGAATTCGCGGGCACCGTGACCTTGTCTTCGACGCTGGTTCAGGAGGTTTATGTTGAATCTGCAAAAAGTCTTATGCGTCATGGATTCAAGCGCTTTCTGGTCTTGAACGCCCATGGCGGCAACCGGGCCATTACGACCTTCATCGTTGATCGCATCAACCAGGAGACCGAGGGAATCGCGGTCGATCTGAATGCCGCCTCCGGCCCGTTCATGGTTCGCGACCCGGAGCCGCATCCGACTCCGACGCCTGCCGTCCTCGACCGCCATGGGGGCACCGGAGAGACCTCCAGATCGCTCTACCTGATCCCCGAACTGGTGGACATGGACGCCGTCGAGGTCGCGCAGGTGACCATGCCCGCGCACCTGGAAGCCATACTGCCCGAGGTGCTCGCCGGAGATCCGACCGCGCTCGCGGTGTTCCTGGCGGAGGGACTCAAGGACGAGTCCACCGGGAAGGGAACGTCGGCCGCGCAGATGTCGACAACCGGCGTCTGGGGGGAGCGCGATCCCGCCGAGGCGAGCGTCGAACGGGGGCGGAACATGGCCGAAGCCGCCGTGGACGCGGCTGTGGCGTTCATCGAGCGATGGAACGAACTCAGGCCGCCCGGCACGGGGCGGTAGCGTCCGGCGTCACCCACGCCAGCGCCGCGACGACCCTGTCACCATCGTGCCAGCTGCGAAGCCACCCCCCTGGTAGTTCCGGTTCCCGTTGACCCGAACGGAGCGCAAGGATTAGGTTTTGCGCGGCGTTCCCGGGACTTGTCTGCGAATCCGTGCGAGCCATGGATGAACGCGACGGAGTCCCGCACCATCCCCACACAAGCGCTTCATGTCCAAGTATTCCCGACGTCCTGGCCCGGGAGGGCCGGCCCCCAGCGCGCCCGACGAGGACGATCTCTTTACCAGCCGGGTCCTCGAACTCACGGTCTGGGCGCAGAACAACGCCCAGACCCTGATCTTCGCGGGCATCGTGGTTGTTATCGCCATAGGCGCGACCGTCTACTACTTCAATTTCAGCGAGACGCGCGAGAACCAGAGCGCTCTCGAACTCGAGCAGATTCATCAGGTCGTGGGGGTGGTCAGCACCGAAGAGACCCTCGCCGAGCTGAACCGGTTCCTGGAACGCTTCGAAGACGCCGCCAGTACGGCCGAAGCCCGCCTTCTCCTGGGTCAGGTCCAGCTCGACAACGGCAATGTCCAGGGCGCCATCGACGCGCTGCAGCCGCTCCGCGGACGTCTCGGAGAACCGGTGGCGCTGCAGGCCGGCTTCCTTCTGGGCGCCGCCTACGAGGAGCAGGGTCTGTGGGACGAAGCCGTGGCGACCTATCTCGATGTCGCCGACGAAACCGACCTGGGCTTCCAGTTGCGCAACGCCCTCTCCGACGCGGCCCGCGTGCGCGCGGCGCAGGGTCGCTACGCCGAGGCCGAGGAGCTGCTGGGCACTCTTCTGGACGAACTGGACGCAGCCGACCCCGGCCGCGGCGTCATCGAGATGCGCCTGGCTGAGATGCGCGCTCGCCGGACGTCGTCCGGGGGTTGAACTCCCGAGGCGCCTCGGCGAGCGACTGCCCAGGCCCGAGCCAACCCGTCTCTCCGCTCGCCGTCCGCACGTAGAGGTAGTCGCCGAAGCGGCCGATCACCGGTACTTCGGTTCCCGCGTCCAGTCGAGCCAGCAAGGCCGAGTCGTCCGTGGGCGCCGCGAGCACGGAGCGCGCCCCCGCCACGGTCTGCCGCGCGAAGGGAGCCGCGACCGGCTCGGTGAGGCGAGCGGCCACGTAACCTGTTGCGCCGTCGGGCAGGCGGGCCCGGAAGAAGCTTCGCGAGCCGGCGAGAACCCGGAGTGGCGTGTGCCGGTCCAGTTCACGCACCACCTCGCCCCGCGGGCCGGGCGCCGCCCGCAGCCGGACCCCTCCGTTGCGCACCCGGTTCCATGTGCCCAGCCGCTCCGTGTCGACCGTGAGCTCCGGAACGGTGGCGCGCACCGGATCGATGAAAGGGAAGGGATCGACTGGGCCTTCGCCGCGCCGATAGAGGCCCAGGTGCAGGTGGGGCGGGGTGGTGCGCGCATTCCCGGTGTTGCCCACGAAGCCGACGGTATCGCCGGCTTGGACGAACTGCCCGTCGCGGACATACTGGCTGTCCAGATGGGCGTAGTAGAGGCTGGCGTTGCGCACCGGGTCGCGAACCCATACCACCTTTCCGCCAATCGCGGTATCCCGCACCCGGCTGACCCGTCCTGCCGATGCCGCGAGCACGGGAGTCCCACGGCGCGCGAAGATGTCGACGCCGTGGTGGATCCGCCGTCCGCCGTCCCGCGCCGCGCCAAACCAGCTGTAGATGTACTGCGGGCCATGTCCTTCGATCGGAAACGCCAGCTGCGCCTCGAGACCCAGGGTGACGGAGTAGCTGCCCCCGCGCAGTAGCTCGGGCTGGAGCCGCAGGACGAAGTCACCGCCCCGCCAGGGCTCGTGCGAGAACGCTTCCACGGGCGACTCCGACGAGAAGATCGGCCTCATGGGGTCGGCGGGATCGGCGGGCACACGAAACAGGTCCACGAATACCCGCGCCGGCTCGCCGGAGTCGACCGAAACTTCGACCGTCAGCCTTCGACCTCGCTCGAGGCGAAAACCGTACCCGGCGGCCTCCGGCGCGTCGGGGCTGATGTAGCCTTCCTCCGCATAGGGCAGCGATACCGGAAGCGGCGCGGCGAGTGCCACGCGTCCGGCCGTCTCCCAGTCCCTCGCGAGCGCCGATTCTCCGAGTCCGGCGACGTTCAGCCGAGCCTGGTAGGCTTCGTGCGGTGTCAGATCCCGGAAATGGTCCCGGGCCTGCTCGATCTGCTCGCATCCGGAGACCGCCAGGAGCCCGGCCAACACGAGAGGGAAGACGGCAGTCTTTCGGCGTAGCTCCCTCCAGGCGTGCAGCTTCGGCGCGACCCCCGAGCGGATCCCGGTGATGTTCGAGCGCAATCCTTCCGACATCAATCCACCTCTCCCGCAGCTCGGACACGCGTCCGCCATCCCATCCCGCAGCCATTCTAGCGAGCCTGAGCCGAAGATGGAAACCGCGTGGCCGCGTAATCCCTTTCAAGGGCCACCTTCGCCGAGGGCTGGTTTCGGGCCTGAAGGCGCCCACAACTGCGCATAATATGTATTATGTATAGTTTCAGAATCTCACCGTCCCCTTTCAGAAATCTGTGGCAGCCAAAACACGCCGGTGACACGTCAGAATTCCGTGGATTCCAGCAGTCGGAATTCTGATGCGAGGGGACTTGCGGCCTTTGGTCAGGATCCTGACGGGAGGTCGTTACAGCCGGCCGATCAGGTCGAGGATTCGGAGCATCCATACGCGCCAGACTGCCTCCCGAACGATCTTCGCGGACATCTTGGACTCACCGGAATCGCGCTCGGTGAAGACGATCGGGACTTCGACCAGGCGAAAGCCCTTCCGTGCCGCACGGAACTTCAACTCGATCTGGAAGGCGTATCCGTTGGAGACGATGCGATCGAGGTCGAGGGCCTCGAGGACCTCCCTGCGCCAGCAATTGAAGCCACCCGTGGCATCGGCGACCGGCAGACCGGTGATGGTTCGCGCGTACCAGCAGCCGAAGTAGCTGATCAACAGCCGGCTCATGGGCCAGTCGACCACGGTGACCCGGCCGTGGAGGTAGCGGGAACCGATGACGACGTCCGCCTGCCGGGTCTGTTCGATGAACGCCGGCAGCATCTCCGGCGAATGCGACAGATCGGCGTCCATCTCGCAGAGCAGCGGATAGCCGCGCGCGAGGCCCCATTTGAACCCCGCCAGGTACGCGGGGCCGAGACCGAGCTTTTCGGTTCGATGAAGGACGTGGACGCGGGGTTCGCCGCCAGCCATCTCGTCGGCCAGTTGCCCCGTGCCATCCGGCGACCCGTCGTCGATGACCAGGATCTCGATGCCTGGATGCTGCTCCAGAACCAGGGGCACGATCCGCGGGAGATTCTCCCGCTCGTTATAGGTCGGAATCAGGACGAGGAGTCGATCGTCAGGCATGGGGTGCCCTCTTCCCCGTTCCCAGGGCTTCGTAGACCTCCAGGTGCCGTTCCACGAGCCGATCGTTGCTCCAGCGGGTCGCGACGCGCTCGCGGGCCCGGCGTCCGGCCTCCCGCAGATTGGGTCGGCGCAGGAGGGCGACAAGCCGTCTGGCGAGATCGGCGGGATTCCCGGGCTCGAAGAGGGTTCCCACCGATTCATCCACGATCTCGGGCAGTCCCCCGACCCTGGAAGCGGCGACCGGAAGCTCGCACGCCATGGCTTCCAGCGCCGCGATCGAGGTTGCCTCCATGAGCGAGGGCACGACCGCAACGGCGGCGGAAGAGAGAATGCCCGGCATCTCGGCATTGGGCCGCGCCCCGAGGAAGCGGATTCGTTCGGCCAGGCCCAACTGCGCGCTCAGGCTCTCCAGCTCCCCCCGATCCGGTCCGTCGCCCACCAGAATCGCCTCTACCCCGGGAACCGCCGCGGCGATTTCGGGCATCGCCTGCACGAAAAACCGCACTCCATTCTTGGGAAACAGACGGCGCGGAACGACCAGCAGAGGCCCGGACACCGGCGGAAGCGACGGTTCGCAGCGACGGAAAACCGATGTGTCCACCCCGTTGGTCACCGGCTCGGTCGACAGACCCGGGAGCAGGCCGTCGGCAACATCGGCGATCTCGACGCTGGTGGCGAAGGTATGATCGGATGCGCGCAGGAGGGTGCGCAGGCCCGGCCGCCAATGCGTCTTCCCCGCCAGCCGAAGGAAGTGGGAGGTGTGCAGGGTGGTAATCAGCGGCCGGGCGCGGAGCCGGCCGGCAATCCAGGCCGGCGGGATGGAGGCGATGGCCTGCGCGTGCACCACGTCGACCTCCGCGCTCGCCCGGGTGGTGCGTGGTGTCGAGCACATCGAGTGCAGGAACCACCCTCCCGGGTTGCGCGCCGGCAGCCATGTTCTCCGGACGTGGATGTCCCCCATGAGCTGCTCGCGCGGAAGATTGGGCCGGGACCGCGAGGTGACCACATCCACGCGGTGTCCGCGGGCCACAAGCCCTCGGCACAAGTTGAAGACGTGGCTCTCCAGTCCGCCCACTTCCGGTGGGAAGTAGATGCAGTGCATCAGGATGTTCATGGCGCTTCCGGAAGCCAGTCGCGGATCCGGCGCGGCACTCCGGTGAGCCGCTGCGCCACGATGTCGGCGATGCGCTCCGCGGCGTCGCCGTCGCCGTAGGGGTTGGCGAAACCGCCCTCCCGGTCCCCTTCCCCGTTTCCGCCGGCCAGCACGGCCAGGGCCTCGGCGACGATGCGGTCGCGGTCGGTTCCCACCAGCCTGGCAACCCCCGCGGCCACACCTTCCGGGCGCTCCGTCACCTCTCGCAGCACGAGAACCGGCGTGCCGAAGGTGGGCGCTTCCTCCTGGATTCCCCCGGAGTCGGTGAGCACGAGGCTCGCCCGCTTGAGCGCGCGCAGGAGATCCGGGTACGCCAGCGGGTCTGTCAGGTGAACCCGGGGATGGTCGGCCAGATGCTCGCGCGCCGGGCGGACGACCTGCGGATTCGGGTGCACGGGATAGATGACCTGGACATCCGGACATCGGTCCGCGATCTCGCGGACGGCCCGGAAGACCCGGCACAGAGGTTCGCCGAACGACTCGCGCCGATGGGCCGTGAGCAGCACGAGCGAGTCACGTCCCGCCAGAAGTTCGGCCAGCACCCGGTCTTCTATTTCGCCTTCGCGGTGAGCCAGCCGCAGGAGAGCGTCGACCACGGTATTGCCCGTGACGTGAATCGAAGCTTCGGAGATCCCTTCATCCAGCAGATTTTGCCGCGCCAGCGCGGTGGGCGCGAAATGAAGCTCGGCGAGTGTGTCCGTCATCTGCCGGAACAGCTCCTCGGGATACGGGGCCCACCGATTGCGGCTGCGCAATCCGGCCTCGACGTGCCCCACCTGGATGCGTTCGAAGAATCCCACCAGCGATCCGAAGAAGACGCTGGCCGTGTCGCCCTGCACCAGCATCATTGCAGGCGCGAACTCGCGGATCATGTCCCTCAGCCCTTCCATGCAGCCCCGCCCGACGTCATAGAGGGTCTGGCCGGACTTCATGATGTCCAGGTCGAAGTCGGGGACGATGGAGAAGGCTGCGAGCGCCTGGTCGACCATGTCGGTGTGCTGGCCGGTGAGGGCGACCGCGCTCTCCACCAGGTCGGCACGACTGCGCAGCGCCTCCGCCACCGGGGCCATCTTGATCGCCTCCGGCCGGGTGCCGATGACCACCAGGACGCGCGGACGCGTCATCCCCGGGGCCGGCTTCCGTGGAGGAGGATGGCATCGGCGCAGCCGACGCGCGGCGGTCCGCTCACAGGCGCTTGCGCATGCGCGCCGGGAGGATGCCGAGCTGGTCGCGGTATTTGGCTACCGTTCGGCGCGCGATGCGGACGTCGTCCGCGCGCAGGAGCTTGACGAGTGCCATGTCGGTGAGGGGCTTGCGAACGTTTTCCCCGGAGATGAGCGCCTCCATCTTCGCCTTGACTCCACGAGCGGAAATGTCGGTGCCGCTGGTGGTTGAGAGCCCGCTCGAAAAGAAGTACTTGAGGCTGAAGACGCCGCGCGGCGTCTGGACGAACTTCTCGTTGGTGACGCGCGATACGGTCGATTCGTGCATTTCGATATGGTCGGCCACCTCACGCAGGGTAAGCGGGCGCAGATGCTGAACCCCGTTCTCGAAGAAACCGCGCTGACGCTCGACGATGAACTGCATCACCTTGAGCATCGTCTGGCGCCGCTGTTCGATGGCCTGGATCATCCAGCTGGCGGAATTCAGCTTGTCCTTGATGAACGTCTTGTTTTCTCCCTGGAACAGGCGCTTGTCGCGGGCGACTTCCTGGTACGAGCGCGCCAGCCTCAGCTGGGGCATGCTGGTATCGTTGGCGAACACCATGTACTCGCCGGAGATCTTCTCCACGATCAGGTCCGGGACGATGTAGTGCTCGGGTTCGGGCGAGTACCTGAGTCCCGGCTTCGGGTCCAGGCGGGCGAGCCGGTCGGCGGCATCCTGGACCAACCGGGGCGCTACTCCGAGAGCGCGGGCGATGTTGGCCCAGCGGTGACTCAGGAGGTCGTCGAAGTGCTCGTCGACCATGATCCCGATGAGTTCATTCTTCTCCCTCGATTCGCGCAGCTGGATGAGGAGGCATTCGCGCAGATCGCGCGCCCCCACACCCGGCGGATCCATGTCCTGCACGATCTCGAGCATTGCCTCCACTTCCCCCACGTCGAAGGGGGCAAGCATCGCGGCCAGCTCCTCCGGAGACTCGTCCTCGGCAGCCTCGAGGGCGAGGTCGCGCACGTCCTCCAGCCAGCCGTTGAGGTCTTCGGTGATGGTTTCCAGCGGACAGCGCAGGAGGCCGTCGTCATCGATGTTGCCGATGATCTCCTGCGCGATCCTCTGCTCGCGGCCGGAAAGCGTCAGCAGCTGAGTCTGGTTCTCGAGATGATCGCGGAGGTCGGGAGCCCTGGACGGCGTGGGGAAGTCGAAGTCACGGGCTTCGTACTGGGCGCGACGTCCGCCGGCGTCGAAGCCGTCGAGCAGGATCGACTCCCAGTCGACCTCGTCCCCGTCTTCGTCCACGCCATCCTGGTCGAGTTCCACTTCCTGTTCGGTGTCGCCCTCGACCACCTCCAGGAACGGGTTTTCCGTCATCTCCTGCTTCAGACGCTGCTGGAGGTCGAGCAGCGGAAGATGAAGCAACTCCATCGCCTGGTACAGGCGCGGGTTGATCTTCATCTCCTGCCTGAGCTCCGGGCTCTGGATGAGCCGCGCGCCGAGTCCGCTCATGCCGCCACGGGGGGATTGAAGCGCTTGCGCATGCGGTCGGTCAGGACGGGGCCGAGGTAGATCTCGGCGACTTCGTCGTTCCAGACCAGTTCGGAGACCGTGCCGACTACGCGTATGCGGCCCTCGTGCATGATGTAGGCGCGGTCGACGATCTCGAGCGTCTGTTCCACGCTGTGGTCCGTGATGATGACCCCGATCCCTCGGTGCCTCAACCCGGCCACGATCTGCTGGATGTCGTTGACGGCGATGGGATCGATTCCGGCGAAGGGCTCGTCGAGGAGCATGAACTTGGGACGCTGGACGAGCGCGCGCGTGATCTCCAGACGACGCCGTTCCCCGCCGGAGAGCGAAAACGCCTTCGAGTGGCGAAGGTGGCCGATGGAGAGCTCCGACAGCAACTCGTTGAGGCGCTGTTTGCGCTCCGCCCTCGGCAGCGGCAGCGTCTCAAGGATCGCCATTACGTTCTGTTCTACGGTCAGGCGCCGGAAGACCGAAGGCTCCTGGGCGAGATAACCGACCCCGAGGCGCGCGCGCCTGTACATGGGAATGCCGGTCAGCATCCGGTCGTCCAGCCGCACCTCCCCGGCCTGGGGCGAAATCAGCCCGACCATCATGTAGAAGGTCGTGGTCTTGCCGGCACCGTTCGGCCCGAGCAGCCCGACGATCTCGCCCTGCTCCACCGCGATGTCGACGTCGTTCACCACCTTGCGGCCGCCGTAGCTCTTGGTCAGTCCGGTCGCGACCAGCCGGCTGGGAGGCGGCGAGGCGCCGTTGTCCGCGGACTCGCTGGCCAGGACGCCGAACTTGTGCTGCAGCACCACCGCCATCGCCTCGATATTCTCGACCAGCGGGTCGCGGTCGACGGATATCTCTTCCCACAACTCGGCGTCGAGGGTCAGCCGTTCCCAGCCGTCTTCGCGGGGATCACGGCCGGCGATGCCGACCGCCTCCAGCCGCCCGATCACCTGTTCCTCCAGGTAGCCGCCGAGTTCGCCGCCGCGCTCGCGCCAGGATGCCTGCAGGTGGAGTTCGAGTTCCTCGTACTCGCGGCGCACCGACGACACCCAGTCGTCCCGGCCGACGGATCCCGAATCGTCCGCGCCCCGGATGAGTTCCAGAACCGCGACCGCCACCGAGACGTCGTGCGGCTCGAGTTCCTGCATGAGCTCCAGAAAGCGTTCCAGCGTCATTTCATCTCCGTGTGGCAGGGGGTGCCGCGGTCGTATCGGGCGCCGCGGTCGTGTCGGCGGGCGGGGGGGCGAGGGGTTCGAGCTGCACGCCCTGGGCGTTGCCTTCCACGATGACCGAGGTCACTTCGCCGTCCTGCATGAAGATAGTGATGAGGTCTCCCCGGACGTAGTGAAGAGCGAGCCGGCTGTCCGGCTCCGGCTGCGTGGCCGCTTCTTCTCCCCCGGCCTCTCCCGCGGGTTCCCGCGCGCCGGGGTCTTCCTCCGTTGCGGCTTCCTGCGCGGCTGCCCCGGAGACCTCCTCCTCGGCGACAGCTTCCTCGGCGGCTTGCTCCTCCCCTTCCCCCGCGGCCTGCTCGCCGGCCTCCTCTCCCGCCGCGTCCTGCTGCGAGGGCTCGCCTTCCCCGCCGTTCCCGGAGGGGATCAAGCGGTAGAGGCTGGCCGCCTGGCCGCTAGCCACCAGACGATCGAGCTGGTAGCCCCCGGACGTCTCGTCCGCGTCCGGTTCGGCGCCGGCTGCAGCCGATGTGTCGGCGCCGACGGGCTGGAAGACCGCGGTAATCGTGTCGCCCGAGACCCAGTCCGAGCGCGCGATCTCCGGCGTGTCCTCGGTGTTGAGCGAATCGCGCGCGAGCGACTCGCCGCGCGCGTCGCCTACGGCGACCACTCGCTCCAGTACCTCGCCGGGGGCCAGAACGTGGATGGAATCCCCTTCCAGTTCGAACGTCTCGGCCACGGCACGGGGCCGGCCGGGCGGAAGCACGGCAGCCGAGTCCGCGGTCTCGCCCGAGGCGTCACGCGGAGCGTCCGTGTCTCCGGGGACCGACTCGTCGGTGAGCGGAATGGCTTCGCCAAGCACCAGTTCGGTGGGCTCGGCTCGGATGTCGCCGGCGGCCTGCTCTTCCGGGGCAGCAGCAGTGGCCGCTGCCGAGTCCCCTGACAGGCCTTCGACTTCGTCCGGCAACCCGGGCGGCTCCGTTTCCGGCGGCCGTTCGTTCATCGCCACGATGCGGTCGAGCACGCCGTCCTCCATCAACACCCGGATTTCGGGCGCGGTCAGGTCGATCTCGCTACCGGAGAGTGCGGCGTCACCGCGCGCCGCGACCTGGTTTCCGTTCATGTCCAGGTCCACCGCGTCACCGCTCAGCACGTATTCGGCGCCGTACCCGAAAACGCGCGGCGCCGTCCCCCGCAGAAAGAGCTTGCCGGTGGTTTCCCGGTACTCGATGGAATCGGCGAGGGCGCGAAACTCATCGTTGTAGAGCTCCGCGTTGCCGGTGGCCAGCATGTAGTCCGCGCCGCTCAGGTAGATGCGCTCGGCATCGATGTCGTAGGGGACGGGCGTGGTGTCGGGGGGTGATGGTTCCGGTTCCGGAGCCGCTTCCCCGCCGGTCCCGGCGGCCGCCGAGTCGGTTGGAGCGGCGGAATCCTCTCGGTTTTCCCTGGCAACCGCGGCTGCCGCGCCGGTAGTATCCCCGGCGAGCGCCGGGTCGCCGCCGGTCGCGGCTGTGTCGGATGGCGCTTCGGTCGAATCGGCGGCGTCAGCCGGATCGTTCTCCGTCGCTGCGGAATCCGGCGGGGCTCCGGGCGAGTCAGCGACCTCGGTCGAATCGCCTTCCGCTGCGGCGGAGTCCGGCGGGGGTTCGGCCAAATCCGGCGCGGCCGCCTGCGGCGATACCAGGATGACCGCGTGCGCGCGCCGCCCGTCCAGGCCGAGGATGGTCATCTCCCCGTCCTCGCGCCGGGAGCTGGAGCCGACCAGCACGGTACTGTCGCCTTCGAAGGTGGCGCCCGAGGCCCCGTCGATGATGTGGATGTTGCCGACTCCGATCAGGCGGCCCTCGGAGGCGAAGTGGTCGGCGCGGTCCGCGGTCATGAACGCCGTCGAGTCGCTGTACTCGAAGTTGCCGATGAAGCGGATGTAGCCGGATACGTCATCCAGCACGGCGCTGTCCGCGCGGATGATGACGCCTCCCTCGCAGCCGAACACGGGGTCGGAGATGTAGTTGAAGAAGCCGTCCCCCGTCACCTGGACGGTGGAGGAGCGGGACTGGAGCAGGTCGCAGTTGCCCTGTGCCGCGACGCCCGTCGCCAGGCACAGCGCCGAGCCCGCCATCAGGGCCGCCAGAACCGGGGACGGGCGCAATTCAGGGCCCTCCGCCGCTCCGCGTTCGCTGGTTCTGGATGAAGATGCTCTCGAAGTTGGCGTCGGACAGGAACGCGGATCCCTCGACCACACTGCCCCCCTCCGTCATCGTCATCACCGTGGCCGAGTCGCTCCAGATGCGGTCCCGCTGGGGCTCGTAGTGGATCTCCGCGCTCTCGATGCGCCGGTCCGCCATTACGAGAACGGCGTCGCCGCGCGCGACCATGTGCTGGGTGTCCTCGTTCATCAGTCCGGTCCGCGAGGTCACGCGCGCGCGCTCCTCTCCGCCTTCGTCGTACATGATCAGGTTCAACGTGCGGAGCGCCACGGATGTCGAGTCCTGCCAGATATAGGCGGTGTCCGCCTGGATGCGGGCCTCGCGAATGCCATCCACTGTCACATGGGTCACGATGTCGAAAAGGACCTGGTCGGCCTGGAGCGCGCGCAGCTCTTCCGGAAGCGACGTCGTCGCCACCTGCTCCTCGCATCCCGCGGCCGCCATCGCCGCGAACGCTAGCAGTACCGCCATCTTCCTGTTTTTCAACATCATAGGACTCCCGATCTCATCAGGTCGTGGAGGTGCACGACGCCGCGCAGCCTGTCTTTTCCGTCTACCACGGGCAATGCCATGACCCCGTGCTGCTCCATCTCCCGGGCGGACGCCGAGGCCAGGGTTCCGAGGCGGGCCAGCCTGGGCTCCGGGTTCATGATGGCGCGGATCGGAATATGCAGAAAGTCCGGTTCGCGCTCCATGAGGCGCGTGAGGTCGCCTGCCGTCACGACGCCCACGACCCGGTCCTGCCCGTCGACGATGGGCACGGTGCCGCGCATGTGTGCAAGCGGCACGATGCAATCGCGTACGAGTGCGCCCTGGAGGAGGGACGGGTACCCTTCCCCGACCATCACGTCCTCGACCAGAAGGGTGAGCCTGCGCCCGAGCGCGCCGCGCGGGTGCAGGCGGGCGAAGTCCGCGGGCTCGAATCCCCGCCGCCGCAGAAGGACGATCGCCAGCGCGTCGCCCATGGCCATGGCGGCGGTGGTGGAGGTGGTGGGCGCCAGGTCCAGCGGGCAGGCCTCCTCGGCCACTGAGCAGTCGAGGAGCGCGGTCGCATGCCGGGCCAGCGGCGAGCGCGGACTGCCGGTTATCAGCACGATGGGCACTCCGAAGCGCAGCAGGTACGCGGCGAGTTCGGCAAGTTCGCCGGTATCACCGCTCTTCGAAACCAGAATCGCGACGTCCTCGCGCGAGACGATGCCCAGGTCCCCGTGAAGCCCCTCCACCGGGTGGAGGAAGAAGGCGGGGGTGCCTGTGGACGTGAGCGTAGCCGCAATCTTGCGCCCGACGATGCCGCTCTTGCCGATCCCCGAGACGATGATCCGGCCGGAAGCGGCCAGAACGACCTCGACCGCCTCGACGAAGGTGTGGTCGATGCGGTCGGCGAGATGGAGGAGCGCGCCGCCCTCCGCGCGGAGCACCCGGGCTGCTTCGGCCATGGCGGCGGCGGTCGCGCCGCCGTCCCTCCCTGGCAACGACGGCGCACGCGTATGGCTCCCGCCGGCGTCAGCCTCTCCCGCCGCGCGTGTCTGCGGCGGGGACGTCATCGCTCCTGGCATCGCAGTAACCCTGGACCACGTTTTCCCATTCGCCCCGCGCCATCAGCAGGGCGCGCACGAATTCGCGAACCGCTCCCCTGCCCCCCTGCGCGCGCGTCTGCCAGACCGCGTCCCGTACCAGCTCCGGGGTGGCGTTCCCGACCGCCACCGGCAGTCCGACACGCCGAAAGACGGGAAGGTCGGGCAGATCGTCCGCAAGCATGGCGACTTCGTCCCATGAAACCCCGTTGCGGGCAAGCAAGTTTCGTACCACGGGCATCTTCATGGCGCCGGGCACCTGATGACACTCCTCGATGCCGAGTTCCCGGGCGCGCAGCGCAGTCGCTGCCGAGACCCTGCCGGACACCAGCGCCACCGGCATCCCCGTGCCGATGAGGAGCTTGATCGCGAGGCCGTCCTGGATGTCGAAGCGCTTGAGTTCCACCGGCGACCCGTCCGGCAGCTCGCCCATGTATACGCCGGAGTCGGTGAGTACCCCGTCCACGTCGAAGATGACGAGTCGGACCCGGCGCGCGGCCTCGTCGGGGAATCTCCGGTCCGGCGTGTTCATGAAAGCGCCCGCCGGATGGCGAGAACATCCTTCAGGAGCGGTGCGAGCGCCGTGAGCTCGAGCATGTTGGAGGAATCCGAAGGGGCGGTGGCGGGAGCCGGATGCACCTCGAGGAACAGCCCGTCGCAACCCGCGGCGATGGCCGCCCGCACCAGGCAGCCGATGAACTCGGGGTTTCCGCCCGTGCCTCCGCCGGCCTGTCCCTGGCGCTGCACGGAGTGCGTGCCGTCGAATACCACCGGAGTGCCGCACGCGCTTCGCACCCGGGCGAAGGAGCGCATGTCGACGATCTGGTCGCCATAGCCGAAAAAGGTGCCCCGCTCGGTCACGGCCACCTCCCGGGCCCCGGCGGCGCGTGCCTTGTGCACGGCGTGCGCCATCTGTTCCGGAGACATCCACTGGCCCTTCTTGATGTTGATCGCCGCGCCGGTGCGGCCCGCGGCGGTGAGCAGGTCCGTCTGCCGGCAGAGGAAGGCAGGGATCTGGACAACATCCGCCACCTCGGCGGCGGGTCCCGCCTGTGCGGGCTCATGGATGTCGGTGAGCACCGGGAGGCCGCAGTGTGCCTTTAACCGCTCCAGCGCCCGCAGGCCCTCCTCAAGCCCCGGTCCCCTCGCCGAAGCCAGCTGCGAGCGGTTGGCCTTGTCGAACGAGGACTTGAAGAACACCGGAAGACCGTGCCGGGCCGAGAGGGACGCCAGGGCCTCGCCGACCGCGAGATTCACGTCGTCGCCCTCGAGCACGCAGGGTCCGGCGATGAGGAAGAAGTTCTCAAACACCGCTGGCGTCCTTCAGCGGGCCACGCTCCCGGTCACCCCGCTTTCGGGCACGGGGGCGATGCCCGCGTGGCGGATGGCCGCCTCGACGAACGAGGCGAAGAGCGGGTGGGCGTGCGTCGGGCGGCTCAGGAATTCCGGGTGAAACTGGCAGCCGACGAACCAGGGATGCCCGGGGAGCTCGATCATCTCGACCAGGGTGCGGTCGGGAGAGAGCCCGGTGAACGCCAGCCCCTCCCGGGAGAGCAGATCCCGGTAGGCGTTGTTGACTTCGTAGCGGTGCCGGTGCCGTTCCTGGACGAGCGGCTGGCCGTAGATCCGTTCCACCTGGGATCCCGGGAGCAGTCGGCACGGCCATTGCCCCAGCCGCATGGTGCCCCCCTTGCGGGTGACGTTGGCCTGGGAGTCCATAAGACAGATGACCGGATGCGGCGTCGAGCGGTCGAACTCGAATGAGTTGGCGTCGTCGAGCCCGCACACGTTGCGGGAGAACTCGATGACTGCGCACTGGAGTCCGAGGCAGATGCCGAAATACGGCATGCGGTTCTCGCGCGCCCAGCGGATGGCGTTCAGCATGCCCTGCACGCCCCGTTCTCCGAAACCGCCGGGAACCAGAACCCCGTCGTAGTCCTCGAGCTCCCGGGGATCGTGGTCGCCTTCGTAGCGTTCGCTGGAGATCCAGTCCAGCTCCACGCCGACGTCATGTTCGACTCCGCCGTGAATGAGCGCCTGCTCGATCGACTTGTACGAGTCGACGAGCTCGGTGTACTTGCCCACGATGGCGATGCGGACCTTGCCGCGGGAGGGCCGCTTGATGCGTTCCACCACGCCCCGCCACCGCTTGAGATCGGTGGTGGGAGCCTGGAGTTCGAGCCGCTCAAGAACCACTTCGTCCAGACGCTGACGGTGCAGCTCCAGGGGCACCTCGTAGATGGTTTCCTGGTCGTGGGCTTCCACCACGGCGTCCGGATGTACGTTGGTGAAGAGCGCGATCTTGCGGCGAATGCCTTCATCCAGCGAGCGCTCGGTGCGGCACATCACGATGTCCGGGGGAATGCCGATCTGCATGAGTTCGCGCACCGAGTGCTGGGTCGGTTTGGTTTTCAGCTCGCCGGCCGCCGCCAGGAACGGCACCAGGGTGAGGTGGATCACCGCGACGTACGGGCGGCCCATCTCCAGGCGGAACTGCCGGATGGCCTCCAGGAAGGGCAGGCTCTCGATGTCGCCGACCGTCCCTCCGATTTCGGTGATGATGACGTCGTTCTCGGCCGCCAGGCGGCGGATGGCGTCCTTGATCTCGTCTGTGATGTGCGGGATGACCTGCACGGTCGAGCCCAGGTAGTCGCCCCGGCGCTCCTTGTTGATCACGGACTGGTAGATGCCGCCCGTGGTGACGTTGTTGGCCTGCGACAGCGACTCGTCGATGAAGCGCTCGTAGTGGCCCAGGTCCAGGTCGGTTTCAGCGCCGTCGTCGGTCACGAACACTTCCCCGTGCTGGAAGGGGGAGAGGGTGCCCGGATCGACGTTGATGTACGGGTCGAATTTCTGGATGGTCACCCTGAATCCGCGGGCCTTCAGGATGTGTCCGAGGGACGCGGCGGCGATGCCCTTTCCCAGCGATGACACCACACCTCCGGTGACGAAGACGTAGCGTGTCCGGTCGGTATGATTCTCGCTCATGTTCCGCTCACCAGGCTGGATGATTGCTCCATTTCCCGCAGTCTCCTTTCGGTGTAGAGCACGTCGGTTGGCGTGTCGACGCCGGGGTGCGCGACCCCGACCACCGCCACGCCGATGCGGATGCCGGACTCGAGCGGGCGCAACTGCTCGAGCTTCTCCAGGCGCTCGAGGACGGTCGGGGCCATCGCCACCCACCGCTCGAGGGCATCGCGCGCGCACGCATAGATGCCGATATGGCGCAGATAGGGTTCGCGCAGCAGGTCGCCCGCATCCGGCTTCGCGGCGCGCTTGTAGGGAATCGCGGCGCGCGAAAAGTAGAGCGCCCGGCCCGTGGCGGCGCGCGCGACCTTCACCACGGAAGGGTCCTTCCACGCTTCCAGGTGCTCGACCGGGGTCGCGCAGGTCCCGATCTCCCATCCTCCGCCGCGAACCAGCTCGACGGCCGCCGCCAGATGGCGTTCCTCGAGCAGTGGCTCGTCCCCCTGGATGTTTGCGATCACCGGGTAGTCCCGGTAGCGCCTGCGCGCCGCCACCTCGGCGATGCGGTCGGTGCCGGAAGGATGGTCGGACGAGGTCATCTCCACCGGGGCGCCCAGCTCGCGGCAGACGCGCGCGACCCGGTCGGAGTCGGTCGCAACGACGGCGTGGTCGAGCACCTGCATGGACCGGACCCTGCGCCAGACCCACTCGATGAGGGGACGGCCGAGGATGGGGAAGAGGGGTTTGTTGGGGAGTCGTGTGGAGGCGAGCCGGGCGGGAACGATACCCAGGACGCGAGCTTTCATGCGCACTCGGTCATGCTTGAGGGACGGCCTCCACGTTCACGTCGGTTCCATCCGGTTCGCCGGGAGTCGTTCCTTCAACGCCCGGTCCCTCCGCCAACAGGATGCAAGATAGCGCGCGGGACGGGTTAACTCCAGAAGAGAGAAGCCCGCGGGTTTGCCTGGCGACGATCGTGATGACATTTACTGTGATCTACTGATGATTTCCGTAGAGAATGCCCAGCGGGGTCGAGAATCAGGTCCCTTGTGCTTCCAGGCGATAGGCCCGGATGGAAGGCACATCCAATTCATCGTGGGAGAGCACGTAGATCCTGCCGCCCCTCACCACCTGAAGAAGATGCCCCGCCGGAAGCAGGACGGAGCCGGCGTGGCTTCCGTCCGGGGCGAACGCGGCCCATTCCCATTCGGCGCCGTCGCCCGGGCTCCGGATTCCGATCCAGATGCGTTCCTCGTCGTCCGTCACGAGTCCGGCGAGAACGGGCCAGGTGTAGGGGGCGCCCGCCCGGAGCGCATCCGCCAGCGACTCATTCATGTCTTCGCTCGCGGCCCGCAGCTCCGTCGCAGTCACGGGGATAGGGGTTGTCGGATAGGAGAAGGTGTGAGCGGTGGCTCCGTCGAAGTCGAGAACCGTGACGTCGAGAGCTCCCGAGTTCGCAAGCGCGATGCGGTTCTCGCCGACGAGTCGGACAAGCGCCTCACGACCGAATGGATGGCCGCCCACCATCAGGTACCCTTCTCCCCGCGTCACCAGGCGCTCGCTATCGGCTACGATCGCGAGAGTGTCGGCAATCGTATCCGCGGACTCGTCGAACGCCAGGATCACCTGCGTCCGGCCCTGGTCGGCGGACTCTCCTTCACCGGCAATATAGGGAGCCCGGTCCAGCGCGAAGTAGCGTCCCGGCTCCGGGAGCTTCCACAGGTGAGATACAACGTCCCGTTCCCGATTCGGCGGAGGCCGGGTCGCGACGACCTCCAGATTGTCCGGATCGAAGAGCGTAATCCGCCCCAGCGCGGAGTCATATACAAGCAGGGTGTCGCCCGGAAGTATCTGCACCTCCTTCCGCTCGAACTCACCGGGCCCCTCCCCCTCCCGCCCAACAGTTTGCAGGTACGTGAGATCCGGGGTCAGGACGGTGATGCCGCCCGCCGGCCAGTCGACCAGAAAGACGCGGCCCCTCGAGTCAACGTCCACGTCGTAAACGGAGGTCAGATAGAGGTCGGGCTCGGTGACGGCTTCCAGGGCGACCTCCCACCGGGATTCCGAGTTGGCCCATGGCCGCGGCCCGGTGGCAGTCGGCGCATCTCTTCCGAGTCCGCGTTCGGGCGCATCGGCCGCGCAACCGACCAGGGCGGCCGCGGCCAGGAGGCCGATCGCCAGCCGGAGGGCGGCTGGACGGCTGTGAGCGCGCGCGGAATCCGGCGAACCGCCGGGGGAGCCGGGTGGAGGTGCAGCCATGGTGTCCTCGCTCGAAAGGCGTTCCGACATTGAACTCTATCAGAATATGACGGCACACGGGGAAGAAGGGTTCCCCCTTGGTGTTGAACAGCCAACATTTGTTTCCCCGTGTTGATCGGGCGGATTGCCCGATGCCGCCCCCGGCCTACCTTTGTGGCGTTGGTTCGGCAGCCCCCTTCCGCGGAGTCTTCCATGATTGTCACGCAGCCTGTCCGAGCACTCGCCCGCGCGTTCGTTCCGTTGCTTCTCGCCGGCATTCCGGCCGGCGGGCTCGCTGCCCAGTTGACCGCTCCCGGCGAGCTTCCGGACGAGTTCTTCGCCGACGCCGACTTCCGCCACGTGGGCCCCGTGGGCAACCGGGTGAGCGCGGTGGTGGGCGAGCCCGGCAACCGCAACGTCTACTACCTCGGGGCGGCGTCGGGGGGCGTGTTCAAGAGCGAGGACGGTGGGCACACCTGGCGTCCCGTCTTCGACGACCAGCCGGCGCAGTCGATCGGCGCGCTGGCGATCGCGCCCTCGGACGCCAACGTGGTCTGGGCGGGAACCGGCGAGTCGTTCATCCGCTCCAACGTCTCGATCGGCAACGGCGTGTACCGCTCCACCGACGCCGGCCGCACCTGGCGGCACATGGGCCTCGACGAGACGGGAAGGATCGGGCGCATCGTCATCCATCCCGACGACCCGGACATCGTGTACGTCGCAGCGGCCGGCCACCTCTACGGCCCGCAGCAGGAGCGGGGGCTGTTCCGCACCACCGACAGCGGGGAGAACTGGGAGCGGGTGCTCTTTTCCGGCGAGAACTCGGGCGCGATCGACGTGGTGATGGATCCCACCAACCCGCGCATCCTCTTCGCCGCCACCTGGCAGATGCAGATCTGGACCTGGGGGCGCGAGAGCGGAGGCCCGGAGAGCGGCCTCTGGACCAGCCGTGACGGTGGGGACACCTGGACCCGACTCGAGGGCGCCGGGCTACCCCGCGGCACCATGGGCCGGATCGGCCTCGCCATGACCGCGGCGGACCCGGACCGGGTGTACGCGCTCATCGAAACCAACTCCAACCGGGAGTACGAGGAGCTGGAGGAGCACGAGGGCACGCTCTGGCGATCCGACGACGGAGGGCGCTCCTGGACGATGGTGAACGCCGACCACGCGCTGGCGCAGCGGCCCCTGTACTACTCGCGCATGGCGGTCGCGCCCGACGATCCCGACGAGGTGCACTTCATGTCCACGCTGCACACCCGCTCGCTGGACGGGGGTGTTTCCTTCGAGGTCATCTCCGGGGGCGACAACCACGACATGTGGATCGACCCGCACGACCCGGCACGCATGATCATCGGCAACGACCAGGGGGTGCGCATCTCCACCAACCGCGGGCGCAACTGGTACCGGCCGCTCCTGCCCATCGCCCAGATGTACCACGTCCACACCGACACCCGGGTCCCCTACAACCTGTACGGCAACCGCCAGGACGGGCCCTCGACGGGAGGGCCCTCCAACACCCTCACCGGGGGCGCGATTCCGGTGGGGGCGTGGCGCTCCGTTGGCGGCTGCGAGGTCGGGTTCGCCATCCCCGACACGGTGACCAACGATGTCGTCTGGTCGGGGTGCTACGAGGGCATCCTCGAGCGGCACCAGCTCTCCACCGGGATCACCCGTACAGTAAGCGTGTGGCCCGACAACCCCGAAGGCTGGGCGGCCGCCGACGTGCGCTACCGCTTTCAGTGGACCTTTCCCGTCCACATCTCGCCGCACGACAACAACGTGGTCTACGCCGGCAGCCAGCACGTCCACCGAACCACCGACGGCGGGCACAACTGGAGCGTGATCAGTCCCGACCTCACGCGCGCCGACACCACCCGGATGCAGAAGACCGGGGGGCTGACCACCGAGGACGTGAGCCCCACCTACGCCTCGGTGCTCTTCGCGCTCGCCGAATCCCCCATCGAGCCCGGCACCATCTGGGCGGGGTCGAACGATGGCCTCGTGCACGTGACGCGCGATGGCGGCGATAGCTGGGTCGAGGTGGCCCGCAACATCTCCGGGCTCCCCGAGTGGGGCACGTTGAGCAACATCGAGCCCTCCCGCTACAGCCCGGCGGCGGCGTACATCACCGTCGACTTCCACCAGTTGGGCGGCACCGATCCCTTCGTCTACAAGACGGAAGACTACGGGGCGTCCTGGCGCTCGCTCACCGGCGACATCCCGCGCAGCGTGTTCAGCTACGCCCACGTTGTGCGCGAGGACCCGGTGCGTCCCGGGCTCCTCTACCTCGGCACCGAGAACTCGCTCCACGTCTCCTTTGACGACGGCGTGACCTGGATGCCCCTGCAGGGCGATCTGCCGCACGCCCCCGTGCACTGGCTGGAGATCCAGCCGCACTTCAACGACCTGGTGGTCGGAACCTACGGGCGGGGATTCTGGATCCTGGACGACATCACCCCGCTGCAGCAACTGAGCGCGGAGACGGTTGCGGACGGTGTGCATCTGTTCGCTCCGCGTCCTGCGTACCGCTTCCTGCCCCGGGAGGCGCGCAACGCCCAGCCGGACGACCCGGCCGCCGGGGAGAACCCCGACTACGGGGCCTCGATCAATTTCCATCTGGGCGAAGATATGGCCGGACCCGTCACCATCGAGGTCGAGACGATGGACGGAGCGCCGGTCCGCACCCTGTCCGGCAGCTTCGGTCCCGGAATGAACCGTGTGATGTGGGATCTTCGCTACACGGCCTCCGCGACTCCGCGGCTCCGCACCCCGCCGCTCGAGCACTCGCATCGCGGCGTGGGCCAGGAGGGGTGGCGGCCTCCGCCGGACGGCGGCCCGGTGCGGCCCCTCGCCATCCCCGGACGCTACCGGGTGCGGCTTACCGCGGGCGCCGAAGAGCGCACGGCCGAGCTCGAGATCCTGCAGGATCCGGCCTCCACGGCGTCCGCCGAAGACATGCGCGCGCAGTTGGCCCTTCAGTTGGAACTGCGTGAGATGAGCGATTCGACGGCCGAGCTCATCAACCGCATCGAATGGACCCGCCGTGGGCTGGCGGACCTGGAGGAGCGGGTGCGCGGGAATCCGCTGTACGCCGAAATCGCCGAAGTGGGAGAGGAACTCGCGCTGGCGCTCATCGAGCTTGAAATGGAGCTCTTCGACCTGAGGCTCACGGGCGGTTTTGCCCGGCAGGACACCATCCGCTGGCCCCGCCGGCTGTGGGCCAAGATCGCGAGTCTGGCCGGGTATTCGGCCGGATCGGACGACCCGCCCACGGAGTCGATGAGCGAGGTCGGAGGGATCTACCGGCTCCAACTGGAGGAGTATCTGAGGCGTTGGGCGGAGTTGGCTGCGGACGACATCACCGACTTCAACCGCCTGCTGGCGGAACGGGGGCTGCCGCCGATCATCTCATAGCCGGCTACAACCGCAGGAAGTTCTCCAGCAGTCTCGGGCCCGAGTCCGAGAAGTACGACTCCGGGTGAAACTGAACCCCCCAGACGGGCATCGCCCGGTGGCGCATGGCCTGGATTTCGTCGTCCTCGCCGGGAAGATCGGTCCAGGCCACCGGCTCGAGTTCGGGGGGGAGTGCCGCGGGATCCGTGACCAGCGAGTGATAGCGGGCCACGGTCATCGGCGAGGGAAGCCCCTGGAAAACCCCGAGACCATTGTGGCGGATGGGTGCGGTCTTGCCGTGCATGACGCGGCGGGCCCGGACGGTCGCACCCCCGAACGCCTCGCCGATGGCCTGGTGCCCCAGGCAGACCCCCAGAATCGGTGTGCTCGGACCCAGGGCCCGCACCAGCTTGGTGCTGATACCCGCTTCCCGCGGCGTGCAGGGTCCGGGAGAGATGACGATGCGTTCGGGAGCCTGCCGCTCGATCTCCTGGACGGTGCGCTCGTCGTTGCGCACCACCTCGGTTCGGGCACCCAGGGCCTCCAGCATCTGGACCAGGTTCCACGTGAAGGAGTCGTAGTTGTCGAGAACCAGGATCATCGGGCGCGGAGGTTCGGTAGGATGAAGTCGGGTGGCGGGGCGTTGGCCCGCGATGCACGCATTGTGTCCCGGCGGCTTCCAGGTGCCGGGAATGTGCCGCGCCGGAGGGCATTCGCCAAGCCCCGTCTTCCCGCCCCCGGATAACGTCGACTCCCGCCGGAGTGTCGCGCCGGTGTACACACGCTGCCTGGTCTGCCAGGCCCCCTTCCCCGAGAACGACACGCTCGAGCACCTGCCGCGCGGGCGACGCGTGGCCTTCGATGCGGAGCGAGGTCGTCTCTGGATCGTGTGCCTCCGCTGCAAACGATGGTCGCTGGTGCCGCTGATCGATCGCTGGGAGGCGCTCGAGGAGCTGGAGAAAGT
The DNA here is from genome assembly GCA_028821195.1 of Gammaproteobacteria bacterium. Classification (GTDB taxonomy): domain Bacteria; phylum Gemmatimonadota; class Gemmatimonadetes; order Longimicrobiales; family Gaopeijiaceae; genus BD2-11. The sequence continues at coordinate 32,765 of JAPPHB010000019.1, forward strand.
TTCGGTCGACCAGGGGCGCCTGCTGTCCCGCACCGACAACATCGCCCTCCTCGCCGCCGGTCCGCTCGAGATCGTGCGCGTCGGACGCTGCGAGCGCCGGGAGGAGGCCTGGTGGCGCTACGGGCGCGAACTACGGGCGCGCAGGAAGCGGTTCAAGCAGGTGTCGCTCGCGGGCACGGCGGTGGGAGCCGCCGCCGTCGGTGGCTGGCTGACCGGCGGCATCGGCCTGTTGGGCGCCTGGGTGCTCTGGGAGCACGCGCCACGGTGGACGACCCGGGGCGCCCGCTGGCTGCGCTTCGGCTCGGCGGCGTGGCGGGGCCGGCGCGAGTGCGGCCGCTGCGGATACGTCATGCGGTTGGTCTCCTACGACGCACGCGCAGGGCTCATGATCCGTCCCACCGAGGGCGACGCGCCTCTGGTGCTGTCGCGCGCCTGTCCGGTCTGCGCGGCTGCCCCGGATGCCGGCGAGGGCCTGCGCCTGACGGGCCCGGACGCGGAGCGCACCCTGCGCAGGGTCCTCGCCTATCATCACTTCGAGGGAGCTTCCGAGAGGCGGATCGCCTCCGCAACCCGCCTGATCGAGGAAGTCGGGGGCACCGGCGGCCTCTCCCGGGTGCTGGTCAAGAAGGGCGCGCGCCTTGGGAATCTGCCGCGCACGGGCACCATCGCCCTGGAGATCGCGGCTGGCGAGGACGCGGAGCGGCGGCTTCTGGAACTCGAGCTGGCCAGCCTGGAAGCGCACTGGAAGCGGGAGGAGGAACTCGCCGCGATCATCGACGGCGAGCTGACGCCGGTGCCTCTGCTGGAGACGCTGCGCCGGAAGGTCGCCGGGCTGTGAGGGGCGCGGTCCTTGGACCTGATGCCTAGTAGTCCACCGGCCTCAGGTACGATTCCCCGATCGCCGTGGACGAAAGCACCGCCACCGTCGGCAGCTCACGCTTCCAGTGGGTCGCATTAAGGCGGCTCCAGACGATGTCCACCTGCGATTCGTCGAAGCCCCGCCGCACCAGGTCGGCGGGCGAATAGCCCCGCAGGAACCAGTGCAGGATGGGGTCGGCATCGTGGTAGGAGATGCCCAGCTCGTCGTGATCGTGGATGCCCTGCACCAGATCGGCGCTGGCCGGCTTCTCGACGATCTCGGAGGGGACGCCGAGATGGCGCGCGAGCGCCCACACCTGGGTCTTGAACAGGTCCCCGAGCGGGTTGACCGGGGGCGAGTCGTCGGCGTGCCAGGTGTAGTAGCCGAACAGCCGTTCGCTCTTGTTGCCGGTGCCGAGGGGTAGCGCCCTCAGGAGCGCCGACTGGTCGAAGATGGCGAGGGCCCGGAAGCGGGCGGCGAGGTTGCCGCGGCGGAGCGCGCTGATGTCCGGCTCGTGGCGCGCGATGTAGCCGTCCACCGAAGCCGTGATGTCCAGAGTACGGCTGACGGCACCGGTCGCCTCCAGCACCATCGCCGCATGCTCCAGGCTTTCCGGCGACGAGGTGGCGTACGGCAGCCGCAGCCCGGTGACGTTCTTCGGACCGAGCGCACGCACTGCGAGGCAGAGCGACACGGCGGAATCGACGCCTCCCGACACGCCGATCACCACCTTCTCGAAGCCGCGCCGGCGCACGATCTCCTCCCGGATGAACTCCACAAGGGCACGTTCGGTGAGTTCGAGGTTCAGGTCGAGCATCGACGCGTCGCCGGGAATCGGACCGTGGGTCGCGGCGGCCCGGTGGCTCCGTGCCGGAGCGCCGCCGCCTGCCCCGGAATCCTCCTCCTCTGGCGCCGGGGCCACTGCTTCCCTTCCCCGCCCGCGGCCGGCGCGCGCCAGTGCGTCGCGCAGATTGGGCAGCTGCTGTTCGAGATCGGAGAGCAGCGGCGACTCGAAGCGGTGCCGGTCGATCGCCGTGCGGTCGAGGACGGCGGTCACCACGCCCTCCTCGAACAGCGGAGCGCGCGCCAGAGTGGTGCCGTCGGGCGCGATCGCCACCGAGCCGCCCGCGAACAGCTTGCCGCCCTCCGAGCCCACCAGCTGGCTGACCAGGACGAAGACGCCGTGTTCCATCGCCGGTCCCTCGAGGATCGGGTCCCAGCGCCGGATGCTGGCGGGACGGTCGCTTCCGGCGACGAATCCACGTGCCGGCGAGGCGCCGGGCACCAGGATGATCTCCGCGCCGTCGAGGGCCAGCACGGCCGGGGTCAGCGAGTGCCAGATGTCTTCGCAGATCAGCATCCCCATGCGGCCCAGGGGCGTGTCGAAGGCGCGCAGTTCGCGCCCCGGCTTCACGAAACGGGCCTCGTCGAAGAGTCCGTAGGTGGGCAGGAACATCTTGCGGTGGACGTGCAGGGGCAGGTAGCGGCCGCCGCTCGCGGAGAAATAGACGACGCTGTTGTAGATCCGGCGGCGATGCCGCTCATAGAAGCCGACGACCAGGTCCGGCGCCCCATCCGGCGCCCGGCCCAGCATGTCCGCCACCTCGTCCGCTCCGAAGGCGAGTTCCGCGACCGCCCCCTGCAGGAAGTACCCGGTCAGGCAGGTCTCCGGAAAGATGAGGAGGTCGTAGTCGCTCCCGGCTTCGGCCACAAGCGAGCCTATCCTGTCGAGATTCGCGCGCACGTCTCCCTTGCGCGGCTTCATCTGGACCAGTCCCGCAACGAGCGGGGACGACTGTCTCGGGCTCATGAGCGGCACGTCGTCAGGGCGTTGGGTTCCGTTCGCGGTGCGACAAGCGGGATGCCTCCCGACAAGGTATGATATCCGTGCGTTCCGCCAAACGCCGCGCCGGTTGCCGGGTGGTCCATCCGATTGCACGATAACTGGTCGCGTGACGCCAATGGGGTTTGAACCGGCTCCGGGAACGAGTCCGTGACCTCCGGGGTCTACCCTGCAGCCATCGACATTTCCTCCCACGAGTCGCCATGAGCCGCACGAGATTCATCCTTGCAGCGTTCCTGCTCTTTCTGCCGGTCCGGGCCTCGGACCTCGCGGGCCAGGATACGGGATCGACCGGCCAGCCGGATGCGGAAGCGTCGGCAGCGCTGGACGGCCAGCACTTCCTGCGCGCCTTCGAGGTCATCAAGCGCTACAGCTGGAGCACTCCCGCGGACTCGACGCTCTGGAGAGGAGCTCTCGACGGGTTGCTGGGGGCGGCGACCGTGCTGGAGCGGCGCGCCGACGCGGCCGACTCGATCGCGGGTTCGGATCCGATCCCCTCGGATACCGAAGTCCCGTCGAGCCAGGGTACGGTGGACGACCAGCGGTTCCTCAGCACCTTCGACAGCATCCGCCGGTCCGGCTTGGACGAGCCCGACGATCCGATGTTGTGGCGTGGCGCGGTCTGGGGGCTGATCGCGGCTCTGAACGACCCCTATGGCCAAGTGCTCAGTCCGCGCCGGGTGGACGCGTTTCAGGAAGCCACCACCGGCAACTACGCCGGCATTGGGGTAGCGATCCAGTTGCTGAACGACCAGATCACGGTCACCGCGGTCTTCCGCGGATTCCCGGCGGAGCAGGTGGGAATCCAGGTGGGCGACGTGATCGTGGGCGTGGACGGCGAGAGCGCCGCAGAGTGGACTACCGGTGAAGCCTCGCAGCGCATTCGCGGCACCCCTGGCACCATGGTCACCGTGTCGGTCGAGCGCGAGGGGTTTTCCGCTCCCATCCTCCACGAGATCGAACGCGACAACATTCATGTCTCGTCGGTCCATGCCGGATACGTGGAAGAGGGTATCGGCTACATCGAGCTGGACCGGGTGGCTCGCGGTTCCACCGCGGAGATGGACTCCGCCTTCTCTCTGCTCGCGGACGCCGGCGGGATCATACTGGATCTGCGCCGCAATCCCGGGGGCTACCTGGACGAATCCCTCACCCTGACCGACCTCTTCTTCGACCGCGGCAAGCGCGTGGTCAGCACCCGCGGACGCAACCCGCGCCGCGGGCCCGGCGAGCACGAGGATGCGGCGTACACCCGGGACGGGGCGAGCCTCGGGGACAAGCCGCTGGTGGTGCTGGTGGACGGCTTTACCGCCTCGGCCGGGGAGATCCTGTCCGGAGCCCTGCAGGACCACGACCGCGCGCTGGTGGTGGGCGAGCGCACCTTCGGAAAGGGGGTGGTGCAGTCCGTCGTACCGCTCCCGGAGGGCTGGCAGTTACAGTTGACCACCGGGGAGTGGTACACCCCGCTGGGCCGGTCGCTTCACCGGCAGCGGGACGCACACGGGACGCCGCTGCCCGAGGACTCCACCGCCTTTCCGGTCTTCACCACCGAAGCAGGGCGTGAACTGAAGGGTGGTGGCGGGGTCTTCCCGGATCTGGAGATCGACGGCGACACGCTGCTGGCCGTCGAGCGCCAGCTACTGGAGGAAGCCGCGGCTGCCGAATTCCCCCTCGGGCTGAGGCTGGCCGAGATCGGGTTCGACCGCGCGCAGGCCGTCGGCAATGACGGCGCCGAGGCGACGATCACCGAGGAGAGCCTCGAGGCGTTCATTGCCGAGCTGCGCGAAGCAGGTGTCCCCGACGCCACCCTCGACGATCCGGCGGCCCGGCGCTACCTGCTCTGGCGGCTCGAAATCAACCTGTCTCAGCGCATGGCGGACGACGGGCGCCTGTTGCGGTTCCGCATCCAGCGCGATCCTGTCCTGGCCGAAGCCGTCCGGCTCCTGCGCGAGGCGGACAACCAGGCGGAACTCTTCAGGCTCACGGGCAGCGGAAGCTAGCAGGCTTCGCGTCCGCACGGCGTCTCGGCCGGCCCCCCCGGGCTCGCTCTGACGAGTCATCCCCTTGGGTGGTGGGTCCGGTGCATCTCGTGCACGTATTCCCGGTCCACGTGCGTGTAGATCTCGGTGGTGGCGATGTCGACGTGGCCGAGCAGCTCCTGTACCGCGGCCAGGTCCGCGCCTCCCTCCAGCAGATGGGTCGCGCAGCTGTGGCGGAGGGTGTGCGGGGAGACAGGTCTCTCGATCCCCGCACGGTCGCGTGCCTTGCGCACGATGGTCCAAACCGCCATTCGGGTGAGCGGCCGGCCTCTGGCGCTGAGGAAGAACATTGCTTCGCCCCTGCCCCGCTCCAGTTCCGGCCGCACGTCCCGCAGATAGCGCATGAGCGCGCGCCGGGCGGCGCGGCCGAAGGGCACCAGGCGCTCCTTCGCGCCCTTCCCGTACACCAGGCAGGTGCGATCCTCGAGGTCGACGCCGTGCAGGGGAAGCCCCGTCAGCTCGGAGACGCGCATGCCGGTCGCGTACAGCAGCTCCAGGACGGCCCGGTTGCGCCAGCACAGCGGATCGGATAGCTCCGGCGCCTCCAGCAGGCGTTCCGTCTCCCGCATGCTCAGCACTCCGGGGAGGGTTCTCCAGACGCGCGGCGACTCGATCTGCTCGGTGGGATCCGTCTTTATGACCTCTTCTTCCAGAAGGAAGGCGAAGTACGCCCGCATCGACGACAAGGCGCGCCGGATGGAAGTCGGCGCCAGTCCCCTGTCCTTGAGCGAGTACACATAGTCCCGGAGTTCGACGCGGGTGACGTCATCCGGGCGCACGATGCCCCGGTCCGACAGGTACCCGATAAGCCGCGCGACATCGCGCCCGTAGGCTTCCATGGTCCTCGCCGAGAGCCCCCGCTCGAAGGCCAGGTAGTCCGCGAAGAGCTCCTCCCTGAAGGCTCTCGCGACCGAATCGTCCCGTTCCCCGGTCATTCCCCGGAACCGGATGCCTGCCTGCGGGTGCGCAGCCACGCCAGCAGAATCACCACGACGATCGCGGCTGCGACGGCCAGCAGTAGGCGGTTGGCGGTCGCGTACCAGTCGAGCATGATGTTGACGTTCTCTCCGGCAATCGACCCCAGCCAAACCAGCCCGCCGTACCAGATGGCGGAGGCCACGGCTACCGGTACGGCAACGGAGGCAAACGACAGCCGGGCGACCCCCGCGAAGGCGGGCACCACCGCGCGCAGCCCGGGGAGAAAGCGGGCGAAGAAGATGGCGGGCGTTCCCCGCCGCCGGTAGAAGCGCCGCAGGCGCGAAAGCTGCTCCGGCTGAAGCAGCAGCCGGCCGAACCGGGTATCGAAGAAGGGCGGACCGAAGCGGCGCCCCGCCCCGTAGACCAGCAGGGCCCCCGAGGTATTGGCCAGCCAGGTCACCAGGAAGACCACCGCCACATCCGCCGGGCCGCGCACGGCCAGGAAGCCTCCCAGCAGGATGAACGTGTCGGCGGGAACCGGGGGCACGATGTTCTCGAGGGCCGCCCCCGCCCCCAGCACCAGGTAGGTCAGCCCGGCCGGGAGCGATGCGAGGAAGTCGAGCGCCGCGTCCATGGTTCCTCCTCCCCGATGAGCGCCACGGCGTGCACGGCGATTCCCTCGCCGGCCCCGATCCAGCCCATTCCCTCGTTCGTCTTCCCCTTGATCGAAACTGCGTCCGACCCGATCCCGAGCACATCGGCGATGCGCGCGCGCATTCCTGCCGCGTGCGGTCCGATGCGGGGTGCTTCGCAGATCACGGTCACGTCCACGTTGATCGTCCGCAGCCCGCGCTCCCGGAGGAGAGCGACCACCCGTCCGAGCAGATCCATGGAGTCGGCGTCGCGCCAGCGCGGATCGCCCGGGGGAAAGTGGCTTCCGATGTCGCCTTCCGCCGCGGCTCCGAGCAAGGCGTCGGTGACGGCATGGGCTACGGCATCGCCATCGGAATGGCCGGTCAGGCCCGGAAACCCCGGGATCTCGACGCCCCCCAGCATCAGTTTCCGCTCCGGATCGAAGCGGTGCGAGTCGTATCCGGTGCCCACTCTCATGGCGAGCAGTCCGTGGATGAATCCGCGCGAGCACCGAGAGCGGCGAGGCGCCGGGCTGGCATGACGGAAGTATCGCA
>JAPPHB010000073.1 GCA_028821195.1 Gammaproteobacteria bacterium
TAAGATCAACGACCACAACAAGATATAAATCCATCAACACCCGCCGGTCAGGCCGATGGTGTATCGGGGCTCCATGTCGAACACCCACCGCCCGGTGTTCACCAGCATCGTCAGGTCCACCCTTTGGGCTCGCTTGAGGATTCGCTTCCGGAACTCGTCGCCCCCCTTTGCCGCCAAGGCCGACCGGGGAAGCACAACGCCTATCCGCCCGCCGTCCGCCGACACAAGGTCCCAGAACCGCCATACGAATGCCTTGTAGAGGTCGGGATGACCTGCGCTCATCCCCGGGTATGCACCCGCAATCAGTAAGGCCCGGAGTCGATTGGTGGTCCGCCGCTCCTCGTCGAATTTCGCAACAAGGTCCGGCCGTTCCTCGCGATACTGCCGTTTCAGCGCCTCTGCCGTGCGCTGCGTTCGAGCTCGCAGCCCCGGGAAGTGCCGAGCCCAGAACGCGTGCTCTTCGACCATCGGCTTCTCCCAAGGAGGATTGCCGAGGATCACGTCGAACCCGTGTCGCCTGCCAAGGAACACGTGCGGAAAGGCGAGCGCGAAGTGCAGTGCGTCCAGTCCCTTGAGCTCCTCACGTCCCTTGTCCATCAACTGGGCTCGGAAGATGTCGCCCGGGTCGTCCAAAGCCGTGGCCACCCGTCCCTCGGCGATTGCCTCGTGGATGCCGCTGTTCGTGCGCGAGGCCGCCAGTAGCGTGAAAAGTTCCTGCTCCGACCGGATGGTTTTCCGCATCCGGGCGTAGATCTCCCGCGCCTCCCGGATCTCAGCGTCGTTCGCGTCGGTGAGCCGGGCCAGCCTCTCAAGGGGCTCCCGAACCGCCCCGAGCCGCTCGCTCGCGACGAATGAGAACAGGTCGCCGCTCTCGGTCTGGAACAATTCGGACGCCTCCTCGAAGGATGCGATTCCCACGAGCGAGTTGCCTTGGATCAGGTTGTGGTCGAGGAGCGAGAGCGGGAGGCCCGGCACGAAGGTGTGGATCCAGAGCGACAGTCGCGCCAGTTCGACGGCCATGGGATTCATGTCCACACCGAAGATGCAGCGCCGGGCAACCTGCCTGCGGAGCAGTTGGATGTCCTCGATGGGATTATCCCCGGACCAGTCCGGTCCGAGCTTGTGCTGCGCCGTTCGCCGGAGCCGCGCGAACTCCTCGCGCACATCCGGCAGAGGCCGGGCGGCCAAGTAGTTGGCGAGACGACGTTCGATCCGGTCCACCGCCCCGACCAGGAAGTGGCCCGAGCCCATCGCGATGTCCGCGACGCGGAACTCGAAGAACCGCCGTCCCGCCTCCCGGTCCGGCATCCCTTCGAGCCGCTCGAGGTGCTCATCGAGCGCCGGTTCGAGCGCCCGGTCGAGGAGGTGTTCGACGGCAAAGGCCGGCGTGTAGTAGGACCCGCTGGACTTCCGCGCTCCCGAGCGGTTGTGGAGATACACCTCGCCCGCTCGGACTTCGACCGTGTCGCCGGACTTGGCCGGGAGGTAGGCCTCGGTCTTGTCGTCCACCGTCAGGTCCGTCTCGGCGAGCGAAAGCTCACTCTCCAGCAGGCCCTCGTAGATCGTCCCGAACTCGCGGATCCCGAGCGACCGGAAGTCCACCGGGCCTTCGGTTCTCTCCGCCGTCCGGTCGAGAAGCAGCGCGGCGAGCGCCCCGGCGAACTCGCGGTCCGGGAGCGAGAGAGCCGCGATCCGGGCTCCCAGCTTCGAGACCGGCGCCTCGGAGGCGAAAAGCGTGCCGTTGTACGCCGGGACCTCCCACTCCGGGTTTCCGAGGCTCACCGCCGTGCAAATCTGCGTGACCTCCGACCAGAAGGACGGTTGTTCGCCGAACTCGATATCCTTGCGCCGGGCCTCGCCGAGGCGCTGGGCGATCCGCTTGAGCGAGTGCTCGCGGTAGCTCCGCGAGGCGTGAAGAGGCAGCAGGCCACGGTCCTCGGCATAGGCGACGAACAGAAGCCTGTACAGGATGCGAAGCGCCGCCTGGTAGGCCTGTTGGAGATCGTCCGTAGTCGGGCTGTCTGGATGCATTGCCGCCACGACGGCACGGGCAAGCGACGGCATCACTTCGCGGTAGACCCGCTCGCGAAGACGACCGCCGAGATCGGCGGCGTAGTCCTCGCTCGCCCGGAGGATGTCCTCGACGCTCCCGCCCTCCGACAGCGCGGGCGCCGACAGCAGGAGCCAGAGGTAGCCAACGTCATCACGCGAAAGCAGGTCGAGATTGATCTCGGCGAACGTCTCGGCACGTCCACGTCGGCCCGTGCCGACGCCCGGCTTGGCCGGATAGAGGCGAATCGTGCCGCCAGCCACCGCGACCACCCAGTCCAGGTTCTCCCGGTCGGCTTGCGCCAAGGCGTAGGACACCGGCGAGATGCCGTCGAACCTCGGGCTCGCGGCGTCGATCTCCTCGGGCCGGTCCAGAAGGACGGCCACCGCCGTCTTGCGGTCCCCGGCCAGCAGCAGCATCGCCGGTCCGGGAAGCTCTTCGGTGGCGAATCCAAGACCCGCGATCAACGCGCGGCCACGGAGCGTCCGCACGCCGCGCGCCTCCTCGGCCGCGAGCGCCCAATCCCCGCGCGACGGAACCCCCCGCTCAAGTTCCTGCATCGCGAATAGGCCGCCGTTGCGGAGGCCCGGGATCGGCGCGTCCAGTGCGGGAAGCAGCCGGTGAAGGAGCCGGATCGCGGTGTGCCGTCCATCCGCCTCCAGTGCCTTGCCGCACACGGCTTCGACCTGATCGGCCGACAGGTTCCGATACTCGACCGGGTTGTGCTCGGTGGGGCCGCACACCGCCGCGCACCCGTTTCCCCACGGCACCACGATCAGCACTGGCGCGGCACGTCGCCCGGACCGCGCCCGGAACATGGCCCTGAGGTCCGCAATCCGGGGCCGCCCGTCCCACGCGACGATGACGACTTCGAGCGCAAGCGGGCCGCGCCCGAGATGGAGCTTGGCCCGGCGGTCTCCGACGGTGACGGGACGGGGTTCGAGATGGTCGAGCATGGGCGGGGAGCTGGCGGTTCGGGGTCGAGGGCAACGATTGAAGGCAGTCAAACTAGAGACGATCAGGCAGCGGGGCGACCAGCGGGTTACCTTGTCTTGCGCTCCGGCGCTCCAAGTGGCGCCGAATCCGGTTCTCCGGTAGAGTCAATGACCATGAGCATCAAGGCGAAATACAAGGATGGGGTGTTCACTCCCTTGGAGGAGGTCGAGAGCCCCGCGCCGGACGAGGTCTATCGAGTCTTCTCCGAGAGCGAGTTGAAGCGGCTCGCGGCGGACGTACCGTGGCTCAAGGGTTCGGAGCGCAGCTTCGAGTTCTGGGAAAACGAGGAGGATGCGGTCTACGACAGCCTATAGGCAGGGCGACATCGTTCTCGTCTCCTTCCCCTTCACCGATCTCACTTCATCCAAGAGACGCCCCGCCCTGGTTCTGTCACCGGATTCCTTCAACGCGACCGGACGGGACTTGGTGCTGGCCGCCATCACCTCGCACATCACGGATGACCCGAACGCCGTTCGTCTTCGGCGCGGCGACTTCGCCGAGGGTGGACTCCCCAAGGCGTCGATGGTGAAGACGACCAAGCTGTTCACGATGCACTCAACGCTCGTCGTCAAGTGGATCGGCGCTCTCCGGACCGGGAAGATGGAGGAGATCCTGCGGACGGTGCGCGGGTTCTTCGCCTGAGGCCGTGGGCATGGCCCGAAGGGCCGACCACGTTGGAAGCCCGCGAAGCGGTCACCGAAGACACCTTGCTGAAGCTCCTTCCTCGATCCGTATCGCCGGTGGTCGGCCGTATCGGCGGCTCGGTCTTCCGCGTCTGGCGAAACCCGGTCCGGGCAGGCACCGTACAGGTTGCAGGCAGCCTCGTCCCGAGTGCGTATTTTCCGCCGGGCAAGCTGCGGATCGGGAGCGTGTTCGCCCAGCGTCCCGGCGCTCCGACTGGTACGGCCGCACTGGAGTGTGAAAACGACGCGAGGGGTCATTTCACACTTTGGCCCTCCGGCGATTCACAGGGCGGCAGACGCGCATCCGCCGCGCCCGCAAGGTTCTGCGGCCATGCGGCCCGCCCGCCCGTTGCCGGACGGGCCACACGGGCCGTGGCGGGAGCAACCCCCCTCGCCGAAGGCTCGGTGCGGCGTAGCGGCGAGTGTGTCTTCACAACTCGCCACCGCCTCCGGGGTTGCTCCCGGACCATCTAAACTGCCCGTAAATGATTGGTAGAATTAGCCGAACTGCG
>JAPPHB010000096.1 GCA_028821195.1 Gammaproteobacteria bacterium
CCCTTCTCGAAGAACAGCAGGTTCGTCCCGATCGAGGCGTAGGGGCGGAACACGGAGTTCGGCAGCCGGACGATGGTGTGGAGGTTGCACTCCTCCATTAGGTGCTGCTTCAGCCGGGTCTTGACGCCCTCGCCGAACAGGGAGCCGTCGGGAAGGACCACGGCGGCACGGCCTCCGGGCTTGAGCAGCCGGATGATGAGGGCCAGAAACAGGTCCGCCGTCTCTCGCGTCCGGAAATGTGCCGGAAAGTTCGACTCGATCCCGTCCTCCTCCTTGCCGCCGAAGGGCGGATTGGTGAGCACGATGTCCACGCGCTCGTCGCGTCCCCAAGAGATGTAGGGTCGCGCCAGCGTGTTGTCGTGCCTCAGGAACGACGGCTCCTCGATGCCGTGCAGCAGCATGTTGGTGACGGCCAGCATGTGGGGGAGCGGCTTCTTCTCGACCGCGCGCAGGGAGGCCTGCATCCTCGCCCGGTCCTCCGGGCGCTTCACATGATGGTCGACCATGTGGCGGATGGCGCAGGTCAGGAACCCTCCGGTGCCGCACGCCGGATCGAGAAGGGTCTCGCCCGGCTTGGGGTCGATCATCCGGGCCATGAACGAGGTCACGGCGCGCGGAGTGTAGTACTCGCCCGCGTTGCCGGCCGATTGAAGGTCGTTGAGCATCTGCTCGTAGATGTCGCCGAAGTGCCGCCGGTCGGCCAGGTTGTTGAAGTCGATTCCGTTGATCTTGTTGACGACCTGCCGCAGCAGGTGGCCGGACTTCATGTAGTTGTAGGCGTCCTCGAACACGTCGCGCACGACGCCGGCACGGGGTGCGGCCCGCGCCGGGAGTGCCTTCAACTGGGGGAACAGCTCGCCGTTGACGAAGTCGAGCAGATCGTCGCCCGTGATGCCTTCCGGATCGGCGGCCCAGTTCCGCCACCGCAGAGGGGCGGGGATCGGCGAGCGATAGCCATCCCTGAAGGTTTCGAGTTCCTGATCTTGATCGTCGATGATCTTGAGGAAGAACATCCAGCACAACTGGCTGATGCGCTGGGCGTCGCCATCCACGCCCACGTCTTGGCGCATGATGTTCTGAATGGATTTGACGAGCGTGCCGACGGCCATCTCTCAGGCGCTCTCCCGGTAGAGTTCGGATTGAAGGTCGTTCACGGCTCGCTCGAAACCGGGCTTACCGCCGAATGCGCGAACGAGTTCGAGCGGCGTCCCGAGGCCGTCGAGCGGTGGGATCGTGAGCACCTTGCCGTCGTCGAGATTGAGGACGCCCTGGTCGGCGTACTTGTCGAGGAGCGCGTCGAGCACGGCGCGTGCCTCGCCCGCGTACTTGGTGAACACGTCCCGTCTCTTGACCCTTTCGGCCCGTTCGCGGCGGGTCAGGGGCTCGGCACCGAACGCGATGTGGCAGATGAGATCGAACGGGTCGAGATCCCTGCCCAACTCTTGGATGATCTTCGCCAGCGGCAGTCCCTCGGACTCCATCTCGTCGATGATCGCTTGCTTACGCTCCTCCCCGTTCCAACGATTCAGGAAGTCGTCCAAGCTCGCGAACCGCTTGCGCAGTGCTCGTCGCGTGAAATCGCGGAGCGACTCCGTGATGAGCTTGCCGTGTCGGTCAAGGTACTGCACCCGCTCGGCGACCACGTTGGCCTCGATGCCATCGACATAGATCTTCTTCAGTGGCCCGGTCGACGGCGGATCGAGCGGGTCGTCCCAGTCGTCGACGATGATCTCCTCCTCCTTTGGTTCGTCCGATCCGTTCGGTGGCGGATCGGGCGGGAGAACGGGATCGTCTGGGCCGGGCTCGTAGATCTGCTCCGGCTCACCGTCGAACTCGGGATCCGCGAAAAGACCGGAGGCTTTCCGGAAGTCCATGAGCGTGAAGTAGTACTTCTTCTGGTCCTCGTGCACGCGGGTGCCGCGCCCGACGATCTGCTTGAACTCGGTCATCGTTCCGACCACGCGGTCGATCACGATCAGTCGGCACGTTTGGACATCCACGCCGGTCGATAACAGGCGCGACGTGGTGACGAGAACGGGGTATGGCGACTCAGGGTCGATAAAGTTACCGAGCTCGTTCTTTCCCACCTCGTCCTCGCCCGTGATCCGCATGACGTACCGGGCGTTCCCTTGGACCAGATCCGCGTTCTCGTTGACCAGCGCTTGGCGCATCCGCGAGGCATGCTCCTGATCGACGCAGAAGATGATCGCCTTCTGGAAGCGGTCGCCGCTCTCCTTCAGGAGCGCCGTGATCTTCTCCGCGACCGCCTTCGTGCGCCCGTCGATGACCAGCTTCCGGTCGAAGTCCCTGTGGCTGTAGAGCCGGTCCTCCACCTCCTCGCCCTCGCGGTCGCGCTGCCCCTTCTCCGGGCGGTAGCCTTCGATGTCCCGGTCGATGTGAACCTTGACCACCTTGTAGGGCGCGAGGAATCCGTCGCTGATGCCCTGCTTGAGGGAGTACTCGAACACGGGTTCACCGAAGTAGGCGATGTTGGAGACGTACTTGGTCTCCTTCGGCGTGGCGGTGAGGCCGATCTGGGTCGCGGACGCGAAATACTCCAGAATCTCCCGCCACGCCGAATCGTCGGCGGCACTCCCCCGGTGGCACTCGTCGATCACGATCAGGTCGAAGAAACCGGGCGAGAGCTTCCTGTAGGCCTTCTGGCGCTCCTCCGGACCCGTGATCGCCTGGTACAGGCCGAGGTAGACCTCGTAGGACGTGTCGATGCGGCGCGACAGCTTGGTCATCGCGCCGCCGAACGGTCGAAAGTCGTTCGCCATCGTCTGATCGACGAGCACGTTACGGTCGGCGAGGAACAGGATGCGCTTCTTCCGCCGCGCCTTCCACAGCCGCCAGATGATCTGAAAGGCGGTGTACGTCTTGCCCGTGCCCGTGGCCATGACGAGAAGGATGCGGTCCTGCCCTTTCGCGATGGCCTCGATGGCCGCGTTGACCGCGTTGGCCTGATAGTAGCGCGGCGTCTTGCCGCCGCCGTCCTCGAAGTAGTCCTGGAGGACGATCTCCTCGGCTTCGGGCGTCAGACCCTTCCACGTCCGGTAGCGCGCCCAGAGATCGTCCGGCGACGGGAAGGCGTCGAGCGGCAGGTTCACCTCGGGAGGCGTGCTTGCCCCCGTGCGGTCGTGGAACACGAAGCCGTCGCCGTTCGAGGAGAACGCGAACGGGATGCGGAGCGTCTCGGCGTAGTCCAGCGCCTGCTGCATGCCGTCGCCGACGCCGTGGGTGTTGTCCTTGGCTTCGATCACAGCAATCGGGATGTTCGGCTTCACATACAGAACGTAGTCGGCGCGCTTGCGCTTGCGGCGTGCCACCAGCCTGCCGCGCACGACGATGCGGCCAGCGGTGAACGTCACTTCCTCGCGAAGCTGCGATATCTCATCCCAGCCTGCCGCGCGCAGGGCGGGCGTGATGAACTTCGTGCAGATGTCGCGCTCCGTAAGGCTCCGCTTGTCCATCCGGTTCAGCGGCCTCCCGCCCCGGTTCGCCTCCGCGCGGCCGCGCCGGGACGCTTGGTTCCCATGTCGAGCGCCTTCAGCCGCTCGTACTCCTCCACCGAGAGCACCACGACGACCGGACGCCCGTACTTGGCGACCGTTACGGGGGCGGCGCGGGCGAGGTCGATCAGTCGTCCGAAGCCGTACTTCGCGTCCTTGGCGCTCAGCGTTCGCATGCGATTCCTCCGGCGGGTGGCGATCACTTAAGTCTTGGCCAGTTTGGCCGACCCGCGCAAGCCGGATGGCAACCCCGACCGGGGCGCATGGAACTCCGCGTGGGGGCGTCCGGACAAGCCGCTGGCGGCGGTGTCCAATGGCTCTGACACGTTCTGAAACGTCCTGACACGTCCTGACACAATGGGGTTTTTCCGACCAGTTGACTTCTCGGCGAGCGTTCCTCCAGCGTCCAAGCATGGAGACGCCGAAACACCAGTTCAACACGCGGGTCGGCACATCGCCAGTGGACTGCTCTGCACCGCCTGCCACCGCGTTCGTGGTGAAGCCTCCGATCCGAACCTTGCGGACGGTCCCGCCCCCGGAAGCTCCCGACATGGGTCGGGATCGGCTTCGGCTGACTTCGGTTCCGACGGCTGGATTGAAACCCATGACGGATGAGACTCGTAGGATGCCGCCCTTCGGGTCACCGAAGGGTGAAGGGCGGCA
>JAPPHB010000083.1 GCA_028821195.1 Gammaproteobacteria bacterium
ACTTCCCGCTGGAAACCGGCCCCGCGTTCAGGCTCATTTGCCGTTGGACAAGACTTACCCTTTACCTCTCGTGGAGGAGGAGTTACCTTTCGAGGCTTGATCGTAAAGGCCCGCCTCAGGTGCCCGAGGGCATCCTTGCTCCGCAGCCGGAGGCGCGGAGGGGCGCTCCGAACACAGGAGTATCGAGAGAAATGCTCGGTGGGGTACCGAAGCGGTCAAACGGGGCAGACTGTAAATCTGCTGGCAATGCCTTCGGAGGTTCGAATCCTCCCCCCACCACTGGGCGTATCGCCCTTCCAACTTGTGAAACGACAATTCCAGCGGGAGTAGCTCAGTTGGCTAGAGCATCAGCCTTCCAAGCTGAGGGTCGCGGGTTCGAGTCCCGTCTCCCGCTCTTAATCCCGAAGCAGAAGGGAGCAGCGCTCTGGTAGCTCAGGGGTAGAGCGCTTCCTTGGTAAGGAAGAGGTCCCGGGTTCAAATCCCGGCCAGAGCTTGCCCGGGCCTTCGGGGCCCTGAAACCACGATTCACCTGAACCGAACGGAGTGAGGTAGCGGAGAAATGGCAAAGGAGAAGTTCGACCGGACAAAGCCGCACGTGAACGTCGGCACCATCGGGCACGTTGACCACGGGAAGACGACGCTGACTGCCGCGATCACCTTCACCCAGGCCAAGAAGTTCGGTGGCGACGCGGTCGCTTTCGACGAGATCGACAAGGCTCCAGAGGAGCGCGAGCGCGGCATCACGATCGCCACCGCCCACGTCGAGTACGAGACGGAAAACCGTCACTACGCCCACGTGGACTGCCCAGGCCACGCCGACTACGTGAAGAACATGATCACCGGCGCCGCCCAGATGGATGGTGCCATTCTGGTCGTATCCGCGGCGGACGGTCCCATGCCGCAAACGCGGGAGCACATCCTGCTGGCCCGCCAGGTCAACGTGCCCTACATCGTCGTCTTCCTCAACAAGGTCGACATGGTCGACGACGAGGAACTGCTCGAGCTGGTGGAACTGGAGGTGCGCGAGCTGCTCTCCGAGTACGACTTCCCCGGCGACGACATCCCCGTGGTGATGGGGAGCGCGCTCAAGGCCATGGAAGCCATGGGAGAGGGGTCCGATGTCGACTGCATCCAGGAGCTGATGGACGCCATCGACTCCTACATCCCGCAGCCCGAGAGGGACATCGACAGGCCGTTCCTGATGCCGGTCGAGGACGTGTTCAGCATCACCGGGCGAGGCACGGTGGCCACCGGCCGCATCGAGAGCGGCGTGGTGAAGGTCGGCGACCAGGCGGAGATCGTCGGCATGGACAGGGACCGCAAGACGGTCGTGACCGGTGTCGAGATGTTCCGCAAGCTGCTCGACCAGGGCCAGGCGGGAGACAACGCCGGCCTCCTGCTCCGTGGTGTCGGCAAGACCGAGATCCAGCGCGGCCAGGTGCTCGCGCAGCCGGGATCCATCACGCCGCACACCCATTTCAAGGCCGAGGTGTACGTCCTGACCAAGGGTGAGGGCGGCAGGCACACCCCGTTCTTCAACGGCTATCGGCCCCAGTTCTACTTCCGCACAACGGACGTCACGGGCGCAACCAGGCTCCCCGAAGGGGTCGAGATGGTCATGCCGGGCGACAACGTGCAGATGGAGGTCGAGCTCATCACGCCCATCGCCATGGACAAGGAGCTTCGCTTCGCCATCCGCGAGGGTGGACGCACGGTCGGCGCCGGCGTGGTCACCGAGGTGATCGCGTAGTCCCGTGGCCAGAGACCGCGTGATCCTCGCGTGCGAGGAGTGCAAGGAGCGCAACTACACGACGAAGAAGAACAAGCGCCTGCACCCCGGACGGGTGCATTTCCGCAAGTACTGCCCGCGTTGCCGCACGCACACCGGGCACAAGGAAACCAAGTAGCGAATCTCCGAGAAGCAGGATGCCCAACATTATTGAGACTTCGGCGGGGTTCGCGCGCGAGTCGTGGACGGAGCTGCAGCGAGTGACCTGGCCCGACTCGGGTCAGCTGCGCAATGCGACGTGGGTGGTGATCCTTTTCGTGATCGCGATCTCGCTCGTCATCTTCGCCATGGACGGCGTCGTGCGCTTCGTCGTGAACTTCATCATGGGCCTCTTCGGAGCGTGAGGACTCAATGAGCGAGTCCAGATGGTACGTGGTCCAGAGCTACTCGGGGCACGAGAAGAAGGTGAAGCGGTTCATCGACCGCAAGATCGAGGAAGGCCACAACCCCGAGATCCTGGAAACCCTGGTGCCGACCCAGGAAGTGATGGAGATCCGCAACGGGAAGCGGGTCCAGGTCGAACGCCGCCTCTATCCCGGATATGTCCTGGTGCACATCGAGGTCGGCGAAGATGTGACGCTGGACTCCCGGACCATGCACGCCATCAACGACATCAAGGGCGTCATCAAGTTCGTGGGGGGAGGCAGGAAGCCCCAACCCCTGAGCGAGGAGGAGGTGCGCAAGCTCCTCGGCATCGAGACCGAGGAGGAAAAGGAGGCTCGAGCGGAAGTCCCTTTCCACATCGGCCAGGCCGTGGAGGTGACCCAGGGCCCGTTCACGGATTTTTCGGGCACCGTCCAGTCCGTGGATGCCGACAAGGGAAAGGTGAAGGTGGAAGTCTCCCTCTTCGGGCGTCCGACTTCGGTGGAGCTCGATTTCGCTCAGCTCAAGGGATACTGAACGGCGGATTCGGGGCCGGAGACGGAACTCCGGCTTCCGAGCGCGTCCGAACGGCTGTCGGGCGCGGGCCGGTTTATCGACCAGGTAACGTAAATGGCGAAGAAGGTCATCGGATTCATCAAGCTGCATGTTCCCGGAGGACAGGCCAATCCGGCACCTCCGGTCGGGCCCGCGCTGGGCCAGCACGGCGTGAACATCATGGAGTTCTGCAAGCAGTTCAACGCCAGAACCCAGCAGCAGCAGGGAACGACCATTCCGGTCGAAATCAACGTCTTCGCCGACCGGTCGTTCAGCTTCATCACCAAGACGCCGCCGGCATCGGTCCTGCTCAGGAAGGCGGCCGGACTGGAAAAAGGATCCGGCGAACCGAACCGCACCAAGGTCGCCCGGGTGACCGTCGACCAGCTGAAGGAGATCGCGGAAACCAAGATGCCCGACCTGAACGCAGGCGACGTGGATTCGGCCGTGCGCATGATCGCCGGGACCGCGCGCTCGATGGGCATCGAGGTAGACTGGTAGACCCGACGAACCACTCCATGCGAGCCGCCAGGGGTGGGAGGGTGTCACAAGCCGGCTCGATTCCATAATGCCAAGACGCGGAAAGAAAATCCGAGCCGCCAGGGCCCGGATCCCGGTGGGAGTCACGCATACCGTGGCGGAGGGCGTGACCCTGGTGAAGACCCTCTCGTTCGCGAAGTTCGACGAATCCATCGAGGTCGCGACCAAGCTGGGGGTCGACCCTCGCCGCGCCGACCAGATCGTGCGCGGGACGGTCGTGCTTCCCCACGGAACCGGCAAGCAGATGCGTGTGCTCGCAATCGCACAGGGAGAAAAGGCGCAGGAGGCTCGGGACGCGGGAGCCGACTATGTCGGAACCGAGTATCTGGAGCGCATCAAGCAGGGATGGCTCGAGTTCGATGCGGTGGTCGCCACACCCAACATGATGGGCCAGGTGGGTCCGCTGGGTCGCATCCTGGGTCCGCGCGGGCTCATGCCGAATCCGAAGGCGGGCACGGTGACGTTCGATGTCGGGGGCGCCGTCTCGGAGATCAAGGCCGGGAAAATCGAGTACCGCGTGGACCGCACCGGCAACCTGCACGCCCCCATCGGACGAGTTTCGTTCGAGGACAGCAAGCTCTCCGACAACCTGGGCGCCTTCATGGACTCGGTGTTGCGCGCGCGTCCCGCCGCTGCGAAGGGCGCATACGTACGGAGCGTGACGCTCTCCAGCACCATGGGGCCGGGCGTGCCGCTCGACCCCAACCAGTTCGGACGGAGCTGACCGATGGACAAAGCCCGAAAACAAGCCTTTACCGAGGATTTCAGGAACGAGGCGGAGAGCGCCGGCGCACTCTACCTGACCGACTTCACGGGGCTCGACGTCAAGTTGATGACGGTGCTCCGCCGCCGGATCCGCGAAAGCGGAGGTCGTTACCAGGTCGTCAAGAACCGGCTCGCCAAGCGGGCGTTCGACGACCTCGACCTTGCCGGCCTGGAACCCCACCTCTCCGGGCCGACCGGCATCGTGTTCGGCAAGACCGATGCCGTGGAGCCTGCGAAGGTGCTGGTCGATTTTGCGAAGGAGAACGCCGAGCGCCCCGCGTTCAAGGTGGGTGTGGTCGAAGGCAGGATCATCGGCGAGGAACAATTCCGCAAAGTGGCGGCGCTCCCTGCACGCGACGTGCTGATGGCGCAGCTGGCGGGCGCGTTCGAGGGTCCCATGGCGGCCTTCGTGGGCGCGCTCGAGGGCAAACTGCAGGAATTCGCCGGCCTTCTGGACGCACTGAGGGAGAAAATACAGGAAGACTGAGGCCGCGATGGCCGCGCTCGGCCGACGACAGCCGAAATGCGGGCGCGGACACGTGACGAGTCGAGTCACCAACTCCCGGCGGAGGCCGGGACCAATCAGGAGAAAGCAGCGAGATGGCGATCAATCAGCAGGAACTCCTCGATAGCATCGGCAACATGACGGTTCTCGAGCTCTCCGAGTTCGTGGACGCGTTCAAGGAGAAGTTCAACGTCACGGCCGCAGTGGCGGTCGGGCCGGCGGCCGCGGGTCCGGCGGAAGCCGAGGCCGAGGTCGAGGAACAGACCGAGTTCGACGTCGTTCTCGACAGCTTCGGCGCCAAGAAGATCCAGGTCATCAAGGTGGTTCGCGAAGTGACCAGTCTGGGGCTGAAGGAAGCCAAGGCGCTCGTCGACGGGGTTCCCAACCCGGTGAAGGAAGCCGTTTCCAGGGACGAGGCGGAGCAGGTCAAGGCAAAGCTGGAGCAGGTGGGCGCGACGGTCACCGTCAAGTAGGTGCGGTCCCGCCTAAGCCTCCGGGCAGACGGGGTACGGTTGCGGCACGCCGTTCCCGCCGCCGCGCCGCCTGCCCTTCCCTCCGCGCGCGTATCGGCCGTCCCTCCGCGGGGACGTCCGGACGTCGTCAGGTGTTTTCCGTTCGACTTGCCGTGCCCGCCCTCCGGACAGGGTGCGGCCCAAAGGGGGAGTCCAGTTGGATAGTCGCGACGCCGCTCGACCCATCGTCAGTTTCGACAAGCTGGATTCGGTCATGCCGATGCCGAATCTTCTGGATGTGCAGCTCAAGTCCTTCGGCAAGCTGGTGCACGGCGACGCGGTCGCCGAGGATCCCTGGGATTTCTCGCTCGACCGCGTCTTTCAGGAGATTTTTCCGATCTCCGATGTGAACGAGAACTTCAGCTTCGAGTATGTCTCGTCCAAGCTGGGTGCGCCCCGCTATTCGCAGGAGGAGTGCATCGAGCGGGACATGACCTACGCGGCGCCCCTGAAGGCAACGCTCCGCTTCATCGTCTGGGAGGATCTGGACGACGGGGAGCGGCGCGCGCGCGACATCATTGAGAAAGAGGTATACCTGGGGGATCTGCCGCTCCTCACCGATCTGGGCACCTTCATCGTCAACGGCGCCGAGCGCGTCGTGGTGAGCCAGCTGCATCGCTCTCCCGGCGTCGTCTTCGAGGAGAGCATCCACCCCAACGGGACCAAGCTGCACAGCGCCCGCATCATTCCCTTCCGAGGCTCGTGGGTGGAGTTCACGGTCGACATCAACAACGTCTGCTACGTCCACATCGACAAGAAGAAGTTCCCGGCCACGGCGTTGCTGCGCGCCCTGGGCTTCGGCACCGACGAGGAGATCTACGGCCTCTTCTTCCGGAAGAAGGACGCCGCGATCGGCGACCTTGGCGATGTGCTCCAGACGCTGAGCGGGGCGGTGCTGGCGGACGATGTGGTGGACACCGGCACCGGCGAAGTGATTCTCGAAGCCAGCAGCGAACTCGAGGAAGCGGACATCGAGACGCTGGCGCGCGTGGGCATCGACCGGGTCGTGGTCTACGCCGCTGAGCCCGAGGCGGCGGGTGCCGCAGCCGGCGCAGGGCCGATCAGGGCGGACAGCCCCATCGTGAAGCGCACGCTGGCCAAGGATCCCACCGAGTCGGAGGAGACCGCGCTCTTCCAGATCTACTCGCTCCTGCGCCCCGGTGAGGCGCCTAACGTCGATACGGCGCGCGCCGCGCTGGAGAGCGTGTTTTTCAATCCCAGGCGCTACGACCTGGGCCGTGTGGGACGCTACAAGATCAACCAGCGTCTGGAGCTCGAGACTCCCGCCTCCACGACCGTGCTGACGCGCGACGACTTCGTCGAGATCCTGCGCTACCTCGTCGAACTGAGCGAAGGGCACGGACACACCGACGACATCGATCATCTCGGCAACCGCCGGGTGCGCACGGTCGGCGAGCTGATCGCCAATCAGCTGTCGGTCGGCCTGTCGCGCATGGCCCGCCTGGTCAAGGAGCGGATGTCGATCAACACCGATCCGGGCAAGATCAACATCGACGATCTGGTGAATGCCAGAACGGTGTCGGCCGTCATCCAGGCCTTCTTTGGTTCGTCGCAGCTGTCCCAGTTCATGGACCAGACCAACCCCCTGGCCGAAATGACGCACAAGCGGCGTCTGTCGGCACTCGGTCCTGGGGGCCTCACCCGCGAGCGGGCCGGGTTCGAGGTGCGCGACGTGCACTACTCTCACTACGGCCGCATGTGTCCGATCGAGACCCCGGAAGGTCCCAACATCGGCCTCATCACCTCGCTCACCACCTACGCGCGCGTCAACGGGCTGGGCTTTGTGGAGACGCCCTACCGCAAGGTGGTGGACGGGCGCGCCACCGGAGAGATCGAGTGGCTCTCGGCCAACGAGGAGGAGCGCGCGCGCATCGCGCAGGCCAACGCGCCGCTGAATCCGGACGGCACGTTCTGCAATCCGCTGGTGCTGTGCCGGGAGCGCGGTGACTTTCCGCTCCTGGCGCCCGCCGACATCGACTACATGGACGTCGCCCCGGCACAGCTGGTGTCGGTCGCGGCGGCTCTTATTCCCTTCCTCGAGCACGACGACGCCAACCGGGCGCTGATGGGCTCCAACATGCAGCGCCAGGCGGTTCCGCTGCTCTACACGGACGCTCCCCTGGTGGGCACCGGACTTGAGCGCAAGCTGGCGCGCGACTCGGGCGCCGTCGTCACCGCGACGCGCGGCGGCAGAATCGTCAGCGTCACGGCCGACAAGATCGTCATCGACACGGGTGCCGTGAAGGTGAAGGAGGCCGACCAGCCTCTCATGCGCCTCTCCCAGTTCGACACCTACGTGCTCAAGAAGTACTGGCGCACCAATCAGGACACGGCCATCAACCAGCGGCCGCTGGTAGAGCGCGGCCAGATCGTGGAGGAGGGCGAGATCATCGCCGACGGACCCTCCACCAGCTACGGCGAACTGGCGCTGGGCCGCAACGTGCTGGTCGCCTTCATGCCCTGGTACGGGCACAACTTCGAAGACGCGATCGTCCTCAGCGAGAAGCTGGTCAAGGAAGACGTCTTCACATCGATCCACATCCAGGAGCTCGAACTCCACGTCCGCGACACCAAGCGCGGAGCGGAGGAGATCACCCGGGAAATTCCCAACGTCGCCGACGAGAACCTCACCAACCTGGACGAGCGCGGCATCGTCCGCATCGGGGCCCAGGTCAAGAGCGGGGACATTCTGGTCGGCAAGATCACCCCCAAGGGCGAGACCGAGCTCTCCCCGGAGGAGAAGCTGCTGACCGCGATCTTTGGCGAGAAGGCCAAGGATGTGAAGGATTCTTCACTTCGGCTCTCGCCGGGGATGTCGGGGACCGTGATCGACGTGAAGATCTTCTCGCGCCGGATCGACGGTCCGCTTCTGGACAAGGAGCAGGGCCAGCGGATCGGAGAACTCCGCCAGACCGAGCGCGAGGACATCGCCCGCATCACCGAGGTGCGCGACGACGAACTCAGGGCGCTCCTGCACCTTCAGACGATTTCGCTCTGCCTCAGGCGCGGGGTGATCGAACCCCTTCTCGAGGAGGGACGCAAGGTTACCAAGGCGGTGCTGGAGGACCTGAATCTGGCGGAGGTCGAGCTCGACAGCCTCAAGGTGCGCAACAAGTCGATCAACGAGCGCATCCGCTCCGTGGTGGACGAATCCCGCCGCCGCATCGACAAGGTGCACAGCGACACCGAGGAGCATATCGACAAGGTCTTCCAGCCGGACGAGTTGCCGCCGGGCGTGGTCCAGCTGGTCAAGGTCTACATCGCCGAGAAGCGCAAGATCGCGGTGGGCGACAAGATGGCCGGGCGTCACGGAAACAAGGGCATCATCGCCCGCATCGTGCCCGAGGAGGAGATGCCCTTCCTCCCCGATGGAACCCGGGTGGAGATCGTGCTCAATCCCCTGGGCGTGCCGTCGCGCATGAATGTGGGCCAGATCCTCGAGACCCACCTGGGATGGGCCGCGTGGGTGTTGGGCTTCGGCGCCAAGACACCCGTGTTCCAGGGTGCGAGCGAAGATGAGGTCGGGCTGCTCCTCAAGATGGCGGGAGTCAGGTGGGGAGCCCAGGCACTGGGAATCAGCGCCGCGCCTCCCGCCGCGACGGCTACCGATATCGAGCAGCTCACGGGCGCCTCTCGAACCCTTCCTGCGCAGGTGGGTGCCGCGGGCAACGGTGATCAGAGTTCGACCGGGCTCGGTCGTTCCCTGGACGACTACGCGCGGGTCGACCTGCCGGACGGGGCGCAAGCCTACTTCGACCGGTTGAGGGATTTCCTGGTGGAGGCCGCCGAAGAGCACGCCGGCCGGCTCGCGGTGCCGATGGCAAAGGCCTTCCCGGCGATCCATCGGCTCGCCCGGTCCGAATCGCCGGCTTCAGGTGGCATCGACGCGGGGGTGGTGGAGTTCATGGACGCGGCAGGCCTTCGTCCTGACGGCAAGGCGGTGGTCCGCGACGGCCGCAGTGGCCGGCCCTTCGACTTCCCGGTCACCGTCGGCATGGTCTACATGCTCAAGCTGTCGCATCTGGTGGATGACAAGATCCACGCGCGCAGCATCGGACCCTACTCGCTGGTCACGCAACAGCCGCTGGCCGGAAAGGCCCAGTTCGGGGGACAGCGGTTCGGGGAGATGGAGGTATGGGCGCTGGAGGCCTACGGCGCCGCCCATACCCTGCAGGAGATACTGACCGTCAAATCGGACGACGTCATGGGCCGGTCGCGCGTATACGAGGCGATCGTCAAGGGAGAAAACCTCCCCGAGCCCGGCATCCCGGAGAGCTTCAACGTGCTGGTACAGGAGCTGAAGGCGCTGGGCCTCTCGGTAACGCTCGATCAGGACGACTGAGATCTTGAGCATCGCACTGACACCCGCAACCCACGGGGTGCACGCCATATGATCGATTTTCCCAGGTTCCGCGAGACGAGCGGTACGACCGATTTCGACTTCATCCAGCTCAAGGTCGCCTCGCCGCAGGAAATCCGCGGCTGGTCGTACGGAGAGGTGACCAAGCCCGAGACGATCAACTACCGGTCCTTCAAGCCGGAGCGGGACGGGCTCTTCTGCGAGCGCATCTTCGGCCCGGTGAAGGACTGGGAGTGTTCCTGCGGCAGGTTCAAGCGCATTCGCTTCCGCGGGCACGTTTGCGACCGCTGCGGCGTCGAGGTGACGCTCTCCAAGGTCCGTCGCGAACGGATGGGACACATCGAGCTCGCTGTGCCGGTGTGCCACATCTGGTTCTTCAAGACGCTGCCCAGCCAGCTGGGCTACCTGGTCGACATGACGCTCCGCAACCTGGAGAAGCTGATCTACTACGCGTCCTACGTGGTGACGAACCCTGGCCGCCAGGACGTCGAGTTCCTGGAGCTGCTGGACGAGGACGAGTACTACGACCTTCGCGTCAAGGCCCGTGAGGAGGGCGACGACGAGTTCGTGGCCGAGATCGGCGCGGAAGCCGTCCGCAGCCTCCTGCGCAAGCTCGACTCGCCGAAGGTCGACATCGGCAGGCGCAACGCGGACGGGAAGGGACTCGACCGCCTCGCCGACTGGCTGCGCCACGAAATCAGGACCGAGACCTCCCAGCATCGCAAGAAGAAGAAGCTGAAGCGCCTCAAGGTAGT
Organism: Gammaproteobacteria bacterium; assembly: GCA_028821195.1. Lineage (GTDB taxonomy): Bacteria > Gemmatimonadota > Gemmatimonadetes > Longimicrobiales > Gaopeijiaceae > BD2-11. The sequence goes on from JAPPHB010000083.1 coordinate 10,166, forward strand.
GGACGCCCTGCGCAACTCCGGACTGAGCCCCGAGCAGCGCAACCGGCCCGAGTGGATGGTGATGGACGTGGTTCCCGTCATCCCGCCCGACCTGAGGCCGCTGGTTCCCCTGGACGGAGGCCGCTTCGCGACCTCGGACCTGAACGACCTCTACCGTCGGGTCATCAACCGCAACAACCGGCTCAAGAAGCTGGTGGAGATGCGGGCCCCGGAAGTCATCCTGCGCAACGAAAAGCGCATGTTGCAGGAGGCGGTCGACGCGCTGTTCGACAACGGGCGCCGATCGAAGGCGATCCGCGGGCGCGGCAAGCGGCCGCTCAAGTCCCTTTCCGACATGCTCAAGGGCAAGCAGGGGCGTTTCCGCCAGAATCTGCTGGGGAAGCGCGTCGACTATTCCGGGCGGTCGGTCATCGTGGTGGGCCCCGAACTCAAGCTGCACCAGTGTGGCCTCCCCAAGGCGATGGCGGTCGAGCTGTTCAAGCCGTTCATCATTCACGAACTCGAAAAGCGCGGAGAGGCCGAGACGGTCAAGCGCGCGAAGAAGATCGTGGAGGACGACGACCCCAAGGTCTACGAGGTTCTGGAAGACATCATTCGGGACCACCCGGTTCTGCTCAATCGGGCGCCCACCCTGCACCGGCTCGGCATCCAGGCTTTCGAACCGGTTCTGGTGGAAGGGAAGGCGATCCGCATCCACCCTCTGGTGTGTGCGGCTTTCAACGCCGACTTCGACGGCGACCAGATGGCGGTGCACGTGCCGCTCTCGTTCGAGGCGCAGCTGGAGTCGCGGGTCCTGATGCTCTCGTCGAACAACATCCTGCTGCCCTCGAACGGCCGGCCGGTCGCGGCGCCCAGCCAGGACATCGTCATCGGCTGCTACTACCTGACCAAGCCACCGCTGGCCATCTCGGACCTGGAGGGCGACGCCAACAACGGCAAGGCCGCCGCTGCCGTTCGCGACAGGGCGAACCAGGAGCTGGACGAGTTCTACAGGGATGCGCCCCGCTACAGCACCTTCGGCGAGGTGGAGATGGCGGTGGTCACCGACCGCCTGCAATTCCACTCACTTTGCTGGTTCTGGGTGCCGAAGAGTGCCGCGGAAGGAAAGCCTCAGGGCCAGTGGATAAGGACCACAGCCGGGCGCGTGCTGTTCAACTCGTTCATTCCCCCGGGCATGCCGTTCGAGAACCGGACGTTCGGCAAGGGTCAGCTCGGCGACCTGGTGTTCCGCTGTTTCACGGAAGTCGGGCTGCTCCCCACTACCCGATTCCTGGATGATCTCAAGGATTTCGGGTTCCGGTACGCTACCCTGGGAGGGATCAGCGTCGGCATCAGCGACCTCGAGATCCCGCTCAAGAAGACCCACATCCTGGCCGAGGCCGACGACAAGGTGGCGCGCTGGCGAGGCAACTACGAAGACGGCTTCATCTCCCGGGGCGAACTCTACAACAAGGTCATCGACACCTGGACGCATGCCAACAACGATGTTGCGGACGAGATGGCGGAAAACCTGGAGCGCTCCAGGCAAGGGTACAACCCGGTCTACATGATGATGACCTCCGGGGCCCGGGGAAACCGCGACCAGATGCGCCAGCTGGCCGGCATGCGCGGCCTGATGGCCAAGCCGCAGAAGAAGATGACCGGCGGAATCGGCGAGATCATCGAGTCCCCCATCAAGTCGAACTTCCGGGAGGGGCTGAGCGTCGTCGAGTACTTCATCTCCACCCACGGCGCGCGCAAGGGGCTTGCGGACACCGCGCTCAAGACGGCCGACGCGGGCTACCTGACGCGCCGGCTGGTCGATGTCGCCCAGGATGTCACCATCACCGAGGAGGATTGCGGCACGGTGGAGGGCGTTGAGACGTCGGCGCTCAAGGAGGGAGAGGACATCATCGAATCGCTCGCCGACCGCATCACGGGGAATGTGGCCCTCGAGGACGTGATCGACCCCATCGACGGCAAGTTGCTTGTCGGGAAGGGTAGCCTGATCGAGGAATCCCAGGCGAAGTGGATCGAGGACGACGCCGGAATCCAGTCCGTGCGCATCCGCTCGGTGCTCACCTGCGACACCAGGCGCGGCATCTGCCAGAGATGCTACGGCCGCAATCTGGCCACCATGCGGATGGTGGACGTGGGCGAGGCCGTCGGCATCCTCGCCGCGCAGTCCATCGGCGAGCCCGGGACCCAGTTGACCCTGCGCACCTTCCACATCGGCGGAACCGCCGCCCGCATCGCCCAGTTGACGCAGAGGAAGTCGAAGATCGACGGCGTCGCGGCGTTGGAGCGGGTGACGACCGTGGAAACCGAAGAGGGTTCGCGGCAGGGCGAGCGCATCGTGACCTCCCGCGAGGGACAGATCATCCTGAAGACGCCGGCGGGCGCCGTCCGAAGCGAGCTGGCGGTCCCGTATGGCGCCACGCTCGCGGTCCGGGAGGGCGACGTGGTGGAGGAAGGCGGGCTGCTCTTCAGCTGGGACCCGTATTCGGAGCCGATCGTCGCGGACTGCCCCGGCACCCTCAGGTATTCGGACATCGTCGAAGACCAGACCATGAGGGAGGAGCTCGACGAGACGACCGGCCGCCGCCAGATGATCGTCACCGAGGACCGGAACAAGAAGCTCCACCCCACCATCGAGATCCGGCAGGGCGAAGTCAGGGCGCGGGAGTTCATCATTCCGGCGGGCGCCGAGCTGATCGCGAAGCACGGCGAACAGGTCATGCCCGGACAGACCATCGCCAAGATCAGCCGCGAGGTCTACAAGACCCGCGACATTACCGGCGGACTCCCGCGCGTGGCCGAGCTGTTCGAGGCTCGCCGGCCCAAGGATCCCGCGGTGATCGCCGAGATCGAGGGACGGGTCAGCTTCGGGGACATCAAGCGCGGAAAGCGCAAGGTGGTGGTCACGCCCGAGCACGCAGATCCCCGCGAATACGACGTTCCGGTCGCAAAGCACCTGCGCGCCCACGAGGGCGACCTGGTGCACGCCGGAGACCGGATCTCGGAAGGCCCGATCAACCCGCACGACATCCTGCGCGTGAAGGGTCCCCGCGCCGTCCAGGAGTACCTCCTCAACGAAATCCAGGAGGTGTATCGGCTGCAGGGGGTCAGAATCAACGACAAGCACATCGCCGTCATCGTGCGGCAGATGCTCAAGAAGGTCCGCGTCACCGACTCCGGGGACACCACGTTCCTCGAAGGCGAGAGCGTGGATCGAGCCGAGTTTCTCGCGGTCAACGAGGAGTTGCCGGAGGAAGCGAGGACCGCGCGCTCCGAGCCGCTCCTGCTGGGCATCACGAAAGCCAGCCTCACGACCGAGTCCTTCATCTCCGCGGCTTCCTTCCAGGAGACCACGCGGGTGCTGACGGACGCGGCGGTCAGGGGCGCCCGCGACCACCTCAAGGGGCTGAAGGAAAACATCATCATCGGCCACCTGATTCCGGCGGGCACCGGCATCCACCGGTACCAGCACGTCGAGTTCATGGTCGAACAGCAGTTCTACGACGAAGAGATCCTGCCCCTGGCGGAGCCGGAGGGCCTGCTGGCCGGGTTCACCGCGGAGGAGACGGCGCTCGAGTAGCCCCCGGCGTGGCGGTGTGTCCGGCGTTGACACGGGCGGGAACGCTTTCGTATCTTTGAAAGCTGCACAGGAGATGCCTGATGGCTCTCCGGGAGCCCTCCAGGACGTGTCCGGGCGGGCCGTGCGGCCGGAAGCAAGCGCTCGTCGTCACGCGGAAACGCCCGACTGCTGAAACCAATCGTATGCCGACCATCAACCAGCTCGTGCGCAAGGGTCGCCGGTCCGTTCGGAAGAAGAACAAGTCGCCGGCCCTCCAGAAGAACCCTCAGAAACGGGGCGTTTGCACGCGTGTGTACACCACGACCCCCAAGAAGCCCAACTCGGCGCTGCGCAAGGTTGCGCGCGTCAGGCTGACCAACGGGTACGAGGTGACTTCGTACATCGGTGGCGAAGGACACAACCTCCAGGAGCACTCCATCGTGCTCATTCGGGGAGGCCGGGTTAGGGACCTGCCCGGCGTTCGCTACCACGTCGTGCGCGGCACGCTGGACACTTCGGGAGTGGGCGACCGCCGCCGGGGCCGGTCGAAGTACGGAACCAAGGAACCCAGGTAGGTCATGAGCCGCCGCACGCGCGCCGAAAAGAGGGAGATCGCGGGGGATCCGCGCTACGAGTCGGTCGTGGCCCAGAAGTTCATCAACGGCTTGATGCTGGACGGCAAGAAGTCCACCGCGGAGAGCATTTTCTACGACGCCCTCACGGTAGTGGAGGAGCGTTCGGGACAACCCGGCCTGGGAGTGTTCAACCAGGCCCTGAACAACGCCAAGCCTGCCGTCGAGGTGAAGAGCAGGCGGGTCGGCGGCGCCACATACCAGGTGCCGATCGAAGTCCGCCCCGAGCGACGCCAGGCGCTGGCCATAAAGTGGATGATCGACTTTTCCCGCAAGCGGGGAGAGCGGTCGATGGCGGGTCGCCTCGCAGCCGAGATTCTGGCCGCGAGCCGAAACGAGGGAAGCACGATAAAGAAGAAGGAAGACACGCACCGGATGGCAGAAGCCAACAAGGCGTTCGCCCACTATCGCTGGTAGCCGTTTCCCAGCTGCGGCGCGCAGGCTGGCGCCGGGGTAGCGGGGGTTCTCGAAGGTCGAACCCTCGCGGCACAAGGCAGGCGGCTTCCAACCGGCAGGTGGGTTGGCCCGGCCGAATCTGCACTCGTGGCCTCGGAGTTCCTGCGCTTTTTTTGCGTACCGACGACAGAAACACAGGATTTGAAGGAATACATCGGATGCCCAGGCATACACCGCTAGAGCGTCTGCGCAACATCGGCATCATGGCGCATATCGACGCGGGCAAGACCACAACCACCGAGCGGGTTCTGTTCTATACCGGCCGGGTCCACCGCATGGGCGAGGTGCACGAGGGTGCGGCCACCATGGACTGGATGGAACAGGAGCAGGAGCGGGGGATCACGATCACCTCCGCCGCCACGACCTGCGCGTGGCTGCGCAACGACTCCACCTTCCGCATCAACATCATCGACACCCCCGGGCACGTCGACTTCACGGCCGAGGTCGAGCGTTCGCTGCGGGTTCTGGACGGAGCCATCGCGGTGTTCTGCGCGGTGGGCGGGGTCGAGCCCCAGTCGGAAACGGTATGGCGCCAGGCCGACCGGTATCGCGTGCCCCGCATTGCGTTCGTCAACAAGATGGACCGCGTCGGGGCCGACTTCGAGCAGGTCGTCACGATGATGCGCGAACGCCTCGGAGCCAACGCCCACCCGGTGCAGTATCCGCTCGGCGAGGGCGAGCTCTTCACCGGCGTCGTGGACATCGTGACCCGGAGGTCGATCATCTACGAGGACGACCTGGGTTCGCGCTTCAGCTACGGGCCGGTGCCGGACTCGATGACGGAGGTGATCGCCGCATGCCGGCACGAACTCATCGAGGCCGCGGTCGAGCACGACGACGAGTTGCTGGAGAAGTACCTTGCGGGCGAGGAACTCACCGAGGAGGAACTCCGGCGGGCGATCCGCGAGGCCACCCTGCGGGGCGCCATCTTCCCCGTCTTTTGCGGATCGGCCTTCCGCAACAAGGGCATCCAGGCGCTCCTGGACGGTGTCATCGACTACCTGCCCTCCCCCATCGACATTCCTCCCGTCGAAGGACACTATCGTCCAGCGGGCCGTTTTGCCGAGACCCGGGAGGTCTCGGACGACGCTCCCTTCACCGCGCTCGCGTTCAAGATCGCGACCGACCCCTATGTCGGGCGGCTCACCTTCTTCCGCGTCTATTCGGGATCGCTGCCTAGCGGCAGCTATGTGCTCGACGCCACCCGGGGCAGGCGCGAGCGTGTGGGCCGGATCCTGCAGATGCACGCCAACAAGCGCGAGGAGCGGCAGGAGGTTTTCGCAGGGGACATCGCTGCGGTCATCGGGCTGAAAGGGGTTCGAACGGGCCATACCCTGTGTCATCCCGATCATCCCATCATCCTGGAGTCCATGGAGTTTCCGGAGCCGGTGATTGCGGTCGCCATCGAGCCCAAGACCCGGGCCGACCAGGACAAGCTGTCCCAGGGACTGGCGAAGCTCGCCGACGAGGACCCGACCTTCCGCGTGCGCAGCGATCAGGAAACCAACCAGACCATCATCAGCGGGATGGGCGAGCTCCATCTCGAGATCATCGTCGACCGGTTGCGCCGCGAATTCCGGGTTGGCGCCAACATCGGCCGGCCCCAGGTCGCATACCGCGAGACCATCGTCGGTTCCGCCACGAAGGTGGAGGGCCGGTTCGTGCGCCAGACGGGAGGGCGCGGGCAATACGGCCATGTGGTCATCAACGTCGAACCCGCCCCCAAGGGCGCGGGCTTCGTCTTCGAGGACCGGATCGCGGGCGGCAGGATCCCCAAGGAGTTCATCGGTCCCGTGGAGCGGGGAGTGCGCGACGCGATGTCCAGCGGAGCCGTGGCCGGTTACCCGCTCATCGACATCAAGGTCGAGCTGGTGGACGGCTCGTATCACGATGTCGATTCCAGCGAGATGGCCTTCAGGATCGCCGGATCGATGGCCCTCAGGGAGGGCGTGAGACGGGCGCGGCCGGTCCTGCTCGAGCCGGTCATGGATGTGGAAGTCGTTACGCCCGGCGACTACATGGGTGATATCATGGGTGACCTTTCTTCCCGGCGCGGGCGAGTCGGCGGCATGACCGAGCGGGCCGGTGCCCGGGTCATCGGAGCCAGCGTTCCGCTGGGAGAGATGTTCGGATATTCGACCTCCCTCCGCTCCATGAGCCAGGGGCGGGCCGTGTACACCATGCAGTTCTCGCACTACGACCAGGTGCCCCGGTCGAAGAGTGACGAGATTGTGGCAGGCAACGGAGCAGTCTACCAGAAATGAGTGGCCGGATTCGAATCAAGCTGAAAGCCTTCGATCACTGGATCGTCGACCAGACCGCTTCCGACATCGTCCGCACCGCGGAGAAGACCGGAGCAAGCGTGTGCGGTCCGGTTCCGTTGCCCACGCGCCGCGAGCGCTGGACGGTGCTGCGCTCACCGCACATCGACAAGAAGAGCCGGGAACAGTTCGAGCTGCGCACGCACAAGCGGCTCATCGACATCGTCGATTCCCGGCCCGCCACCATCGACGCCCTCACCAAGCTGGATCTGCCGGCGGGTGTCGATGTCGAGATCAAGGTCGACTAGGCAGCCCATGGACAACTGCCAGGAGGCGGCATGGCGGGGTTGATCGGACGCAAGGTCGGGATGACCCGCATCTTCAACGACGAAGGTCTTGTGGTGCCGGTTACCGTGGTGCGCGCCGGGCCATGCCCGGTCGTATGCGTAAGATCCGAGGAGACCGATGGATACCGCGCCGTCCAGGTCGGCTTCGAGGCCCGCAGGGTCAGGCATGCCACGAAGGCCGAAGCCGGCCATGCCGCGAAGGCCGGACTGGAAGCGACGCCCCGCGTTCTGCGCGAGTTCCCGGTCGCGGACGACGAGGCGTTCGAGGCCGGTGACGAACTCACCGTCGAGCTCTTCGCCGCCAACCAGTCCGTCAAGGTGACCGGCAATACCAAGGGCCGTGGGTTTCAGGGCGTCGTGAAACGACACGGCTTCACGGGACGCCCGGCCACGCACGGCCACCCGATGTCGCGCACCCCCGGATCGATGGGAGCGGGCACCGACCCGTCGAGAGTCATCAAGGGCAAGAAGCTCCCCGGCCGAATGGGCAACAATCGCAAGACGCTGAGCAATGTCGAAGTCGTCCGGGTCGACGCCGGGAGGAACCTGCTGTTCCTCAAGGGCGCCGTTCCCGGACCGCGCAGCGGCTACGTCTTCATCAGCCACTAGAGCCATGCATACGGCCCACTACTACCAGTCTGACGGCAGCCCGGACGGCGACCGGACGCTTCCGGCAGTCCCATTCGACGGAGTCGTGAACGAAGGCGTTCTGCACCAGGTGGTGCGAGCCCAACTCGCCAATCGGCGGAGGGGGACGGGGGCCGGCAAGAACCGCGCTGCCGTTTCGGGCGGCTCCCGCAAGCCGTGGAGGCAGAAGGGCACCGGCCGGGCCCGCCAGGGGACGATCCGCGCCGCGCAGTGGACGGGAGGCGGGATGGCCTTCCCCCCTCAACCTCACTCGTGGCGCACGTCCGTGCCTCGGAAGGTACGCGCGCTGGCCCGTCGGTCGGCCCTGAACGCGCGCGCGGAAGAGGGTCGGGTGCTGCTGATCGAGTCCCTGGACTACGAGGCCCCGCGCACCTCGCGCCTGGCATCCTGCCTCGCCGCCATCGAAGTGTCGGGCAAGGTGCTTCTGCTGACCGACGGCAACAAGCGCAACGTGTACCTTTCGGCCCGCAACCTGCCGGGTGTCAGCGTGCGTCCCTTCGGGGAGGAGTCGGCCTACGACGTGCTGCGGGCGGCGACCGTCGTGATCGAGGCCGATGCGCTCGGGACCGGGCCGGTGGCCGCGGAGCCCGCGGACTCCACAGACACGGAGAACGGCGATGCGTGAGCCGTGGGATGTAATCGTGCGGCCGGTGGTCACCGAGAAGACGACCGCCCAGATGGAGGCCGAGAACGTCTACTCGTTCATCGTCAACCGCAATGCCAACAAGATCGACATCGCCCGCGCGGTGGAAGCGCTCTGGGACGTCCAGGTCGACGATGTGCGCACCATGAGATACGCGGGCAAGATGCGCCGCTCGTTCCTCGGACAGATGAGCCGCAACTGGAGCCTCGGCCGCAGGCCGTCGTTCAAGAAGGCGGTCGTCAAGCTGGCCGAAGGCGACCACATCGAACTCTACGAAATGGGCTGAGGAACGGGCCATGGCGATCAAGAAGTTCAGACCCGTTACACCCGGCTCCCGTTTCCGGTCGATCGTGAAGGACACGGTGACCACGCGCAAGGGACCGGAAAAGTCGCTGACGGAGCCTCTTCACTCCAAGGGCGGACGCAACCACCATGGCCGCATCACGGTGCGCCGCAGGGGCGGTGGCCACAAGCGCCGGTATCGGCGCATCGACTTCAGGCGCAACAAGATCGGGGTGGCGGGCCGCGTCGCCGAGATCGAATATGATCCCAACCGCTCCGCGAACATCGCCCTCATCCACTATGCGGATGGCGAGAAGCGCTACATCCTGCATGTGCGCGGCCTTGCGGTGGGCGATGAGGTGGTGGCGGGCGGCGATGCCGACATCAAGCCGGGCAACGCCCTCCCGATCGGCCGCATTCCGCTGGGCACGATCGTTCACAACGTGGAGCTGAAGCCCGGCAAGGGCGGCCAGATGGCCCGTTCGGCAGGCGCGGGCGTGCAGATCATGGCCAAGGAAGGAGACTACGTGACGCTCCGTCTTCCCTCGACGGAAGTCCGGCGGGTGCGCATGGAGTGCATGGCCACCGTCGGCCAGGTCGGCAACACCGATCATGAACTGAAATCGCTGGGCAAGGCCGGGGCGACCCGGTGGCGCGGGCGCCGTCCCAAGGTGCGGGGCGTCGCCATGAATCCGGTTGACCACCCGCTCGGTGGAGGCGAGGGCAAGGCCTCCGGGGGCCGTCCTCCGGTTACCCCCTGGGGCAAGCCGGAGGGGAAGAAGACCCGCAATCCCAGAAAGGAATCCAACCGACTGATCGTCCGGGGACGCAAACGCGGCAAGGCCACCCGGTCGTAGACGATTGCGAGACGAGAAGCCAACCAGGAAACCGCCATGCCACGCAGCGTAAGGAAGGGCCCCTACATCGACGAGAAGCTCCTGCGCAAGGTGGAGTTGATGAACGCGCGCGCGGAGAAAAGGGTGATCAAGACCTGGGCGCGCGCCTCGACCATCTCGCCGGACTTCGTGGGCCATACGGTTGCGGTGCACAACGGCAACAAGTTCATCCCGGTCTACATCACCGAGAACATGGTTGGCCACAAACTCGGGGAGTTCGCTCCCACGCGGCTCTTTCGCGGGCACGGGGGCAAACTCGCCGACCGGCGCTCCAAGGCTCGATAGAGGCCGATCAGGTCACCCCCTGCACGAGAACCCGGATGCAAGCAAAGGCGGTTGCCAGGTACATCGGAATGAGTCCCCGCAAGGTAAGGCTGGTCGTGGATCAGATCCGGGGTCTCCCCGTCAATCAGGCCTACGCAATCCTCCGGTTCTCGAAGAAGGCCGCGTCGGTGCCGGTCGGCAAGACGCTCCGTTCCGCGGTCGCGAACGCCGAGTACAGGGCAGAGGAGGAAGGCGAAGTGCTTGATGTGGACGAGCTCGTGATCGCGCGGGCATTTGTTGATGGCGGGCGGACCACGAAGCGCTGGCGGGCGGCGGCCATGGGGAGGGCGGCTCCGATCCGCAGGCGCTCGAGTCACATCACGATCGTCGTGGAAAGCGAGGAATAGGGGCGATGGGACAGAAGACACACCCCCACGGGTTTCGGCTCGGCATCGTCAAGGACTGGCAGTCCCGCTGGTACGCGGAGAAGGAGTTCCCCCAGCTGCTCCAGGAGGACGAGACCATACGGCGGTACCTCGACCGCCGTCTGGCGCATGCCGCCATCTCCCGGGTCGAGATCGACCGCAAGCCCTCCAAGATCGTGATGACCGTGCACACGGCTCGACCGGGCGTCGTGATCGGCAAGCGGGGCGCGGAGGTGGACAAGCTGCGCGACGAGCTGGGCGTGCTGACCAAGTCGGAGGTCTCGGTCAACGTGGAGGAGATCAAGCAGCCCGAACTCGACGCGCGGCTGGTGGCGGAGAACGTCAAACACCAGTTGCGGCAGCGGATTTCGTTCCGCCGGGCCATGAAGCGCGCGGTTCAATCGGCGCGCCGCGCGGGTGCGGAAGGCATCAAGATCCAGTGTGGCGGCCGCCTGGGGGGCGCGGAAATCGCCCGCACCGAAGCGTATCACGAGGGTCGCGTGCCCCTGCACACCCTGCGGGCGAACATCGACTACGCGAGCGTGAGGGCGGACACCACCTACGGTACCGTGGGCGTGAAGTGCTGGATCTTCAAGGGTGAAGTGGTGGACGACCGGCGGGGCCGGACGTACTCGACGGGATCGTGAGGGTGCAGGCGAACGGAACCCGGCCCCCCCTGCGGCGGGCCCCGCAAGGACGATAGGAGATGCTGGCACCGAAGCGGATCAAGTACCGCAAGAAACACAAGGGCAAGATGCGCGGGATTTCCCGTCGCGGAAACCGGGTGAGTTTCGGCGACTACGGGCTCCAGGCCGTGGAGTCCGCGTGGATCAGCAATCGCCAGATCGAGTCGGCGCGCGTGGCCATGACCCGGCACATCAAGAGGGGTGGAAAGGTCTGGATCCGGATCTTTCCGGACAAGCCGGTCACCTCCAAGCCCGCCGAGACCCGGATGGGCAAGGGAAAGGGCAACCCGGAAGGCTGGGTGGCGGTGGTGAAGCCGGGGCGGATGATGTTCGAGATGGAGGGCGTCGGCGAGGAAGTCGCGCGCCGCGCGATGCAGCTCGCATCCGACAAGCTTCCCATCAAGACCCGTTTCGTTGCGCGTGAACGGCAGTTGGGAACCTGAGGGAAACCGGGCATGGACATCGAAGAAATCCGCGATATGACCGACCAGCAGATCCGGGAGCGGCTGGACGAACTGAGGGAGGAACGGTTCCGCCTCAAGTTCCGGGCCGCGACCATGGAACTCGAGAATCCACGGCTGCTCTCGCACCTGCGCAGGGATATCGCCCGAGTCCGCACCGTGCAGCGCGAACGCGAACTCGCGGCGGCTCTGGCCATGACCGAGGAGAACGCCTCATGACGGCGACACCGGATGCCGCGAGCGGCGCACGCAACCGGCGAAAGACGCGAACGGGGGTGGTGGTGTCGGACGTGGCGGACAAGACGGTCACCGTCCTTGTCGCGCGCCAGTTCGCCCATCCGCTCTACGGAAAGCAGGTCAAGCGCACCCGCAGGTATCACGCCCACGACGAAACCAACCAGTATCGCATGGGAGACACCGTGCGCATCGTCGAGACGCGGCCCCTCTCCCGCACCAAGCGGTGGAGGGTCGCCGAACTGGTCGACCGCGCGGAAGGATAGGCCGGCGATGATTCAACAGGAATCGATGGTTCGGATCACGGACAACACGGGCGCCAAGAAGGCGCTGTGCATCCGTGTCCTGGGGGGCTCGCGCCGCCGCTACGCCAGCGTGGGCGACCTGGTGGTGCTGACGGTCAAGGATGCCATCCCCAACGCCGGCGTGCGCAAGGGCGATATCGTGCGGGCTGTCGTGGTGCGCACGGCCAAGGAAGTGCGCAGGCGCGATGGGTCCTATATCCGCTTCGACGACAACGCGGCGGTGCTCATCGACACCAACGGCGAGCCGAAGGGTACGCGCATCTTCGGACCGGTCGGGCGGGAACTCAGGGAGAAGCGTTACATGAAGATCGTTTCGCTGGCCCCGGAGGTGCTCTGATGCCGGGGCACACGGGAGCGCGCCGGAACAGGCCCAAACACCGGATAGCGAAGGGTGACCGCGTGCGCGTGATTCGCGGCAACCACCGGGACGAGCAGGGAACTGTCCTTCGGGTGATCCGCGACCGTGATCAGGTGGTGATCGAGGGCGTCAACATGCGCAAGCGCCACCAGCGGCCCACGGCGGCCAATCCGGAGGGAGGGATCATCACCTTCGAGGCTCCGATCCACATTTCCAACGTGATGTTGATCGATCCGGCCGGCGGAGAGGCCAGCCGCATTCGCATGCGTCTCGAGGAAGGGGGCGTGAAGGAGCGCATCGCGGTGAAGACCGGCAACCCCATCCCGGCGCCGAGGTGACGGATGACGACAACGGACGGATTTGCAAGATGACGGAGACGCACCCCCGGCTTCACCGGCACTATCTGGAGAACGTCCAGCCGAAACTCCAGGAGGAATTCGGCTTCACCAACGTCAATCAGATTCCGCGCCCGGTGAAGGTCGTCCTCAACGTGGGCGTCGGCGAAGCGAGCAGGAATCAGAAGTTCCTCGACAGCGTGGTCGAAGAATTGTCGGTGATCTCCGGACAGAAGCCGGTCGTTACCCGGGCGCGCAAGTCCATCTCCAACTTCTCGTTGAGGACGGGCATGCCGGTCGGATGCCGGGTCACGCTGCGCCGGCACCGCATGTACGAGTTTCTCGATCGCCTGGTGAGCGCCACCATACCGCGCATCCGCGACTTCCGCGGGCTGTCCACGAAATCGTTCGACGGGCGCGGAAACTACAGCCTCGGGGTACGCGAGCAGATCATCTTCCCCGAGATCGACTACGACAGGATCGACCGCATCCATGGCATGGACATCACCGTGGTTACGAGCACCAGCAAGGACGACGAGGCGCTGGCCCTGCTGCGTGAGCTGGGGTTTCCGTTCCGTGGCTCGCTGCCGGTCATCATCGGCCAGAACGGCGCCGCCTGACGCCCCCGCAACCCAGGGAATAACGGAGGGACGAGACTCGACATGATGACGGACCCGATTGCCGACATGCTGACCCGGCTGCGCAACGCCGGGCAGGCGGGCCACCGCTGGGCGGACATGCCCGTCTCCCGGATGAAGATCGAGATTGCCCGGCTGCTCGCCGAGAACCATTTCGTCTTTGGCTACAAGGTGCTCGACGACGGAGCCCACGGGGTTCTGCGCGTCTACCTGAAGTATCGCGACGAGGGTCGCCCGATCATTCGGCATATCGAGCGCTTCTCGTCGCCCGGAAGGCGGCGCTACGTCGGACGGGAGGATATCCCCAGGGTCAGGAACGGCCTGGGGATGGCGATTCTGTCGACATCCCGGGGTGTGCTCTCCGACCGCACGGCACGCAAGGAAGGGGTGGGCGGCGAAGTGCTGGCGATCGTGTGGTAGCCAGGATTCCATTAACCACGACGTAAACGTATGTCGCGCATAGGTAAGCTTCCGGTCGCCATTCCGGGCGGCGTGACCGTGGACTACAGTGAGCCCGTCCTGAAGGTCAAGGGGCCCAGGGGCGAACTGACCCTCGACGTGCATCCCGCCATGACCATCGATGTGGGGGAAGGCGAAGTGGTGGTGCGGAGGCCGTCCGACGGTCGCACGCACCGGTCGCTTCATGGTCTGACGCGCGCCCTCATCGCCAACATGGTGCACGGGGTGACGACCGGGTACAGCAAGACGTTGGAGATCGTGGGGGTGGGATACCGGGCGCAGAAGAAGGGCAGGGAACTGGTCCTGAGCCTGGGATTCTCCCACACCATCGACTACCCGGAACCTGAAGGCATCACGCTCGAGTGTCCCCGGCAGGACATCGTGGTGGTGCATGGGATCGACAAGCAGAAGGTGGGGCAGGTAGCGGCGGAAATCCGGTCGTTCCGGCCCCCGGAGCCGTACAAGGGCAAGGGCGTGCGCTACCAGGGCGAGCAGATCCGACGCAAGGTCGGCAAGACTGCCGCATCGTAGTCGCCCCGCAGAGCGAGGAAACCGTGACCGCAAAGAGTTCGAAGTTGAGAAGGAGCCGGCGCTTGCAGCGCATCCGGCGGCATCGCAGGGTCCGCAAGCGCGTGAACGGGTCCGCCGAACGCCCGCGGCTCGTGGTGTTCCGTTCTCTGAAGCACATGGAGGGACAGCTCGTGGACGACGACCTTGGACGCACCCTGGTCGGAATCTCCACCCGGTCCGCGGCTCTCCGCGAGTTCGAGACCGAGTCTCGCAACCCGGGAGTCGAGCGGGCGCGGGCGGCGGGCAGGATGCTGGCCGACCGAGCTCGTTCGGAGGGCATCAGCACGGTGGTATTCGACCGCGGCGGCTACCAGTATCACGGCAGGGTGAAGGCCTTTGCCGACGGCGCGCGCGAGGGAGGGTTGAGCTTCTGATGGCCAGAAACAGGCGTACGGACGGCGACCGCTCGCGTGAGAGCGAACTTGTCGAGAACGTCATCCACATCAACCGGGTCGCCAAGGTGGTGAAGGGCGGACGCCGCTTCTCGTTCACTGCGCTGGTCTCGGTGGGCGACCAGAAGGGCAACATGGGCGTCGCGCTGGCCAAGGCGAGCGACGTTGCGGAGGCCATCCGCAAGGCGTTCGAGCGGGCACGGCGGAACATGCAGAAGGTGTCCATCGTTCAAGGCACCCTTCCTCACGAAATCATCGGCCAGTGGGGCGCGGGCCGGGTGCTCCTTCGTCCCGCGGCGCCAGGCACCGGGGTGATCGCCGGTGGTCCGGTCCGGGCGGTTCTGGAGGCTGCGGGGGTCACCGATGTGCTGACCAAGAGTCTCGGTTCGAACAACCCCATCAACGTGGTCAAGGCGACGCTGAACGGCCTGACGCGGCTGGCCACGCCCGAGCAGGTCGCGCGTGAGCGCGGCATCAGCGTCGAAGAACTGGGAGGCTAGGCCCGTGTCCGACACGCCCGGGAAGATCAGGATCAAGCAGGTGCGCAGTGGCATCGGGAGGCTGAGCACACACCGGCGGACATTGCGCGCCCTGGGGATCCGCAGACACCAGCAGTCGGTTGTCCACAACGACACCCCGGCCATCAGGGGCATGATCCGCCAGGTCGGCCACCTGGTGGAAGTCACCGAAGTCACCTGAACGACGGAGATCGCACCGATGTCAGAACTTCACCGGCTGAGCCCCGTACCGGGATCACGCAAGACGCGCAAGCGTGTCGGGCGCGGACCCGGCTCCGGGCTGGGCAAAACGGCCGGCAGGGGACACAACGGTCAGAAGTCCAGGAGCGGCGGCACGGTTCCCGCCTGGTTCGAGGGCGGGCAGATGCCCCTGCAGCGGCGCATCCCCAAGCGGGGGTTCAAGAACCGCGGACGCGTCGAGTACGCCGTCATCAACGTCGGCGAGCTGAACCGCCTCGACACCGACCGGATCACTCTGGAGGCGCTGGTCCAGGCCGGGGTGGCCGGCGGGGGCCGGAAGCCGGTGAAGGTGCTCGGAACGGGTGAGCCGGAGCGGGCGATGCATGTCGAGGCGCACGCGTTCAGCGCGTCCGCGCGCCGCAAGATCGAAGCCGCCGGGGGCACGGTGACCGTGTCCGGCTCGCGCTGACGTCAATCCGCTAGACGGGGTAGGAGATGGCGAACCCGATTCCCAATCTGTTCCGGGTCCCGGAACTCAAGCAGAAGATCCTTTTCACGCTGTTCATCCTTCTCGTCTACAGGCTGGGGGCGCATATCACCGTGCCCGGCCTCGACGTGAACATCCTGCGCCAGCAGTTCGGGCAGCTGAGCAACACGCTGTTCGGGATCTACGACATGTTCGTGGGGGGCGGTCTCAGCCGGGCCACCATCCTGGCGCTGGGCATCATGCCCTATATCTCCGCCTCGATCATGTTCCAGCTGCTCTCCGCGGTGGTTCCCACGATCGAGAAGCTGCAGAAGGAGGGGGAGCAGGGGCGCAAGAAGCTCACCCAGTGGACGCGCTACACGACGGTCGTGCTGTCCATCATCCAGGCCTACGGCTACGCGGTGTTCCTGTCCAGCATTCCCGGCGCGGTGCGCACCCCCGGCGTGCTGTTCATGTTCACTACCGTCGTTGCGCTCACCGTCGGCGCCGTCTTCGTCATGTGGCTGGGAGAGCAGATCACCGAACACGGCATCGGCAACGGCATGTCGCTGCTGATCTTCTTCTCCATCATCGAGGGATTCCCGGCGGCGATCGGCCGGACCTGGGAGTCGTTCGTGGTCGGAGAGATCAGCGTGGTCGGCCTCGCGGCGCTGGGTGCCGTGGTCGTGGGGGTGACCGCGGGTGTGGTGGCGATGACCATGGCGGCCCGCAAGATCCCGGTTCAGATACCACGCAAGGTGATGGGGCGCGGGCGTATCCGCGAAGGCCAGAAGAGCTTCGTGCCGCTGCGCGTGAACTCGGCCGGCGTCATGCCGATCATCTTCGCACAGTCGTTCATCATCGTGCCGGGCACGCTCGCGGCGTTCTCGAGCGCCGGCTTTCTGCGCGAGATCTCGGACCTGTTCCAGCCGGGGAGCTGGCTCTACTACGGGAGCTACTCGCTCCTGATCCTCTTTTTCACCTACTTCTACACCGCCATCATCTTCAATCCCGTGGATCTGGCGGAGAACCTGAAGAAGCAGGGGGCCTTCATCCCCGGGGTCAAGCCGGGCGCGCGCACCGCCGAGTACATCGACAGGATCCTGACGCGCATCACTCTTCCGGGCTCGATCTACCTTGCCATCATCGCGCTGCTGCCCTTCTGGATCTTCGACTGGTTCAACATCCAGACCTTTTTCTTCGGGGGCACCAGTCTGCTGATTGTGGTCGGCGTGGGGCTGGACACCGTCCAGCAGGCCCAGCAACACCTGCTTCTTCGCCACTACGACGGCTTCATGAAGAAGGGGAGGGTCAAGATGCGGGGCCGGGGGCGCTACGTCTGATGCGGCTCGCGTGACCGCAGCCGGAGCTCTGTCGCAAGCATCATGATCGCCGTTTTCCTGGGTCCCCCCGGTGCCGGCAAGGGCACGCAGAGCGCGAAACTCATCCGCGATTTGGGCTTTCGCAAGATCGCCACCGGAGATCTGTTGCGCGCCGCTCGCCAGGCGGGCACCGAACTGGGTGATGCGGCCCGGCGCTACATGGATGCCGGCGAGCTGGTTCCGGACGAGGTGATCGTCGCGCTGGTGGAGGAGACGCTCGGGGGGTTTCCCGCGGACGCGCCGATTCTCTTCGACGGCTTTCCGCGCACGCTGCCCCAGGCGCGGGCGCTGGACGACGCCCTCGCGCGCACGGGACGGGCCGTGGAGCGCGTCGTCGTCCTGGATGTGCCGGAGCAGGTCGTGCTGCGCAGAATCGGTGGGCGCCGCATCAGCCCGAACGGGCGGGTCTACAACATTCATGACGATCCTCCACGGGTAGACGGTGTCTGCGACGAGACCGGAGAGCCCCTGATCCATCGGAAGGACGATCGTCCGCAAACCATCCTGCGCCGTCTCCGGGTCTACGAGGCGCAGACGGAACCAATCATCGCGTACTACGAGGAAGGGGCGCCGCCGGTGGCGCGCCTGGACGGCATGCAGGGCATCGAAGAGACGTACCGGTCGGTTCGGGCGGCGTTGCGGCGCATGCCGGCGGGCGAGACTGAACCGAGGTGCAACGGAACCAAGTGATTCGACTGAAGAGCGAACCTGAGATCGCCGAAATCGCCCGGGGTGGAGCCATCATCGGCGAACTCCTTGGCGTTCTGGAAGATGTCGTGCGTCCCGGTGTAACGACGGGCGAACTCGACCGCCTGTGCGAGGACTTCATCCGCTCCCACGACGGAGCGGTTCCGGCATTCAAGGGGCTGTACGGTTTCCCGGGCGCCGTGTGCACCTCGACCAATGCGGAGGTCGTGCATGGGATTCCCAGCCCGCGCCGCGTCCTGCAGGACGGCGACATCGTTTCAGTGGATGTAGGGGTCAGGCTCAACGGGTGGTGCTCCGATTCGGCGGGCACATTCACGGTAGGGGACGTGGACGCGGCGACGCGCCGGCTGCTGGAGATCACCAGGGAGGCGCTGGCCCGGGCCATCGCCGCAGCCGTGCCGGGCAACCATGTCGGTGACATCGGCGCGGCTGTGGAAGGCACCGTTCGCGGGACCGGATTTGCCGTCGTCCGCGACCTGGTGGGCCATGGTGTGGGGCGGGAGGTGCACGAAGCGCCTCAGGTGCCCAACTTCGGACGTCCCGGACAGGGTCCGCGACTGCTCGACGGAATGGTCCTGGCGATCGAGCCCATGCTCACGGCCGGGGCCGGGTCCATCCGCACCCTCGACGACGGATGGACCGTGGTGACCAGAGATGGTTCCCCCTCCGCCCATTTTGAACACACCGTAGCCATCACCGGAAGGCGGGCACGCGTGCTGACCGCTTCGCCGCACCCGGTGCCCGCCTCCACATGACGGCATCGCCATTGAGCCCCAACGGGCTTTCGGTTACCTTTCAATTTCTGTGCAGTGAAGCAGACCACCCCGTCGCCGAGGAGCAGCCGAAATGAAAGTGCGGAGCAGCGTGAAGGCCATCTGCGAGCACTGCAAGGTGATCCGCAGGCGTGGGGTCGTCCGCGTCATCTGCGCACGCAACCCCCGCCACAAGCAGCGGCAGGGTTAGGGATTTCCCGAGTTTCGGAACGCGAGCCGTGGCACGAATCGCAGGTGTCGATCTTCCGCGAAACAAGCGCGTCGAAGTCGCGCTCACCTACATCTACGGGGTCGGTCCCACCCGCGCCAGGGAGATTCTGGACGCGACCGGCGTGGATCCCGACAAGCGCACCTTCAACCTCAGCGACGAGGACGTCAGCCGGCTGCGCAGGCAGATCGAGACCGAGCTGAAGGTCGAGGGCGCGCTCAGGACCGAGGTGTCGATGAACATCAAGCGGTTGATGGACATCGGCTGCTACCGGGGCTTGCGCCATCGCCGGGGACTGCCCGTGAGAGGGCAGAGAACTCACACGAACGCCCGCACCCACAAAGGCCGCCGCCGGGCCATCGCCGGCAAGAAGAAGGCGCCGAGGAAGTAGGGCCGAGGAAGAACGCGCGTGGCAAAGGGAAGAAAGCCGGCACGGGTCCGGCGTACGAAGAAGGTCGTGGAAGCCGAAGGCGTGGCACACATCAAGGCGACCTTCAACAACACGATCATCACCATCACCGATTCGGCGGGCGATACGGTCGTCTGGTCGAGCGCGGGCAAGGCGGGGTTCAAGGGCTCCAAGAAGTCGACTCCCTTCGCCGCCACGGTCGCTGCCGAGCAGGCAGGCCGGGAAGCCGTGAGCCTCGGAGTCCGGCGCGTCAGCGTGCGCGTCCAGGGTCCGGGCTCGGGCCGCGAGTCGGCCATACAGGCACTCTACGCGGCAGGGCTGCACATCATGGCCATCGAGGACGTCACCCCGCTGCCGCACAACGGCTGCCGGCCACCCAAGAAGCGCCGGGTATAGGAAGAGAAACGGATGGCGCGGTACACCGGACCTGTTTGCAAGCTTTGCCGTCGGGAGGGGCAGAAGCTCTTCCTGAAGGGCCTGAAATGCTACACGGAGAAGTGTCCGATCGAGCGCAGGGCCTACCCGCCCGGCCAGCACGGTCCCTCACAGGCCCGTCGCCGGAAACGGTCCGACTACGCGCTCCAGTTGCGGGAAAAGCAGAAGACCAAGCGAATCTACGGGCTGCACGAGAAGCAGTTCCGCAATCTGTTCAACAGGGCGGCACACCAGTCGGGCGTGACCGGGGAGAACCTGCTGGTGGGCCTCGAGCGACGCCTGGACAACGTCGTCTTCCGGCTCGGTTTCGCAGCGAGTCGCAGCCAGGCGCGTCAGCTGGTCCGTCACCGCCACGTGGAAGTGAACGGTCGCATCGTGGACGTACCCAGCTATGCGGTGGAAGGCGGGGACGACATCGCGATCAAGGCCAGGTCGCGGGACCTGCTCCCGGTTCAGGCCAGCCTCGAATCGCGCGTCCGTCCCGATACCGCCGAATGGCTGGCGGTCGACGAGAAGACGCGGGTCGGGCGGGTGCTGCGGCTCCCAACCCGCCAGGACGTGCCGATGGCCGTTCAGGAGCAGTTGATCGTGGAGCTTTACTCGAAGTGATGCTGTCGAACCTGCCACGGAGGAGCGCGTGGAGATCGATCTGACCGGGCTCGTACTTCCCGAGCACGTCGAGGTGACGGGCTTCAGCGACAACGGAAAGACCGCCGAGTTCGTCATTCAGCCGCTGGAGCGCGGCTATGGCTACACGCTGGGGAATTCCGTTCGGCGGGCTCTGGTTTCGTCGTTGCGGGGTGCGGCCATCTGGGCGTTCCGCATAGAAGGCGTCGTGCACGAGCACCAGACCATCCAGGGTGTGGTGGAGGACGTGCATCAGGTCATTCAGAACCTCAAGGCGCTGGTGCTCACCCTCGACGAGGATGTGGACGAAGCCAAGCTCACCGTGCATGTGGATGCCGCGGGACCGGTTTCGGCGGCCGAGATCAACGCGCCGGCTTCCGTTGAGATACTCGATCCGGACCAGCACATCCTGACGCTCGAGGGCGACCGCAGCCTGAGCATGGAGCTCTACGTCAACAAGGGCCGTGGTTTCGTGCTCTCCGACCAGCACCCGCGTCCGGAGGGATCTCCCGTCGACCTGGTGCCGATCGATGCGATCTACAATCCGGTACGCCGTGCCAACTTCACGGTCGAGGAAACCCGGGTCGGCGAGCGCACCGACTTCGACCGGCTGTCGTTCAGAGTGGAGACCGACGGGTCCGTTCGTCCCGAGCAGGCGATGGCCAACGCCGCGGGGCTGGTGCGCAGGTATCTCGAGTACATGCTGAACTTCAGTGTCAATGGGGCTCCCGAGCCGCCCGCGCCCGGGACGGTCCCGTTGCCCGCGCGCATCCGGATGCAACTTGCGCGCCCCATCGAGGAAGTAACGGAAATCTCGGTGCGGTCGCGCAACTCGCTGCAGAAGGAGAACCTCCGCACCCTCGGAGACCTCGTGCGGCGCACCGAGAAGCAGATCCTCAACATCGACAACTTCGGCCAGAAGTCGATGGAAGAACTCCTCGCTTTTCTCGACGAACACTCCATCGAACTCGGAATGTCGCTGACGACGGGTCCGGACGGAGAGTGGTTCCTGGCCCAGGAAGAGGCCGCCTCGGGTGGCGGAGAACCGTCCGATGACTAGCCGTCCACGGGCTGCCGACCGTCCACGGCCTGCCGGCATCCGTCATCTGCCGCCGGGCATTGCCAGCTGAACCTCGAAGACTCATGCGCCATCGCAAAACCGGACGCAACCTTTCTCGCACCGCCAGCCACCGGCGGGCGCTTCTGCGCAACATGGCAACCGCGCTTTTCCGGCACGGGAGAATCGAGACCACAACCGCGAAGGCGAAGGAACTCCGTCCCTACGCGGAACGCCTGATTACGCTGGCCAAGCGCGGCGACCTCCACGCCCGCAGGCTCGTTGCGCGAAAGATCTCCGACCGAGATGTTCAGGGAAAGCTGTTCGACGAGATCGCCCCCGGGTTTGCCCGCCGTCCGGGCGGGTACACGCGCATCCTCAAGCTGCGCCACCGCAGGGGCGACGCGGCCGAGATGGCTCTCATCGAACTCGTGGAACGAGACTAACCTCAAACGCAGGGGGCACCGGACCATGCTCGATCTCGGATCACGCCGGGGCGCGGCCGAAAAAGCGGCACTTCCACTCATGATCGTGGCCTTCCTGGGCATCGCGGGGTTTCTCTACTGGCTCAACGTGACGGCGGTAGGGACGACCACCGCCGTTGTAGCCGCCCCGGAGGAGGATCCGTTTGCCGACGCCATCCCGATCACGGCGTCGTCGCTGGAGACGAACGCGCTGCAGTTCGAGGGAGCGCTGCTGCGGGTCCCCGACATCACGGTGGTCAGCCGCGTGGGCGACCAGGCCTTCTGGACCCAACTGCCCAACGAGGACAACTTCTTCATGAAGATGGGGCCCGGGTTGACCGGCGACTCCGTGCCGATGACGGTTTCCTCCGGTGAGACCGCCAGCTTCGTGGTGGGTACGCTGCGCATCATGAACGACAGCACGCTGAATGCATGGGAGAGCCAGGGGGCGTTCGAGAACACCCCGACGGGCCGCCTGGAGGCCGAATTCGCGGACGTGTTCCTGGAATTGGAGCATTTCGAGCGGAGTGCCGGGGAGGCGGATGAGGCCGGGACGGAGGAGGCTTCTCCGCCGGGAGGCGGGTCCCAGTAACCCCTCGTCGCGCCTGCGACGACGGTTTTTGCGACCACAGGAAACGAGAGGTTCCGCTACGGCGGTCAACGGATCAGGCAAGCAGATGGCGAAAGTGTGTGAACTGTGCGGCAAGGGGCCCGCGACCGGCAACAACGTGAGCCACGCCCACAACAAGACCCGGCGCCGGTGGCTTCCGAACCTCCAGTCCGTTCGCGTCTTCGACGACAGCGGGCGGCGCCGAAGGGCCCGCGTGTGCACCCGCTGCATTTCCGCCGGAAGGGTCAGGAAGGCGCCGCGGTTCCAGCCGAGCGGGAAAGCCTGACCGGGTTCCCGCCCTGCGAGCGCCCCCCCATTCCGGTCCGGGACTCCGGACCCGGGGCATGAACGAGCAAGCGCAGGAACCGATGCTGGAGCACTTCCGTTCCGGCAACCTCACCATGGGGGTAATCGGGCTCGGCTACGTTGGACTTCCCCTTGCCACCATCGTCGCCGAAGCCGGGATGCGCGTCATCGGGTTCGACATCGACGAGGCCGTCGTGGACGGGGTCGACGCGGGCGCGAGCCATATCGGGGATGTTCCTTCAAGCCGCCTCGCCGCACTTGTGCGGGCAGGCGTGCTTTGCGCGACCGCCGACATGTCGCGCCTCCCGGAGTGCGATGTCATCGCCATCAGCGTCCCGACTCCGCTGTCGAAGACCCGTGACCCGGACATCTCCTTCATCCTGGCGGCCGCCTCCGCCGTTTCCGCGGGTCTGCGCCGCGGCCAGCTGGTGGTGCTGGAATCGACCACCTATCCCGGCACCACCCGCGAAGTGGTTCTCGGAGAGCTCGCGAAGAGCGGATTGGAGGTGGGAGAGGACTTCTTCCTCTGTTTTTCGCCGGAGCGAACCGATCCGGGGAACCAGGTCTGGACGACACGCAACACGCCCAAGGTGATCGGGGGCGTGACGACCCGGTGCACGGCGGCGGGCGCGGCGTGCTACGGCCGCTTCATCGACCGCATGGTGCCCGTGTCCAGCGCCGAAGTGGCCGAACTCAGCAAGATCC
The DNA here is from genome assembly GCA_028821195.1 of Gammaproteobacteria bacterium. Taxonomy (GTDB): domain Bacteria; phylum Gemmatimonadota; class Gemmatimonadetes; order Longimicrobiales; family Gaopeijiaceae; genus BD2-11. The sequence goes on from JAPPHB010000083.1 coordinate 33,862, forward strand.
TGGAGAACACCTTCCGGGCAGTGAACATCGGGCTGGTAAACGAGACCGCCCTCATCGCCGACCGGCTGGGCGTGGACATCTGGGAGGTGGTCGAGGCGGCCGCCACCAAGCCCTTCGGGTTCATGCGCTTCGTCCCCGGTCCCGGCCTCGGGGGGCACTGCATTCCCGTCGATCCCCACTATCTGTCCTGGAAAATGCGCACGCTCGACTTCCGCACCCGCTTCATCGAACTGGCGTCGGAGATCAACGCAAGCATGCCTCGATTCGTCGTGGACCAGGTGCGCGACGCCCTGAACGACGAAGGCAAGGCGGTCAGGGGTTCCACCGTGGCCATTCTGGGGGTCGCGTACAAGAAGGACATCGATGACGTGCGGGAATCTCCGGCGCTCTACATCATCGAGCTGCTGGAGGCTGCGGGCGCCGGCGTGGTCTACCACGATCCCCACGTGCCCTTCCTCAACGACGAGCGCACGGGGCTGCGGGAATCGGTTGCGCTGACGCCTTCCCTGCTGGGTCAGGCGGATGTGGTGTTGATCCTTACTGACCACTCCTGCTTCGACATGCGCGAAATAGTCGCGAAGTCGAAGGTGCTGGTGGACGCCCGCAACGCCACGGCGGGCACCAACGCGCGGGCCGCGTCCCGCCGCGGGGTGGGGTGGATCGTGAAGGGTGGTCTCGCCTAGAAGTCCGTGGATGAATCCGCTCGAATGCCGCGGGGAGTTTGTCCACGGGGCTGCCCGTCACCGTGGCCGCTGCGACGCGGCCTGCATCCCGGAACCTGTGGGGCGCGATCCCGGTAGGGGACGCATGTTCGAACACGGAAGGGACAGGGTCGCCGGGTGGTTGCGGGGGGGCTGCCTCATCGCGGTCGCGGCAGCCGCCTGCGTGACGCGCGCCGCCGAGGACGGCGCCACCCTGCGCGGCGACCAGGCCTGGGCCCATGGCGACTACGAGGAGGCGCTCGCCGAATACCGGTTGGCCGTGCGCCGCGGAGCCGGTTCCGGGGACGCGCATCTGCGCGTGGCGCATGCCTACGCCCGCCTGGGGCGGGTGGACGAGGCCAGGCAGGCCTACCGGCGCGCGATCGAGGCCGAGCCCGGCCTGGTCGACCAGGCGGTCTCCGACCTGGTTCGCCTGGCACGCACCGCCCAGCAGCAGGCGGATCGCTTTGCGCTGGCGTCCGCGCTCGAAGCCGCCGCGGAGCTCAATCCGGATGTCAACTTCGCCCGTCTGGCCTTCCCTCTGGCTTCGCACTATGCGGCCAACGGGGAACACGCGCGCGCGCTCATCTTTTTCCAGCGCGCCCTCTCGGGCGACTCGGTGCCGGAGGTGCTCTACGAGACCGCCCTGGCCTACGAGGAAGTGGGGGCCTGCGAGTCCGCCCTCGCCTTCTATCGGCGGTTTGAGGAGATGGTGCCGACGCGGCAGCAGCGCGATGCCGGCTGGCACATCGGCAAGTGCTCCTACGATCTCGCGCAGGAATTCCGGAATGACGGCGACCACGAGGGAGCCCTGACCCTGATTCAGGAAACCGTGGCTCGGGGCGAACCCCGGACCCACCTCGCCCGGGCCTACTTCGAGCTGGGCGAACTGCTGGTGTCATTCGCCCGCTGCGCCGAGGCCGTGGATGCCTTCGGAGGGGCGGCGCGAGAGGATCCGTCGGCGTCGCGGGCGCTCGCCCGCCGAGCCGAGCAATGGATCGACCAGCTGCGTTTCGGCGTGTCCGCCGGCGACGACCAGGGCCGGGGGGCGATGGACGGGGAGGAGGGTCGGCGCAGCGGGCCTCCGGGATGGCCGGAAGATCTTGAGTGGGCGTGCTGACACGCACTCCGCTGGTCGACCTGCGGGCACAGTACGACACGATGCGGGCGGAGATCGATCGCGCGCTCACCGAGGTGGTCGAAAGCCAGCGATTCGTGCTGGGACCCGCAGTCGAGGCGTTCGAGGAAGCCGTGGCGGAGCGAATCGGCGTGCGTCACGCCGTCGGATGCGCCAACGGCACCGACGCCATCTGGCTCGTGTTGCGCGCCCTCGGACTCGGTCGTTCCGACGAGGTGATCGTACCCGCCTTTACCTTCTTCGGGACCGCCGGAGCGGTATGGAACGCGGGCCTCCGCCCGGTCTTCTGCGACGTGGACCCGGAGACCTACAACCTGGATGCGGACACCGTGCGCGCGTGCTGGAGCGATCGCACCCGGGTCGTCCTTCCCGTGCATCTGTTCGGGCAGATGGCGCCCATGGCCGAATTGCTCGAGCTCGCGCGCGACCGGGGTGCCCCGGTGGTCGAAGACGCGGCCCAGGCGCTCGGCGCCCGGCAGCGGACGCCCGGAGGCGAAATCGCCTTGGCAGGCGCTTCCGGAACGGCGGGGACCGTCAGCTTCTTTCCCACCAAGAACCTGGGAGGATTCGGCGATGGCGGCATGGTCGTCACCGACGACGGCGCGTTGGCCCGGCGGCTTCGCCGGCTGCGCGCGCACGGAGGGGTGAGCGGCGGGCGCTACGACGCGGTCGGGGTGAACAGCCGTCTGGATTCCCTGCAGGCCGCGGTGCTGCACGCGAAACTGCCCCGGCTGACCGGCTGGACGGAGGCCCGCAGGACCAACGCCGCGATCTACGACGAGATGCTGGCCGGGGTCTCCGGCGTCGTCCGCCCCCGGGTTCGGTCCGGGAACTTCCACACCTACCATCAATACACCATTCGGGCGCGCGAGAGGGACCGGCTTCGGAGCCACTTGCGTCAGAGAGGACTGGAGACAGGGCTCTACTATCCGCGACCGCTGCACCTGCAGCCCTGCTTCGCGGAACTCGGCTATCGCCCCGGCGATCTTCCGGTGGCCGAGGCTGCGTGCCGGGAAGTGGTCAGCCTTCCGGTGTTCCCGGAGCTGGGGAGGGAACGTGCAGCAGGGGTTGCGCGGGCGATTCGGGACTTTTACCGGGCAGGATGAGTCATCCGTTCATGGACGCGCCCGCCTTCTTTCGCGATCCTTCACCAGGGGAACGGGCGTTGGTGCTTTCCAGGAGAGTTTGGTGCCGATGATGAGTGGAAGTCGCGCGTACAGAAGCGGGCGCACCTGGGTGCTGTCCGCACTGGTCGTATGCCTGGGTGCCGCCTGCTCATCCACCCCGCCCTATTTCGGATTGACCGCCTCGCAACTCCTCGAGTATTCGCAGGAGGCGTTCGATCGCGAAGACTGGGATGAAGCCGTGACGGCGCTTGAGAGGCTGGTGCAGGGAGCGCCGGGCTTCGATCAGATGGCCGAGGCCCGCATGCTGCTGGCGCAGGCCTATCTCAACAAGGGGGACTACATCACCGCCAACTCCGAATTCGTTCGCTTTTCAAGCACGTATCCGACCCACGAGCTCATGACCGACGCGGCTCTGGGGCTGTGCCGCTCGCACTCGCGCCTGTCCCCGATCCTGGACCGTGACCAGCAGTATACCGTGCAGGCGCTGTCGTCCTGTCAGGCGGTGACGCTCGACTACCCGGGAACCCAGGAGGCTGCGGAGGCCGATTCGATCCGCAACATCATGGTGGAAAAGCTGGCGTGGAAGGACGTCAACCGGGGCGAGTTCTACTTCCGGCGCAGCTTGCTGGATTCCGGACTCATCTATTTCGAGCAGGCGCTCGAGGACTATCCCGATACCACCGCGGCCCCGGCCGCCCTGCTCTTCATCTATCGCACCTACCAGCGCCTGGAGTACGAGGAAGAGGCGACCGAGGCGCGCCAGAGGCTGCTCGACCGGTATCCGGATTCACGGGAAGCGGAGGAGGTCCGTGATGTCGGATGAGCGCGCTTCCGGCGGCGTCGCGCTCTTCGGGGGAACCTTCGACCCGCCCCACATCGGGCACCTGACGGTTGCGCAGGACGCCTACGACGCTCTTCCCGTGCACCGCGTCGTGTGGATCCCGTGCGGGCATCCTCCACACAAGCGGCCGTGGCGTTTGTCGTCCCCCGAGGTTCGCCTGGAAATGACCCGGGCGGCCGTGGCCGGCGACGCACGCTTCCGGGTAAGCGACCGGGAGGTGCGCCGGAAGGGCACCTCCTATACGGTCGACACGTTGCGGGAACTCGTGGCCGCCGGTATCGCGACCCGCCTCTTCCTGCTGATCGGCCCCGATCAGGCGGCGGCCTTCCACAAATGGCGGGAACCCGCCGAGATCGCGCGCCTGGCGCGGGTCGTGGTCATGGTCCCCGGTGGCGGCTCCTTCGGACGGGTTCCGTCCCCTGGAGTGAAGCACGAGCAACTGCCCGTCACCCGGATCGATGTCTCGTCGAGCGAGATTCGGACGCGATTCGGCGAGGAACGCCGGATTCGATATCTGGTGCCTGACCCGGTCCGCGCGATCGTGAAGCGGGAAGGGCTGTACCCGTACGCGGAACGCCCGTACATCGCGGCCGGGGGAGTGGCTTCCGGCGGTGCCGGAGCCGGTCGCCGCCGTGCCATGACGCGCGCGACGCGCTGGACGGAACGATGATCAAGGCATTCGCCAGGAAGGTGTTCGGAGATCGGCACGCCCGGGAAGCGCGAAAGCTCCAGCCGCTGGTCGACGAGATCAACGAGATCCAGAAGGGACTGGCCGGGATCTCGCGGGATGAGCTGCGCGGCAAGACGGAGGAGTTCCGTGCCCGCATACATGAACGGGTGAGCCCCGTTCTCGACCAGGTGCAGGACCTTCGCGAACGCAAGAGCCGGTCTCAGGATCCGTCCGAGCGGGAGAGCCTCGGCCTCAGGATCGCCGAACTCGACAAGGATTATCTCGCCGAACTCGAACAGGCTCTCGACGACATCCTCCCAGAAGCTTTTGCCGTCGTCAAGGAGGCGTGCCGGAGGCTCGTCGGATCCACGGTGCGGGTGACCGGGCACGACCTGGTCTGGGACATGGTCCCCTACGATGTCCAGTTGATCGGGGCGATTGCGCTCCACCAGGGCAAGGCCGCCGAAATGGCCACCGGTGAAGGCAAGACCCTGGTGGCGACGATGCCGCTCTACCTGAACTCCCTCGCGGGGCGGGGAGCACACCTCGTCACCGTCAACTCCTACCTGGCCCGCCGCGACGCCCAGTGGATGGGCTACATCTATGAATCGCTGGGCCTCGCCACGGATGTGATCGACGAGCATCAGCCCGGTTCGGAGGAGCGCCGGCAGGCGTACCTGGCGGACATCACCTACGGGACCAACAACGAGTTCGGGTTCGACTACCTGCGCGACAACATGGTCCACGACCTCGCGCAGCGGGTACAGCGCGGGCATCCCTTCGCGATCATCGACGAGGTGGACTCCATCCTCATCGACGAGGCTCGGACGCCGCTGATCATTTCGGGACCGGTCGGTCGCGACACCTCGACGCCGTTCAAGCAGATGGCGCCGCTGGTGGGGAGACTCTATCGGCAACAGTCGAAGATCACGGGTGAGCTGGTGGCCGGCGCGCATCGTGAACTGGAGGCTGGCAACGAGCACGGCGCCGGCGAGAGCCTGCTGGCAGTCAAGCGGGGGACGCCGAAGAACAAGCGCCTGCTCAAGCTCTTCGCCGAGGACCCGGGGATTCAGAAGCTGGTGCAGAAGGTGGAAGGCGACTACATGCGCGAAAAGCGCCTGCACGAGATCGACGAACTCCTGCTGTTCGCGATGGATGAGAAGGGGCACAACGTGCACCTCTCGGACAAGGGCCTGGACACGCTGTCACCGGGAGATCCCGACGCCTTCGTGGTGCCGGACCTCTCCGAGGCAATGGGGGAGCTCGAGCAGGACGAGACGCTCTCGGTGGACGACCGGCGGGAACGCATTCAGGCGCTCGAGGGCGAGTACGCGACCAAGAGCCAGAAGATCCACGTCATTCACCAGTTGCTGAAGGCATACGCGCTCTATCATCGCAACGAGCAGTACATCCTCGGCGAGAACGGCGCCGTGGTGATCGTGGACGAGTTCACCGGGCGGCAGATGCCGGGCCGGCGGTGGAGCGACGGGCTGCACCAGGCGGTGGAGGCCAAGGAGGGCGTGGAGGTGCGGGGCGAGACCCAGACGCTCGCCACCATCACCATCCAGAACTATTTCCGCATGTACGACAAGCTGGCGGGGATGACCGGAACCGCGGAGACGGAGGAGAACGAATTCCACCAGATCTACGGCCTGGACGTGATGGTGATCCCGACCAACCGGCCTGTGATCCGGGACGACCGCGACGACCTCATCTTCCGCACCGTACGCGAGAAGTACAACGCGCTCATGGACGAGATCGGGCATTTCAACCGGCTGGAGCTGCCCGTGCTGGTCGGCACCACCAACGTGGATGTCTCGGAAACGCTTTCCCGCATGCTCAAGCGGCGTGGCATCCGCCATAACGTGCTCAATGCCAAGCAGCACCTCCGCGAGGCGGAGATCGTGGCCGAGGCGGGGCGCCCGGGGGCGGTGACCATCGCCACCAACATGGCCGGCCGCGGCACCGACATCAAACTGGGCGAGGGGGTCAAGGACGCGCGCACCGTAGGCTGGGCGCGCGCCCGCGGGCTCGACCTGGACGAACTCTATCCGGTCGATCCACGCCGGGTCACCGTGGACCTGGAGAAGAAGCCGGACGACTTTGTCGTCGAGGTGGGCGGCCTCCACATTCTCGGATCGGCGCGGCACGACTCGCGCCGCATCGATCGCCAGCTAAGGGGGCGCGCCGGACGCCAGGGCGACCCGGGAACCTCGCAGTTCTTCCTCTCCCTCGAAGACGACCTGATGCGTCTGTTCATGTCGGACCGCGTGGCGGGGGCCATGGAGAAGCTCGGCGCCGAGGAAGGCGAAGTGATCGCGCATCCCCTGGTTACGCGCTCGATCGGAAGGGCCCAGGTGCGCGTGGAGGGGAACAACTTCGAGGCGCGCAAGCGGCTTCTCGACTACGACGATGTCATGAACCAGCAGCGCGAGGTCATCTATGACCTGCGCCTGTTCGCGCTGGAGGGGGGAGAGGATCTCAAGGGCGAGATCTGGGAGATGATCGAGTACGCCCTCGGGAGCACGCTGGACGAGTATGTGCCCGCCTCCAGCCCCGAGGAGGAATGGGACCTGGCCGGACTCAAGCGCCGCCTGCTGCTCGAGTTCCTGGTGCTCGTGAACGATCTGCCCGACGGGGACGAGTCGGTCCCGGAACTGGACCACGAGGATCTGTCGACACTTGTCAACGAGGCCGGAAGGGACGCTTTCCAGCGCAAGCTGGAGGGATTCGGCGAGACCGCGGAACGCGTCACCTCCTATATCCTGCTGTCGGTGATCGACCAGAAGTGGAAGGATCACCTGTACGACCTCGACCACCTCAAGGCGTCCATCTCGTATCGCAGCTGGGGGCAGAAGGACCCCCTGGTCGAATACAAGAAAGAGGCCTACGACATGTTCGTGGACCTCATGCACGATCTGCGCAAGACGCTGGCGTCGCTCATCCTGCGGGCGCAGGTGGAGCAGCAGCCGATGATGCGGCGGCGCCCGATGGGAGGCCAGCGCCTCACCTATACGGGGCCGCAGGAGACATCGGCCGCCACCAACCGCGCACGGCCGGCTGCTCCAGTCTCCCGCCGGGCGGGCGTGCCGGGAGGAGTGGATGCGACCGGCATAGCCCGGAGCGCGCGCGCCGCTACCGGTCCCGCAACCGACGTGTCCACCCTGGCAACCAACCGCGGGGAGGCGCGCAAGTCCCGGCCGGTCACCGTCGAGGCCCGCCCGGGACGCAACGCGCCCTGTCCCTGCGGCTCGGGAAAGAAATACAAGAAGTGCCACGGGCGCGCCGCCTGACACCCCCCCGCCCGATGCGCGAATGGCCGCGCGGCGACCGCCCGCGCGAACGCCTGCGGGAGGTGGGCGTACACGGCCTGGCGACCCGCGAGCTGCTCTCGCTCGTGGTGGGCAGCGGAAGCAGGGGCGTGAGCGCGATGGACGTGGCCGACGCCCTCCTGCGGCGCTGCGAGGGATCGCTGGCGCGCATGGGATCGGCCCCCGCCGGGCTCCTGGAGGGCGTCGCGGGCGTCGGAGGGGCGACCGCCGCCAGGGTGCTGGCGGCGCTGGAACTGGGTCGCCGGGGCGTCCGGGAGCGCCTTTCCACCCGCGACCCGATTCGCGGTCCCGGCGACATCTATGCGCGCATGGCCCCTCGGCTGCGCGACCTGCGCCACGAGGAGTTTCACGCCCTTCTGCTCAACAGCCAGCACGGCGTGCTGCGCGAGGTGCTTATCACGCGCGGAATCCTGGACGCCTCCCTCATCCATCCGCGCGAGGTGTTGCGGGAGGCGATCGTGGAAAGCGCGGCAGCGGTGATTCTGGTGCACAACCACCCATCGGGAAACCCGTCACCCTCCGCCGAGGACCGCGAGGTCACGCGGCAGCTGTCGGCGGCCGGCCGCACGGTCGGGATCCCGGTGCTCGACCACGTGATCATCGCGGGCGAGGCGTTTCGCTCGCTGGCCCAGGACGGCCTGATGTAGCGGACCGCCCGTCGGAGCTGCCGGCTGCACCCCACCGCGCGTGCGCGGTCCCTGCGGATAACCCGGCTGGCGATTATGTTCACTGGTCGAGCGCAGCTCGAACGAGTCCGCACACCGCTGTCTCACCCGCAGGGTCCCGATATGGCGACTTCGACTGCCACGATTGCCAGGAACGCGGTTCAGAAACTGCCCGCGCATCTTGCTCCGGCCATCGAGGCGTACGCCGACCGCCTGGACGTCAGCCAGATCGAGAGGGCCTACCGGGTCGCAGCGGAAGCACACGCGGGCCAGCGGCGCGCTTCCGGCGCACGCTATGTCACCCACGCCGTCGGCGTCGCCACCATCCTGGCGGAACTGCGTCTGGATACCGCCTCCATTGCCGCGGGCCTGATCCACGATGTCGTGGAGGACACCGCCGTCGACCTGACCGATGTGGAGGCCCAGTTCGGCGCCGAGGTGGCGGGCATCGTGGACGGCGTCACGAAGATCGGGCGCGTGCGCTTCCGGTCGAATGCGGAACGGCAGGTCGAGAACTACCGCAAGCTGCTGGTGTCGATGGTGCAGGATGCCCGGGTGATCCTCATCAAGCTCGCCGACCGGCTCCACAACATGCGCACGCTCGAGCACCTGAGGCCGCCCAAGCAGAGGCGAATCGCGCTGGAGACGCGCAACATCTATGCCCCCATCGCCCATCGCCTGGGGTTGGCGGCGATCAAGTGGGAGCTGGAGGACCTGGCTTTCAAATTTCTCGAACCCGGCGAATACAACCAGCTGAAGAAGAAGATTCAGCAGCGCCGCCGGGAGCGGGAACGGCAGATCATGGAGATGAAGCGTCCGCTGGTCGACATGCTGACCGAAGCGGGAATCCCCTTCGTCGACGTGACCGGCAGGCCGAAGCATCTCTGGTCGATCCACAAGAAGATCCGCGCCAACGACCTTCCCTTCGAGGAGATCCAGGATCTGCTCGCGCTGCGCGTGATTACGGACTCGGTTCAGCACTGCTACGCGTCGCTTGGGGTGATCCACAACCACTGGACTCCGGTACAGGAGCGCTTCCGTGACTATATCGCGACACCGAAGTCCAACATGTACCAGTCCCTGCACACGACCGTGTTCGGTCCGCGCGGCCGCCGCTACGAGATCCAGATCCGCACCCAGGCGATGCACCTGACGGCGGAGCAGGGGATCGCCGCGCACTGGCGCTACAAGGAAGGCGGGGGCGCAAGGAAAGACGAGGTCGGGGAAGCTCTCTCCTGGTTCCGCCAGGTGCTCGAATGGCAGAAGGATACCAGCGAACCGGAGGAATTCATGGAGTTCCTCCGCATGGACCTCTTTCAGGGAGAGATCTTCGTCTTTACCCCCAAGGGCGAAGTCAAGCAGCTTCCCGTCGGCGCGACTCCGATCGATTTCGCGTATTCCGTCCACAGCGAGATCGGATCGCATTGCGCGGGCGCGCGGGTGAACGGCCGCATCGCCCCGCTCTCGCGCAAGCTCAAGAACGGCGACACGGTCGAGATAATCAAGAACGTGAAGCAGCGTCCCAACCGCGACTGGCTTGCGTTCGTCAAGACCTCGCGGGCGCGCGGGCAGATCCGCCGCTGGCTCCGCAAGGAGGAATTCGCCTCCGCCCTTCAGCTGGGTGGGGATTTCCTGAAGCAGGAGCTTCGCAAGCGACGCCTTCCCAAGCCGGGCGACGACGCGAAGATCCATGCGGCCGCGCAGCTGGGCTATCCCGACTTCGACCAGATGCAGGCGGCGCTGGGACGGGGGGACGTGGGCCCGGCTGCCGCCCTCAGGGCCCTTTTCCCGGACCAGGAGACCACTCCAGGCGCCCAGCGCCCTTCAACGTTGCGGCGCATCGCCGCCAGGATACGTCCCTCCAGCAAAGGCGTGCGCATACAGGGCGTCGACAACCTGATGGTGCGCTACTCCCAGTGCTGCCAGCCGGTGCCCGGCGACGACGTCATCGGCTACATCACGGTCGGGCGCGGCATCTCGATTCACCGGAACGACTGCGCCAACGTGCTCTATCTGTCCCAGGATCCGGAGCGCAGGGTCGAAATCCGGTGGACGGCCGAGAAGGGAGATACCCGGATGGTGAAGATTCAGGCCCGGGCCGTGGATCGCCGGGGGCTCCTGTCGGATATCGCCAAGGCCATCGCCAACACCGGAACCAACATCCAGAATGCGGACGTTCGATCGGACAGGGCGGGCATGAGCGGCGAGTTCGTGGTGGAGGTGGAGGACCTGGCTCACCTGGAAAAGGTGCTCAAGGCCGTGAACCAGGTGAAGGGCGTGCTCACGGTCGAACGGCGCGAGAGCAAGGGCGAGACGGGAAGGATCGGGGCCTGAGTTCGTGCCCCGGTTCGAGATCCACTCCTCCTTCGAGCCCGCGGGAGACCAGCCTTCCGCGATCGAGGAGCTTTCGGCCGGCCTGGAGGATGGAACCCGCTTCCAGACCCTGCTGGGGGCGACCGGCACCGGGAAGACGCTCTCAATGGCGCACGTCATCCAGCGCCACGGTCGTCCCACGCTGGTGATGTCCCACAACAAGACCCTTGCGGCTCAGCTCTACGGCGAACTCAAGGCGCTTTTCCCCGTCAATGCGGTCGAGTATTTCGTCTCCTACTACGACTACTACCAGCCGGAGGCCTATGTCCCGGCCACCGACACCTATATCGAGAAGGACGCGAGCATCAACGAGGATATCGACCGGCTGCGTCTCCGCTCCACCTCCTCGCTGTTCGAGCGGGACGACGTAATCGTGGTGGCGTCGGTTTCGTGCATCTACGGCCTGGGCAACCCCGCCGACTATCGCTCCCTCATGCTGGAGGTGCGGGTGGGGGAGCTCGTGCCGCGTGACGAGTTGCTGCGGGGGCTGGTCGACATTCAGTACAGTCGCAACGATTTCGCCTTCGAGCGCGGCACCTTCAGGGTACGGGGCGACACCGTCGAGATTCTTCCCGCCTATGAGGAGCAGGGGATCCGCATCGAGCTGTGGGGCGACGAAGTCGAGCGCATCACCCGGTTCGAACCCCTCACCGGAGAGGCGATCGTTTCCCTGAACCGCACCGCCATCTACCCCGCCAGCCACTATGTCACGCACCGCCGCACCCTGGAGGAGGCGGTGCCCCTGATCCGCGACGAGCTGGCCGATCAGCTGCACCGCTTCCGGAGGGCGGGCAAGCTGCTGGAGGCGCAGCGGCTCGAGTCGCGCACCAACTTCGACATCGAGATGATGCTCGAGGTGGGAACCTGCCCGGGCATCGAGAACTACTCGCGCTTCATCAGCCGCCGCGAGGAGGGAGAACGGCCATCCTGCCTGCTGGACTACTTCCCGGAGCGCTTTCTCACCATCGTGGACGAATCGCACGTGTCCCTCCCGCAGATCCGCGGGATGTTCAACGGCGACAAGGCGCGCAAGGACACCCTGGTCGAGTTCGGCTTTCGGCTGCCCAGCGCGCTGGACAACCGGCCGCTCCGGTACGAGGAGTGGGAGTCCGTTCTGGATCAGGCGGTTTTCGTCTCGGCCACCCCTGGCGACATGGAGCTGGGGCTGTCGCGGGGCGTCGTGGTGGAACAGATCATCCGCCCCACGGGGCTGGTCGACCCGGAGGTGGAAGTGCGTCCCGTGCGCGGCCAGGTCGACGATCTGCTCGCCGAGATTCACGAGCGGGCGGCCCGCGGCGAGCGCATCCTGGTCACCACCCTCACCAAGCGCATGGCTGAGGACCTCTCGGAGTACCTGCAGTCGCTGGGGGTGCGCGTCCGTTACATGCACTCGGAGATCAACACCATCGACCGGGTGGACATCCTGCGCGCCCTGCGGCTCGGCGGGATCGACGTGCTGGTGGGCATCAACCTCCTGCGCGAGGGTCTCGATCTGCCGGAGGTGTCCCTGGTCGCCATTCTGGACGCCGACAAGGAGGGATTCCTGCGCGATGCCCGTTCGCTGATCCAGACCATCGGCCGGGCCGCCCGCAACGTCCGCGGCACGGCGATTCTCTATGCCGACACCATCACCGAATCGATGGCGAGGTGCCTCGACGAGACCAATCGGCGCCGCGAGATTCAGCTGGCCTACAACAGGGAACATCGGATCACTCCGGAAACCATCGTAAAGAGCGTACAGGAGATCGAGTTCAGCACCCGTGTGGCGGATGCGCGCGAGAAGCCGGTCGCCCTGGTGGCGGAAGCGCAGCCGGGCTATTCGGACGAAGTCAACCGCGAAGAGTACGTGAAGATTCTGGAGGAGGAGATGAACCGGGCGTCGGGCGCACTCGAGTTCGAGCGGGCCGCGATGCTGCGGGACCAGCTTTTCGAGCTGCGGGTGTCGCTCGAGGGCGAAGGCGCGAAGAGGTAGGCCGCGATGCCCCCGGACACGGTGGAGACCGCGGCGGTGGAGACGCGGACGGTGCTGAGCGAGGAGGAACTGGCGAGGTGGGGCGAGCGCATCGGGTCCTCGGTCAGGCCTCCGGTGTTTCTGATGCTGCGCGGACCGGTGGGCGCGGGGAAATCGGTGCTGGCTAGGGCGGTGGCTCGAGGGGCCGGGGTGCGCGGGGCCGTGCCGTCGCCGACCTTCAATCTGGTCTTCCGCTATCCGGGCGTGAGGGGAAAGACCATCGTACACATGGATCTGTATCGTCTGAACGACGAATCCGAACTGGCGGAACTGGGCTGGTTCGAGCTTGGCGACGCCGGTGAAATCGTGATCGTCGAATGGCCGGAGAGAGCGCGGGCCCTCCTTCCGCCGGACCGCTGGGAGATATCCCTGACCGCGCCGGCCCCCGGCGCAACCGTGCGCGCGGTCGAGGTCTCCTGCAGCGGAAACCCGCCCGGGTTGCCGGATCGATGAACGGACGCAGCCGCACCATTCTCGCCTTCGACACGTCGTCGCGGCTGGGGTCCGTGATCGTGACCGCGAACGGCAAGGTGCTCGCGCGTGCCTTCCTGCGCAGCCCGCGCCGGCACGCCGCCCGCCTTTTGCCCGCCATTCGCGGCGTGCTCGTGGCTTCGGGCGCCCAACTGGGCGATCTGGCGGGTATCGTGGTGGGGAGTGGCCCGGGGTCCTTTACCGGCGTACGCGTGGCGGCGGCGACTGCAAAGGGGCTGACGGAGGGATGTGGGGTGCCGATATGGACCTACTCGAGCCTGGCTGCCGCCGCGGCTTCGGAGGGCGTTTGGCTGCCCGCCGGCTGGTCCGGGCCGGCCGGGTGGCGCAAGGGGCACGAGGACCGGGCGGTGGAGCCTCCCGAACCCGGCTCTCCCTGCTACGTCCTCTTCGACGCGCGCGCGGACCGGGTGTACGCAGGCTGTTTCCGGGTGGGACCCGCCTCCGTCGATGTCCTGGTCCCCCCGTCCGCCACGCGCCTGGGCGAAGTACTGTCCTCGGCCATTCCGGAAGGGGCGATCTTCGCGGGCGACGGCGCATTTCGCCACGCCGCGGCGATCGGGCGGCGCGGCTGGCGTGTCGTCCCGCCCCCGGCCGGATTGCCCACCGCCGAGGGGCTCGCCCGCCTCTTCACGCTCATGCCCGGGCCGCCCGTGGACAACGCGCGAGCGTGGGAGCCGGAGTACCTGCGTCCCTGGAGGGCCGGGGCTGCCGGTCCGTGATCGCCGCGCCCGAGACGCCAGGATCCCGCGGAGCGAGCGGGGGTAGTGTGTCCCGGATCTCGTCATCGCACGGGCCGCCGTCCATGCCCGGCCCCCGTCACCCTGAAGAGCCGGAGGACTGAACCCCAAATGACCGCGGTCGGGATCCTGGCGCTCCAGAGCCGTCCCCCGGCAACCTTGCTGGAAATGGTCGTCGGGGCGAGCGCCCCTACCCTGGTCGTGCTGGCCGTGCTCGGCGTGTTTTCCCTGGCGAGCTGGTACGTGATCGGCTGGAAATACCTCCAGTTTCGCAAGGTTCGGGCCCAGGGAAACCAGTTCCTGGACGCGGTGTCCAATGCGCGGGGGCTCGAAGAGGCCTATACCGCGATTCTGGCCCTCCCGGAGTCCCCCTACGGCCGCCTCTTTCGACACGGGGTCAACTTCTTCAGCGAGTTGCGGCCGGGGGCGCTGCGCGGAGGCGTGTCCGCAAGGGAAGGATTGACCCAGGTTGAGCTGGAGACGCTTCGGATGGTGTTGCATAAGGAGGAGTCCGACGAGCGCGACGACCTCGCCCAGGGCCTTACCTGGCTCGCGGTCATCGGCTCCATCTCGCCCCTGCTCGGGCTGATGGGAACCGTGATCGGCATCATGAACACCTTCCGGGGAATCACCGCGAGCGGCTCGGCGAACATTGCCGCCGTGGCCCCGGGGGTGGCGGAGGCGCTGGTGACCACCGTGACCGGCCTCTTCGTCGCCATCCCCGCGGTCATCGCCTACAACTACTACGTTTCGCGGTTGAACCTGGTCGCGGGTGAGCTCGAGGGGTTCTCGAGCGAGTTCATCGGAACGCTCGCGCGGGAGGGGCACGTTTGAGCCACGAAGGCCGGTCCCGGGGACGCCGCGGGGATCTTCCGCTGCGCGCGGAGATCAACGTGACCTCCCTCGTGGACGTCGCATTCACGCTGCTGGTGATCTTCATCATCACCGCCCCCATCCTCCAGGGGGGCATCGAGGTGGGTGTGCCGCGAGCCGATGTCGCTCCGCTGACCGCGGACGAAGAACCCCTGATCGTCGCGGTTCGCGCCAACGGGGAGATCGTGCTCTCCGAGACGGTCGTGCCCTACGAGGACCTCGAGGGCGTGCTATCCCAGGCGGTTGGCGCGCGCAACGTGGGGCAGATCTACATTCGGGGCGACTCGCTTGCGTACCATGGCGACATGGTGCGGGTCATGGCGAAGGTACAGGACCTCGCGCGGGAGGAGGGAATCCGCTTCGCGATCGTTGCCGAGCCCGACGCGAGCCGATAGAAGGGGGGGAGTGGCGGTGGGCCGAAGCACGCGAAGGCGAAGGGACCGGCCGGGTCGATCTCCGGTCTTCTTCTCGGTCGGCCTGCACGGGTTTTTCCTGATGCTGGTCGTGGCGACCAACATCCAGCCCGAGCCGGTGCAGCTGGTGACCATCGAGCTTGAACTGGTCGCCATGCCCGCGCCGGCAGCCGAGGTCGAACCCGCGCCGGCTCCCGAAGAGGAGGAGCTCACCGTCGACACCCCCGAGCCCGAAACCCCTCCCGAGCAGGAGCCGGTAGCGGAACTGGAGGACGAAGCGGAGCCGGAGCCCGACCCCGATCCTCCCCCGGACGCCCCGGAGCCGGTCCCGGAGGAACGGCCGGTGGAGGAGGAACCCGAGCCGGCGCCGCTGGACGAACCCAGCACGGGCACCGACGATCTCGATGTCCGCATGAGGGGCGTGGAACGGGATTTCCCACAGTATTACGCCAACATGCAGCGGCAGATGCGGCGGTGCTTCCGTCCGCCGGGGATGGCCGATCTTACCGCTTCGGTGGACTTCGTGCTCGACCGGGAGGGGAAGGTGATCGACACGACGGTGCGCATCGCCGAGACATCGAGAAGCGTCCTCTTCGATCTGGCCGTGCGGGAGGCCGTCGAATGCGCCGGAGGTGGACGCTTCGGTCCGCTGCCTCCGGAGATGGGGCTCGAAAACGCACCGTTCCGGTTCACTTTCAGCCCGGCGCGGCGCCGGCCGCCGGCGGAGTCCGCGGACCGTCACGGGCCGGGTCCGGCCGCGTAGGGAGGAGCGTCACATGAGGAAAGGCGTCCGGACCACGAACCAGGTCCGAAAGTTCAGCCGGGGCGGGCCCGGGCGGGCCCTGCGTAGAGGCTCGGCCCTGCTGATGGTCCTGCTGTCGGCCACCGCCGGCCGGGCGGCTGCCCAGGTCGACACCATCCCGGGTGCGGTTCGCCACCTGGGGGTGGTCTACGAGAGCTATGTGCCCACCCTGGCGATCAGCCCCTTCACGGGCCGCTTCGGCGGCCTGACGGTCGCGCCCCGGGTCGAGGCCGTGATCGCGCGCGACCTGCGCTACAGCGACCGGTTCGAGATGATGGATTCAATTCCGCTGGCTCCCGGTGGCGGAGCCGTGGATTACGGCCTGTGGGACCAGTTCGGCGCCGATTGGCTGGTGACCGGACAGGTCGAGGGGCTTGGCAACCGCTTCGTGCTGGTTCTGGAACTGCACGACGTCGTATTCTCGGAGGTGAAGGAACGGGCCCGCTTCTCGCTTCCGCGCCCCGACGCGGAAGACTTCCGCATGGCAATCCACGCGATCTCCGACGATGTGGTCCGATGGATCACCGGGGAGCCCGGGATGGCCGCCAGCCGGATCTGCTTTTCCATGGAATCGGCTGCCGGTTCCCAGGAGCTGTACGTGGTCGACTCGGACGGCGAGAACCTGCGGCGGCTCACCAACTTCAACTCCCTCACCATGTCCTGTTCGTGGTCCCCGGACGGCTCGCGCCTGGCGTTCCTGTCCTTCGCAAGCGGGGATCCGGCCATCCATGAAATGGAAATCGCCACCAGGCAGACGCGCGTCCTCGACTTCAACCGCGCCGGCCAGCCGATGACCCCGGTGTACCATCCGAACGGGGAGGAGATCATCTTCTCGCTGGCGGACGGCGCCGAGAGCGGTCTCTTCTCCTGGCGCGTCCGCGAGGACTGCTGCCTCTGGCGCCTCACCGCAGGGCGCTGGAACGACCTTTCGCCTTCGTTCTCTCCGGACGGGAGACGCCTGGCCTTCAATTCCAACCGGCTGGGCGTGGCCATCCCGCAGATCTACGTGATGCCGGCGGAGTCCGGCGGTCGGCCGGACCTGGTATCTCCCTACCTTTACGGACAGGGCGGCTACTATACCTCGCCGGACTGGGCGCCCTCCGGCGACCGGGTCGCGTTCCACGGCCGCTACCGCCGTGGCAGCTACCACATCCTCATCGCCGATGCGGCGGCACAGGGACAACGGTTGCTGCAGCTTACCTACGAGGGCAACAACGAGGATCCCAGCTGGGCGCCCGATGGCCGCCATCTGGTCTTCGTGGGAGAACGGGACTGGGGATTCGGGCTCTTCGTCGTAGACACCGTGAGCGGCAGGATTCGTCCCGTGCTCTCGGGGGTGAGGCCGCGCGTGCCGGACTGGTCGCCCAGTCTGGCTTCCACCGAGGCCCCGACCAGGGAGAACTGAGCCGGCGATCCCCATGCACCGTGCAGCACCACAAGATGTTGCGCTTGGGCGTCCGATTTCTTACGTATATGGCTGATTCGTGCGCACGCCTGATACCGGACACCGACACCCATATTCGAGGAGTAGCGATGTTGCACCGCGGTCTCATTATTTCCGTCGTCGCGGCCGGACTGTTCGTCGCCTCGTGCGGACAGGAGGAACTTCCGCCTCCCCCTCCGCCCCCCGTTGAGGAAGGTCCGAACCAGGATTCCATCGACGCGGCCCGCAGAGCGGCGGAAGAAGCGGCCCGCAGGGCGGCTGAAGAGGAGGCACGTCGCGCTGCCGCGCTCGAGGCTGCCCGCGAGGCGCTCACGGCGATGGTTTTCTTCGACTTCGACATGGCGGAGATTCGCAGCGACGCCGAGGGCGTGCTCCAGCGCAAGGTCCGTGTACTGCGCGCGAGCCCGGCGGTACAGCTCCGCATCGAGGGACACGCGGACGAGCGCGGATCCTCGGAGTACAACCTGGCGCTGGGCAGCCGGCGCGCGGAAGCCGTGCGCCAGTTCTTCGTCAACGCCGGGCTCGCCGAGTCTCGCTTCGACGTGCGTTCCTACGGCGAGGAACAGCCCCGCGAGATGGGCAGCAACGAGCAGTCCTGGGCCCAGAACCGGCGCGACGAGTTCGTGATCACGGCTGGAGGCAATCAGATCCAGGTTCCGGGCGGCGGCCAGTAGCCGCCCCATCCGGGATCGACCGGGCCGGGTAAGTGCGTCCGTACAGGAACGCCGTGCCGCGACAGGTCCTCCTCCCGATCGCCCTGATCGGGGCGCTGGCGGGCGCGGGGTGCGCCACCAAGGGAGACATCCGCGTTCTTCAGGAGGAGGTCAGCTCGGTCGCCACGCGCCAGGCGAGGGAGTTGGCCGACTTCGAGGCGCTGGTTCGTGCCAGCCAGGACACCCTCTCCGGCCAGACCGGTCTCTACCTGGAGTTGCGCCGCGAGGTACTGCAGCGGCTGGATGACCTCCACCAGCAGATTCTGATCCTCCTTGAGGTCGAGGGCCAGAGCCAGCGTGCCCTGGCCTCCCTGCGCGACCAGGTGGAAATGATGCAGCGGGCGCCGGTCGTCGTTGCGGACTCGGGCGATGTCGGGCTTCCGATGGAGGAGATCGAGGGGCCCGAAGCCCTTTTCGAGGCGGCGCTGCGGATGTACGACCGGGGCTCGAACGTCACCGCGCGCCGCAGTTTCGACCTGTTCCTCGCCACCTACCCGAATCACGAACTCGCCGGGGACGCGACCTTCTTCCTTTCCGACCTCGACCTGCAGGAGGAACGCCTCGAAGACGCGATCGAAGGGTTCATGCGCGTTCCCATGATGTACCCGGACTCCCCGCGGGTTCCGGAGGCGCTCTATCGTGCCGCGCTTCTCCACGACGAACTCGGAAACACCGACGAGGCGCGCAATCTGCTTGAACGGGTGATCGGCGGGTTCCCCGACTCCGACGTCGCGGAGCTCGCGCAGCAGAAACTTCAGGAAATCCCCCAGGCCGCGTCCGGGGAGGGATCGGTCACCGGGCGGATGCGATAAGGCTGTCGGGTCAACCGGCGGCGCCCGCCGGCGATTTCCCTCCGGGAGGTGCGGGATGCGGTGTCCTCACTGTGGCTGCCCCGACAATCACGTCGTTGATACGCGCTCGACCGGGCAGGGGCAGGCTGTGCGCCGCCGCCGCGAGTGCAAGGAGTGCCGGGGCCGGTTCACCACCTACGAGTACATCCAGGAGCGGCCCCTCCGGGTGCTCAAGAGCCGCGGCGACACCGAGGACTTCGAACGCGCGAAGCTCGTGCGCGGCATTCAGGTGGCGTGCGCCAAGCGCCCCGTCTCCCCGTCCACCATCGACGCCATCGCCGGCAACATCCAGTACACGCTCACCGTGGAAGGGGGTGGCGAGGTCCGGAGTTCGCGCATCGGCGAGATGGTGATGGAAGCGCTCAAGCCGCTGGATCGGGTTGCCTACGTCCGCTTCGCGTCCGTGTACAGGAACTTCCAGGATATCCAAGAGTTCCAAGAGATGATCGCGGACCTGAACCTCCGGCGGGAACGCAGCCTTCGCGCCAGAGACCAGGTCGAGCTTCCGATCTGACGCGCGAACGGAGCGTCGGCGGAAGCTCTGCGGGTGGCGGTATTCCCCCGCCGCCGAGGCATTATCTTTCGCGATCATCGGTCGGGCCGTAAACCCGCGGAGTCGCATCGGATGCCCAGCAAAACCCCGAACCCAGCCGGAGAGATGCCTTTTCTCGACCACCTCGAAGAGCTTCGTTGGCGCATCCTGTGGAGCCTGCTGGCGCTGGCGATCGGGGCGGTGGCAGGGTTCCTGCTGGTGCACTACGGGGACATGCTCCAGGTGCTTTTCAGTCCTTACCGGGCGCTGTTCGGCGAGGATCAGACGCTCATCAACCTGAAGCCCACCGACGCGTTCTTCATCACGCTCAAGTACGGGATCCTGATCGGGTTCCTCCTGGTGTTCCCCATCATCGTCTATCACGTCTGGTCGTTTCTGGCGCCGGCGCTCAAGAAGTCCGAGAAGCGGGTCATCGTGCCCTCGCTCTACATGGGACTGGTTCTGTTCGTTCTCGGCGTGCTGATGGCGTACTACATCGCGCTGCCGATCACCCTGGAGTTCCTGGTCGGGTTCCAGACGGAAATCATGAGCCCGCAGTGGACCGCCCAGGACTACTTCGGATTCACGATTCAGCTGCTGGTGGCGTTCGGCATCATCTTCGAATTGCCGGTGGTCGTCATGATCCTGAGCGTACTGGGCCTTGTGACGCCGAAGTTCCTGCGCGCCAAGCGCAGGCACGCGATCCTGCTCATCACGATCGTCGCGGCGCTCATCTCCCCGGGTGACGTCATCATGGTGACGCTGCTCATGATGGTGCCGCTGATCATCCTGTACGAGTTCTCGATCATGCTTTCGGTCATGATCTACCGGAAGCGCGAGGAGCGCGTCGCCGCCGCGGCCGATCCGCCGCCGGACTCCGTTCAGGCGGGGTAGGCATGGCCCCGGACCCGCGCCGCCGGCCGGCGCACCTTCCGGTCGCCCTGCTCCTGCCGCTGGCCGTGGCGGGCCTGTCCATTCCGGTGCACGGCCAGCAGGTCCCGGACTCGATTCCTCCGCCGGGGCCGCCCGACACGACTGTTGTCGTTGACTCCGCCCGGGTACAGGTCCTCCAGGCGCTCCAACGCCTGGCCGCCCCGCCGCTGCCGGACTCGCTGCGGGAGCTGCCCGACTCGACGGAACGGGCTCCCCGGCCGGTGACCCCGGGCCCGGACTCCGTGCTAAACGCCCTGCTCTCGCTGCCGGGATACCAGGCCAGCCAGTACGAGGGCGCCGGGCTCGAGTTCGGGTCGAGCGGCGAGGTGGTCCTCTACGGCAACCCGGACGCGCGCGCGCGATTCTTCCGGGAAGGCGCCGAGCGCATGCAGCTGGAGGCCGATTCGTCCATCACCATGGACGACTCCACGAACCTGATCTGGACCGAGGGGGCCTCGGTGTTCACGGGGCGCGAGGGCGAACCCCTCAACAGCACCTCGATGATCTACAGCCTCGACAGCCAGCGCGGCACCGCCTACAGCGCGCGCACCCGGTTCGCCGAAGGCGGCAGTCCCTGGAACGTGTTCGGCGACCTGCCCTCGGTGACGCCCGAGATCGTCCACGGGGCACACGTCGGCTTCACCTCCTGCGACCTGGAGCATCCGCACTACCACTTCGACACCAGCGAGATCAAGATCGTGGCGGGCAACATGCTGGTGGCGAGGTCGGTCAAGCTCTACTTCGCCGACGTTCCCGTCTTCTGGTTCCCCTTCATGTTCCAGAGCATCGAGCGCGGACGCGCCAGCGGCATCCTGACGCCGCGTTTCAGCGTGAACGACATCGTGCGCAGCTCGGCGGGCTACAGTCGCCGCGTCTCCAATCTGGGCTTCTACTGGGCCATCAACGACTACGCGGACGCGTCTGTGGCAATGGACTGGTGGGCCGACAACTACGTGGGCGTGACCGGGACCCTGAACTACAACTGGCTGCGCCAGTTTCTGCGTGGCAACGTCAACTTCCGCAACTTCTGGCGGGAGGACGGGAGCACGACGCTCGCCTTCAGCACCTCCCACAACTGGGAGCTCGACGAGCGTACGCGCTTCGAGATCCGGTCAAGCTACGCCTCCTCCACCGACTTCGTGCGCCAGAATTCCTTCGACCCGCGCGAGGTCACGCAATCGATCGACTCGCAGGGAGGGATCAACCGGCGCTTCGACTGGGGCAACGTCTCCATGAGCGCCAACCGTCGCCAGTTCCTCTCCGACGACCGGGTGTCGCTCACGCTGCCGTCGGCCAACCTCTCGCTCTCGCCGATCACCTTCTTCTCCGCTCCGTCGTCGCGGGCCAGCTGGTACAACAACATCATCTGGACCGGCAGTGGGAACTACACGCGCAGCATCGAGGACCGGCTGGATCAGCCGCCGGGCGAGTTCAAGGAGAGCCTGGCCGACAAGGAGAACACGCGCGGAGGCCTGTCGTCCAGCCTGAGCCTGGGCGCGCTCTCCCTGTCGCACAGCCTGAGCTTCAACGAGGCGGTGACCAGGGACGGGCTGGAGGTCTTCGCGCCTGCGGCCGGCCTGGCGGCGGCGGACCGGCTCGAGGCCTGGTTTGGCAGCGTGGTCGCGCCCGCGGCCGACAGCGCGTCCCCGGAGCGCGTGGACCTGAGCAGCACCGATCTCACCTGGTCCCAGACGCTCAGCTACCAGCAGCGCCTCGTCGGGACGACGACCTTCACGCCCAATCTGTCCATGTCGGGCCGGGCGCTGCAGACGAACAAGATCCCGGAGGCGGGGTCGCTGGTGTCCGCGCCCACCCGCATCTCCTTCGGCGCCGGGCTCAAGACCGACCTCTACGGGCTCTGGCCGGGCGTGGGGGGCTTCTCCGCCATCCGCCACAAGCTCTCGCCCGGCTTCGACTATTCGTATGCTCCCGCGGTGACGCAGACGGAGGTTCAGAACGCCGTCTTCGGCCGGGGGGAATTCCGCGCCAAGAACGAGATGCGGATCCGGCTGAACCAGACCTTCGAGGCGAAGCGCGAAACCGGGGAGTCCGAGGAGGAGGAAGAAGAAGCCCCTCCCGATCCGAGCGGCGAACCCCGGCGGAGGGAGCGGGCGGAAATCGTTCAGCTGCTGGCCCTGCAGACCAGCGCCGTCAACTATGACTTCGTGCGCGCCGACTCTCTCGGCCAGTTCACGGACGGCTTCACGACCACCACGCTCTCCAACAGCATCAGCTCGGACTTTCTGCGCGGCCTGCAGATCTCCATGGAGCACCTGCTGTTCGACGAGAGCGGCCAGGCAGGGGAGGGAAGGCAGTTTGCTCCCCATCTCTCCGGACTCGATCTCTCGTTCTCGCTGAACGCGGCTTCCCCTCCGCTGCGCTGGATCGGAGGGCTGATCGGGCTGGGGGGCGGCGGAGAGGCGGACCCGGAGCCGGAACCGGAAGAGGACGACCTGCTCGAAGAGGAGGACCCCTTCTCGGCAGCCAGCGGCCTCGACGAGAGCCAGATCGTGCCGGGTTTCGGCGATACCTCGCGCGATTTCGGCAGGCAGAGCGCTCAGGGTCGTCCCCGCGGCGGTGGGGGCGGATGGGACGCGAGCGTCTCCTATTCGCTACAGCGCCCGCGCGAAGCCGACCTGGCCCGGCAGATGGTTCAGCTCAACGTCAGGTTCGAGCCTACCGAGCTGTGGCGCGCGAGCTGGCGTACTTCCTACGACGTGGAGCTGGGGTCGTTCAACGACCACATGATCACGTTCACCCGGCAATTGCATCGCTGGGAAGCCAACTTCGATTTCAGGCGCACGGTCACCGGCAACTGGGCGTTCCGCTTCGAGGTGGCCCTGAGCGACAATCGCGATCTGAAGTTCGACTATCAGCAGTACGACCGCTCCGATCCCCTGGAGAGGCAGTTCCGCTAGCGGTCCGTGGATGAATCGGCCCGGGCACCGCGAGCGGTGAAGCGCCCGGCCGGCGGGGCGCTCCCGAGACCGGCGTTTGGCACACCTCGTGCAGACCAATGGGCGCTGATTGGGCAGGAGACGCCTGCGATGCGCTCCGGGATGCCACGAGGAGGTTCCGATGTTCGGTGACGGGTATGCGTTTGGACGATGTGCTCGCAGCTTGAAGGCGCTCCTTCTGCTGGGCACCCTGACGGCCTGCGACGAGGATGGAGTGCTGCTCACTCTGGAAGATCCGCCCGCCGCGCCGCACGCGCTGGATGCCCACTATTTCGCGGGGGTGGTCACCGTCACATGGACCCTCGCGCCCGGCTGGAGCGGTGAGACCTTCCGCGTCTACTCCCGGCGCATCACCGACCGGGACTACTTTCTCATCGCCGAGGTAAGCAGCTGCGCGGAGGGAGCCTGCGAATACCGGGACGCCAACGTGGCGGCGGGGGCGACCTACGAGTACTACGTGGCCGCGGTCGGAGCATCGGGGCTGGAAACACCTTCCAGCCATCTGGTGGAGGTGGCCGTGCCGATGCCGGATCCTCCCGCCGTGCCGGTTACGGTCCTGGCGACGGCGCTGGACGGATCCGTCTTCCTCACCTGGAGTGACGACGCGCGCGCCGCCGAGGATTTTTCCCACTACAGGGTATACCTCGAGGACGGCGATGTCTTCCTCCTGGGCGAGACGGACTCCGAGGGATTCCTCGATCTGCGGGCGAGCAACGGCGAGACCTACAACTATTTCGTTTCCGCCCTCGACGATCAGGGACACGAGAGCGGGGGCAGCTCGCTGGCGAGCGCGACCCCGCGTCCCGATTACCACGGCGAGCTGATCTACTCCTATCTCGACGCGCCGTCGTCTTCGGGTTTTCGGTTCCCGCTGAACGAACAGGACGGACCCATCGTCCACGGCGACGCACCCGACCGCCACTTCCGGTTCGAACACGACCAGGCCGGGTGGTGGCTGGTCCCCGGGCCGGGCGCCGAGATCCACAACCGGGTCTTTTCGACCAGCCAGCTCAAGTGCGGACCCGGGAGCGACGCGGGATGCATCGACGTGACCGTCGCGCCCTCGCGGGACTACACCACCCAGGCGGTGGAGGCGCTGCCCGCGACCACCTACGTGCTTCGCTATTCGGGAGCCGGCGGCAACCACTACGCGGCGGTGCGGATCACCAGCCAGGGCTACCTGGACGATGGCGCGGTGATGGTCTTCGACTGGGCCCATCAGCTTCAAGCCGGCAATGTGGGCCTGGAGCGCCGCGGGCCCGCAGCGCTCGTTCGCTACGGGACCTGACACCGAACCCGGATCTCCCGGCAATCGGGGACGGTGCGTCCTCTGACCGGTTCAGGTTGAGAGGGCGCCGCCGCCGGGGTATAATCGCGACATGACCCCGGTCCTTGAAGCGGTCCCCAACTTCAGCGAAGGCCGCGACCTTGCTCTGGTTCGCGAGTTTGCCCGGGTCATCGCCTCCGAGGGCGCCGAAGTGATGGCCCGGAGCGCCGATCCGGACCACCATCGTTCGGTCATCTCCTTCGCCGGCCCTCCCCGGGTCGTGGAGCGGGCGGCCCTGTCGGTCGCGCGGCTGGCGGTGGAGGCCATCGACATGCGGCGGCACGCGGGCGTACATCCGCGCGTGGGCGCCCTCGACGTACTCCCGTTCATCCCCGCCCGGGGCCTTGGCCTGGAGGATGCGGCTGCGAGCGCCCGCAGGGTGGCGGAAGGGCTGGCCGCGATGGGGATACCCGTGTACCTGTACGGGGCCGCCGGAACCGGCCGCTCCCTGTCCGCTCTGCGGGCCGGAGGCTTCGAGGCGCTCACGGGGGGGTTTCCAGCCGGTCGCGAGCCCGATATCCTGCCTCGGCCCTGGGCTCATCCGGGCGTCCATCCGACGGCGGGCGCGACCTGCGTCGGAGCCCGGCCGCCCCTCCTCGCGTGGAATGTCTGCGTATCGGGGTTATCGTTGGAGCAGGTGAAGGATGTCGCGGGCCGGCTGCGCGAGAGCAGCGGCGGATTTGTCGGGTTGAGGGCGCTGGGGCTATATCTGCCCTCCAGCGACGTATTTCAGATCTCCATGAACCTGGAAGACATGGAACGCACACCGCCCATGCGCGTTTTCGAGGCCATTGAAGCGGAGGTGGACCGGATGGGTGGCCGCATCACACAGACAGAGGTCATCGGAACCATCCCCGGGAGCCTGGTCCTTTCCGCGGCCGCCTCCCGCCTCAACCTGCTGGATCCGGACCCGTCCCGGCTGCGCGAGGCTCTGCTCGCGGAGGTCCGTTCATGACGACCGACGCGCCCCTGGAGCGGGCCGGGGATTCTCCGGGCACGGACCCTCCCGCCGATCCCGGAGGGGCGGCCCGCGAGTCCGAATCGCCCTCCCCGTATGTCGACCTCAGGGCGCTGCTCCTGGACGACGGGTCGGCGCCGGAGGCGACCCGGCTGACCGAGGAAGATGAGAACACGGCACCCGGTGAGGACTTCCGGGCCGCGTTGTCGCGCTTCCGGGCCCGGTTGGTCCGCAGCGTTCCGGCCGGGAATGCGCGCATCCATCAGGACATGGGCACGGCGTACCGGACCATGGGGCTCGGCCCGGAGGCCATAGCCGAGTTTCAACGTGCGATCCGCGTGGACCCCGCCAACTCGGCGGCCCATGAGATGCTGGGTCGCTCCCTTCTCGACGCCGGCCACGCCGAACTCGCGGTCAGCACGCTGGCGAAGGCCCTCGACCTGCCCCTCGAGCGCGAAGACGACTTCCTTGGAATCTACTACTATATGGGGCGCGCTCAGGAGGCGTCCGGCAATCCCGAGGCGGCGTGCGACTTCTACAGGAAGACCCTCGCAATCGACATCGGCTTTGAGGATGTCGAGGCGCGCCTGCGCGATCTCGGCCGGGCGCCGCGGGGGACGGCCGGCGAGTCGGCGGATCCTGTTCCCGGCAGCCCCTCCTGACCCAGCAACCCCTGGACGAACGGGGACTAATCCACGGACTGCCACGCCAACCCCTTTCAGGAAAGAGGTCGTTGACCCAGCCCGTCACCACCAAACCATCCACGCTTGCCCACATCCAGGAGCCCGTGCGCGAGGATCTGGAGCGCGTGCGCGCGGAGCTCCGGCGCATCGTTCGCGCCAATCTGGGGATGACCGACGAGGTCAACCAGTACCTCCTGCTCATGCGGGGCAAGATGTTCCGCCCCACTCTGGTGCTCCTGGCGGACCGCATATGCGGGGGAGACGGTGATCCCGCGGTTACCCTGGCGGCGGCCGTCGAACTGGTGCACCTCGCGACCCTGGTTCACGACGATGCCGTGGACCACTCGGTGCTGCGCCGCGGCCTGCCCACGGTAAACGCGCTGTGGACGCATCAGGTCGCGATCATCATGGGGGACTACCTGTACAGCCGCTCCGTCACCGAGTTGACGCGCGTCGGCAATCTGGACGTGCTTCGCTGCCTGGCGATCGCCGCCAACGAGATGAGTCTGGGGGAAATGCGCCAGCTCACCTCCTACGACGCCCTGGACTTCTCCGAAGAGGACTACTATGCCCTGATCGCGGCCAAAACGGCATCCCTGATGGCCGCATCCTGCGAGATCGGCGCCCTCGCGACCGGGCCGGATCGCCGGTGCTCGGCGCTCAGGCGCTTCGGACACAATCTCGGAATGGCGTTTCAGATTGCCGACGACCTGCTGGACTACACCGGGACCGAGGCCGTGACCGGCAAACCCACGGGCCACGATCTGCGCCAGCGGAAGGTCACACTACCCCTGATCGGAGCGATGAAGGTGGCCGGCGCCAGGGAACGGAAAGGGATTCGCAGGTTCTTTTCCAGCCGCGATCCTTCCGACGAGGAGATCGCCGGGCTCATCGAGCTGGTGGAGGAACTGGGCGGGCTCGAGTACGCTCGCGAACGGGCGGAACGCTACGCCGGCTGGGCGGCGGCGGCGCTCGAGGACCTGGAGGCGGGGTCCGCCAAGCAGGCGCTTCTCAGCTCGATCGCCTACGTGGTCGATCGGCGTCGATGAGACCTCCGGGAGTCAGGCACGCGACGGGAGGCACGAAGTCGTTACACAAGCTCCGCGGTCGGGATGGCCGCGGTCGGAGGTCGTCAAGTGGCTAAGTTGCTCGAAGCTCGAAGCAGATCGTACTCCCGGGCCGTGGTGGTCGTGGTGGGTGGCTTCATCCTGGGTGCGCTGCTTACCCGCCTCGCCCAGTTCATGCCCGAGAGCGCGACCCGGGAGTTCCTTACCGCGGCGGTGACGGCGAGCCTGGGCCCGGTCTCCGTCGGGCTGGTTGCGCTTGACATTACGCTCGGACCGCTGGCATTTCATTTCAACGTGCTCACGCTGGCGGGAATCGGCATCGTGGCGCCCATCGTCCGCGCCTGGCTCTAGCAGCCTGCGGACGACCCCCACGGACCCGGCGCGCGAGACGCCGGTATGAGTTAGATTGACCGGGCACGTCGAACGGACCAGCACGCTTCGCCGGTCTTCAGCGGGAAGGAGCTGTCATGGGATTCAGCGGACTTGGAATGTGGGAGATCATCCTGATCTTCCTGGTGTTCTTGCTTCTCTTCGGCGCCAAGCGCCTCCCGGAAATCGGCTCGTCACTGGGCAAGGGGATTCGCGAGTTCAAGAGTTCGGTGCGCGACATCGAGCGCGAGTTGAAGACACCCCAACAGCCCAAAATGGTCGCACCCTCTCCCGCGGAGAGTTCCGAAGAGGGTGGAGAGCCGCGTAAACTCGGCAGTCGAACGGAAGCCGGCGCGGAAGCCGGGACGACTGCCTGAGGAGGCCGGGCCGCCGCCCGGGCGAGTGGCGGCGCCCGCCTATTGGAAGGCCAGCGGAAGCTGCGTCTGGTTCGCAGCCTCCTCCTGGGCCCGGAAGACCTCCCGGCGGCGATCGACGATGTTGGCGCGCTCACGCAGGCTGGTGATCCACTGGTCCAGCCTCTGTTGGCCCAGCGTGCCTCCGATCATCGCGCGCTGAACCACCTTCTGCTCCTCCCACGTGGTGCTGTCGGCGGGAATCCGCTCCGTCAACTCGATGACGAAGGCGCGTCCGTTGGCCTCCACGACGCCGCTCAGCTGGTCCGGCTCCAGCCCGAATGCGGTGCCGATGACCGCGTTCTGCCGACCGAGTCCGGGCACGAAATCGCTGCGTGAGAACGGAGGGGACTCCTCGATCTCGGCCTCCAGGCGCTCGGCGATCTGCTCCAGGGTGCCCCCGTCCCGCGCGGCGTCTTCCGCCTGCGCCAGAGCACGCTCGAGCTTCCTTTCCAGCCGCAGGGTTCGCTCTATGGCTGCGCGCGCCTGTTCGAGCGGCAGAACCCCCTCCGGTTCACGGCCGACCAGCTCCAGCGCGTAGAAGGCCTCGGCGTTCTCGAAGACGGGGCTGACGTCTCCTTCCTCCGCTTCCTCGAACGCCCACTCCGACCCCTCGCGCACCTGGCCCGCGCCCAGTACGAAGGGGAACTCCTCGGTGATGTCGACGGGGTTGGCCTCCAGGCCCAGCTCGGCCGCTGCTTCCCTGAGGGGAAGGTTTTCGCCCAGCACTTCGAGGGAGTCGGCCGTGGTCAGCAGATCGATTTCGGAGGCGTCGGTACGCTCCACGGGCACCAGGATGTGACGCGCGCTCACGGAGTCCGCGGTACGCGAGGTCACCTCGATGAGGTGCCATCCGAACTGCGTGGCGACCGGCTCGGTAACCGTTTCCAGAGGCGCGCTGAACGCCGCCGAATCGAGTTCCGGCACCATCATCCCCCGGGGGAAGGTTCCCAGGTCTCCGCCCAGGGCGGCCGAACCCTCGTCCACCGATTCCGCCGCCGCCAGCTCGGCAAAGTCGGCCCCATCGAGGATCTCCCGGCGGATCTCCTCGGCGCGCTCGCGCGCTGCGGCCGTGTCGGCGGCGTTGGGATCCTTGTCGAGCACGACCGCGACCACGGTAGCCCTCGGGGGCACCGCGAACTCGTCACGGTTCTCCCTGTAGTACGCGGCGACTTCCGCATCGGAAACCTCGACCTCGTCATCGCCGATGCGCGTCGCCGGATCGAGCGACAGGTAGCGGACTTCGACCTGTTCGTTCTCGTCCCTGTACGCCGACCAGAGGGCCGCGTCCGGGAGGTAGATGCCCGTGCTCAGCTGCCGCAGGAGCTTCGTGCGGGGGATGATGTCGCGGTAGTAGGCTTCGAGTTCCAGCAGGGCGATCTCCGACGCGGTGGCAAGGTAGTCCTGATACTTCTGCATGTCGAAGACGCCTTCGGTCTGAAAGCCCTCGAGCGCCTGGAACTGCGGCGGAGGGCTGAAGCGCGCCGCCTGGCGGACTTCGTCGTCGCTCACCCGGATGCCGCGCCGCTGGAGTTCGCGCTGGATCAGGATCTGGGTCACGACCTCGTCGAAGGCCGCATCCTCGATTTCGAGGTTCTGGTCGGACGTGATCGCCTCTTCCTGGGCCAGTTGCGTCTGCTCGTAGAGGTTGCGATAGGCGAACTGGTACTGTTCGTACATGACCGGCACGCCATCGACCTCACCCAGCTCGCTCAACCCGGCGGTGCGCCCGGTAATGTCCATCCCCCACTCGAAGACCATGAGCGCGGCGAACGCGAGCGCGGTGATCATCATGATCCACTTCGTGTTGTCCCGCATGGTCCGCATCATGGCGAGGCGTCTCCTGGCGTGTCCGGGTCCGGCAAGAATGGCGTGATCGCGGGAATCTTCCGCAAGGAACGCAATTTACGGGAATGCCGGATGCCTCTCAAGCGAGGCCCGGGAAAGGGTCCGTTGACACCCTTCGCAGCGGCTCCCTACTTTTCCCGGTTGACGCGCGAGCGCCGCTCGCGAATTCGACACGCCTTCCCCCGAGCGCGCGGCGCCGGAGTCTTCCCTCTTTCCGAGAGCCTGCCTGTGGATCAGTCGCTTGAGCGGAGGATTCGCAGGCTCTACTCCTGCTTCCACTCTTCGGAGGATCGACAGGGCCGGTCGTTCGTGCCCCTGGCGGACGCCTACAGGCGGGCGGGGGACCTCCTGCGGGCCAGGCTTCTGCTCGACGAGGGCCTGCGGCGTCATCCCGATTTCGCGAGTGCACACGTGGTGGCGATGCGGGTCGCGCGGGATGTTTCGGACCATGCGGGGGCTCTGGCCGCTACCCGGCGCGTGCTCGAGCTCGATCCGGGCAACGTGGAGGCGCGGCAGGTTCTGGCCAGGGTCGGTCCCCTCGTCGAGAACGCCCCGGCGTCCGGTTCCAGGGTTGAAGGCGATGCCGAGCTCCCGGACGAGTCATGGATGGCGGGCGACGCGGGCGTATGGGTTGCCGGAACCGACAGCGGACTGGCCTCGGTCGATCCGGTTGCTCTGGAAGCCGAGGAAGAGCAGCTGGCGGCAGCGGAGCCCGAGGAGCAGCAGCCGGCCGTCGCCGAACCCGCGCAAGAGCGGTCCGCTCCGGCATCCGCGAAGGGAGCCGGAGGAGTTGCCCGTCCAGCCGGGATCCCTATCGAGACGCCTGCCGCCGCTTCCGACGCCGTTGCGGACGCAGGCATCTACACCCGCACCATGGGCCGGCTCTACGAACAGCAGGGGCTCCACGCGCAGGCGATCGCGGTCTACGAGCAGCTCATCGAATCCGAGCCTGGCGACGAGGCGCTTGTGAGCCGCCTGGAGCGCCTTCGCCGGCAAATCGGGGCCGAAGTGGACGCGACGGGGAAGCCCGAGGCGGTTCGGGGCGGTGAGACGGCGAAGACCCCGGATGTCGTCCCGCTGCGCGGCGGCGATGCGGAGGTCGTTCCGATCGAGGCGCTGGCGCCCGATGCGCCCATGGCCGGCGCGCGCGAGGGGGCGCCGTGAGGATCGCGATCGTACACGGAGCCAACCTGCGCATGCTGGGCCGACGCGAACCGGAGGTGTACGGCTCCGACACGCTCGAGGACATCAACCGGCGCCTTCACGCGCTGGCGGAGGAACTGGGCGTGGAGATCGAAGTCTTCCAGTCCAATTCGGAAGGGGCGATTCTCGACTATCTGGAGGAAGCCGTGCCCCGGATCGACGGCGTTCTGATCAATCCGGGGGCGTTCACGCACACCAGCGTCGCCCTGCGGGATGCGCTCGCGGGGATCGACAGGCCCTTCGTCGAGGTACATCTCTCGAACCCGGCGGCGCGCGAGTCCTTCCGGCGCCGGTCGTACCTGGCGCCCGTTGCCGCGGGCGTGGTCGCCGGTTTTCGCGCGGAAAGCTATCTTCTTGCCCTCAGGGGGCTTCTGGCGCACCTGTCCCGGGATTGACCTGCGGTTCCCGGGAGGGCGCAACTCAACCGATCGAGGCTGCATGGCCACTACAGCCGATTTTCGCAACGGCATGATCCTGGACATCGGCGGTGTCCTCTGGGCGATCACGTATTTTCAGCATGTCAAGCCGGGGAAGGGCGGCGCGTTCGTGCGCACGCGGCTCAAGAACGTGCTGGACGGCCACGTGGTGGAGAAGACCTTCCGGGCGGGGGAGCGGGTGACGGGCGTTCGCCTGGAACGCCGTCCCATGCAGTACAGCTACACCGACGGCGCATTCTTCCACTTCATGGACCTGCGCACCTACGACATGCATGCGGTCTCGGGAAGCATGGTCGGAGAAGATCAGTTGAAGTACCTGAAAGAGAACATGGAGTGTGAAGTCCTGGTCCACGACGACGACGCCATCGCGGTGGAACTCCCGGCTTTCGTCGAGCTCGAAGTGACCGGCACGGAGCCCGGCGTGCGCGGCGATACCGCCCAGGGCGGCACCAAGCCGGCCACCCTGGAGACCGGGGCGGTGGTCCAGGTTCCCCTCTTCGTGGAGGTGGGAGACGTGCTCAGGGTGGATCGCAGGGAGGACAAGTACCTGACGCGGGTGACGTCATGATCGACGCCGAGTTCGTCGAGCGCCTCATCCGCGCGGTGGATGAGAGCGGGATCGACACCGTGGAGATCCGGCGCGGCGGCACGCGCGTGCGGATCAGCAAGACCCCCCCGCCAGCTCCGGTGCCGACCGAAGCAGGGGCCGGACCCGTTGCGGGGGCAGTCGAGTCAGCGGCCTCCGGGGACGGTGCCTCGGCTGTCCCGGCGGAATCGACGGTGGCGGGCGATTCGGCCGCAAGGGAACAGCCGGCCATGACGCTGATCGAGATCAAGTCGCCGATGGTGGGGACCTTCTACCGCGCCGGAGCCCCGGGAGCCCCACCCTACGTGGACACCGGACAGAGGATCTCCGAGGGGGACACCCTCTGCATCATCGAGGCGATGAAGCTCATGAACGAGTTCGAGAGCGACATCAGCGGGACCATCGAGGAGATCCTGGTGGAAGACGGCGAGCCGGTTGAGTACGGACAGGTGCTTTTCAGGGTGGCGCCGGTCTGAGCGGGTCGCGGCCCTCCGGCCGGGGCTCCACGGGCCCGACCCGACGCGCGCGATGCGGGAGCTTCACGGGTGTTCGCTAAGGTACTGATCGCCAACCGGGGCGAGATCGCGCTCCGCATCATTCGCGCGTGCCACGAGCTGGGCGTCGAGGCGGTGGCGGTCTTCTCGGAGGCGGACCGGGACTCGCTGCACGTGCGCTTCGCGGATGAGGCGGTCTGCATCGGACCGCCGTCCGTGGCGGAGAGCTATCTGAACATCCCGCGGATCATCGCTGCGGCGGAGATCACGGGCGCGGACGCGATCCATCCCGGCTACGGGCTGCTTGCGGAGAACGCGGAATTCTCCGAGATCTGCGACGCCTCCGGCATCACTTTCGTCGGCCCGACCGCGGACCAGATTCGGGCCATGGGCGACAAGGTCGTGGCGCGCGAGACGATGATGGAGATCGGGGTGCCCACGGTGCCGGGTTCGGAGGGGGCGCTGAACAGCGTGCGCGAAGCGCTTCGGCTCGCGGACGGGATCGCGTACCCGGTGATGGTCAAGGCCGCGGCGGGCGGCGGCGGCAAGGGGATGCGCATCGCGCGCGACGCCGGCGAGCTGGAACGGGTCTTCGGTTCCACCCGGATGGAGGCGCAGGCGGCGTTCGGGGATTCCTCGGTCTACCTGGAGAAGCTCATCGAGCGGCCTCGCCATGTGGAGATTCAGGTCTTCGGGGACAGCCATGGCCGCGTGGTGCATCTGGGCGAGCGGGACTGCTCCGTGCAGCGCCGCCACCAGAAGCTGATCGAGGAGGCGCCCGCCTACGGATTGTCGCCCGAATTGCGCGAGGAGATGGGCCGCGCCGCCGTGCGGGGGGCCGCGGGCATAGAATACGCCGGCGCGGGCACTGTGGAGTTCCTGCTGGATCCTTCGGGGGCGTTCTACTTCATCGAGATGAATACGCGCATCCAGGTCGAGCATCCGGTGACGGAGGTGACGACCGGCCTGGATCTGGTGAAGGAGCAGATCCGGGTGGCGTTCGGGGCCCCGCTCTCGTTTCCGCCCGAGCCCGCCAGCCACCGCGGGCACGCCATCGAGTTCCGGATCAATGCCGAGGATCCGGAGCGGGACTTCATGCCGGCGCCGGGAACGATCGACGTCTTCCATCCGCCCGCGGGCCCCGGGATTCGCCTCGACACGCACGTCTACGCCGGCTACACGGTCCCGCGGTACTACGATTCACTGCTGGCCAAGGTCATCGTCAGCGCCGCCACCCGCCGGGAGGCGATCGACCGGGCTCGCCACAGCCTGGACAACTTCGTGGTGGGCGGCGTGCCCACCACCCTGAGTTTCCTCTTGCGCATCCTGCGGGACCGGCGCTTTGTGGAGGGAGCGGTCGACACCAGCCTGGTGGACCGCCTGATGAGCGAGGCGGCGTAGGCGATGGCGGCGCGCAGGAAACCGGGACGAGCAGGCGGGAAGGCGCCTGCGGGTCGCGGGCGCGCGCGGGACAGGGAAGAGGGTGCTTTTCTGTCCAGGAGTCAGAAGTCCGACATCCTGGCTCTGTCCCTGGTGGTCCTGGCGCTGTTCCTGCTTCTGGCGCTCTTCCCGGTATCGGTCCTGGGCGCGCGTGCCCAGGCGTGGTTTCCTTCGGGGAACGCGATCGGCCTGCTGGGTGCGCGGTTCCGGGAAGCGGCAACCGGGGCGCTGGGCGCGGCGGCGTTCGCGCTCCCGGTCCTGCTGACGCTGGGAGGGCTGCGCGCGGGCGCGTGGACGACCACCCGCACCACCGTGCGGGCGGCGATCCTGACGGCCGGCCTGGCCGTGGTCGCGTCCTGCGTGGCCTCGCTGCTGGGGAGCGCCGGCGGTGCGGGATGGCTGGGGTCGACCCTGGCCGGAGGGCTCAGCTCGATCATCGGCTGGCTGGGGACGACGTTGCTGCTCGCGGGCTTCCTGATCGGGCTGCTGGTGGCCACCCTCGACTGGAATCCGCTCCGCTGGCTGGGACGCGCGCTCACGTCGGCGTGGGCCGCGATCGATCTGCGCGGAAGGTTGGCTCGCCTGCCGCGGCCCTGGTCGCGCAAGAACGGGGACGACCGCGGGAAGGCGGCCCGGCGGGGGACGGAGCGGGGCATTCCCCAGGATGTCGCGGAAGTGCTGGACGGGGTTGTGGAGGAGCTGGGGGATGCGGCCGCGGCGCCCGACCCGGCCGCCCACGCGTTGCCGGAACTGCCGCAGGCACCGGACACAGAGTCGGCCGGCACTGGTACGGAGGGCCCCGCGTCTGCGGAGGCTGCGGGCGAGCAGGCGCTGGAAGAGCCGGCCGAAGGGGCGTTGCCGTCGATCGACCTGCTGGACGCCCCGGAGCCGAAGGATCCCTTCCGCATGGAACTGAAGCTCTCGCAGCTGGGCGAGGTGCTGGTGGAGAAGCTCCGCTCGTTCGGCGTGCAGAGCCGGATCGGCGGCCGCACCACCGGGCCGGTCGTGACCCAGTTCGAGGTGGTGCCCGCGCCGGGGGTCAAGGTCAACCGCATCGCCAACCTGGAGGCCGACCTCGCGCTGGCGATGAAGGCGAGGAGCATCCGCATCGTCGCCCCGATCCCCGGCAAGGGCGCGGTCGGCGTGGAGATCCCCAATCCCGAGCCGGAAATCGTCTATCTGCGAGACATCCTCGAGTCTCCCGCGTTCCGGTCGTCGAAGGCCGCGCTTCCCCTCGCCCTGGGCAAGGACCTGACCGGGCGCCCCTACGTTTCGGACCTGGCGCGCATGCCCCATGTGCTGATCGCGGGCGCCACCGGATCGGGGAAGTCGGTCTGCCTGAACGCCTTCATCACCAGCCTGGTCTACTCCCACTCCCCGGAGTCGCTTCGGCTGCTGATGGTCGATCCCAAGATGGTCGAGCTGTCGGTGTACGCCGATCTGCCCCACCTGCGTCATCCGGTGGTGACCGATCCCTCCGACGCCGCGAGCGTCCTCAAATGGGCGGTGATGGAGATGGAGCGCCGGTACGCGCTGCTCTCGGCAAACCAGGCGCGCTCGCTGGGGGAGTTCAATGGGATGGTGCGCGACGGGAAGCCCCTGCGCCATCCGCCGCGACCGCCCGCGCCCGGCGAGGAGCCCGGGGAGGAAGCCTGGGACGAGGGCATTCTCCCCTTCGTGGTGGTGATCGTCGACGAGCTTGCCGATCTGATGATGACGGTCCAGGGCGAAGTCGAACGCCCCCTGACCATGCTCGCCCAGAAGGCGCGCGCCATCGGCATCCATCTGATGGTGGCGACCCAGCGGCCCAGCGTGAACGTGATCACCGGGCTCATCAAGGCCAACTTCCCATGCCGCATCGCCTTCCGGGTCGCCTCGAAGACCGATTCGCGCACCATCCTGGACCAGAACGGCGCGGACGCGCTGCTGGGCAACGGCGACATGCTGTTCCTGCCGCCCGGCCAGAGCGAGCCCGTGCGCATTCAGGGCGCGTACGTGCCGGGATCGGACACGAACCGGCTCACGGGCTGGTTCCGGCAGCTGGTGCGCCACTGGGAAGATGCGGGCGAGATGCCCGACTTCGCCGGGGAGGAGGACATCCTGGCCGTGGTGCGCACCCGGGAAGGGAAGGGCGACGCAGAGGAGGAGGACGGCCCGGTGGAGCGCGACGACCTCTTCTTCGCGGCTGCCGAGGTGTGCGTCCGGCAGAACCAGGGCTCGACCTCACTGCTGCAGCGGAAGCTGCGCATCGGTTACGGCCGCGCGGCGCGCGTGGTGGACCAGCTGCACGACGCGGGCGTGCTGGGTCCGCCGGACGGCTCGAAGCCGCGTGAAGTGCTCATGGGTCTCGACGAGATCGAGGCGTTGCGCTAGCCGTCCGCCAAGGGGCCGCCGGGGCCGCCCGACTGCACGCCGAGCCGGAACGGGGGCGCTCGCCTGCGGGTATGGCGTGCCATGAAAAACACGTGCTTCGTCGTTCTGGCGATGTTGTGCGCGGCCGCCGATCCGGGTGCCGCCGTCGCCATGCAGGATACCGCGGACCCGTTGGCGATCCTCGAACGTGCTTCCGCCGAGTATTCCGGATTGACGGGGTTCTGCGCCGATTTCCGGCAGACCCTCACCTCGCCGCTTCTGAACCAGGTGACGCGCTCCCGGGGGCGCATGTGCCAGCAGCAGCCGGACCGCTTCTCCATGCGCTTCACCGATCCCGAAGGCGATTTGGTGGTCGCCGACGGGGAGTGGCTGTGGGTTTACTTTCCGAGCGGCGACGCCGGCCAGGTCATTCGCTCGCCCCTGACCTCCGGGGGTCGGGGCGGCTTCGACTTCCACCGCGAATTCCTCTCGGATCCGGGGACCCGCTACGCCCCCGCGTATCTGCGCAGCGAGCAACTCGACGGCGTCCCCACCCACGTCATCCGGCTGGTACCGCGCCAGCCGTCCGCCTATCGCGAGGCGCGGGTGTGGATCGATGAGGGTACGTGGTTCATCCGGCGTACCGAGATCGAGGAGGAAAACGGCAACCTGCGCGAGGTGCGGCTGGCCGGATTCGAGCCGAACCCCCAGCTGGGGAGCGAGGTCTTCCACTTCACGCCGCCCCGGGGGGTCCAGGTCATCACGCGATGAGGGCCTGGCGCCGGACGAGGGAGAGTGATCGCGGGAAGGAACGGGTGGGGGCCGCTGCGATGGTCCTGATGACCGTCGTGGCCGCGTCCGGCATCGCTGCGCGCGCGGCCGCCCAGGACCTCGCGGACTTCGACTACGAACATCTGAGCCTGCGGGGCATCGGCTTCGAGGCCGGCTACCTTCCCGGGTACAGGATCCACGGGGTGCGCGGGGAGATACGGAGCCTGGGCGCGCGGCTCGACCTCGGGTACCTGGGTCCCGGGCTCCGTATTGCGCCTTCGGTGACGTACTGGTCGTCGGAGCTCGAGGCCGAGGAGGTGTCCCGCCTTGAGACGCGGCTCGGGCAGCTGATCGCCCGGGAGGTGGGGTCGTCCGGATCAGAAGCCGGGCCCGAGGTGGATCTCGGCAGGATCACGTGGAGCGATTTGGTGGTGGGTGTCGACGCCCACGTCGTCTGGAACATTCCCTTCGGATGGCTCAGCTTTCTCGGGCTGGGCGCCTCGGTGCATGTTCTCGACGGACAGGGCGAGGCGGTCGACGACACCTTCATCGAGGATCTTCTGGACACGGTGCGCCCGGGAGTGAACGTGCATCTGGGGCTCGAGTATCCGCTGTGGTCATGGTCCCGGCTCTATTGGCACGGCCGCTACGAGGTGACCGACGACCTGCGCTACTTCAACGTCCGGGGCGGGCTCCAGCTCATGTTCGGTGGCACGGCTCCCGGGGAGATGGAGCCTCGCTGAGGCCAGTTGCGAGGGGCTGCGGGCGTGCGCACCGTGGCTGATCCCCGACCGGCAAGAGCGGGGATGATGTGGGTCGGGGCCCTCTTCGGCCTGGATGCGCGGGAATGGTGGCTGGCGTCCGCCTCCGCCCTCCTGCTCTTCGCCGCCTATCCCCCGTTTCACCTGATCGCGCCTTCCCTGCTGGCGCTGGTCCCGCTTTCGGTCGCGGTTCGGGAGGCGCGCACGCCCCGTCGGGCTGCGCGCGTCGGCTTCGTGTTCGGGGTGCTGCACTACGGTCTGCTGCTGCACTGGATGATCCCGGCGCTGGCGCGGCTGACCGCTACGGCCCCGCTGGTCTACGCCACGGCGGTGATGCTGCTGGCGCTGTCGCAGGCGCTGGCGTGCTGGATGCTCGCCCTCCTGAGGCGTGGCGGCCGGGTTCCGTTCTGGTTCGCTCTACCCCTTGTCTGGACGGCCGTGGAGTGGGGGATCGCCCACGCCCCGGGGACAATGGCCTATCCCTGGCTTGGACTGGGGACGTCGCTAACGGGATATCCGGAGGCGGTCGGGATCGCCGAGCTGGCCGGAGCGCGCGGAGTGACGTTCTGGCTGGCGCTTGTAAACGGCCTGGTTGCCGAGGCCGTGGTGACCGGCCGGGGCACGTCGGCGGCCACCGGGCGACCGCGAACGGCGACGCGGAAGGGCGTGTCCGGGCGTTCGCGGCTCCGGTTGGCGCGATGGCTGCGGGGTGGAGCCGGGCCTGTCCGCCCGTGGCTGGCGGCTGCCCTGGTCGTGGCGGCCGTCCCCCCCGCGTGGGGAGTGTGGCGCGCCCGTCACCTCGATCTGCGGCCTGGGCCGGTGGTCGCCACCGTGCGCACCACCTTCCGCGCGCAGCCGGGCGAGGCGGTGTCCGACCTGGAGGCGCTCGCCGCGGTGGACGCGCTGCTCGCGGCTAACCTGGCCGAGGCGCCCGTGCCCTCCCTGGTGGTGCTCTCGGAGGGCACCTTCCGGGACGGGCTGGACCAGCCGGAAGTGGTCGAAGGGCTGAGGGATCTGTCGCGGCGGCTGGGAGCGCCCGTCCTGTTCGGCCTGGTGCGCACGGAAGAGGCGGGGGCGCGGCGGTACAACTCGGCCGCCCTGGCCGGGCCGGGCGGGCTGCTGGGTGATCCCTACGACAAGCGCCGCCTGGTGCCGTGGGTCGAGCGGATGCCGCTGGCGGGCCTGTTCCCGATGGCCGCCGGGGAGAGTCCGCTGCGCGCGGGCGCCGAATGGACGGTCTTCGAGGCCGGTCTCCATGACGTAGGCGCGCTCATCTGCTACGAGGCCGCGTTCGCCGGCGCCGCCAGGGCGCTCCGCCGCGCGGGGGCGGGCGTGCTGCTCAACATCACCAACGATGCTTGGTTCGCGGACGCGGGCGCCTTCGCGGTCGCGCAGCACGAGGCCCACCTGGTCATGCGCGCCATCGAGACCCGCACCGGGGTGGTGCGCTCGGCCAACCTCGGTCCCGCGGGCTTCGTCGAACCCACCGGGAGGGTGCGTGCGCGTGTCCAGGGCCCGCGCGCGGCCGTGGCGACCGCCCGCGTGGATGCGGTGCCCGGGCCCACCTGGTACGTGCGTGTCGGAGACGTGGCGGGGCTGGGGGCCGCGGCCGCGCTCCTCCCGCTGCTCCTCTTCGGCCGCCCCCGCCGTCCGCGGCCGACCGGAACCATGGCCCGCGCGCCCGAAACCCGCCATTGAATGCCATTCGGGCCAAATCTATACTACGGGCTCCCGATCCCGGCCGGCCGCCCGTTGTTCCCGGCGGCCCGGCAGGGCCCTGACTCATCCCGAAGGGACGACCTGGACATCGCTGCGCATGGCGCACGGAACGACGACTCTGGACAGACCCCTGGACCGCCTCGACCAGGTGCGCAAGCGCCTTGAAGGGGCCGAGGAACGCCTGCGCGAACTGGACGCGGAACTGGCCAAGCCGGAGGTGGCGCGCGACCCCGGGCGCCTGCGCGTCCTTAGCCGTCGGCGGGCCGAAGTGGACCCCGTCGCGCGCATCTCCAGCGAGATCGAGGGCGTCCTGGAGCAGTTGGAGGCGGCACGCGACCTCACCGACGATCCGGACGACCCGGAGGTGCGGGAACTGGCGCGCATGGAGGTCGAGGAGCTGGAAGCCAGGCTTGAGGAACTGGCGAGGCAAGCCTGGGAACTGGTCCTCCCCCGCGATCCCCTGGACGACCGCGCCGCGGTCGTCGAGGTGCGGGCCGGGACCGGCGGCGACGAAGCCGGGCTGTTCGCGGCCGAGGTGATGCGCATGTATCAGCGCCTGGCGGAGCGGCGGAACTGGAGCATCGAGCTCCTCAGCCTCTCGGAGGGCATCCCCGGCGCCATCAAGGAAGCCGTCTTCACGGTGAGCGGCCGCGGAGCGTACGGCGCGCTGCGCTACGAATCGGGGGTGCACCGGGTGCAGCGGGTTCCGGCCACCGAGAGCCAGGGCCGCATTCACACGTCCGCGGCGTCGGTCGCGGTGTTGCCGGAGGCGGAGCCGGTGGACATCGAAATCGATCCGGCGCACTTGCGCATCGACGTGTTCCGCTCGTCCGGTCCGGGCGGACAGTCGGTGAACACCACCGACTCGGCCGTGCGCATCACCCACGAGCCCAGCGGCCTGGTGGTGACCTGCCAGGACGAGAAGTCGCAGCACAAGAACAAGGCCAGGGCCATGAAGGTGCTGCGCAGTCGTCTTCTCGACCGCGAGATCGCCGAGCGCGCGGCGGAACGCTCGCGGGAGCGCAAGTCGCAGATCGGATCGGGAGACCGATCTGCCAAGATCCGCACCTACAACTTTCCCCAGAACCGGGTGACGGATCATCGTATCGGGCTCACCCTGCACCGCCTGGAATCGATACTTCACGGCGAACTGGACGAGCTTCTGGAAGCGCTTCACCTGGCCGAGCGGCACGAGCGCCTGGAGGACGGGTGAGCACGCTCTCGCTCGAGCGGCCCTCCGGTCGCGTACCGGGAAGGGAAGAACCGTGGACCGTCCTGAACCTGATCCTCTGGAGCGCGCACTACCTGGACGAGAAGGGGGTGCCTGGGGCGCGGCTGGACGCCGAGCACCTGCTGGCCGACACGCTCGGGGTGCCGCGCCTCGAGCTCTACCTGCAGCATGACCGGCCGCTTGAAGCATCCGAACTCGCCGCCTTCAAGCCGCGGCTCCTGCGCCGCGCCCGCCGGGAGCCGCTCCAGTACATCCTGGGCAGGGCGGCTTTCCGGAAGATGGACCTCGCCGTGGACCGTCGGGTTCTCGTTCCTCGTTCGGAAACGGAACTGCTCGCGGGAGAGGTGCTGGCCTGGGCCGCGGGGCGCGCGGGTGCCGGCCTCCGGGCGCTCGACCTGGGAACCGGCTGCGGTGCTCTGGCCCTGGCCCTCGCCACGGAAGGCGACTTCGCCGGCATCGTGGCCACCGACCTGAGCCGCGACGCGCTCGAGGTGGCTTCGCTCAACCATGGGCAATACCATGACGGGGCTCCGCTGGAGTTCAGGGCGGGATCGCTGTACGAGCCCCTCGGACGCGACGAGCGCTTCGACGTGATCGTGT
The DNA here is from genome assembly GCA_028821195.1 of Gammaproteobacteria bacterium. Classification (GTDB taxonomy): domain Bacteria; phylum Gemmatimonadota; class Gemmatimonadetes; order Longimicrobiales; family Gaopeijiaceae; genus BD2-11. The sequence goes on from JAPPHB010000083.1 coordinate 75,726, forward strand.
CCAACCCTCCCTACATCCCCAGTGCCGAACTGGAGGGCCTGGAGCCGGAGGTGCGGGACTGGGAGCCCCGACGGGCGCTGGACGCGGGTGCCGACGGCATGCAGGTGCTGGAACCGCTGATCGCCGGTGCGCCGCGGCATCTGACGCCCGCGGGTCTGCTGGCGCTGGAGGTGGGCGCCGATCAGGCGGCTCGGGCAGCACGCCGGATCGACGAAACGGGCGCCTTCGCCCGGGTGCGCGTCATCCCCGACCTTGCGGGCCGCGAACGGATGGTGCTGGCACACCGGCACCAGAACGAGGACGGATAACGGGAGGCTGAATGGCCGCGATCGAGGAGATGGCGCGCGAACTGGGTCTGGCGCTGGGCCGGACCGCTCAGTATCAGGATCTGCAACGTGCCGCGCGGCGGGCGGATGACGATCGCGAGCTGGCGACCCTGCGAAGCGAGCTCGCGAAGCTGGAGGAGAGCGTGGCCCGGAGCGTGCGCGCCGGCGAGGAACCCGCGCCCGAAGTGGCCGAGGAATACGAAAAGGCGTTCGGGCGGCTGCAGGCGAGTCCGGCGTACCAGGGGCTGGTTGCGGCCCAGGCGAACTTCGACCGGGTGCTGGGCCGTGTGAACGAGGGCATCTCGAAGGCCATCGAGGAAGGCGCGAAATCGCGCATCATCATCAGTTCCTGACCGCCCGCCAGGTGTGGCCGGGAGGGAAGGCGACGCTCACCCCAGGCAGGGGGCTCGATCAGTGAGAAAACCACAACGGATTCCGCCGGCCAGCGGCCGGCTCGGGGTGCTGCTTCCGGGTTTCGGCGCCGTGGCCACCACCTTCGTCGCCGGAGTGGAGGCGATTCGCAGGGGCATGGCCGAGCCGACGGGAAGCCTCACCCAGATGAACACCATCCGGCTCGGCAAACGCACCGAGGGACGAACGCCGCTGATCAGGGAGCTGGTGCCGCTGGCGGAGCTTGACGATCTGGTCTTCGGCGCCTGGGACCCGATTCCCGACAACGGCTACGAGAGTTCCGTGCGGGCCGGCGTGCTCCACCGTGAACGCCATCTCGATCCGATTCGGGACTTCCTGGCCGGCATCGAACCCATGCCCGCGGTCTTCGACACCGGATACGTAAAGAAGCTGGACGGTCCCAACACGAAGAGGGGCGCCAGCAAGCGCGACCTCGCGGAGCAACTGCGCGCGGACATCCGCGCCTTCAAGGCGAAGCACGGATGCGATCGCGCGGTCATGGTATGGTGCGGCTCGACCGAGGTGTACGTGCGACCGGGCGAAGTGCATGCCTCGCTGGCCGCCTTCGAGAAGGGCATGGACGAGAACCACCCCGACATCGCGCCCAGCCAGCTCTACGCCTGGGCGGCCCTCATGGAGGGCGTGCCCTACGCCAACGGCGCCCCCAACCTGTCGGCCGACTTCGAGGCGCTCGAGGATCTGGCGCGCGAGCGCTCGGTTCCCATCGCGGGCAAGGACTTCAAGACCGGCCAGACCCTGATGAAGACGATCCTGGCGCCGGGCTTCAAGGCGCGCATGATCGGGCTCTCGGGCTGGTTCAGCACCAACATCCTGGGCAACCGGGACGGGGAGGTGCTCGACGACCCGGAATCGTTCAAGACCAAGGAGGTCTCCAAGCTCGGAGTCCTCGAACACATCCTGCAGCCGCAGATGTACCCCGAGCTGTACGGCGACATCTACCACAAGGTGCGCATCAACTACTATCCGCCCCGCGGCGACAACAAGGAAGGCTGGGACAACATCGATATCTTCGGCTGGCTGGGATATCCGATGCAGATCAAGATCGACTTCCTGTGCCGCGACTCCATCCTGGCCGCGCCTATTGTCCTGGACCTCGCGCTCTTTCTCGATCTGGCCTCGCGCTCGGGGTTGGGGGGCATCCAGGAGTGGCTGTCCTTCTACTTCAAGAGCCCGCAGACGGCGCCCGGCCTGTATCCGGAACACGACATCTTCATTCAGCACTGGAAGCTGAAGAACACGCTGCGCTGGCTCGCCGGGGAGGAGCAGATCACCCATCTGGGCGTTGAGTACTACGAGTAGCGGACTGTCCGCGGGAAACCGGGTACCCACTACCCGTCGTGGGTCACCCACTACCGGTAGTGGGTCGGAGACGGCTCGATGGTGAAGGGGTGCTTCGTGGTACTGGAGGGCGGAGAGGGTGCGGGCAAGTCCACCCAGGCGGCGCTCCTGGCGCGGTGGCTCCGGGATCGGGGCGTACCTTGCACTCTGGCGCGCGAACCGGGGTCCACGGCGGTGGGTGAAGCCATACGCGAGGTGGTGCTGGGGAGAACGGATCTGGAGATGCCCGCGGAATCGGAGCTGCTGCTGATCCTGGCGGCGCGCGCGGCGTTCGTCCGCGAGGTGGTGCGTCCCGCGCTGGCGCGCGGCGACGTGGTCGTTGCGGATCGCTTCGACCTCTCCACGCTGGCGTACCAGGGATACGGCCGCGGCTTGGACCTCGCGCGCGTGCGTGCCGCGATGGAGGTTGCGACCGGAGATCTGCGTCCGGATCTCTATCTGGTGCTCGACGTGCCGGTTGAGGAGGGCGTGGCCCGGCGCCGGGCCGCGGGAGGAAGCGAGGATCGCATCGAGCGCGCGGGCGCCGACTTTCTGCGCGCGGTGAGAGACGGGTATCTTGAGCTGGCCGAGGCCGGGGAGCGCGTGGAGCTGGTCAGCGGGCTGGGTTCGCCCCTTCGCGTCCAGGAGCGCGTTCTCGGCTGTCTGAGGCGCCGCCTGCCCGACGTGTTCGGCCCCCGCGGGAATTGAATCGGAGAGACATATGAGGGCCTTCCCACCGACTCCGTCGATGGTCGCGCTGTCCCTTGCCGCACTCCTCGCCGCCGGCTGTGCCGAGCCTGGTCCCGAGAGCTCCGGATCCGCTTCGTCGCGCGTCGGCGACGAGAGCACGCGCGCCGCCCTGTTCGAGAGCATCCTCGCCCGCACGGAGGCCCGCGAGGCCTTCTCGCCGGTGAAGAACGAGACGCTGGGGCTGGATCCGCTCGGGGCGATGCGCGCCCTGCGCGACCGCGTCGTCGCGGCCGACACCGAGGAGGACCTCTACTACGCGCTGGCGGCTCTGAGCGCCGCCCGCCGCGACCGCCACCTGGATGTCATCCTGGTCCCCGGCGGCCTGGAGCTGGCCGACAGCGCCGGCGTGGAGGTAAGCAGCGGGGACGCCCCCGAGCCCCGCCGGGCGGGCGTCAGGGTGTTCCCCGACTACGGGAGCGGGGAGCTGGTCTACTTCGTGGGGGAGGTCGCGGAAGGAGTCGACGGGCCACCCGTCGGCAGCCGGGTGCTCGAAGTGAACGGGATGCCGGTTCAGGCGTGGCACGACGCGGCCGCGGTCTACGTGCCCCACTCCACCGAGGCCGGCCTGCGCTGGAAGCTGGCCGAGGCCATGACCGTCTCCAGCGCTATCTTCCCGCCCGCGCTGCGCCCCGGGGAGCTCACGCTGGTGGTGGCCGGCGGCGACGGGGTCGAGGCGGAGTACCGGCTCGCCTGGCACGCAACCGGCGAGTTGGCGTGGTCCGGTTTCTCCGAGCCGCGCTATCCCGGCACCCGCAACGTGCTGAGCACCCCCACCTACGACTTCCTGGTGCCCGTGGCCCCGGCCGGACACGTGGTCCTGGTGTGGTACGGGTTCCGGGAGACGATGGTCCCGGACGTCGACCGCCTGGTCGAGTACGCGGCCGCCCACGACCTCCTGGACCACACTCTGGTGATGGACGTCACCCGCAGCCGGGGCGGCTCGTTGGGACCCTACGCCATGCAGCGCCTGCAGCCGCGCCCCTTCAGAACCACCTTCGGCAACCTGCGCCTGAGCGACGTCATCCAGCCCTTCATCGACGAGAAGCGCGCCGAAGCCGCCGAGGAGGGCGCGATGGACTCCGGGGTTCCGGAGGTGATCGACGACGGCACCTGGCTGCTCGACTGGCTGGAGACCGATGTGGTGCCCGCGCTGGCGCGCGGCGACGCCTACTCCAACTCGGTGCCGTTCAAGAGCGCGCACGCCCCGCGCGACTCGGACGGGATCCTCGAACCCGCGCCGATCCACTTCCGCCGGCCCATCGCGATCATCTCGGGTCCGAGCGGGGGCTCGCACCTGGATCAGTTCGTCTCCATCATCTCCGACAACGGGCTGGGACCGGTGGTGGGGATGCCGCCCGGGGGCTACTCCAACACCTGGGAGTGGGAGGAGACCCTGACCCTCGAGCCCGGCGGACAGCCGCTGGTCGGCTTCATGTGGAACATCGGCCACACCCTGCGGCCCAACGGCGAGATCCTCGAGGGCAACCCGGTGGAGGTCGACGAGTGGATTCCGCTCACGGCGGACAACGTGGCCGACTACTACGGGATTCTGCTCGATCGGGCGCTGGCGCTTGCCGAATCCTGGAACTGAAGGGCCCGGGCCCGGGGCGCCGGGTTCACCGGGCATGAGTCGGCCGTCGGAAACGGGACGCCGCCGTTTCGGACCCGGCGCGCTCATCTTCGCCGGCATGGCGGTGGGGATCGTGGTCGGCGCCATCCTGGGCGAGCGGGCCGCCGTGCTCCAGCCCGTCGGCGACCTCTTCATCCGATTGCTGGTGCTGGCGGCGGTGCCGCTGGTCTGCTTCAACCTGCTGGCCGGACTGGCGGCCCATTCGGGCGTGCGCGCGTTCGGGCGACTGGCAGCGAAGATCCTGGCCTGGTTCGTCGCCACCGACCTCGTGGCGCTGTGCGCGGGAATGGGGGCGATGACGCTCCTGCGGCCCGGCGCCGGGATGGAGCTGACCACTCCGGTGGACGAGGCCGTGGGCGCGGTTCCCTCGCTCGCGGATGTCCTGCTGGACATGATCCCGGTCAACCTCTTCCAGGCCTTCGCGGAGGGGAACATCGTGCAGGTGGTGGTGGCCTCGCTCGCGATCGGGATGGCCACCCTGATGCTCGGAGGCGGCGCGCGCGCGCGGCTGGAGGCGGCCTACCGCGACCTGGCCGACCTCTTCCGCCGCCTGGTGGACCTGGTGCTCGTGCTGGCGCCACTGGGGATCGGCGCGCTGATGGCGGTGACTGCCGGCCGCTACGGCGCCGAGTTGCTCGGCGGGCTGGCGCGCTTCCTGACCGGGGTGTGGGGCGCGCAGGCGTTGCTCTTCTGCGGGTACATGCTCGTGCTCCGCTTCCTGACCGCGCAGCGTCCCCGGCGTTTCCTGAGCGATACCGGTCCGCTATGGGCGACCACGGCGGCAACCTCCTCCAGCCTGGCTTCCCTCTCGGTCGGTCTGGAGAAGGCGGAGAAACTGGGCATGCCGCGCCGAATCTACAGCTTCACGCTGCCGCTGGGGGCGCAACTCAACAAGGACGGCACCGCGGTCATGCTCGGGGCGGTGCTGGTGTTCACCGCCCAGGCGGCGGGGGTGGAGTTCGGGCCGGAGGCGCTGCTCGCCATCCTGCCGATCGGGCTCCTGCTCGCGCAGGGTTCGGGCGGGATCCCGGGCGGCGGCTTCGTGGTGGCCCTGGTCTACGTGCAGGCGTTCAGCCTGCCGATCGAAATCGCGGCCATGGTGGGGGGCATTTACCGGCTGGTCGACATGGGAAACACGACGTTGAACATCATGGGGGACATGGTCGGGACGGCGCTGGTGGCGGGGCGGGACGCGGGCGGGACCGAGCCCGCGGTCTCGGGGGCGGGCTCGTGAACCCCGCGGTGCGCGCACTCTTTCCGGGTGCCGGGCGCCGGGCGTACTTCGACATCGCCGCGCGCTGCCTGCTCGCGGAGCCGGTGCGGAACGCCGCCGCCGCCCACCTGGAGACGCGCATGCGCGACGGGGGCGATAAGGACGAGCTGCGGGCGGTGGTCGAGGAGGCCCGCTCCGGCTTCGCCTCCCTGGTCGGGGCCGACCCCGAGGAGATCGCGATCACCAAGAACGTCTCCGACGGGCTCAACCTCTTCGCCGCCAGCCTGCCGTGGCGAGCGGGGGACAACGTCGTCTTTTGCCCCGAACTCGAGCATCCCAACAACATCTACCTGTGGTACAACCTGCGACGCACGCGGGGGGTGGAGGTGCGCCCGGTGGCGCCGGTGGACGGGGAGGTGCCGGTGGAGGCGATGGTGGCGGCCATGGACGGGCGCACGCGCCTGGTGACGGTCCCGAGCATCTCTTTCGCCCCAGGTTTCGTCACCGACATGGAGCCGGTTGCGGCGGCGGCGCGGGAGGTGAGGGCGCTCACGCTCGTCGACGCGGCCCAGTCGGTGGGGGCGGCGGTCACGGACGTGCGCCGCCCGGGGATCGACGCCCTCGCGGTGGCGACCCAGAAGTGCCTGCTGTCGCTCTACGGGTTCGGGTTTCTGTACGTGCGCCGGGAGGTGGCCGACGACCTGATCCCGGGTCACGTGGCCCGTTACGGCATCGAGCTGGACGGCGCCCACGAGACCGCCTTCTCCGCCGACGAGCTTCGCTATCGTCCGGGCGCCATGCGCTTCGATGTCGGCAACTACAACTATCTGGGCGCGGTGGCGGCGCGCGCGGCGCTCGGACTGATCCGCCGGTGGACGGTCAAGGCGGTCGAGGCGCATGTCTGCCGCGTGGCGGGACGGCTGGCCGCGGGCTTCGCCGAGCTCGGACTGCCCGTGGTGGGAGGGGCGTCGTCGCCTCGCCGGGCGCACATCGTGACGGTCGGGGCGAGCGGCGGCGGGCGCCACTATACGGCGGACGATCCGGCGATGAACGCCCTCCATGCGCGCCTGAACGCCGATGGCGTCCGCCTCGCCATCCGCAGCGGAGTGTTGCGCTTCTCGGTGGGTGTCTACAACGATGACTCGGACGTGGAGCGTGTCCTGACCAGCGCCCGCGGGTGGAGCGAGGGCCGGTGACGCACCAGGCGCGCCGTTCCGGAAACCTTCGGCGCGGGCGGGGTTAGCAACCGGACAGCTCCCGGTTCCGTCCAATGGAGGAGACCCGACGCCGGGAACTGCGGTTCCCGCGCGTGAACCAGCCACGCGGGAAGATCGAAGCCCGCCTTCAGCGGAGTCGTGAAACCCATGCGATTCTCCCGCTCACTGCTTGCTCCGGGCCTCATTCTGGCAGCGGCCCTGCTGTGTGGCGGCTGGTTCCTCCAGCAGGGTATCGCGCAGGATCGCAACGTCTACTTCCAGGCGCGTCTCCTGGAAGAGGTGCTTGACCGGGTGGCGGAGGACTTCGTGGACCCGGTCGAGCTGAATGCGCTCTACGGCACCGCCATCGACGCCGTCATAGAGGAACTCGACGATCCCAACTCGGAGTTCCTGAGCGCCTACGAATGGGACAACCTCCGCATCGATACCGAAGGCGAGTACGCCGGGGTGGGGCTGGAGATCGTGCGCCAGGGAGACTGGATCACGGTGATGAGCGCCCTGCCGGGCACCCCGGGGGAGCGGGCGGGCATCCGCGCGGGGGATCGCATCGTGGAGGTCGAGGGCGAATCCGCGCAGGGCTGGAACCCGGATCGGGCGGCGATGTCGCTGCGCGGCAGGCCGGGCACGGAGGTGGACGTCAGGATCGGGCGTCCGGGGATCGAGGAGCCCATTCCGTTCACGCTGGAGCGAGCCACGGTTCAGATCCTGTCGGTGCCGTTCACCCATCTCTTTCAGGACGGCGTGGGATACGTTCCCCTGCGGGTGTTCAGCGAAAACGCCCGCGACGAACTCGAGGCGGCCACCCGAGCCCTGATGGCGGACGGGGCCACCCGGATGATCCTGGATCTGCGCGGCAACCCGGGCGGGTTGCTGGATCAGGGCGTCGCGCTTGCCGACCTCTTCCTCGACGAGGGCCTCACAGTCGCGGAGACGCGTGGCCGCACGAGGAGCCAGAACTCGGTGCTGCGCACCGGGCAGGGGGAATCCTTCCCGGGGCTTCCCCTGGTGATTCTGATCAATGGACGCAGCGCGAGCGCCTCGGAGATCGTCGCCGGCGCGCTTCAGGATCACGACCGGGCCCTCGTCCTGGGGGCGACCTCGTTCGGAAAGGGGTTGGTGCAGACGCTCTACCGGCTGAGCGGGGGCAACGTTCTCAAGCTGACGACCGCGCGCTGGTACACGCCGTCGGGGCGCTCGATTCAGAAGGCCCGAGCGGGTGACGAATCGGCCTTCGAGGATGTCGTGCTGACCCTGTCGGGGCAGTGGGTTCAGCGGTCGGACGGCGAGGACCGGCAGCCGTACCGGTCTCTGGGGGGGCGACGCGTCCTCGGTGGCGGCGGCATCACTCCGGATCTCCATGTCCTTCCCGATACCCTGACCGACGACGAAGAGGCGGCGGTGCTTCGCCTGGACCGGCACGCGCGCGGCTTCAGCAGCGCCCTGTTCGAGTTCGCCGTCCTTTACATCCAGGAGCGGCCGGACGCCCCTCCGGGCTCTGCGGTCGCGGACGCCGACCTCGTGCGCTTTCGGCAGCACCTTGCCGATCGGGGGATCGACGCCGAGGCCGCCACGCTTGAGCGTGCGGAACGCTATCTCCGGTTCCAGCTGGAGCGCGAGATCGCCCGCAGGCGCGCGGGCCGGGAAGGCGAGTTTCTGCGCCTGATGACCGCCGATCCGCCGCTGGCGCGCGCCGTCGAGTTGCTGGCGCGCGCGCGGTCGCAGCAGGACCTGTTCGATCTGGTGGCCGCCGAGGAGTCGCTCGCGAACAGCGCCGTTCAAGCGCCAGGCGGCATCGCCGGAGACGGTTCGCCGGGCGCGGGATCCCGCTGAGGACGCGTCCGCCGGCCCCCGGACGGCGGCCGGCTCATCCCGCCATTCCATCGCCCGGAGAAACGGTGTTCCTTTCTCGTGCGAGTCGCGCACGGCGTCCGCAGCTTTCGTGAGCCGGGATATGAGTGCACCGGCGCGCCGGGCTGGCCGCGGGCCGTGCGTCCGGGTTACGCGCTCTGGTGCCGTCGAGTCTGTGCATCGGGTGCATGTGGCGGTAGCCGATGCCCGCGGGCGGCTGATCGGCGGTTGTGGCGACGCGGGGCGCGTGGCGTTCTATCGGTCGGCCGCGAAGCCCTTCCAGGCGCTTCCGCTGGTGGAGGACGGCGTCCTTGAAAGGTTCGGTTTCACGGAAGAGGAGCTGGCGCTGTGTTGCGCGTCCCACAACGCCGAACGCGGACACCTGGCTCTGGCCCGAAGCATGCTGGCCAGGGCGGGACTGGACGAGCGCGCGCTGGAGTGCGGGCCGCACCCGTCTCTGCGGCCGGAACGGGCGCGCGAGCTGTGGGCACGGGGCGTTCGCCTGGGCGCCGTGCACAACAACTGTTCGGGAAAACACGCGGGGATGCTCGCGCTGGCGGTGGCCAACGGCTGGCCTCCCGAGGGATACCTCGAGCCCGGCCATCCCGTGCAGCAGCGCATGCGCGCCGAGATCGCGCGCTGGACGGGGGTGGCCGCATCGGAACTCGTGACGGGCACCGACGGATGCGGCGTGGTGACCTTCGCGCTCCCGCTGGCGGACATGGCGGCGTCCTTCGCGCGTCTCACGGCGGCGGCGGATGCGGGAGAACCCGCGGCGCGCATCGTGGGCGCGATGACGGGGCATCCGTTCGCGGTCGCGGGCACGGGTCGTGTCTGTACGGCGGTCATGGAACGGCTGGGTGGACGGGTGTTCGTCAAGACGGGCGCCGAGGGCGTGTACTGCGGAGGCGTGCGCGGGCGCGGCCTGGGCTTCGCTCTCAAGGTGGAAGACGGGGCCCGGCGCGCGAGCGACGTTGCGCTTGTCGGGGTGCTGTCGGATCTGGGCGTGGCGGACGCGGACGACATCGCGGCGCTTGCCCGGGGGCGCGTGGAGGTGCTCAATACCCTGGGGGTGGATGTGGGACGGATCGAGAACGCGTTCCGGGTTGAAGTGGATCGGTGAGCGGTACGCCTGGGGATGGGATCGTGCGCGCGCCGGCGCTCACCCCGGCGGAGCGGTCGCTGGTGAGGGTGAGCGCCGCACTGGCTGCGGGACGCGAGGACGCCCTCCGCGCCGCGCTGGCGGAGGCGGCACGCACCGCCGACGCAACCGAGGTGGAGGAGGCGCTGTTGCAGAGCTATCTGTTCGTGGGATATCCGGCCGCGCTGGCTGCGCTTGCCGCGTGGCGGGAGGTCGGCCCGGCACCACCCGCGGAGGCCAGCCCCGACGACTGGCCGGGTTGGGCGCGTCGGGGCGCGGCGCTCTGCCGGCGCGTCTACTCCACGCAGCACCGCGAGCTGCGCGACAGCGTCCGGAGCCTGCACCCGGACATGGAGCGGTGGATGGTGGTGGAAGGCTACGGGAAGGTGCTCGCCCGCCCCGGGCTGGCCCCGCTCGCCCGGGAGTACTGCATCGCGGCGCTGCTCGCCGTGGCCGACGCGGGTCCGCAGCTGTATTCGCACCTGCGCGGGGGGCTCAACCTGGGAGCGTCGGCGGATGCACTGGCGGAGACCCTGGCGGTGGCTGCCCGCTTCATGGACGACGCCCGAAGCGAGGCCGCGCGCGCCACGTTGCGCCGGGTGCTGTCCCGCCGCGGCGGAGTGAGAAGGGAGGAGCGGGACGGTGGGAAGTGCGGCGACCGGCATGCCGATGAGGCCGCGGGCCCGGGCGGGGCGGAGGAATAGCGGATGGGGGAGGGGATCTTCGTCGACCGTGCCGTCATCGAGGTGGCTGCGGGAACCGGCGGGTCGGGGGCGGAGGCGTTCCGGCGCGAGAAGGGCACGCCGCGCGGCGGGCCCTCCGGGGGAGACGGCGGCCGCGGGGGGGATGTGGTGCTGGTCACGGACCCTCAGCTGTCGACCCTGCTCGATTTCAGCTATCGGCGTCACTACAGAGCGGAGAGGGGGCAGCACGGAGGGGGCAACAACCGCACCGGCCGCAGCGGCGCGGACCGGGTGGTGTCCGTCCCGCCGGGTACCACCGTGCGGGACGCCGGCACCTCGGAATTCATGGGGGAACTGCTCGCGGCCAACGACCGGGTGGTGGTCGCCCGCGGGGGGCGGGGGGGGCGGGGCAATGCCCGCTTCGCCTCGTCGCGCAACCAAGCCCCGACGCGATGGGAGCCCGGCGCGGAGGGAGAGGCGCGGCGCATCGAACTCGAGCTCAGGCTGATCGCGGATGTCGGCCTGGTCGGTGAACCCAACGCCGGCAAGTCGACCCTGCTCTCGAGCGTTTCGGCGGCCCGGCCGAAGGTGGCGGACTATCCCTTTACCACGCTCGTCCCCAGCCTGGGGGTGGTTCACCTGCCCGACTTCCGATCCTTCGTGCTGGCCGACATCCCGGGCATCATCGAGGGTGCCCACGAGGGGAAGGGGCTGGGGCTCCGCTTCCTGCGCCACGTCGAGCGCACGCGCACGCTGGTCTACCTGATTCCGGCCGACTCGAGCGATCCCCAGGCGGAGTACGGGCGCCTGCGCTCCGAGCTGCGGAGCCACTCCCGCGCGCTGGCCGCAAGGGAGCATTGCCTTGTGGTGTCCAAGATGGACCTGGTGGATCCCGGCGAGGCGGCGCCCCGCATTGAAGCCCCCGACGCCTGGGGGTCCTTCGCGGTGTCGGCGGTGACCCGCCGAGGTCTCGACGAACTGTGCGAAGCGCTCTGGCGGCGAACCCGGCCGAGGTGACCGTCGTGCCCGACGCATCGACCGTCCCCGTGGCGGAGGCGCCGCTCGATGTCATGGACGACGAGGTCGTCGCCCGGATTCACTGGACCCTCCACGAGGGACTGGGGGCGGTGACCCTGCGGCAACTCATCGACAAGTTCGGTTCCGCCCGCAAGGCGTTCTCCGCAGACAAGGAGAAGCTGCCGCGGCAGGCCCGCCGGGCGCGTGATGCGCGCAATACCACCCGCCCGCTCGAGGAAGTGCTCGCCATTGCACGGCGGGCAGGGGCGTTGGCGACCGGATACCGACTGTCCGGGTTTCCCGAGCGGCTGAAGCACCTGCACCATCCACCGCCGCTGCTTTTTCTGCGCGGAGATCCGTCCCTGCTGCACCCTCCGGCCGTGGCCGTGGTCGGGTCGCGCAAGGCCAGCGAGTACGGGCGCGGCATGGCGCGCAGCATGGGGGAGGGGCTGGCCCGGGCGGGAGTGGCGGTCGTGAGCGGGCTGGCGCTGGGAATCGACGGCGCCGCGCATCGGGGAGCGCTGGCCGCCGGTGGAGGCACGATAGCGGTCCTGGGGTGCGGCCCCGACGTAGCCTATCCGCCCTACCACCGCCGGCTCTTCCGGGACATTCTCGAGAGAGGTCTGGTGGTCTCCGAGTTTCTTCCCGGCGAGGCGCCTCTACCGCACCACTTCCCCCGGCGCAACCGGTTGATTGCCGGTCTGTCGAAGGCGGTGGTGGTCGTCGAGGCCGCCAGGAGGAGCGGCGCTTTGATCACCGTCGAGCACGCCCTGGAACTCGGCCGCGACGTGTTTGCAGTTCCGGGAACGGTCGGTCGTCCCCGGAGCGAGGGAGCCAACGCCCTGATCCGCGACGGAGCCGGCCTGGTTACGAGCGCCCACGACGTTCTCTTCGGAACCGGCCTCGCGCACGCATTGCCGGAGGCGCGCTCCCGCGACCGGATCCCCTCTGGAATGGACGCCCGCCAGCGGGCCCTGTGGGACGCGCTGGAGACGGAGCCCGACCACATCGACCTCCTGGCCCGAAGAGCCCGCCTGGACATCGCGACCGCGGCGGCGACCTTGTCGATCATGGAGGTTCACGGATGGGTGCGGCGCGCGCCGGGGCTGCGCTTTGCCAGATCCCCCACCTGACGACCCATGGACGAAGTGCCGCCGGCTACCCGCAGCAAGTGCGGGACGCACTCTCGGGAAGCGCCGTCTTCGCTGGATGGCGCGACGTCATCCGTCTACGTGCACGCGCCCTTCTGCGTGCGTCGCTGCTTCTACTGCGACTTCGCCGTAACGGTCGACCGCGAGGGTGGGCATGACGCCTGGCTGCGGGCGATCTCCATGGAATGGGACCAGATTCGGCGAGAGGAACTGTTCTCATTCCCGGAACCCCTCGAGACGCTCTACGTCGGCGGAGGCACGCCGTCCCTACTGGGTACCGGCGCCATGGATGGACTCGCATCCGTTCTCGGTTCGCGCCTTCTGAGCCATCCCTTCCTGGAGTGGACGGCTGAGGCGAATCCGGAGAGCTTCACTCCCGGCATCGCGCGAGCCTGGCGAGAGGCGGGTGTGAATCGCGTCAGCCTGGGCGTACAGAGCTTCCACGAGCCGTCGCTGCGCTGGATGGGACGCCTGCACGGTTCCGCAGGCGCCGCGGAGGCGGTGCGCAACGCCCGTCGGGCCGGCTTCGGAAATGTGAACGCGGACCTTATCTTCGGTCTTCCGGGGCGCCTGGCGCGGGACTGGGACGACGACCTCGAACGCTTGCTCGACCTCGGCGTCGAACACATGAGTCTCTACGGGCTGACGGTGGAGCCGCGCACGCCCCTGGGGCGGGCTGTGGCCGACGGGCGCGAGCGGGTCGCCTCCGAGGGTCGGTACCGCGACGAGTATCGGGCGGCAGTGGAACGGCTCACCGGGGCGGGCTACCTTCACTACGAGGTCAGCAGTTTCGCCATCCCGGGCCGGGAGTCGCGCCACAACGAGGTGTACTGGTCGGGCCGTCCCTACCTGGGTCTGGGAAATGGGGCGCACAGCTTTCGCAAGCCCTTGCGCCGCTGGAACCTGCGTGACTGGAAGGAATACAGTACATCGGTCGCGAAGGGGGACTCCGCGATCGCGGGACACGAGTTGCTGAAGCGGGCCGAGCTGCGCCTGGAGCGGATCTGGCTGGGACTCCGCGCACGCAGGGGTGTTTCCCTCGCGTCGATTCCCGCGCGAGCGGCGGCCGTGACGGAGCGATGGATGCGGAAGGATTGGGCCCGGGCCGAAGCCGGCAGACTTCGCCTTACGGTTGAAGGCTGGCTGCTGCTCGACGCTCTCGCCATCGAATTGGACGAAGCAGTGACGAATCGAAGGAACGGGGAATGACGATGCGGACTGGGCGATTGCGCGAGCGCATCGTTGTCCGCGAGGAGTTGACGCCTCGAGAACGACAGGTTCTGGAGGCCGTGGTGCGCACCTACGTGGATACGGCCGGCCCGGTAGGCAGCCACTCGGTGAACCGGCGCTGGAAGCTGGGGGTGTCGTCCGCCACCATCCGTAACACCATGGCGGAGCTGGAGTCCAAGGGATACCTGGCCCGGCCGCACGCGTCCGCCGGCCGGGTGCCGACCGACACTGCGTACCGGTACTTCGTCGACCGGCTCATCCGCCCTGCGCCGCTGACCAACGCTGAGCGCGGCCGCATCGAGGAGGAACTCGACCCGGATGCCGCCTCCCCGATCGAGCGCCTGGTACGGCGAACCACCCGCGCCCTCAGCCTGATCAGCCACGAGCTGGGCCTGGGGCTGGTGCCGAGCCTGGACTCGGCGGTACTCGAGAAGATCGAACTCATCCGGCTATCATCGCACAAGGCGCTCATGGTGGCGAGCGTGCGCAACGGCCTGGTGCGCACGGTTTACGTCGATCTTCCGCTGGAGATTCCGCGAGATACCCTGGTGACCCTCACGGTCATCCTCAACGAGCGCCTCGCCGGGCTCACCTTCGCGGACCTGAGGGAGTCGCTGCCCGAACGCCTGCGCGATCCGGGCACGGAGAGCGATACCGCCACCGAGCTGCTGAACATCTTCATGGAGTCCGCCCAGTCGCTGCTGGACTGGCCGGAGACCGGTGGATCGCCCGTGCTCTTCGGGCAGACTTCGGTGCTTGCCAGCCAGCCGGAGTTCACCAGCGGCCAGCGGCTCAAGAGCCTTATCGAATTGACCGAGCGCAACCAGCTGATGGAGAGCGTCCTGAGCAACCGCAGCCACAGCGGCGGACTGCGCATCACGATTGGCCGGGAGCATAAGGACGAAGCGTTGTCCGGCTTCACGCTCGTGACCGCCGAGTACCATGTGGGCGGGCTCAAAGGGGTGGTGGGGGTGATCGGCCCCACGCGCATGCCCTACGAAAAGGTCATCAGCCTGGTGGGCTACACTTCTTCACTCGTGAACGACATTCTGCGCTGAGCGCGGGGTCCGAATGGCAGACTACTACGAGACCCTGGGGGTGTCCCGGGGCGCGGACGTGCAGGAGATCCGGAAGGCGTACAGGCGTCTGGCGATGCAGCACCACCCGGATCGCAATCAGGGTTCGCGGGAGGCGGAGGAGCGTTTCAAGGAAGTCACCCGCGCGTACGAGGTTCTGAGCAATCCGGAGAAGAGGGAGGTCTACGACCGGTACGGGGAGCGGGGGCTGAAGCGCGGCCAGGGAGGGGCCGGCTTTGGCGGCTTCGACTTCTCGGACGCGATCGAGATCTTCATGCGGGACTTCGGCAGCGGAGGCGGCTTCGGAGACCTGTTCGGCCGCCGTTCGCCGGGCACCCCGCGCAGCCGGAGAGGGAAGGGCATTCGGCTGCGGCTTCCCCTCACGCTGGCCGAGGTCGCGAGCGGAGTCGACAAGCGCTTGCGGGTAAGCCTGCTCGATCCCTGCGAGGATTGTGGGGCCACAGGCGCGCGCGGTGCCGGACCGACGCTCTGTCCCGGGTGCAGCGGCACCGGCCAGGAGCGCATCAGCCAGCGTTCTCCCTTTGGGCAGTTCGTGAGCGTGCAACCGTGCCGCAGATGCGGCGGGGAGGGACAGGTCATCCAGGATCCCTGCCCCGCATGCCGCGGAGAGGGAAGGGTTCGCGAGGAATCCACCGTCACGGTGGAGGTCCCGGCGGGCGTCTCCTCGGAGAACTACATCACCCTGCGCGGGCAGGGAAATGCCGGACCCCGGGGGGGGCCGCGCGGCGACATCACCGTCTTGATCGCCGTGGAGGATCATCCCGACTTCAGGAGGGACGGCAACGACCTCGTCCACGAGCTTCACGTGACCTTCACGCAGGCCGCGTTGGGCGATCGCCTGGAGGTGCCGACCGTCGAGGGCAGCGCGCCCCTTTCGGTGCCCGCCGGGGTCCAGACCGGCGAGATGTTGCGCATGCGCGGCCTGGGTGTGCCGGATCTGGACGGCGGCATGCGGGGCGACCAGCTTGTGCGCGTGGTCGTATGGACCCCCGAGAACCTCGACCGTCGTCAGCGGGAGGCGCTGGAACGGTTGCGGGAGGTGGAGGATCCGGTTCCCGAGGATGCGGGGCGCGGCAGGAGGGGGTTCTGGGCCCGCGTGAAGGAAGCCTTCGTCCCGTAGCAGCAGTCCCGTGGATGCATCCGCCCGGGCACCGGAGAGCGGCGAGGCACCTTCCGTGATACCCGACCGCTGGCTCACCGTCGTCGCCGGCGTACCCGACTCCGCCGCGGTCGGCGTGGTGGCCGCGCTACTCGTGCACAGGGGTGCGCGCGCCGTGGTGGAGCAGGCGGACGGGACGCTCCTCACCCATTTCCCGCCCCCCGGCGACATCGCCGCGTTTCTGGCCGCCCTCGGCAGCGAACTGAACGGGGCAGCCGGCCGGACAGTCGATCTGAGCTGGCGCTGGCAGCCGCACGAGGAGTGGGCGGAGACCTGGAGGCGGGGACTCGGCCCCACGCGGGTCAGTCGCCGCATCACCGTGGCGCCGACCTGGGACGTCCCCCCCGAGCCGGATGGGGGCGTGCTGATCACCCTCGACCCCGGTATGGCGTTCGGCACCGCCCGCCACGCCTCGACCCGTTGCGCCCTGCGGTTGCTCGACGCCGCGGTTCGCCCCGGGGCCGCCATCGCCGACGTGGGCACGGGTACCGGAATCCTTGCCATCGCCGCGGCCGGGCTCGGCGCCGGTCGCGTGCTGGCCGCGGACGGCGATCCCTTCGCGTGTGCCGCAGCCCGCGTCAACGTGGACGCCAACCAGGCCGCGCATGCGGTCGAAATCCACGAGCGGAGGGTTTCGCCCGACTGGCTCGCGGCGCACCACCCCCTCGACGGCGTGGCCGCCAACATCGAGAGCGGGGTGCTGACCGCTCTTCTGCCGGGATTTGCAGGCGCCCTGGCGCCGGGCGGATGGCTGGTGGTGTCGGGGCTGCTCGCCGAAGAGTCAGGCGACTTCGCCTACGAGGCCGCGCCCTTCGGTTTCCGTCTCCGGGACGACGAGGCCGAAGACGGCTGGTGGGCAGGCACCTTCCGCCTCGTCCCCGGGTCGGCGGACGGGTAGGCAAACCGCACCCCGGCCGCGTTGCGCCGCTCCCGCAGGCGCCGATGCTCCCTCAGCAGTCGGAACCAGCGGTTGACGGCAGAGGGTGACTTCACATCCAGGCTGCGGGCGAGACAGGCGAGGGTGCGGTGGTTCCAGCGCACCAGCGGGTCGCCGTGCATGTACCGTCGATCGTCGGTCTCAAGAAGGACCACCCATGGGCAGGGCGTGAGATACTGCTCCGAGAGCGCATCGGCGTAGGGTCCCGGCGACTGGTGCAGGTGGCCGGTGCTCCACGCTCCCCGCATGGGATCGAGGAGGCGGTACCGCTCGGGGTGGTGGAGCACAGCCTCGACAACCTCGCGAGCTCCGGGTTCCGCCTCGCCGTCGCGTCCGAGCCTGTGCACGAGGGTGTCCAGGCTGGCGGCGATCATCGAGGTCTCCGACATCACTCGGCCGATCCGGTCCGCCATCTCGGTCAACCAGAACCTCCGTCTTTTCGAGCAGGTCGCGCTGTCACCGGGAGGTTCCCGGAAATGAGTCCCAGATAGGTTAGGCTCTGGAGGCGGGCTCTCCCATGGCCGGATGGGACGTTTCGCGATCGTAGCGACGGTCCTGGTGCTTTCCTGTCCCGCGGAGATGGTTTCCGTGACAGGAGCGACCGGTCCCTCTGCCGCGTTGACCCCTCTGACAGCGCCGGATACCTTCCTTCCCCAATCCGCGACCACCCGCCCGCGCCGTCGGGGAGGGCGGTGCATGAACGCGCCATCCTGATGCAACACGCCTTCGAAGTTCTCGGGCTGCCGGACGTCCTCGCACGCGTCGCAGCCTCGGCCTCAAGCGACGCGGGTCGCGATGCCGTTCTCGCGCTCAGGCCGGCAACTCGCCCCGGCATCATCCAGCGCGAACTCGAACGGGTACGCGAGACCGCCCGGCTTGCCGGTGTAGTTCGATCCCTGTCGGGAATCCCGGATGCCCGCGACGCCCTGCGCCGACTGCGCGCCGCGGGCGGCGTGCTCTCGCCCGCCGAGCTCCATTCGATGGGCACTCTGCTGCGGTCCGGCCGCGAACTCGCCCATGACCTGTCGGCAGCGGATCCGCCGCTGCTCCTGCTGGAACCGTTGCGTGAGCGCCTGCTGTTCGAGCCCGCCCTGGAGGAGCGCATCCTTCGTACCGTAGACCGCACCGGCGCGGTGCTCGACACGGCGAGCCCGGAGTTGTCGCGGCTGCGTGCCAGGTTGAAGCGCAGTCGCGGCGTGATCGTCGGGCGGCTCGAGTCCTACGTGCGCACACTTCCGGCCGCGTGGGTCATCCCCGACGCCTCGGTGACGGTGCGCGAGGGCCGTTACGTTATCCCCGTCCGGCGCGCGGGACGGAGCGATGTCGGCGGAGTCGTCCACGGGACATCGGCCAGCGGGGCCACGCTCTTCGTCGAGCCGCCCCTGGCGATCGAGCTGATGAACCGGGTTCGCGAACTGGAGTCGGCGGAGGTGCGCGAGATCGACCGGGTGCTCGCGGAGTGCACCCGCGCGCTCGCCCCACTCCGCGACGGCCTGGCCGGCAGCCAGGACGCGCTGATCGAATTCGATTCGCTCGACGCGCGCGCGCGCACCGCTCTCGGATGGAACGGCAGCGTCCCGGCCCTGCTTCCCGAGGGGGAACACGGGCTGTGCATCGTCCAGGGACGGCATCCGCTGCTGGCGCTGCGGGAGGATGTGGAGACCGTGCCCTTCGACCTGCTGCTGGAGCCGGAGGAACGGGTTCTGGTGGTGTCGGGTCCCAACACCGGTGGCAAGAGCGTCTTTCTCAAGTCCGTGGGCCTGATCTGCGTGCTCGCACAGTGCGGCGTCGTTCCTCCGGTGGGTTCCGGGACGCGGATTCCCGTGTTTCGCCGTTTCTTCGCCGACATCGGTGACGAGCAATCGGTCGAGGACGACCTCTCCACGTTTGCCGCCCATCTCGCCAACCTGAAGGACATCCTTGCGCGCGCCGGCGAGACGGCGCTGGTGCTCATCGACGAGATGGGGACCGGCACGGACCCGGATGAAGGGGCGGCCCTGTCGGCCGCGGTGCTGGAAGCGCTGGCGAACCGCGGGGCACGGGTGGTGGTGACCTCGCATCTCGGACAGCTCAAGAGGCTGGATGCGCCAGGAAGCGGCATCGTGAACGGTTCGTTGCACTTCGACCCGGAGCGCACCCGGCCCACATATCGCTTTCGCAAGGGGAGGCCCGGGCGCAGCTACGGGCTCGCTATCGCGCGTTCCCTGGGATTCGCGAGATCCCTGATCGACGGGGCCGAAGCTCGTCTTTCGCGGGACGAGGTGCGCATGGATGAGTTGCTGGAGCGCCTGGAGCGCCTGGAGGCGGACGCTGCCAGTGCCAGAGCCGCCCTCGCCGCCAGGGAGGCCGAGGTCGAAGGGCGCGCCAGGGAGAACGCCGCGCTCGGCGCCACCCTCAAGGCTCGCGAACGCGGGATAGCCCGCGAAGAACGCGACGTCCGTGGCCGTGCCCGGGCCGAAGCGCGCCGGATCCTGCTCGAAGCCCGCCGCGAAGTCGAGAGCGCCATCGCCGAGGTGCGCGCCGGCCGGGCCGGCGAGGAGGAGGAGGTCGCGCGCGGGGCGCGCCAGCGGGTCGAGGCGGCCGCCGAACGCCACCGAATCCGCCCCTCCGACGACCCTCGCTCCGCCCCCGCCACCCCCCTCCGCCCCGGCGACCTGGTGCGGCTCGCGAACGGAGGCGCGACCGCCACGGTGGTGGAGATCCGCCCCGGGCGCGCGCTGGTGGAAGCCCGGGGCGGGCTCAGGCTGGAGGTGCCTCTCGACGGACTCGCGCCCGCCCCGGCCCCGGTCCGCGAGGAGAGGCGGCCGGCGGGCCGCTCGTTCTTTCCCTCCGACCCGCCCCCCGTCGACTCCGACCTGCGCGGACTGCGGGTCGACGAGGCGGCTGCCCGCCTGCAGAACATCCTCGACCGGGCGGTCGTGGCGGACGTGCCCGAGCTGCGCCTCATCCACGGGAAGGGCACCGGCGCCCTGCGCGCCATGGTCGCCGAGCTGCTGGAGGAAGACCCCCGGGTGCGGGAGTACCGTTCCGGCGGCGTGGGCGAGGGGGGGACGGGCGTAACCGTGGTGACGCTCGCGTGATCCCCGACGACCAGGTCGAGGAGGTAAGGGCCCGCTCCGACATCGTCGCGGTGATCGGGGAACACATCCCGCTCAAGAGGGCCGGCAAGGACTACCGCGCGCTTTGTCCCTTCCACGAGGAAAAGACGCCCAGCTTCTACGTGGTTCCCTCGAAGGGCTTCTACAAGTGCTTCGGCTGCGGGGAGTCGGGCGATGTGTTCTCGTTCGTCATGAAGCGGATTGGGCTCGACTTCACGGAGGCGGTCAAGTATGCGGGCCGCAAGGCGGGGGTCGAGGTGCGCGAAGTGAAGGCGCGCCCGGAATACCAGGATCCCAACCGGCCCCTGTACGAGGCCAACGCCTTCGCGCGCGAGTACTACCGGGAGCAGCTCGCCGATGCGGAAATCGGCCGGCTCGCCCGCGACTATCTGAAGAAGCGGGGCATCGACGCGGATACCGCGGAGGCTTTCGGCATCGGCTTCGCGCCGGACGAATGGCGCGGCCTGCGCGCCGCCGCCGCGCGCCACGGCATCGACGACGCGATCCTCCTGGACGCCGGTCTGGTGACCACCAGCGAGCGCTCCGAAGAGCCCTATGATCGATTCCGGAGCCGCATCATCTTCCCCATCGAGGGCTTGACGGGGAAGGTCATCGCCTTCGGGGGCAGGCTGTTCGGCCCGGGGAAGGGAGCCAAGTACCTGAATTCTCCGGAGACCCCGGTCTATCACAAGAGTGAGGAACTGTACGGTCTGGGTCGGGCGCGGCACGAGATCCGCAAGGAGGGGGCGGTGCTGCTGGTGGAGGGCTACACCGATGTCGTCTCCCTGGTGGCGCACGAAGTTCCCAACGTCGTCGCCTCGCTGGGGACCGCTCTGACCTCGGTGCAGGCCCGTCTGCTGGCCCGCTTCGCGTCGAGGGCGTTTCTCCTCTACGACAGCGACATGGCCGGCTTGAGGGCCACCTTCCGCGCCGCCGACGTCCTCCTGAGCGTGGGGATCCACCCTTCCGTAGTGACGCTGCCCAGGGGCGAGGATCCGGATTCGGTGGCGCGCCGCGAGGGACGGGAGGCGCTGATGGGGTATGTCGAGGACGCGGTCGACGTGCTCGACCGGAAGCTGCAGATTCTGACCGGGCGGGACCGCCTGTCCTCGATCGACGGCATCCGTGACGCCGTGGACCGCCTTCTCCCGACCCTGCGCGCGACCACCGATCCGGCGCTGCGCGACATCTACATCTCCAGGGTGGCGGCGGAAACCGGAGTGCGGCGCGAGACGCTGGAGGAGGAGATCGCGCGGACGCCCGCCATGCCGGGCGGAGCGACCGTCCCCGCTCCGCAGCCCAGGGTTCGGCGGGTGCGGAAACCGCTCATGGGCGCCGAGCGCCAGCTCCTGCAGGTGCTTGTCAACGACCGCCGGCTCATCGACCGGGCGAGCGAGGCGGTGGGCCCGGAGGACTTTGTCCACCCGGCCAACCGCGCCATATTCCGGGCGTTGACCGAGAATCCGGAGCTGGACCGGGCCCCGGAGGAAATGGAGGCGATTGCTGCCGGTCGCCTTGCGGCCCTGCTCGCCGGCACCGAAGAAGTCGGTCACGCGGCCCGTGTGCTCGATGACTCGGCGCGCAGGATGCGTGGCGCACCGCTGGCCGAGCGGGCGCGGGAGTTGAGAGAGGCGATCGCCAGGGAGTTGGACCACGAGCGGAAGCGGCAACTGATCTCCGAACTGGAGGAACTGCAAAGGAAGAAGCGCGAAATCGATCCATCCCACTGGACCCCGGCCGTTCGGCATCGCCCGGGTCCCGGCGAAGGAACCGCATCCAACGAGGAGAGACCATAGCCGTGCCGACCTACGCATCGCTGCAGGAGCTACAGAAGATCGACGCTGAAATCGACCGTGCTACCTCCCGTATCGAGGGATTCGTCCCGTTGTTGGAGGAGCTGGACTCGCGGGGGCGCGAACTGGAGGCAGGGATCGAACGCGCCCGCACCCGGCTGAGGGAACTGCGCGTCGCGGAGCGCCGACTCGAGCGGACGGCCGAGGAGAAGCGGAATCGGCTGAGGATGCTGCGGGATCGGCTTCTACAGGTGCACAACCTCCGCCAGGAAGCGGCGGTGCGGGCGGAAATGGATCTTCTGAACCGCTCCGTGGACGGGGACGAGCTGGAGGCCCTGACCTACCTGGACCAGATCCGCAAGCGGGAAGACGAGGCAGAGCAACTGGAGCGGGAGCTGGCGGACGAGCGGGAAAAGGCCGGACCCCGAAAGCGGGAGATCGAGCTGGAGCGGGAAGACGCGGAGCGTTCGCTCGCTTCGCTGCAGGTCCGCAGGGAAGCCTGCGCCGCCGGACTCGATCGCCGGGAGCGGGAGGTGTACGAGGGCCTGCGCTCAACCCGGAAGGGAGCCATCGTGATGTCCATAACGGCCGACGGGGCGTGTGGGCGGTGTTTTTCCATGGTCCCGCTGCAGGTGCAGGCGGAGGTCAGGGGCGGCAGCACCCTTCGGCGGTGCGAAGCGTGCGGCATCATCTTCGCCTCTCCCGACGGCGAGTAGCCGCGCCCGGGATGCTCCCGCCGGCTCCCGTGCCCCGCTGGAGCGTTGCCCCCGCGCCCCCCGCGCCCCAGGTCGCGGAACTGCGCAGGCAGCTCAACCTTCCCCGGGCGATGTGCGTGGTGCTGGCCGTGCGTGGATTCGGGCAACCCAACGCGGCCCGCTCCTTCCTGCGCCCGTCGCTGGGGGGAATGCCCGATCCGGCGTCGCTCGCCGATGCCGTGCCCGCGTGCGAGCGCATGCTGACGGCGGTCGAGCGCGGCGAGACCATCCTGGTGCACGGCGACTACGACGTCGACGGCATCGCAGCCGCCGCGCTCCTGACGCGCTGCCTGCGCGCGCTCGGGGGACGGGTGGTCCCCTTCGTGCCCCATCGCCTTCGCGATGGCTACGACTTCGGCGTTGCGGGGCTCGCGGCCGCGAGCTCCGCCGGAGCCACCCTCCTGGTAACCGCCGATTCGGGCACGCGCGCCCACGGCGCGGTGGAAGAAGCCCGGCGGGCTTCCTTGGACGTCATCATAACCGATCACCACACCCCCGACCGGACGCTGCCACGCTCGTTCGCGCTGGTGAACCCGCGCAGGGAGGACTGCAGCTACCCCAACCAGGACCTTTCGGGGACCGGCGTGGTGTTCGAACTCGCGCGCCTGCTGGGCCGCATGACCGGGTCGGAGGCCATCGGGCCGCTGCCGCACGTGGAGCTGGTCGCGCTCGCTACCATCGCGGATCTGGTGACCCTCTCGCACCACAACCGCGTCCTGGTGCGTCACGGCCTGAACGCCCTGCAAGATACCGGCAACGCCGGGCTGCGCGCCCTCATGCAGATGGCGCGGGTGCGCGGCCCGGTCACCCCCGGCCATATCGGCTTCACTCTGGCGCCCCGTATCAACGCGGCGGGACGGGTGGGCGAATCGCGGCGGGCGCTCGACCTCCTGCTCACGGACGACGAGGGAGAGGCGGCACGTCTCGCGGGCGCGCTGGAATCGTACAACGCCGAGCGCAAGCAGACCGAGGCGCGCGTCCTCCAGGAGGCACTGGCGCGCCTGGCTCCGTCCTACGATCCGGGGCGCGACTTCGGGCTGGTGCTGGCATCGCGCGGCTGGCACCCGGGCGTGATCGGCATCGTGGCCTCCCGGCTCGTGGACCGCCTCCACCGGCCGACCATCCTCGTCTCGGTGGACGGCGACACCGCGCGCGGCAGCGCCCGCTCCATTTCCGGCTTCGACATCCTGGCCGCGATCGCGAAGGGCCGGCGCCATCTCGACCGCTTCGGCGGACACCGGCAGGCGGCGGGGATGAGCCTCGCGCCCGAGCGCATCGATGCCTTTCGGGCGTCGTTCAACGAGGCCGCCGAGCGGGAACTCGCCGATCGCGATCTGCGCCCGCATCTGGTCGCCGACGCGGAGATCCGCCTCGAGGAGGTCACGGAGCCGCTGGTGCGCTACCTGCGGCACATGGGTCCGCACGGCATCGGCAATCCGCGCCCCCTGTTCCTGGCGCGCGGGATCAGGCTGGACGAGCCCGTGAAGACGGTGAAGGGCGCGCACCTCAGGATGCGCCTGCGCGATCGCACGGGGACGCTGGACGCGATCGGATTCGGGATGGCGGGTCGGGTCGAGCCCGGGACACTGCTTCCGGGACCGGTTGACGCGGTGTTTCGGCTCAAGCTCGACAACTACCGCGGGGTCCCGCTCATCCAGGCCGAACTCAAGGGCATCGGCCCGGCCTCGTCTCGGTCCGTCACCCCGGCGAGAGCGCCGCTGGAGTCACCGGCGTGAGAATCATCGCCGGACGCTGGCGCGGCCACCGGTTGAAGCCGCTGCGGGGCAAGGGCGTGCGTCCGACTTCCGACCGGGTGCGCGAGGCGTGGATGGCGGCGCTCGGCGCCGACCTGGAAGGGGCTGTGGTAGTGGATCTGTTCGCGGGCTCTGGCGCGCTCGGGCTCGAGGCTCTGAGCCGCGGCGCGAGCCACGTGACCTTCGTGGATCTTTCGTGGGGCGCGCTCCGGGTTCTGCGGGCCAACGTCGGGCTGCTGGGCGCAGGGACCCTCACCCGCGTGGTGCGCGCCGACGCCCTGGGGTACACGAAGCGCATGCAGCGGGAAGAGGTCGATCTGGCGCTGGCCGACCCCCCCTACGGACGCGGGCTGGCGGGGCGCCTCCTCGATCTCTACGGCGAGCGTCCGTTTGCGGGCGCCCTGTGGGTGGAGCATCGTTCCCGGGAAGAGCTGCCCGGCTGTTCCGGGCTTCGGCTGCGCCAAAGAGTGTACGGAGACACCACGCTGACCATCGCGGAGGCTGACGCATGAGCGGTGCCGGGAACCTGGTCGCCATCTATCCGGGGTCGTTCGATCCCGTCACGCTCGGTCACGAGGACATCGTCCAGCGCACGCTGTGCGTCGCCGACCGGGTCGTGGTCGCGGTGGCGCACAGCTCGACCCAGTCCAAGCGCCAGCTGTTCAGCGTTGAAGAACGGGTGCGCCTCCTGCAGGAAGTGTTTCAGGACGAGGCGCGCGTGGAATGCACTTCCTTCGAGGGCCTGCTGGTGGACTTTGCCCGCGCCCGCGGGGCACGCTTCATGATTCGCGGCCTTCGGGCGGTGTCGGACTTCGAGTACGAATTCCAGATGGCCCAGATGAATCGCCAGCTGTGGCCCGGCGCGGAGACCCTCTTCCTCATGCCGGACGTGTCGTACGCGTTCCTTTCCTCTTCTCTGGTTCGCGAAGTCGCCGTCCTGGGCGGGGATATCTCCAGGTTCGTCTCGCCGCTCGTGGCCCGCGGGATCCGCCGGAAACTCGAGAACCACCGGAGGGCGGAGGAGTGATGGCGCCGGCCCCCGGTGCGGAGCGCCTTGCCCGCCCCCGCCGCCTTCAAGTAAACTGCCCCGCACTTCGCCCGACCTTCCACGCCGTCGGCGGATCCAGCGCGGATTCCATCAGAAAAACGCGGAGCCCGGCATGCCCTTCATCGTAGAACAATCCGGCGCGATCACCATCATCAGCGTAACCGGACACCTCATCGTCGCGAACCGCCAGGAGCTCAAGCACGTCGTGCTCGAGCGGCTGCGGACCGGGGACCGGGAGTTCCTTATCGACTTTGCCGAAACCGGCTACATCGACTCGTCCGGACTGGGGGTGCTGGTGTCCCTGTCCAAGAAGGTGCGGGAGCAGGGTGGAGAACTCCGGCTGGCGGCGCTCAACGAAGACCTGCGCACCCTCTTCCAGCTCACCAAGCTCGACACCCTTTTCACCATCGTGGATTCCCGCGAAGAGGGCCTCCGGGACGGCTGAGCTTCGTTCGAGAGGCTCCATGCCCGGCGGTGGCCCATGGATCCGGAGCTGATCTTCCACCTCCCGAGCGACGTCCTCCGCATCGAGGACGCCGTCGAGAAGGTGGTCGCGCGCTGCCATCGCATCATCGAGCTCGAGCGAAGGGCCAGCCGCGTCCGCATGAATCTTCGCGTGGCGCTTGCGGAAGCGCTTTCCAACGCGATGCTGTATGGCAACGGCGCCGACCGGTCGAAGCGGGTGCGCGTGGAGCTGACGATCACCACCAGGGCCATCATCACCCGGGTAACGGATGAAGGCCCGGGTTTCGACTACGAGGACATCCCGGATCCGACCACCCCCGAGAGCCTCCTGAAGCCCGACGGACGGGGGATCTTCCTGATGCGCAAACTGCTGGACGAGGTCTCCTTCAACGAGCGGGGCAACTCCGTCACCCTGCTGCTGAGACGCGATCAGGTACGACGCGAATGAGCGAGCCCGGACCTCCGCGGCTGCCTCAGCCGGCCCGCGCAACGCTGGACGAGTTTGCCGGGAGCTTCCGGTGGCGGCTGAGCGTGCGCGATCTGGTCTCCGGTCGCCGGATGTACCCGGAGGAATCCGGGACCGACCTGCCGGCCAGCGAGCAGGACGAGGCCCTGACGCGGCGACTGAGCACCCGCGAGGGCCGCAGCCTGGAGCTTGAGATCCGTCCCGCGGATCCGACTCTGGCGCCGGCCGCCGATCTCGTCTGCTCGCAGCTGATCCGGGTCCTGGATTCGGAACAGGAAATCAGCTTCCTCAGCGGCGAGTTGTCGGCGCGCTACGAGGAAATCAACCTGCTTTACTCGATCAGCGAGATCCTGGGCTCGATCCTGGAGCTGGGAGAAGCCGCACGCGTCATCCTCAAGGAGGTATGCGACGTCCTGGGAGCCCGCCGCGGGTCGCTGTGGGTCTACGATGCCGGCGACGGACTGCTGCACCAGGTCGCGGCCGAAGGAATCGCGGGACTGGAGGGGCCGCTCGATCCCGCGGGGCAAATGCTCACCGCGCGGGTGTTCCGGGAGCGCGAGGCGATCATCAGCACCGGTGGCGACAGCCGGCATCCGGTGACCGCCCCCAGCCTGCGCTCCGAATCGGCCCTCCTGGTGCCCATCCAGTACGCGCCGCAGGCGGGGCAGGCGCGCACGGTCGGTGTCATCAACCTGTTCGGGCGCAAGGGAAGCTGCTCCTTCTCGGCCGGGGACCGCAAGCTGCTGACCGCCATCGCCAGCCAGATCGGCGCGGCGCTCGAGAATCACCGACTGTTCCGCGAGAGCCGGGCGCGGGACCGAATGGCGCACGAGATGGAACTGGCCCACAACCTTCAGATGCGGCTGCTTCAGCCGGTCGATCAGCTTGGGCTGAGCCAGGTGGCCGCGGAGGTGCAGCCGGCGGAGCAGGTGGGGGGCGACTTCTACCACTTCATCAAGCTCTCCGGCGGCCGGCTCGGCGTCATGATCGGCGACGTGTCGAGCCACGGCTTCCCCGCGGCCCTCATCATGGCGCTGGCCCTTTCGGCCGCGTCCATCTTCGCAGGCGAGACCGAGAGTCCGGCGGAGGTGCTCCGTCACGTGGACGACGCGCTCCGCGACGAGCTCGAGACCACCGAGATGTTCCTCACCCTGTTCTACGGCGTGCTGGATCCAGCCGCGGGCGAGCTGGTGTATTCCAATGCGGGCCACCCACACGCCTTCGCCTTCCGGCGGGGCAGGAGGGAGCGGCGGCTGGCGGCCACCGACCCACCGGTCGGGATCGCCGGGCCCGGTTCCTATTCCGAAGCCAGCGTGCCCTGGGTCGCGGGAGAGGATCTGCTGTTTCTGTTTACCGACGGCCTCTCGGACTCGCTGGCCACCAGCGGTTCGCGCAGCGGGGAGGAGGCGGTGCTTGCGGAGGCGCGGCAGCAGGTCGACCGGGGTCCGGGCGCCATCGTCGAGTCGCTCTTCCGGCTTGCCGCCGAACCGACCCGCGCGATACCCGCCGACGACCGCACCGCCCTGGCCCTGAGGCTCTGAGACGTGCGGCCGAAGCGTTCCCTCGGCCAGAACTTCCTGGTGGACCCCAACCTTCAGCGGGCCATCGTCAGGGCGCTCGAGGTGCAGGCGGCCGATGAGGTGCTGGAGATCGGGCCCGGGACAGGCGCGCTCACCCGCCATCTCGTCGATCTGCCCCGCCGCCTCGTGCTCGTGGAGCTCGACCGCGAGCTGGCCGGCCGCCTCGCGCAGGAACTGGACGGGCGCCCACAGGTGACCCTCGTGCAGGGGGACATCCTCGACACCGACATCGCGGCCCTTGCCGAGGATATCTCCGCCCTCAAGGTGATCGGCAACATTCCCTACAACCGCACTTCACCGATCGTCTTTCGGCTTCTCGAACGCCCGCGGCCGGCCGAGATCGTCGTCATGGTTCAGAAGGAAGTCGGCGAGCGCATGCTGGCGGCTCCGGGCTCCCGAACCTACGGGGCGCTGTCGGTGGGGGTCCGGGTGGTGGCGCGCGTGGAGCGCGTCCTGCGCGTGCGGCGGACGGCGTTTCGCCCCGTCCCGCGGGTCGACTCCGTGGTGGTGCGCATTCGGCCCTTTCACCCACCCCCGATCTCCGCCGCGCGGGAGAAGGCCGTGCGCGTCCTGACCCGTGCGGCCTTTCAGCGCCGCCGCAAGCAGTTTCAGCGGATTCTCCGGGACGATCCGGCCTATCGCCTGAGCCGCCGGGAGGTGGCGGAGATGGAGACGCGCAGCGGGCTGGACCTGACGCGACGTCCCGAAACCTTCGCCCCCGAAGACTTCGTCCGTCTGGCGAAGATGTTGGAGCGGACATGAGCGGGGCTCGGGACTCATGGGTCGAGACGATCGCAGGGCTGCTCGGCGACGGCCCCCTGCACCCGAACGAACTCGCGCGGCGGGCGAACCGGCTGTGCGCGTTCGGCCAGGAGTCGCCCGCGCTGATCGCGTCGCTGCTGGGGCCCGATCCCAGGTTTCGCCTGGATCCGGAAGGCCGCTGGCAGTTGACCCCGGGCCTGGCCGGGGTCCGTTCCTCGCTCGGCTTTCTGGACTACGCCGTGGTGGATGTGGAGACGACCGGAGGGGCCTACGAGGAGGGCCACCGCATCATCGAGCTGGCCATCGTTGAACTGCGCGAAGGCGTTGTGACCCGGGAGTTCCAGAGTCTGGTCAACCCGCAGCGAGGCATCGGCGCGTCGGTAACCCGCCTGACCGGCATCAGCGCAACCAGGGTGGCTGCGGCGCCCCGGTTCCGCGACATCGCCGACGAGATCCGGAGCCGGCTCGAGCACCGCGTGTTCGCAGCCCACAACGCCGACCACGACTGGGCCTTTGTCGGTGGGCAGTTGCGCGAGGCGCTCGGGGACGCTCCGCGCGTGCAGCGGCTATGCACCGAGCAACTGTCGCGCCGGCTGCTGGCATCCCAGCGGCGCCATCATCTCGACGCCCTGTGCGGCCGTTTCGGCATCGAGGTGCACGGTCGTCACCGCGCCCTGGGCGACGCGCGCGCCGCGGCCGGGATCCTGAAGCATCTCCTGGAGGAAACGGAGCGGAAAGGGGTCCGCGACCTTCGGGCGCTTCGCGAGTTCCTCGTCGGGCCGGAAGGGCGTGACCCGGTCGACGGATTGACCTAGATTTATGGGCTGCCTTCGCAGTTCCGTGATACACCGGCCTTGTTGCCGGCCAGCGACTCTTCGCGGAATCGGCCTCTCCGTCCGAGCCCGCATGGGACCTACATGAACGACGAATCCCGCATCCCCGTCATCCTTGGATCCGCCCGCACCCCCATAGGCCGTTTTCTGGGCGGTCTCTCCCCGCTGCCCGGACCCGCGCTCGGAGCCGTCGCCGTGCGCGCGGCGGTGGAACGCTCCGGCGTCGATCCTTCCGCCGTCGACGAGGTGGTCATGGGCAACGTGGTTTCGGCCGGAGAAGGGCAGGCGCCCGCCCGCCAGGCCGCGGTGAACGCCGGCCTGCCCGCGACCATCCCCTCCGTCACCGTGAACAAGGTGTGCGGCTCCGGACTGAAGGCGGTGATGCTGGCGGCCCAGGCGATCCGGGCGGGAGACGCGCGCGCCGTCGTGGCGGGCGGCTTCGAGTCGATGTCCAACGTGCCCTACTATCTGCGCGGGCACCGCGGGGGCGTGAAGTTCGGAGATCAGGAGGTCAGCGACGGCCTCATTCACGACGGTCTCTGGTGTTCCTTCGAGGGCCGCCACATGGGCGGTCATGCGGAGTACACGGCGACGCGGGCGGGCATCACGCGGGAGAGGGCCGACGAGTTCGCGCTGGGGTCGCACCGCAAGGCGGTGGACGCCATCGACGGAGGACGGTTTCGGCGCGAGATCGTGCCGGTGGAGGTGCCGGCCCGCCGGGGCGCGTCCGTGGTCGATACCGACGAGGGACCCCGGCGCGCCACTTCACTGGAGGCGCTTGCCAGGCTGCGTCCCGCCTTCGCCCGCGACGCTCCGGACGAGGTGGACGAGCTGGTGGTCACCGCCGGAAACGCGCCGGGGTTGAACGACGGCGGTGCCGCCCTGGTGGTCGCATCCATGGAATTCGCCCGGGCGCACGGCCTGCCGGTGGCCGCCCGCGTCACCGCCTACGCTGCGGCGGGCACGGAACCGCGCGACCTCTTCTTCGCGCCCATCTTCGCCGTGCGCAAGGTGATGGAAGCGGAGGGCAAGGCGGCGGACGACTACGATCTCTTGGAAATCAACGAGGCCTTTGCGGTTCAGGCGCTCGCGGACATCGACGCCCTGGGCCTGAACGCGGACCGGGTAAACGTGAACGGCGGCGCCGTCGCGCTGGGCCACCCCATCGGCGCTTCGGGCGCCCGCATCCTGGTCACGCTCGTGCATGCGATGGAGGACCGGGATGCCGCGACAGGTCTGGCCACCCTCTGCCTCGGGGGCGGCAACGCCGTCGCGCTCGCGGTGGAGCGTGCGTGACCGCGCGAGCACCGGGTGCGGGGGGTCTGCCCGCCCATCCTCCGACCCGCGGGGATCCCGGGAGGCGGCACGAAACCTGCTGACATAGCACAAACACGGGGAGGGTCAGGATGCGGACTGTAGAGTTGAGCCAGGGACAGGGAATTCTGGTACGCATGGCGTCGCTCGCCAGCGGTCGGCGGACGCTGACCGCGGGGCTCTTCGTCCTGCTCACCACCGCGGGCGCCTACGTGGCGGTGCCGGTGCCCTGGACGCCGGTCCCGATGACGCTGCAGCCGCTCTTTGTGCTCCTGTCCGGTCTCGTGCTGGGGCCATCGGCGGGAGCCGCCAGCATGGCCGCCTACGTGCTGCTCGGGGTGGGCGGTGCACCGGTGTTCGCCGCGATCCCGGCCGGGCCGGCGGCCCTCGTCGGCCCCACGGGCGGCTTCATCCTCGCCTTTCCCCTGGCCTCCGGCCTCTGCGGTTGGCTGGCAGCTCCGCGGGACGCGGGCGCCCCGCGCATCCTGTTGGCGCTGGTGGCGGGACTTCTGGTCATCTACCTGGCGGGCGCGACCCAGTTGGCCCTGCTTACCGGCGCTGCTCCCACGGCGGTATTCCGCAACGCCGTGCTGCCCTTCGCGCTCGGCGACTCGATCGAACTGCTGCTGGCCATGGCGATCGCACTCCGGCTGAGGTCCCGGGCTCGCGACGATCGCTGACTCCCGGAGCATCCTGATGGCGGAAACGAAGCCCATGCGACGCATTGCCGTGATCGGGTCCGGGACGATGGGAAACGGCATCGCCCACGTCGCAGCTCTTTCCGGGCTCGAAGTGGTCGTCTACGACATCGCGGAGGAAGCGCTCGCGCGGGGCACGGCGAACATCGCGCGCAACATGGACCGCCAACTCCGGTCGGGTCGACTTGAGGCGGACGAGAAGACCGCCGCGCTTGCCCGCATCCAGGCGACCGACGACCTCGCCCGGGCCGTTTCCGACGCGGAACTTGCCGTTGAGGCGGCTCCCGAGGACGCCTCGCTCAAGTACCGCCTCTTCGCCGAGCTGGACCGGCTCGCCCCGCCCGGCGCGATCCTGGCATCCAACACGTCATCGATCTCCATCACGACGATGGGCGCCCGCACGGCCCGCCCCGACCGCGTCATCGGCATGCACTTCATGAACCCCGTGCCGGTCATGCGCCTTGTGGAGGTGGTGCGCGGACTCCGGACCAGCGGCGAGACCGTGCGGGCGGTGGTGGAACTGGCGACCCGCCTGGGCAAGACCCCGGTGGAGGTGAACGACTTCCCGGGCTTCGTCTCCAATCGCATCCTCATGCCGATGATCAACGAGGCGATCTTCGCCCTCACGGAGGGCGTCGCCGAGGCGGAGGCGATCGACGCGGTCATGCGAATGGGGATGAATCATCCCATGGGACCGCTTGCGCTGGCCGATCTGATCGGGCTCGACACCTGTCTCGGCATCCTGGAAGTACTGCACCGGGAGCTGGGCGACGACCGCTACCGTCCCGCCCCGCTGCTTCGCAAGTACGTGGCAGCCGGCTGGCTGGGGCGCAAGAGCGGGCGTGGATTCCATTCCCATGAGTAGCGCTGTCGCCCCGGGAAGGCCGGCCGGCGGCGGTGCTTCGGCCAGTTCCGCGTGTGGGGACGGGCTGCGGGACGCCTCCGCCACGCACGGTGCTCCATGACCCCGGAGGAGCGATCCATCCGGGAGATGACCCGGGAGTTCGCGGACGGCGAGATTCGTCCGCGCTCGGCGGGCTGGGACGAGCACCGCCGCCTGGACGAGGATGTCCTCGGGATGCTCGCCGAGTTCGGCTTCCTGGGGATGGGCATTCCGGAGGCGTTCGGCGGCCTCGGGCTCGACCTGTCCACCTGCCTGGCGGCGACGGAGGAACTCGCCCGTGCCGATGGGAGCCTGGCGCTGTCCGTGTCGCTGCAGAACGGACCGGTCGCGAGCCTCCTGCTCGCGCACGCGTCGGAGGACCTGCAACACGAGCTTCTTCCCGGCATCGCGTCCGGGGAGCGCCTGGTCGCGTTGGCCCTGGGGGACCTCGGGGCGGCGGGCGCCGAGGCCGCCGGCGATGCCACCGCCACCCCGGCCGGCGACGGCTGGCGGCTCGACGGCCGCAAGCACTGGGTGGTGGACGGCAACAGAGCCGGAGCGGCCATGGTCTTCGCTCGCCCGGGCGCGCAAGGCGGAACGGGCGGCGCCGGCGTGTTCCTGGTGGACACCTCCGCACCCGGATATCGAGTTGTACGCCGCCGCGAGACCCTTGGCCTGTGCGCGGCCGAGATCGTCGACGTCGAGCTCGACGGCTTGGCGGTGTCCGCGCACCGGGTGATCGGGAGCCCGCGGCTCGGAGACGAGTATGCGGCTCAGGCGCTGCCCCTGTCCCGCCTGGGCGGCGCGGCGGTCGCCCTGGGCATCGCGCAGGCCGCATTCGAGCACGCCGCCCGCTACTCGCGCGAGCGCGAGCAGTTCGGGCGCGCGCTCACGGCGTTCGGAGCCATCCGGCACAAGCTCGCCGGAATGGCGACCCGTATTGCGGCGGCGCGCGCCCTCGTGCGGGAGACCGCCGTCGCCCTCGAGGCACCGGGCGCGGAGGGAGGTGTCGGCCTGGCCTCCTGGACGGACCGGCCCGGCCTGACGGCGACCCCGGACATGGCGAGATGGGCGGCGAGCCACGCGGCCGTGTCGGTTGCCCGGGAAGCGGTTCAGATCTTCGGCGGGTATGGCTACATGCGCGACTATCCCGTCGAGAAGCTGATGCGCGACGCCAGCGGCACGGGCATCTGCGAGGCCACCGGCGAAGTACTGCGCATCATCGCGGCGCGCGGGTTCCAGGCCACGGTCGCCACGGGGTGACCGGCGCCGGCGACGGAATGGCGCGGGGTGGTGCGGAAGACAAAAAAGGGAATTGAGCATGCAGATATTCGAGGAGATGGCGGCCTTCCGCCACGATCAACTGGCATTCTGGTCGGAGCCCGCGGCGGGCTATCGAGGCATCATCGCCATCCACGACACGACGCTGGGTCCGGCTCTGGGCGGTACCCGCCTGTGGAGGTACGCCAGTGAGGCGGACGCCCTGACCGACGCCCTTCGCCTCGCGCGCGGCATGACCTACAAGGCGGCCATCGCGGGCCTGAAACTCGGCGGGGGCAAGTCCGTCATCCTGGCGGATGAACGCCCTCGCGATCGGGAGCGGCTGTTCCGGGCCCACGGCCGCGCCGTGGAGTCTCTGGGCGGGCGCTACATCACCGCGGAGGACGTCGGCACCTCCGTGGACGACATGGAGTTCGTGCGCGCGGAAACCCGATGGGTGGCCGGGGTGCGCGGAGGTTCCGGGGATCCCTCTCCCGCCACGGCCCACGGTGTCTACCAGGGCATCAGGGCGTGCGCGCAGGAGCGCTACGGCGATTCCTGCCTGGAGGGCAGGCACGTTACCGTCCAGGGCGTGGGACACGTCGGGTATCAACTGTGCGCCGAACTCGCGGCCGAAGGCGCCAGGCTCACGATCGCCGACATCAACACCGGCAGCGTTGAGCGCGCGGTGCACGAGTTCGGCGCCACCGCCGTCGCTCCGGAGGCAATTTACGACGTCCCGGCGGACATCTTCGCCCCATGTGCACTGGGCGGGGTGATCAACGACCGGACGGTCGCACGCCTGCGCGTGGACATCGTCGCGGGCTCGGCCAATAATCAGTTGGCCGAGCCGAGGCATGGCAACGCCCTTCAGAAAAGGGGCATCCTGTTCGCTCCCGACTACGTGATCAACGCCGGAGGACTCATCAACGTGTACGGCGAGCTGCACGGCTGGTCTGTTGAGCGCACCAGAAGGAAAGCCGCCGGGATCTACGACGTCGTGCTGAACGTCTTCCAGCGGGCCCGCGAGGATGGCATCACGGCCGCCGAAGCCGCGAACCGCGTCGCCCTGCAGATACTGACGGATGCCCGCCGCCCCGGCAGCGCCGAGCACGGCTCATGTGCCCGGCGGGCGGTTTCCATGAGCACCTGACCCGAGCGAGACATTGTCCACCGATCACCTGCGTCGTTTCGACCCCGAGATACATCAGGCCGTCCATGCCGAAGAGGCGCGTCAGCGCGATCAGCTGGAGATGATCGCCAGCGAGAACTTCGCGTCGCGGGCGGTCCTGGAGGCGACGGGTTCGGCGCTCACCAACAAGTACGCGGAAGGACTCCCGGGACGTCGCTACTATGGCGGCTGCGAGCACGTCGACGTGGTCGAGGGCCTGGCCCGGGCACGCGCCTGCACGCTCTTCGGAGCCGACCATGCGAACGTGCAGCCTCATTCCGGGGCACAGGCCAACCTGGCGGCCTTTCTCGCCTTCCTCCAACCCGGAGACCGTTTTCTGGGCATGCAGCTCAGCCACGGCGGCCATCTCACGCACGGATCCCCGGTCAACGTGAGCGGAAAGTGGTTCCGGGTATCGTCCTACGGCGTGCGCGAGTCGGATGGCCTCATCGACTATGACATCGTGCGCGAGCAGGCGCGCTCCGAATGCCCCCGCCTGATCGTCGCGGGCGCCAGCGCCTACCCGCGCACGCTCGATTTCGCCGCGTTCGGGGAAATCGCGCGCGAAGTGGACGCGCTCCTGATGGTCGACATGGCCCACATCGCGGGGCTCGTCGCCACCGGCGTGCATCCCAGTCCGATTCCCTACGCTCACGTGGTGACCACGACCACGCACAAGACGCTGCGAGGACCCCGCGGCGGTCTCATTCTGACGCCCGCCGAACACGCGCGCGCCATCGACCGGGCAGTGTTTCCGGGCTCCCAGGGGGGCCCGATGATGCACGTGATCGCCGCCAAGGCAGTCGCGTTCCGGGAGGCGCTGGCGCCGGAATTCTCGCTCTATACGCGGCAGGTGGTGGCAAACGCGCGAGCCCTGGGGGACGAGCTCATGGAACACGGGTTCCGCCTGGTGAGCGGCGGCACCGACACCCACCTGATCCTGGTCGACTTCGGACAGGACGGCCTCTCGGGAGCGCAGGCCGAGGCGGCGCTTGCGCGCGTGGGCATCACCGTCAACAAGAACACGGTCCCCGGGGAGTACCGCTCGCCGCTGGTTACGTCCGGGATTCGGCTCGGGACGTCCGCGCTCACCAGCCGCGGCATGGGGATCGACGAGATGCGCCTCATTGCCGGCTGGATGGCGCGGGTTCTGCTTCGCCCTGAGGACGACGAGGTGCTTGGGGAAGTGCGTGGGCGAGTGCGCGAAATGAGCGCGTCCTTCCCGCTCCGGAAGGAGACCGTTCCGGTCGGCTGACTTCGGCCGGCTTTGTGGCAGGGCCGCAATATCATGTCCTGCAACGGGAAACGTCCTGTTACCCCGAATGGCCGGGGCTGGCGCTCTCCGAGGAATCGCTCCAGATTTCTCCCATGAACGACCCGCAGATTGGCGACGATGTCCTGGTACGGCTCGATGGACGCAACCCGCGTTTCCATGTCAAGGCGTACCTGTTTGTACTCTCCGCCCTGCAGTCGGTCTCGGACTCGCTGGAAAAGCGGCGCCATATCTCAGGCACGGAGCTCGCGCAGGGAGTAAGGCGTCTCGCTCTCGAGCAATATGGCCCGATGGCACGCACGGTTCTGGAACACTGGGGCGTCCACGCCACGGAAGATCTGGGTGAGATCGTCTTCGATCTGGTCGACTGCGGGATTCTCCTGAAACAGGATGGGGATTCTCCCGAGGATTTCAGGGGCGTGTACGATTTCGAGGACGCTTTCGAGCACAACTATCCGTGGGGCAGGGCCTAGCCCTCGCTCCAGCCTGACGAACTCAACAGGTCTCGTATCTTCGAGACCATCCGAGAGGGGACTGGACAATGTCCGAAGAGCAGAGCTTTCCTTCCTGTCTCAAATGCAATACGGGGCTATTGCTCCCGATGTCCGACTACGGACGCGAGGGCGCCCCGATCCGATACAAGGCGTGGGTCTGTTCCAATCCCGACTGTGGCTTCAACATCAGGATCGATAACGGAGAGATCACCTTCGGGCGCAACATCACCCAGAGCTACAAGTAGTCCCTCCTGCACTTCCCGATGGCGCCACGCGTGACCGGCAACCGCGGCGCTTCCTCCAGAGGCCGTCGCGGCCGTTCGAGGATCCTCTTCGGCGATCCGGATGTCCACGCTCCCACCGGCAGGGAAGCGGCATCCTTCGATCGCTTCGCCATCGACCGACTCGGGGTTCCCGGCCGGACCCTCATCGAGAACGCGGGACGATCGGCCGCCCTGGTGCTCGAGCGCATCTTTGCGCGCGGGTCGGTGGTCGTCTTCGCAGGGTCGGGCAACAATGGCGGCGACGGCCTCGCCCTGGCGCGCGCGCTGGCGGGCTGGGGCCGGCCGGTCACGGTTGTCCGGGCGTCGGCGAAAGCCCCGGATGCGCGCCTTCTGCACAATTGGCCGCTATCTGCTCTGGACGCGGGTGTCGAGGGCGCCCCTGGTGAGATCGCGCGCGCGACCGCGTCGGCCGGCGTGCTTGTGGACGCGGTGCTCGGCACGGGGATTTCGGGCGCCCCGCGAACTCCCCAGGCGCGCATACTGGAGGGCATGAACCGGGCCGGCAGGCCGCTTGTGTCTCTCGACATTCCTTCCGGGGTGGACGCCGATACCGGGGCCGTCCCCGGGGAAGCCGCCCGGGCCGACGTGACGGTGGCCTTCGGGTGGCCCAAGCTGGGCTCCCTGCTTCAACCGGGGCGCGCGCATGCCGGTCGGCTGGTGGCGGTGGAGATCGGGTTTCCACCGGTGCCTCCCGCAACGTTCCGGGCGCGCGTGGTGACGCCCGGGTGGGCGCGGGACGTGCTGCCGGTCCGTCCTGCCGATACGCACAAGCACCAGGTCGGCTCGCTGCTCCTGCTGGCGGGCGCGCCCGGGATGGCGGGCGCGGCGATCATGGCGGCGCGGGCGGCGCTGAGGGCCGGGGCGGGATTCGTGCGCATCGCGAGCACCGCCGCCAATCGGCCCGTGCTCCAGGGCGCCGTCCCGGAAGCGGTGTTCGTGGACACGGCCGACCCGGGCGCGCTCGCTCGTGCAGCGGTGGCATCGACTGCGGTCGTGGCGGGTCCTGGGCTGGGGGTCGCTGCGGAGGCCGCCGGCGCCCTTGCTGCTGTTCTGGAAGCGTCCGGCGATTCCCCGGTGCTGCTTGACGCCGACGCCCTGAACCTGGTGGCGGAGGGGGCGGGCCCGGCCCTGGGCGACCTGGGGCGCACTCGACCCGTGCTGGTGACGCCGCACCGGGGAGAGATGAGGAGGCTCGTGGCCGCCGCCGACGACCTCCCCGGTCTTCCGCACGAACTGGCTCTCGACCGGGCGGCGGCGTGGTCGTGCACGGTGTTGCTGAAGGGCAACCCGTCGGTCGTAGCCACCCCCGAAAAGCGGCTCCTGGTTGGCGGGCTCGGGAGCTCCGATCTGGCCGCGGCCGGGATGGGGGACGTGCTGAGCGGAGTCGCGGGCTCGCTGATGGCGCAGGGGTGCGATCCATCGGTGGCGGGCGGGCTGGCGCTGCACCTGACCGGGGTCGCGGCCGCGCTCGGGAGCGAGGGTCCGGGGCTGGTGCCGGGCGACGTCATCGCCCGCCTTGCGGCCGCGGTCCGGCGTCAACCGGATCCGAAGAGCCCCCTCGGCCTGCCCTTCGTCATCTTCGACCAGGAGGCTCCTCGTTGAGCCCGCTGGGACCGGGCGGCGAGTTCGACCTGATCCGGTCCTTCCAGGCAGCCGGACCGCCGCCCGGGGCGGAAGTCCTGGTGGGTTCGGGGGACGACTGCGCGGTGCTCGAATCCGGCTGGGTGGTAAGCACCGACGCCTTTCTCGAGGACGTGCACTTCCGGCGCGCCTGGATCAGCTTCGACGAGGCGGGCTACCGCGCGGTGACCGCCGCCCTGAGCGACGTGGCCGCGATGGCCGCGCGACCCGTCGGCGTGCTCGTCGCCCTCGGCCTGCCGCACGCGGATGCCTCACGCATCGCGGATGGCCTCCGGTCCGGCATCCGGCGAGCGTGCGAACACGCCCGTTGCGCGCTGCTCGGGGGTGATCTCACCCGCTCGCCGGACCGGCTGGTCGTCAACGTGGTCGCACTGGGACGCGCGCATCGGCCGATCCTGCGGAGCGGGGCCCGGGCGGGCGATGAGGTCTGGGTGACGGGCGTGCTGGGCACGAGCGCCGCCGCGGTGCGCGACTGGCAGGGCGGACGCGAGCCCGGTCCGTCCGTGAGGCGGGCTTTCGCCGAGCCCGTCGCGCGCCTCGGAGAGGCTCGCTGGCTCGCCGAGCGCATCCGGGTGACGGCCCTGATCGACCTCTCGGATGGTCTTCTGGGAGACATGGGCCAAGTCGCCGCGGCGAGCGGTGTCGCCGTCGTGCTGGACCCGGCCCTCGTTCCCGTCGCTCCCGGAGCCGTCGCCGCCGCCGGGTCGCGCCGCAGCGCGCTGCCTCTCGCGCTTGCGGGAGGCGAGGACTACGAGCTCGCCTTCACCGCGCGGCAAGGGTCCGCGGAATCGGTTGCGGCCGACTTCCATCGCAGGTTCGGAATACCCCTCACGCGCGTCGGAATTGTCGCCGACGGCGCGGGCGTTAGACTTGAGGGCGACGGCGCGGACGAGTTCGACCCCGGATCCGCGGGCTTCGACCACTTTCGCGCGCCGCCATCCGGCGCGGCCGACGTCGGGCGCCCGGAGAACCGGTAAGGCGGATCGGGAGTGCGGATGCTTCGGACGGGATGGGTGGCGCTGGCGGCGATCGCGACGACTGGCTACTACGCCGCGATCATTCTGTTCACCTCGGTGGTCCCCGCCTGGCGCCACCGGCGGTGCGGACACTGGGCGCAGGGCTGGTCTGCCGTCCTGTTGCGTGCCGCGGGTGTGACCGTCACCTCGACCGGGCTCGGCCGGGTCGATCCCCGCCGCTCGCAGATCGTGGTTTCCAACCACCAGTCCTGGTTCGACGTCCTCGCGCTCTTCGCCACCTTCCCAACCTCCCTGCGCTTCGTGGCCAAGGAGGAGCTGCGGTCGGTCCCGGTCTTCGGCAAGGCGATTCTGCGCTGCGGCCATATCGCCATCGACCGCCGCAACCGCCACAGCGCGATCGGGTCGCTGCAACGGGCGGCCCGTCGGCTGCGCGAGCGCACCCTTCACGTCGTCATGTTCGCGGAAGGCACGCGGTCGCCCACCGGGGAGCTCCAGCCCTTCAAGAAGGGCGCCTTCGTGCTGGCGCTCGAGACGCGGACCCCGGTTCTGCCGGTTGCGGTCGTGGGGAGCCGCGCCGTGATGCCCAAACACAGCTACGCGATTCGATCGGGTGAGATCGAGGTGCGGGTCGGCGAACCCATCGAGGTGGGCGACCTGACCATGTCGGATCGCAACGCGCTGCGCGACCGCGCGCGCCAGGCGGTCGCGGATCTCATGTCCGGACCGTCGCCAGGGCAGGCCAACGGGGCGCTCGCGTTGCCACTCGCCCCCGCCGCCCAGGCCACCGGGCCCGACGTCAAGGAGGAGCAGCCGTGTCAGCGATCACGGAAGTGAAGGGCAGGGAGATCCTCGACTCCCGCGGAACCCCGACGGTGGAAGCCGAGGTGACCCTTGCGACCGGCGCGCGCGCGACCGCGGCGGTCCCCAGC
Source organism: Gammaproteobacteria bacterium (assembly GCA_028821195.1). GTDB lineage: Bacteria > Gemmatimonadota > Gemmatimonadetes > Longimicrobiales > Gaopeijiaceae > BD2-11. The sequence continues at coordinate 116,352 of JAPPHB010000083.1, forward strand.
GGGGCCTCGACCGGCGAGCACGAGGCGGTGGAACTGCGGGACGGAGACCCGGTCCGCTACCGCGGCAAGGGCGTGCGCCGCGCGGTGGCTCACGTCAACGGCGAAATCCGCGCGGCCGTGGTCGGCAGGGAGGCCCGCGAGCAGCGCTCCCTGGACGGCGCGCTGGTGGAGCTCGACGGCACCCCCAACAAGGGCCGGCTCGGGGCGAACGCGATCCTGAGCGTGTCGCTGGCGACGGCGCGCGCGGCTGCCCGCGAGGCCCGGCAGCCCCTCTACCGCTACCTGGGCGGCGAGGCGGCCACCGTCCTTCCGGTCCCCATGATGAACATCCTGAACGGCGGCGCCCATGCACCCAACAACGTGGACATCCAGGAGTTCATGGTCATGCCGGTGGGCGCCGACACCTTCTCCGAGGGGCTGCGCGTGGGCACGGAGATCTTCCACGCCCTCCGCGACGTGCTGTCCGAAGCCGGCCGCAACACCGCCGTGGGCGACGAGGGTGGTTTCGCCCCCGATCTGGGCGGAAACGAGGCAGCGATCGAGGTGGTGCTCACGGCCATCGAGCGCGCCGGCTACCGGCCCGGCGACAACGTCGTCCTCGCCATCGACGCCGCCGCCAGCGAATTCCTCCGGGGCGACGACTACGTCCTGCAGGGCTCCGGCGGCGGCCGCCTCGGCCGGGAGGCGATGGTGGCGTTCTGGGATGACTGGACCCGCCGCTATCCCATTGCGTCGCTCGAGGACGCGCTGGGCGAGAACGACTGGGGGGGATGGGGGGTATTGACGACAACCGTCGGAGAACGCGTGCAACTGGTCGGCGACGACCTCTTCGTCACCAGCAGCGAGCGGCTGCGGCGAGGGATTCGCGAGAGGGTCGCGAACGCCATCCTCATCAAGGTGAACCAGATCGGCACGCTGACGGAAACCATGGAGGCCATCGACCTGGCGCACGCCTCCGGCTACCGGTGCGTGATCTCACATCGTTCGGGCGAGACCGAGGACACGTTCATCGCCGACCTGGCCGTCGCGCGCGCAACCGGACAGATCAAGACCGGAAGCGCCAGCCGCAGCGACCGGGTGGCCAAGTACAACCGCCTGCTGCGCATCGAGGAGGAACTGGGGGCCGCGGGATCCTATCCGGGGAGGGCGCTCTGGGCATCCTGAGGAAACTGGTGCTGCCGGTCATCGCCGGGGCGGCCGTCTACTACGCGGTCTTCGGCGGCGAACACTCCATGATCGAGCTGGGATCCGCGCGCTCGCAGGTGAAGCAGGAACAGCGTGCCCTCGATCTGCTGCGGGCGGACGTGGATTCGCTCACGGCCCGCGCCGACTCCCTGAGAGACGATCCGCTGACGTTGGAGCGACTCGTGCGCGAGCGTCACGGGATGATTCGCGAGGGTGAGATCCTGTACCGCTTCGCGGACGATGTCGGCGCCGGGGAGCCGGACGATTCCACCGGAAGCAGGTAGTCGGCTCCGGCCCTCCAGTTCCTCCGCGCGTCAGGCCCCTCAGGCCCGGTCTTCCTCTGCCCCGGCCGTCTCCTTCGCCTCGGTCGCGGAATCGGCGATTCTGCGAACCGCGTCCGCGAGCAACTGCCCCGAGGTTCCTTCCGGGAGGAGCGCGGGCATCCCTTCGGCCACGGCCCCGGCGGCCGCCAGCCCCTTGCTGGTCGTGCCCGCCGACATGAGCTCCATCGGAATCGGGAAGACGGTGGTGGAGTTGTTCTCCGCGGCGATCTCGACGGCCGTCTGCAGATAGCGAAGCTGCAGGGCCATGGGGTACTCCTGAATGACCGCCGCCGCGTCCGCGAGCTTGCGTGAAGCCTGGAACTCACCTGCCGCCGCGATCACCTTGCCGCGGCGCTCGCGTTCGGCCTCGGCCTGCTTCGCCATCGCCCGCTTCATCTCCTTGGGCAGATCGATGTCCTTGATCTCGACGCCGGTGACTTCGATGCCCCAGGGGTCGGTGCCTTCGTCGATGATGTCGCGCACGATTTCGTTGATGCGCTCGCGCTCGGCGAGCAGTTCATCCAGCTCCGACTGGCCGATGACGCTGCGGAGCGTCGTCTGTGCCAGCTGGGAGGTGGCGAAGTAGTAGTCCTCGATCTCGACCACGGCCTTCGCCGGGTTGGTCACGCGGAAATACACCACGGCGTTGACCGTGACGCTGACGTTGTCCTTGGTGATGGTGTCCTGGGGCGCGATGTCCAGCGCCACGATGCGCAGGTCCATCCGCTTCATCCGTTCCAGCCCGTAGGGCACGAGAAAAATCAGCCCGGGCCCCTTGGCGCGGGTGAGCTTGCCGAGCCGAAAGACCACGCCTCGCTCGTATTCCCAGAGGACGCGAAAGCTGGTGAGCAGGCCGGTGGCGGCGACGACGATGCCCACGATCATCGGGATGTCCATTCGGATCGCTCTCCCTCGGAACTCCGCCAACGCCGGTCCATGCCCGCCGGCGTCGGGGGTCCTCTGACAGGTTCGGGAAAATCCGCGGCCCCTGACGGTGCCGCTTGACACGCTATCTTCTCAAAACTAGCGTTTTCGCGATGTCCCCGCCGGAGTAGCTCAGCTGGTCAGAGCAGCGGAATCATAATCCGCGTGTCGGGGGTTCGAGTCCCTCCTCCGGCATCGCTTTCCTGCCCCGCCCCGCAGGGACCTGACCGTCCCGGCGGGGTTTCATATCTGTCCGTGCCCCGTGCGAGCCTGGTGGCACAAGCGGGAGACACCCGAAAGCGACGAGCAGGACGATGGCTGATCTGATCGAACGTGAGTTGAGTCGGCGCAAGGCGAGGATGGCCCGCGTGCTGGAGCGCCCGTTGCGGGTCCGGGAAGGGGCTGGCGCGCCCCTGTCGCCGGACCGCCGCGCGTACTACCTGGATGAAGCTCGGGAGCTGTACTGGAACGAGCTGGAGTGGGAAAACATCACGGGCGAGGAGCGTCTCGACGACGGTCCGTTCACCGAACTGGCCTTCCCCGGCTTTCTCGCGTTCGTGCGCGGATTGCTGTTGCGCGAATCCATCGACGAGCGGGGCACGCCCGCAGACCCGCATCCCGCCATCGTCGAAGAGATCCTGAACTTCCTGGCGGGCAGGGTGGTGACCCTCCGCGCCGAACTGCGCGAGCAGGATCCCGAGTGGGACGTGGAGCAGAGCGAAAGGGAGTTGTCCATGACCGAGCCGCTCATCGATCTGGTGCTTGCGCTGTTGTACGAGGTCACCCCGCCCGAGCGGGTGCGCCTGGAACAGGCCGCGGCGGATTGACGACGCCGGCCCGGCGGCGTTCCATGCGTGCGGCCCGGCGGGGATGGGCCGGCTGGCCCGTCCGCCGGCCAGGTCATCCCTACCTGGCGGGCGCTCCCCTCTTCATCGCCCATCGGGGCGGAGCCGCGCTGGCGCCCGAGAACACCATGGCGGCCTTCACCGCCGCGGTGGAGCAATGGGACGCCGACGTGCTGGAGATGGACGTGCACCGGACCGCGGATGGCAGGGTGGTCGTGATTCACGACGCGACCGTGGACCGCACCTGCGACGGCAGCGGCGCCGTGCGCGAGCTTCCCTGGAGCGAGGTGCGCATGCTGGACGCCGGCCATCGCTTCCGCGATCCGGCGGGCGAACCGGCCTTTCGGGGCCGGGGCGTGGGCATTCCGCTGCTGGACGAGGTGCTCGAGACGTTCCCCGACACGCGCATGAACGTGGAGGCCAAGACCCCCGAGGTCGCGCCCTTGCTGGTCGAGGCGGTCCTCCGCCACGGGGCGCAGCATCGGGTGCTGATGGCCGCGGAGCTGGAGGGCGCGCGCCCCTCGCGGCACGGCTATCCCGGCCCCCACGGAGCGTCCCGCCGCCAGATCAGGCTGTTCCATCTGCTGCACCACCGGCCGCTCGGGTTCCTGTATACGCCCCGTGCCGACGCCCTCCAGGTGCCGGACGCCTGGATGGGCACGCGGGTCGTCACGCCGCGCTTCGTCCGCGAGGCGCACCGGCGCAACATTCCGGTCCACGTCTGGACCATCGATGAGTCCGCCGACATGCGCCGGCTGCTCTCGTGGGGGGTGGACGGCATCCAGTCCGACCGCCTCGACCGGCTGGCGCGCGTCCTGATGGAGGAGACCGGCAGGCCTCCCCCGCCGGCGCTCTCCGCCGCCGGCGCGGGTGCCGCCGCGACGACCGGCGAGCGGGCGACGTGAGCAGGCCCGACCGGTCGCTGGCCGACCGCTTCCGCGCGGCGCTGGCTGAGGACGGGGTCATTGTCGCCGGCGGGCGGGTTCTGGTGTCGCTATCGGGCGGCCTCGACTCCACCGTCCTGCTTCACCTCCTGCGCTTCACGCCGGGCCTCCCGTCGCTCGAAGTGCACGCCGCCCACCTGGATCACCGCATGCGTCCCGGCAGCGCCGAGGACGCCCACTGGGTGAAGGGCCTCGCGCGCGCCTGGGGGGTGCCGCTGGTGTCGCGCGCGGTCGCCCGTCCTCCCGCCAACGAAACCGAGGCGCGCCGGGTCCGCTATCGCTTTCTGGAGGAGGCGCGTACCGGGACCGGCTGCCGGTGGGTCGTGACCGCGCATCACGCGGACGACCAGGCCGAAACGGTCGCCTACCGGATGTTGCGGGGCACCGGCCTCGCCGGCCTGGCCGGGATCCCCCGCACCCGCGAGCCGGGGCTCTACCGGCCGCTGCTGCCCTTCTGGAAGCGCGAACTCGCCGACTACGCCTCGGTCTCCCGCCTCCGTCACCGGACCGACCCCACCAATCGGTCGGCCGACATCCCGCGCAACGTGGTCCGCCGCGAGCTGCTGCCGCTCGCCGAGGAGCGGGTCGCGCCGGGCGCCCGCCGGGCCCTCCACCGTCTGGCCCGCCTGGCGGAAGAGGAGATCCGCCTCTGGCACGCCGTGGTTCCGACGCTGCTCGCGGGTCTTGGGGTGCGGCGAACCGAAGAAGGCGTCTCGTTCAGCCGCGACGGCTACCTGCAGTGCGATCCCCTGGTGCGCGCCAGGCTCATCCGGGAGCTGGCGGCGGAGTCCGGCGCCCACCTCGATGCCCGCGGCACCGCTTTGGCGTCGGAGTTCGCCTGCTCCGGCGGGAGCGGCCGGTCGATCGACCTCCCCGGCGGAGCCGTTCTGTCCCGCGCCTATGAGCGCCTGGTCATCGCGCGCGGCGCGAGGATCGCCGGGGGGCATCCCCCTCACGACTCCCGCTTCGTGGCCGTTCCAGCTCCGGGCGAAGGCGCGGCCGAGGGCCGTTCGGGAGGCGCCGCCTTCCTCGCCCGCTGGTCGACGCGCGGCCCGGTGGGAGGAGAGGGGCTCTCCATCCCGGCTCTGCGCTTCCCCATCCTCTTCCGCAGTTGGCGGCCCGGAGACCGCATTCGCCTGACCGCCGGCACGCGCAAGCTCAAGAAGGTGTTCGGGGAGGCTCGCGTGCCGCGGCCGGCACGCGAGCGCCGGCCGGTGCTGGCCGATGCCGGAGGCCGTATCCTCTGGGTGCCGGGGGTGGCGCGGTCGGTCGAAGCGCGGCCCGCACCTCAAGACTCAATCCTCTACGTGGGAGTGGACCTCGATGACGCCACCGACTGACGTTGCCCGCCGCACCGGCAGGGGCCGCGTGCGCCGCATAATCTTCACGCGCGAACAGATCGCGCTCAGGGTCCGGGAGCTGGGCGACGAGATCTCCGCTTGCTACGAGGCGCGCGAGGAGCTGCTGGTGCTTGGCCTGCTGAAGGGCTCGTTCATGTTCCTGGCCGACCTGGTGCGCTGCATCCATCACCCGGTCCAGGTCGACTTCATCGTGACTTCGAGCTACGGGTCGGGTATGGTATCATCGGGAAACGTGCAGCTCCTCTACGACCCCGAAGTGTCGCTCGGGGGGCGCCACGTCATCCTCGTGGACGACATCATCGACAGCGGCAGGACCATGGCATCCCTGGTGCCCATCATCCAGGCGCGCGGACCGGCCAGCCTCGAATTGTGTACCTTTCTTCACAAGCGCCGGGAGGGCATCGCGCACGAGCCCAGATGGGTCGGCTTCGACGCCCCCCCGGAGTTCGTGGTGGGCTACGGGCTCGATTACAGCGAGAACTTCCGGCATCTTCCCTACGTCGCAAGCATCTGAGAGCACGGGCCGGTGGTCCCGGAGTACTCTGAATAATGTCTGATTCCGAACAGAACCGACCCGATTCCGGCAGCAGGTTCTCCCGGCTCTCGCGCACCGCCTCATTCTGGATTCTGCTGGCGCTCGTGCCGCTCCTCTTCTTCCAGATCTTCAGTCCGGGCGGCAACGCGGGCGTCGAGCTCACCTACACCGAGCTTCGCGAGCAGTTGGCGTCCGGCAACATTCGCGAGGTCACGATCGTCGATTCGCGCAGCGTGGAGGGCGAACTGCGCACCCCGGTGAACCGTGACGGCGAAGACATGAGCCGCTTCGTCTCCATGCTTCCCGGAGAAATCACCGACGGGCTGCTCGACGAATTCCAGGCGCGCAACGTCGTCATCCGGGCAAGGCCCGCGAGGGTCCCGGTCATGGAGAGGGTGTTCGCGTTTCTTCCGTGGATCCTCATGGCCGGGATCTGGATCTGGTTCGTGCGCAGCCTCCAGAGCGGGGGCAACCGGGCCTTCCAGTTCGGCCGTTCCAAGGCCAAGCTCATCTCGCCCGACACGCCCAAGGTGACGTTCGAGGACGTCGCGGGCGCGGACGAGGCCAAGGAAGAGCTCCAGGAGGTCATCGAGTTCCTGAAGGATCCGCAGCGCTTCGTGCGCCTGGGTGGCCGCCTGCCCAAGGGCGTGCTCCTGGTGGGTCCCCCGGGCACCGGCAAGACCCTGCTCGCGCGGGCGGTGGCGGGCGAGGCCGCGCGTCCCTTCTTCCAGATGTCGGGCTCCGACTTCGTCGAGATGTTCGTGGGCGTGGGCGCCTCGCGCGTGCGCGACCTCTTCGAGCAGGGGAAATCGCATGCGCCCTGCATCATCTTCGTGGATGAGATCGATGCAGTGGGCCGCCACCGGGGCGCGGGCCTGGGCGGGGGACACGACGAGCGCGAGCAGACGCTGAACGCGCTGCTGGTGGAGATGGACGGCTTCGAGTCCAACGACGGCGTGATCCTGCTGGCGGCCACCAACCGGCCCGACGTGCTCGATCCGGCGCTGCTGCGCCCCGGCCGCTTCGACCGGCAGGTCGTGGTGGACTCCCCGGACATCAAGGGCCGGGAGGGCATCCTGGGCGTGCACGCGCGCAAGCTCCCGCTGGCGGAGGATGTCGATCTGTCCGTGATCGCCCGGGGCACCCCCGGCCTGTCGGGCGCGGATCTGGCCAACGTCTGCAACGAGGCCGCGCTCATCGCCGCGCGCGATGGCGCCGACCGGGTCGCCATGGCCCACTTCGAGAAGGCGAAGGACAAGGTCATGCTGGGGGCGGAGCGAAAGAGCCTGGTGCTGACCGAGTCCGAGCGCGAGTTGACCGCGTATCACGAGGCAGGGCATGCCGTGCTGGGGCTGCGCATCCCCGGTCTCGATCCCGTGCACAAGGTTACGATCGTCCCCCGCGGGCGCGCCCTCGGACTCACCGCGAGCCTGCCCGAGGAGGACCGGCACTCCTACACCAAGGATTGGCTGGAAGGGCAGTTGGTGATGCTGTTCGGGGGACGCGTCGCCGAGGAGATGCGCTTCGGCCCGACCAAGGTGACCACCGGCGCCGGGAATGACATCGAGCGCGCCACCAGCATGGCGCGCCGGATGGTGACCCGTTTCGGCATGTCCGAGCGGGTGGGCCTGATGGCGGTCGGCGATTCGGAGCAGGAGATCTTTCTCGGCCGCGAGCTGGTCCAGCGGCGTGAAATCTCGGAACACACCGCAGAACTGGTCGACAGCGAGGTCAAGCGGCTTCTGGACAGCGCACACGATCGCGCGCGCGTGCTGCTGGAGGAGCACAAGGAGCTGCTCGAGACCATCGCCGAGGCGCTGCTCGAACGCGAGACGCTGGGCCGGCGCGAGATCGAATTGATCGAGCAGGGGGAACCGTTGCCGCCCATGTCGCGCGAGGAGCCGCCGATTCCGGGTGAGGAAAACGGAAGCGAGCCGCCCGAGACCGGGGAACCGCTCGAGGGCGCGACGCAGCCGATAGCCGGGAGCACGCCCGACCCTCTCCGCGAGCCGGAGGAGGCGGTTCCCGTCTCGTCCGCGCCCGTCGACGGACCCGCTGCCCGAACGAGGGGCTCGCACGCAAACGACCCTTGACCGCCCGTCGGCAACACCGGTCCGCCCGAATGCAACCGCGGTCTTCCAACGCGGCTGAGAACGCATGAGCGCCGGGGATCTGTTCGCGCTTTTCGCGCCCGGCTGGCTCGATATCCTCGAGATCCTCATCGTCGCGGCGCTGGTTTACCGCATCCTGCTGTTCATCCAGCGCACCCGGGCCATGCAGATCCTGCTGGGCGGGCTGCTGATCGCGGGCTTCTACGCCATCGCGCGCCTGCTGGGCCTCGACCTCATGCGCTCGATCATGGACGCGGTCTTCCAGTACGGGGCCATCGCCGCGCTGGTCGTCTTTCAGCCCGAGATTCGGTCCACGCTCGCCCGGCTGGGCCAGGCGCGCATGCTGCAGTTGTTCAGCCGGCTCGGGGAAAGCCAGGTGGTGGAGGAGATCGCGGGCGCGGCCGAGCGCCTTTCGAACATGAAGATCGGCGCGCTGATCGCCCTGGAGGGGGATGTCGGACTGGACGAGTATGCGCAGACCGGCAGCCTCCTGCGGGCGCGCGTCTCGCGCGTGCTCCTGGGCGCCATCTTCACCCCGAATTCGCCGCTCCACGATGGCGCCGTGATCGTCTCGGGCGACACCATCAAGGCGGCGGGGGCGATTCTGCCGCTCAACCGGGCGCCGGTTCCCGACCGCACGCTGGGCACCCGGCACCGCGCCGCGATCGGGCTGAGCGAGGAGACCGACGCGGTCGTGGTCGTGGTCAGCGAGGAGACGGGGCGGATTTCGGTGGCGAGCCGGGGGGCGCTCGAAAAGGGAGTCGACGGGGCGGGCCTGCGGGAAGCCATCGCGGGGGCTGGCCCCAGGGCGACGACGGGGACTCGGGAACCGGCCGGCACTGCCGGCCGGGCCCTGGCACGCGCGTTGCGCCTGCCCTGACGGGCGAGCGACAACATTCCCCTGAGAGCCCTACGTGGCGCGTCGCGCTGACGCTCCTCGGATCCCTTGGGGGCGCCCTATCCCGCGAAATGGATGCGGAAGATGCGGTTGCCCGCGTCGTCGGAGACGAGCAGCGCGCCGTCCGGCGCCTGAAGCACGTCCACGGGGCGGCCCCAGACCTCCTTCTCGTCGTCGTCGCGGACGATGAACCCGGTCAGGAAATCCTCGGGCGGGCCGGAAGGGCGTCCGCCCTCGAACGGGATGCGCACCACCGAATAGCCCTTCAGATCAAGCCGGTTGATGGATCCGTGCAGCGCGACGAAGGCGTGGTTGCGGTATTCCGCGGGGAGTCCCTCGCCCGTGTGGAACGCCATGCCCATGGGGGCCGCATGGGCCGGCAGCAGAACATCGGGTACGAGAGTGCGCTCCACCAGGTCCGGCCGCGCCCCGTTCAGGATCGGTTCCGGGTTGGGCCCGATGTACGCGTACGGCCACCCGTAGAAGCCGCCCTCCCGCACCGAGGTGACGTAGTCCGGGGCCAGGTCGTCGCCGAGATGGTCGCGCTCGTGCACCGCCGTCCACAGCGCACCCGTCACCGGGTGGAAGGCGAGCGCGACGGGATTGCGCAGGCCGCCCGCGAACACCCGATGTCCCGAGCCGTCGGGCCGGTACTCGTTGATGGCGGCGCGGCGCGGGTCCGTGCCCGGCATTGCGTTGGTGGCGGAACCGACGGCCACGTACATCCGTTCGCCATCGGGACCGAAGACGAGATTGCGCGTCCAGTGGTTGAACCCGCGGGTCCGGCTGACGTCGATGCCCAGGCGCTCGGCGGTGTCGTGATCGAGGGCGTCGCTGCTGACGGGCAGGTCCACCACATGTTCCGGCGGACCGTCGGCTCGAGTCTGACCCGGCTCATGGCGGAAGCGCACCACCGCGTCGTTGTTGCCCACGTACACGTATCCGCCGTGGAAGGCGATGCCGTACGGCCGGGTCAAGCCCTCAGCGAAAGTTGCCCTGTGCTCCGCCACTCCGTCGCCGTCGGCGTCCCGCAACAGCGTGACCGCACCCCTCCGGCTCTCGGCCACGAACACGTCGCCGCCCGGCGCGAGCGCAAGCCGACGGGGAGCCGCCAGATCGTCGGCGAAGACATTCACGGCGAAGCCGGCTGGACCGAGAGGTTCGTCCCTTCCGGCCGCTCCACGATGCGGGGGATGGCGCGGTTCCATGGCGTCTCGAAAGGCTCGGGCAGCTGCTGGGGCGCAGCAAGCAACAGAAGCAGCGGAATGGAGGCCATCGAAGTCATGAGAGGCTCGGGATGGGGATGAGTGGCGCCAGGTTGTCCTGAAGTATAGGCATCCACGCGGCCGAACCCGCAACCCGGATGCCGGGTAGCAGGACCTCTCCGGTCCGCCTCACACCGGAGCGCCGTCAACCCTTCGTCCCAGCCGCGCATCCTAAAAGGGACAGCCACGCCCTCGGGGGAGTCATCGCCAATGCCGAATATCCCAATCGGCCTCGCCAGACGCATCGGTCTTGCAGCCGTCTTCATCTGCCTCGCCTTGCCGCTGCCGGCCCGCGCCGCCCAGGAGGAAACAGCGAGCCCCGAAGCCGATTCGATCGCGCTGCTCGAGGAGGCGAAGCAGGAGCAGAAGGAGTTCGAGCGCTTTCGGGAACAGCGGCTTCCTCCGGAATGGAGCGGTTTCGGAGGCCAGTGCGATGCTCTGGTGGGCCGGATGTGCCTGCGGCACGGAGACGGGGAAGCGCCCCCGGTGGAGCCTGCTCCGATCGAGGTCGAGATGGCGCGCATGGACATGCTGCGCACGCTCGGCCGCATCCACTCCAGCATCCCGCGGGACAGGTGGGTGCTGGGACAGCGCGTCTACTACCTGAGGGAGCAGGGGGAACTGCTCCGGGCGGAAGCGCTCACCGAGCGGTGTCATCCCGACGACGAGTGGTGGTGCATGGCGCTCAAGGGATACCTGCTGCAGTCGCTGGGAGAGAGCATCGATGCGGAAGCCATCTTCCGCGACGCCATCCCGCGGATGCCGGAGGAGGAACGGGAGAGATGGCTGGCGCTCGACTATCTCCTGGATGAGGAGGCCCGCGAGCTCTTCGAGGATGCCGGTCCCGCGGGGCAGGCGGCGCTGCGCCAGCGGCTCTGGCTGCTGGCCGATCCCCTCTACCTGGTCGAAGGGAACGACCGCGAGGCGGAGCAGTACGCGCGCCGCACCCTGATCCGCATCCGCGAGTCGGCCGAGAGCCCCTACGACATTCCCTGGGAGGAGGATCTGGAGGAGCTGGTCGCCAGGTACGGGGGTGAGGTGGGCTGGGAGCGCGGCCGCCCGGCGCGGCCCGCCTCGGGCATGCTCCAGGACAACCGCTTCATCATCGGACGCCACCGGCCCCACGGGCGCGAGTTCATGCCCGCGGGGGCGTTCCTGGAGGATCCGGCCGGCGTCCCCGTGCGCGCGTGGGAGATCGAGGACCGGGCGCCGTGGACCGGCTACGCCGCCTGGTACGCGCCCATCATTACCAGCATGGACGCGCAAGTGGCGCGCTTCCGGCGCGGCGACTCGCTCCTGGTGGTCGCGGGCTACCAGCCGCCGCCGCCCCCCGAGGAGCCCGCCCGCCCGACGGTGCGCGAGACCGCACCGGGCGCGGATCCCTTCGCGGCCTTCGCCGCCCCCCCACCCCCGCCTCCCGCGGCGGCGAGCGCCGTCGAGTCGGGGGTGTTCGTGCTGACCCCGGAGGGCGAGCGGCTCGTCGACCGGCGCGGCAGCGACCGCGAGGGCGTCGTCACCGCCCGGGTTCCCAACGGCGACTACATCTTCGGCATGGAAGTCCTGGAAGACGCCGACGACCGGGGCTGGAGAGTGCGCGGCGGTGTACGCCAGGAGAACCTGCCCTTCGGGCTCGCGGCCATATCCGACGTCGTGCTGCTCGACCCCGCCGGCGACCTGCCGGAGAGCCTGGAGGAGGCCCTGCCCCGGGTGCTGGGTTCAACCCGTGTCCGTTCCGGCGAGCCCTTTGTCGCGGGCTGGGAGGTCTACGGGCTGCAGACCGGCGAGAGCGCCATCGTCGGCATCACCATGCAGGACGCGAATCCCGGGCTGCTCGCGCGCGCGACGCAGTTCCTTCGCCTCACCACCCCGGAGGCACCCCTCGAACTGAGCTGGGAGGAAGGCGGACCCGACGAGCTGGGCACGGTCTTCCGCGCCATCGCGCTGACGCTGCCGGAGGTCGAGGCGGGTGAGTACGACCTGATCCTGACCGTTCAGCTCCCCGGCAGGAGCCCGATTGATGTCACCACCCGCCTGACCGTAGAGGAGTAGCTCCCGTCAGTCGGCCCGCCGCACGGACGTGATCCTCACCGGCGGCGTCAGAGCTTGTGCCTCGTAGGGCTGTCCCTGGATCGCGCGCACCACGTCCATTCCGCTCACCACCTGCCCGAAGGCCGCGAATCCCTGGAGGTCCGGGTTGCGGTTGCCGCCGAAGTCCAGCGACGGCTGGTCGTTGATGCAGAAGAAGAAGCTGGAGGTGGCGCTGTCGGGTTGTCCACGCGCCATCGAGATTGCCCCGTCGACGTGGCGCAGCCCCGTAACCGAGGTGCGCTCCATGGGGATGGCATCGAATCCCTGCTCGGCGAACTCCTCGTTCACGCTCGCCTGAATCACCTCGATGCGGACGGTGTCGTTGGGCTGGTTGTCCATCGTCACCGTGCGATGGAACTGGCCGCCGTCGTAGTGGCCCGCGTCCACGTAGCGCAGGAAGTTTGCAGAGGTGCCCGGCGCGTTCCCGGTGTCGATGTCCACCTCGATGTCACCAAACTCGGTGGAGATGATCACGCGTACCATACCCGTCTCCTGGGCGCTCTCCTCCGCTTCCTGCGGGGCCTCTTCGGCAGACTCGGCGCAGGCGCCGGCGGCGATCAGAAGGAAGGCGATGGTCGACGCGAGTATTCCCTTGCGCATGGTCGAACCTCCTGTGGATCGGGTCGTTGCAGGAACCACGATGATACGGCGCGGAGTGCAGCCGAGCCAGCGGCGCCGGGCCCCGGCCAGGTCCGGAAGGCTGACGGCACCTCTCATCCCGAGCTCTACGGCGCCTGCCATCTTCCGCGGCGCAGCAGTTCGCCGCTGCCCGCCCCGGCCAGAATCTCGCCGTCTTCGTAGACCACCTCGCCCCGACGGAGCGTCATCACGGGCCAGCCCGTGACCTCCCACCCGGAATAGACCGAGAAGCCGGTGCCCGAGAACATGTCCTCGTCGCGGATGGTGCGCGTCTCGTCCGGGTCCCAGAGGACGATGTCGGCGTCCGAGCCCACCGCGACCGTGCCCTTGCGCGGGTAGAGCCCGAAGAGTTTGGCGGCGTTGGTCGAGGTCACCGCCACGAAGCGCTCCTCGGAGATGCGCCCCTGGACGACGCCCTCGGAATAGAGCATCGGCCGCACCACCTGGAGGTTGTTCAGGCCGGCCCGGTGCCGGCTGATGGTCTGCGACGGGTCCATCTTCTCGTCGCGCCGATAGGCGACGTGGTCGGTACCGAGCACATGCACCGATCCGCTGGCGATGCCCGCCCACAGGGCGTCCTGGTCACGCTGTTCGCGAAGCGGCGGCTGCCCCACGTACAGCCCGCGGTCGGGTCCCTCGAAGCGCTGCCGGGTGAAGTGGAGGTAGATGGGGCGGGTCTCGACGAAGACGCTGAGCCCCCGCTCCCGGGCATCCTGCAGCACGCGCAGTGCGCCTTCGGAGGAGACGTGGACCGCATAGATGGGCGCCCCGGTGGCCTCGGCCATGGCGACCGCGCGCTGGGTGGCGACCACTTCGCCGACCACGGGCCGGCTGTCCGGGAAGTACTCGAGCGAGGTGCGCCCGGCGGCCGTCAGCTCGGCCACCGCATGGGCCAGGATGGGCCAGTCCTCGCAGTGCACCATGGTCAGGATGCCGGCGCGCCCCGCCGCGTCCATGGTCGCCATGTAGTCCGGCACTTCGGCGTCGAACGCGGCGCGCACCATGAAGATCTTGGTGCTGGTCTGGCCGGTCTCGCCGGCCAGGGTGGTCATCTGGCCTTCCTGGGTTTCGGGGTCGTTGATGCCCGCGTGCAGGATGACGTCCGCGATCGACTGCTCGCGGATGAGCGCCGCCTCGCGCTCGATGGCCTGGGCGAGCGTCCGGTCCCCGGCCGGAAAGGCGAAGTTCGAGATGGTGGTGATGCCCCCTGCCAGCGCCGCCTGCGACCCGGTGCGGTAGTCGTCGCGGCGGCTGCCCCCCAGATGGACGTGCGGATCCACTCCGCCCGGCATGACCAGCAGCCCGGTGGCGTCAATCGTGCGGGCGTCGGTTCTCGCGGCCAGCCCGGTCCCGATCTCCACTATGGTCCCGTCTCGCACCCGCACGTCGGCGGCGAATCGCCCCTCCGAGGTGACCACGGTGCCCCCGCTGATGAGGATCTCCTGGGCGGCCAGGGGAGGTGCAAACGCTCCCGCCGCCAGCAGGCTGGCCGACAAGAGGGTAAGGAGAACCATTCTCGGCGAGAGGACGGCGCGGGTGCGGGCGTGGCGGCTCAGCAGGCAGGTCATGGCGTCCTCCGGGGCGGCGAGTCGGCGTCGAAGGACACGATAGCCGAGCCTGACGCGCGACCGCCAGACAGCGCTCGTCGCGAGCCACCTATCTGGCGCCGGCTTGACGGTTACCGCGGAACGAGCTCCCCGACCCCTGGGAACACGGCTCGGGGCGCATACCCCGCGAAAGTCTCTGCCGGGGTCGTTCCCGTAAGAACCGCGACGAATGCCATGCCCGCGTCCCGCGCCGCCTTCGCGTCCACCTCCGAATCGCCCACGAAGACGCAGTCACCGGTCGCGAGGCCCAACGCGCCCGCCGCCCGCAACAGCCCGTCCGGGGCCGGCTTGGGCCGGGGCACGTCGTCACTGCCCACCACCACATCCACAAACCGGAGCAGTTCGTCCCGCTCCAGAGCTTCCTCGACCCGGTGTCGGTACTTGGTCGACACCACACCAAGGCGGTATCCCGCGCCGTGAAGCGTCCTGAGCACCCGTCCCGCGCCGGGCAGAAAGACGGTGCTGGCGACCATGACCTCGTCGGCCTTCCTCGTGAAGTGCGCGAGG
Organism: Gammaproteobacteria bacterium; assembly: GCA_028821195.1. GTDB lineage: Bacteria > Gemmatimonadota > Gemmatimonadetes > Longimicrobiales > Gaopeijiaceae > BD2-11. The sequence goes on from JAPPHB010000083.1 coordinate 131,584, forward strand.
AACTCCCCTCCCCGGGGTTTCCATTCGTCGCCCGCGAGGATGCCGAGCACCGTGACGAGGTCGAGGCCGATGGTCCGGCGGATGGCGTCCTCCGGGGCAGGGGGAAGCCCGAGGCAGGACAGCGCGTGATTCATGCAGACGACGACGCCCGTGGAAGAATCCGCGAGCGTGAAGTCGAAATCGAAGAACACGGCGCGGGCGTGGACGATCGCGCGGTGGATCGCGGGTCTTGCATGCATCCGATCGTCGGTGTCGGCCATGGGGTGCCCCTGTGGTCCTGCCTCGAAGTCGCTGCTCGCGTTGTCCGGAGACGGCGGGTCAAGCAGGGAAGATAACGCGCATCGGCCGCGCGGTTGCCGGGACGACGCCCGGGAATAGCTTCAGAACTGTGGGCGATGAACAGATGGTGGGCCGGATCTCCGTTCCGGCTCGCGCCGCAGGAGGATGAATGCGATGAAGCAACTCGTTTGGGTGGTCGCAGTCGCGGCCCTGGGACTCGTCGCGTGGCGCGGATCGGCGATGGACGGCGTGGAGCAAGCCGCGGCCCCTGCGGAAGGCGGCGTCTTCGCCACCATCGCCCCCTTCCACAGCTACGGCCACGTCCACGACGCCGACAACGTCGAGGCCATGCGTCCGCGCGTCATGGGCACGCACGGGGTGATCTCCTCAGGGCACTACCTGGCAACGCAGGCCGGCTACGACGTGCTCAGGGCCGGAGGCAACGCCTTCGACGCCGGGGTGACGGCGGGGATGGCGCTCAAGGCGCTCAAGATGGACTACGCGGGATGGACCGGGGTCGCGCCGCTCATCCTCTACAGCGCAGCCGAGGACCGCGTGATCACCCGCGTCGGGGCAGGGACCTCGCCCGCGCTCGCCACTCTCGACTACTTCCTCGAACACGGCAAGTCGCCCGTCAACAACGCCCTGATTCCGGCGGACATCGATGTCTGGCTCGCCGCGCTCGACCGCTTCGGCACCCTCAGCTTCAGCGAGGCCGCCCAGCCGACGCTCCGCATCGCGGAGGAGGGCTATCATCTCTACAAGATGCAGAAGTGGATGATCGAGGATCAGATGGAAGGGATCCTCGCCTTTCCCTACAACCGTGATTTCTGGTTCCAGAACGGGGTCGGCGAGCAACGCCTGGGCGACCTCATGGTGAACGCCGACCTGGGGCGGCTCATCCGCTACATGATGGAGGCGGAGCAACAGGCGCTGGCTTCGGGCGGAAGCCGTTCCGAAGGGATCCGCGCCGCGCGCGACGCCTTCTACAAGGGCGATCCGGCGCGCGATGTCGACCGCTTCTTCCGGGAGATCGGCGGAATCGTGCGCTACGAGGATCTGGCCGGCTACGAAAGCCGCTGGGAGGAGCCTCTGGGCACGAGCTTCCATGGCTACGACGTCTACACGGGCGGCGGCTGGAGCCAGGGGCCGCGCATCGTCCTGATGCTCAACATGCTCGAGAACTACGACCTGCGGGCGCTCGGCTACAACACGCCGGAGTATATCCACCTCCTTTCCCAGGTCATCGACCTGGCGATGGCGGATGCGCACAAGTACGTGGGCGATCCGGATTTCGCACCTGCGCCGGAAGGACTGTACGAGAAGGCATACGCGCGCGAGCGCATCGGGCTCATCGACGAGGAGAGCGCGTTTCAGGACATGCCGCCGTGGGGCGACCCGGCGGCGATGGCGGCGGTCGCGGACGGCGCACCGCTGAGCTTCGTGATGTCCCGGGCTCGACCCGACGACTCCGATCCCGAAGTGCATTCCATCGACACTTCGTCCCTGAACGTCATGGACGGGGAGGGCAACCTCTTCTCCCTGACCGAGAGCGACGGCCATACCGGCACGCCCATGATCCCGGGATGGGGCTTCGGGCTCGGCAATCGCATGGGCCAGTTCAACCTGGACCCGGGGCTCGCGAACGTGATGGCGCCCGGCAAGCGCCCGCGCAACACCAACGCGCCGCTCCTGGTGATGAAGGACGGGCAGCCGTTCATGGGGCTCTCCACCCCCGGCGGCGATCAGCAACTGCAGTCGCTGCTGCAAGTCTTCCTGAACGTGGTGGTTTGGGGGATGTCGCCCGAGCAGGCCGTGGATCAGCCCCGTTTCGGCAGCTACAACTTCCCGGGCAGCGGCAGCGAGGTGAACCGCAGCCCCGCGCTGCTTCGCATGGAGGACCGCATTCCGGCGGAGACCGCGGAAGCGTTGCGCGCGATGGGGCACGACGTGCAATCCTGGGGTCTCTGGAACTGGCGGGCCTGCGCGCCCACGGTGACCTGGCGCGATCCGGAGACGGGCTTGATGATCGCGGCCGGGGACGTGCGCCGGGAGACGGCGTCGCTCGGATTCTGAACGTGACCCCGCCCCTCGTGCGTATCCCTCGATCTCTTCACGCCTCCGCGGCTCTGCTCTTGATCGTCTTGTCGGCGTGCGCGGCGCCGAGCCCGGACACAGCAGGCTTCTCCGTGGTCGAGGCCGGCATCCCGGAGCTGCAGGCGGCGATGGAGCGGGGGGAGCTCAGCTCGCGCCAGCTTGTCACGGAGTACCTGGTCCGAATCGGGTTGTATGAAGACCGGCTGAACGCGGCCGTCGCGGTCAACCCGAACGCCCTGGCCGAGGCAGAGGCGCTGGACGCCGAGCGGGCGCGGGGCGAGGTGCGCGGGCCGCTGCACGGAATCCCGGTGGCGCTCAAGGACAACATCCAGACCACCCACCTCCCCACCACCGGGGGCGCCCTCGCGTTCGAGGGGTACGTGCCGCCGTACGAGGCCACGCTGACCACGAACCTGCGGGAAGCCGGCGCGATCATCATCGCCAAGGCCGGCCTCACCGAATTCGCCAACTGGATGGCGGGCCCGCCCAGGCCGATGCCGGGCAACTACAACGCCCTCACCGGGTTCGCCTACAACCCGTACGACCCGCGCCGCGACCCGCGCCCGGCCACCAGCGACGGCCGCCCCGCGCTCAGCACCGGCGGCTCCAGCTCGGGGGTCGGCACCGCCGCGAGCTTCTGGGCCGGCAACGTCGGCACCGACACCGGCGGCTCGGTGATCAGCCCGTCCAACGCGAACATGCTGGTGGGCATCCGGCCGACGCTGGGACGCATCAGCCGATGGGGCATCGCGCCGGTCACCCTCGACCACGACATGGCCGGCCCCATGACCCGCACGGTGGCCGACGCGGCGATCATGCTCGGAGGGATGGAAAGCGCGGCCCCCGACCCGAACGACCCGGCCACCGGCATCTGCGAGCCGCCGCCGGACCGCGACTACACGCGGTTCCTGAACCCCGATGGCCTGGCAGGCGCCCGCATCGGCATCCCGCGCGCCTTCTACTACGACCCCGTCCGCCTGGAGGGGGAGGAAGACGCCCGCGGCGGGCTCACCGAAGCGCAGGCGGCCCTCATGGCGGAGGCGATCGCGGTGCTCGAATCCCGGGGCGTGGTGGTCGTGGACCCCGCCGACGTGCCCAGCTACGCCCACCCCGACCCGGACTCGAACTTCGCCGCCTGGGGCTTCTGCGCGGGCGCCCACCAGGCGAAGGGCTCCGACCAGGGCTGCTCGGTGAACTTCAAGTACGGCGCCAAGCGCGACTTCAACGCCTGGCTGGAGAGCCTGGGCCCGGACGCGCCCGTGACGACGCTTACCGAGCTGCGCCAGTGGAACCTCGACCACGCGGACGCCGGCGCGGCGAGGTACGGTCAGTCGCGCTTCGACATCTCCGACGAGATGGACGTGGATGCGGACCGCGCCCGCAACGAAGCCGACATGGCGCGCGACGAACTGCTCAGCCGCACCCGCGGCATCGACGCCGTGCTCGCGGAGCACGATCTGGACGCGATCTTCACGCCGGGCAGTCGTGGCGCCGGCCTCGCCGCCCGCTCCGGCACTCCGATCGTGGTGGTGCCCTTCGGTTTCGTGCCGAACGAGCCCGCGACGCCCTTCCCGGAGGGATTCGACGCCCGTCCCGCACCCTTCGGCGTGGGGTTCACCGGCGCCAACTGCAGCGAGCCCCGCCTGATCGAGCTGGCGTACGCGTTCGAGCAGGCCACGCGCCGCCGGGTGCCGCCTCCCGGATTCCCCTGAGCGAGGTCCTCTGCGCCTAACTAAGCCTCTGAGTGCTCTTCGTGCTGCTCGATCTCCCAGAAGCGCCGCAATTCGTTCGCCACGCTCCTCAGTTGTTCCACCACGGAGTCAAGCACGGCCTCGTACTCGACACCTTGAGGTAAGTTGATCGGCACGAGAACGCGGCTCCCTTCGTCAAAGCAACGCGGTTGGCTCTCGTGAATCCACCGCTTCAACGCCACGCGTGCCTTGGCCAGATTCTTTGTCCAGTCATCCTCCGCCAGCACCAACCATAGAGGTGTGGCTGGATACGATCCGCGCGCCCAGAGGGCGAAGTCGAGTCCGAACCAGGCATCGACCCCTTCAAGGAGCAGGTATCGCCCGTAACCGGTTGGCCTCGGTGTGACCCGGAGGCCCTTGGTGCTTATGAAGCCGTCCTTACCGCTCCGGGCAGTGGCGTCGTCCACGAGCTTGCGTAGCCCGAGGAGCCTCCGTGCTAAATCGGGCGCAAGCTCGTCCGCACGAAGCGGAGGGAAGCTGCTCTCGTCTACGCGCTGGGCAAGGCCCCTCAATTGCCGGATTGCAAAATTCGCCAGTTCGTCACCGGCAAGCTCAAGGCGACCAAGCAAATATGTCCAACTCGTCAAGATCAACCGCTTCTCTTCGCGCGCATCCACGCTCTTCACTTCCGCTGTGTGATCAGCCGGATCAGGGACACCCACCCCAGTTCCGCTGACACAACTCGATCCACAACGCTTCCACCCTCGATCCAGGCGCGACGAACAGCAGAGCCTTGCCCGGTGTCAAGCGGTCGAGGTACGCCTTTGGCTGATTGTGAGTCAGGCCGGCCCAGAACTTCGCCTCGATAAGGACGGTCTCCTCGCCCTGCTGATCCGAGCCTGCGAGATCCGGGCGGGTTCCATCTTCGCTATCAACCTGGGTGGCAACGCGTGCGATCGGTCCGACATCCACGCCTCCATCCCGCAACAGATGCCGCAGAGCGTTGCGGGTCACTTCCGACCTGAGGATGAATCCGAGCGCCTCGACAGCGATGTCCTCGTGGCGATCGGACAGCCTCCACGCCAGATGAGCCAAGAGTGTGTCGCGTCCGTTGTCGGGTATCGTCAATCCTCCAGTTGTCCGGGCATTGCTGCGTCCTCGTGCGTCCAACGTAACGTGGGGCTCTCGCTGGAGGCCGTCGGGTGGCGCTTTCTCGGTGTCTGATCCCTCCAGTCCTCCTCCGTTTCTACCCCTCCAAGCGCTGTTGCATTTCGAGAAAGGCAACAATTTGTTGCCTTTTGAGATTGGCAACACTCCACGGAGGGTCTGGTGGGCGAAGACCCAGCGCATCCGGACCGCTTTCGGGGCACGCGGCCATCCCCCACATTGCCCGTTCAACCCTCCTGACCGTTCCTGCGTGCTTCCACGATCGGAGATGAGACGATGAAGAAGCTGTTTCTGCTCGCCCTGTCCCTCACCTTCGCGATGCCCGTCTTCGCCCAGAACCACGCGCCCAACCCCTACCGCGCAGTGCCGGACGTGTGGGGCGAGCTGCCCGAGGGCCGCTCCTGGGGCTCCACCAGCGCCGTGTATCCCGCCGCGGACGGCAACATCTGGGTGGCCGAGCGCTGCGGCGAGAACACCTGCGTGGGCCACGACGACCTCGATCCGATCCTGCTCTTCGACGTCGACGGCAACCTGCTGCGCAGCTTCGGGGCGGGGATGTTCGAGTGGCCGCACGGCATTCACGTCGACCCCGATGGCAACCTCTGGGTCACCGACGCGCGCGGGGGCGAGGGGCGCGGCCACCAGATACACAAGTTCACCCCCGACGGTGAGCTGATGATGAGCCTGGGTCAGGCCGGTGTGGCCGGCGACGGACCCGACACCTTCGATCAGCCCTCCGACGTCCTCGTGGCACCCAACGGCGACATCTTCGTCGCCGACGGTCACGGGGCGGGCGGCAACAACCGCATCGTCAAGTTCAACAGCGCGGGCGACTTCATCATGGAATGGGGCTCCACCGGGTCCGAGAACGGCCAGTTCCGCGATCCCCACGCCCTGAGCATGGATTCGCGCGGCCGGCTCTTCGTTGGGGACCGAAAAAACAACCGCCTGCAGGTCTTCGACCAGGACGGCAACCACCTCGACACCTGGACCCAGTTCGGCCGCCCCAGCGGGCTCTTCATCGACGACAACGACGTGCTCTATTCCGCCGACTCCGAGTCCTCCACCGGCGGCGGCATCCCCAACGCCGGCTGGGTGCGCGGCATCCGCATCGGCAGCGTGGTGGACGGGCTGGTCACCTCCTTCATCCCCGACCCCGACTGGCACGTCTACGTGCGGGGCACCACCGGGGCCGAAGGGGTGGCCGCGGACGCCTTCGGCAACGTCTACGGGGCGGAGGTGGGACCGCGCATGCTGCGCAAGTACATGCGGGTGCGGTAGCGGCGAGGAAACCTCTTACGAGAACGAGCCACTATCACGAGAATCGATTTTTGGCTCGCAGCAAACTCGAACCAGCCGTGCCCCAGCAGGAGGTAGTGCGATGAAACGAGTCGCCTGGCAGATCGTGGCTACCCTGCTCGCCGTCCCGGCCGTCGCGCAGGACCAGCCGTTGACCCTGGACATGACCGAGGTCTATCGCGCAGGCGGCGCGGACGCGCAGGAGGAGTGGGCCTTCTTCGGGCCTGGGCTGCAGCTGCGGTTCGACGGGGCCGGCAACCTGGTCGTACTGGATGTGCTGGAGAGTCGGGTCGTCGTCATCGGACCCGATGGCCAACTTGTGCGGTCCGTCGGCCGCAAGGGCGAGGGGCCGGGCGAGTTCCGGATCATCATGACCCTCGCGGTGTGGCGCGATGGTCGCATCGCCGTGCCCGACCAGCGCCATGCCGCGATCCAGGTGTTCAGCCCGGAGGGCGAGCTCGAGCGGTTCGTCAGGATGGATGAGGAGGACAAGCCTCTATCCATGGCCCTTGGTCACCAAGAGATCCGGGCCGATCAGCGAGGGGAGAGGCTCATCGCGCAAGGCGTCGGCGGCGTGCTGGTCGCAATGGCGAACCGTGCGAATCGGCGGATGGGGCATCAGGAAGACGAGACTCCGTCGGGCGTCGACGACCGCGCGCTGGAGACACTGGACTTCTCCGGCGACGTGGTGGTATCAAGGCCGATCCTGCAGGGATGGAGAGCCCCTCGCCCGGAACCCGGGCTGTCACCCCCCGATGAACAGGATTGGGGGAAGGTGGTCGCGTCTATGGAAGACCGGTACTTCGAGCCGGGATTCCACTGGGATGTGCTGCCCGACGGCACCATCGCCTACTCCGACTCCACGGCCTATGCCATCAAGCTCGCCTCGCCCGAGGGATCAGTGACCGACGTGCTGAGACGGCCGCTCTCGCCGCAACCGGTTTCTGCGCGCATCCGGCGAGCAACGATCGCCTACCAGCTCGAGCGCTTCAACGAGCGTTACGAGACGGCTCCCTCGACAGGTCTTCCTTTCATGGCGCCGGATCCGGAAGGGCGCCGGCGGAGGATTCGGGAGCGCGGGTTCTACCACGAAATCCCCGTAGTGCGGGGGCTGAAGGCAACCTGGGACGGCGGGCTGTGGATCCAGCGCCGCGGCGGGGATCCATGGGACGACGACGGCCCCATCGATGTCTTCAACGCGGATCGCGAGTACATTGGCACACTGCCCGCCGGTGCCCCGGGGATGCCGGTGGCGTTTGGACCCGATGGTCTCGTCGTCCACCTGGAACGCGATGAACTGGACGTGCCGACGCTCGTGGTGAGCCGGCTTACCTCCGCCAGACCCCAACCCCGTTCTCGTACACGATCTCCGTCCCAAAGGGCCGCGACAGCTCCGCCAGGTGCTCGATAACCCTGCGGCCGAGGTCCTCCGGCGCGATGCGCGGCGTGCCGCGCTGTGACCTGGGCGCCTTCCAGCCCAGCTCGATCGGGTGGAAGACGATCTCCACCGCCTCGCTTCCCTCGAAGGTCACCACCGGCACCACGCTCTCGTACCAGCGCGAGTCGGTCGGGAAGCCGGTGGTGGGGTTTCCGTCCTCGTCGACCCGGAAGCGGGTGTCGTAGATCTCCGAGGCGAGCCGGTCCAGCGGGAGGCCGTAGCGGTCGCGCTGGTCGGAGGGCATGGGGTCGATGGTCTCGTTCTGGAAGATGAAGTCGCCCAGCGAATAGAAGATGGGCCGGCCGTTGTGTATCTCCACGCCGCGCAACTGGTGGGGTCCGTGGATGATGAAGGTGGCGGCGCCGGCGTCGATGACCTGGCGCGCAAACTCGACCATCCAGTCCGGCGGCGTCATGAAGGCGTTGCCGGGTTCGTGCGAATGGCTGTTGGCCACGACGTAGTCGCCCTGATCGGTGGCGTTGCGCACCTCGTGCAGCACCCGCTCCCGGTCGACGTCGTTCAGCGAGACGACGCTGCGGTCCTCGTCGCCGGGATAGACCGTGATCCCGAACGCACGTACGGGCACGCCCTCGTCCGCGGCCACTTCGATTCCCTGCGCCCGCGCCACCTCCCGCAGGGCCTCCATGGTCGCGGGCGACCCCTCGTGGCGGGTGCTCAACCGTAGCGCGTTCAGCCCCGGGCGGCCCTGGACGGTGGGCCCGGCCCGCCCGGCGCGCGACATGGGCGTGTGGGTCGATGCCATCCCGATGAGCGCGATGCGTCCCTTGGGCGTTTCGAGATACCCCGGACGGCTGGCCCATCCCAGGTTCTCGCCCGCCCCAGCATGCACAAGCCCCCACTCGTCCATCAACTGGCCGGTGAGGCGCATGCCCTCCACCCCGTAGTCGGTGGTGTGGTTGTTGGCCCGGTTGAAGAGGTCGAACCCCATGTCGACCAGGTCCTTCAGCGTCTCGGGCGAGCCCACCTCGTAGTTCCCCCCGTTCTCGGCCGCCGGCCAGCCGGTGAACTCCTGCAGTCGGAAGACCGACTGCTCGAGGTTCATGAAGGCGGCGTCCGCTCCCCGGATGACGTCGACCAGCTGCTGGAAGGCGGGGTCGCCCGGATGATTGAACTGCATCACCTGCCGGTTCATGATCACGTCGCCCGCCCCCGCCAGGGTCCAGCGCGTGTCTGCGTCGATGGGCGAGCGGGTCTGAGCGTGTCCCGTCAGAGGGACGGCGAGCGCCAGGGCGGTGGCGAAGATCGTCACGGGGCTACGCCCGGAACCGGGTCTGGCCAGGATCACGCGCATTGGAATCCTCCGGAAGAAGGCCGAATCACTGGAACCGTGTATCCCAAACTACGTCGACAGTCTTGGCCACGCTCACGCGCGCGAAATCCGGGTGCAGCGGGTTGAGGATCACGCTCCAGCCCCAGGGCTGCGCGACGAAGGAGGGCACCTTCAGCGCGACGGACCGACCCGACTCCACCCACTCCGCGCCGATTGCACGCGAACGAACCGCGTTCCGCCAGTCCGGGTGCTCCATTTCGCCGATTTCGGGCACGGTGCAGTCCCCCGGAATAACGATGCGCGAGGCGATCTGACCGACGGGCACTTTGCCTGTCGCCGTGTGCGCCAGCTGCTCCAGCAGCGCTCCCTCGCATGCCGGCGACGTGTACACCATCCGGACGCCCCGCGGATTCCAGCGCCCGCCGAAGAAGCCCGCTCCGGTCCCATCGAGGGCCGGGAATGGGCGGGGATGGACTCTATAGACGATCAACCTTCAGGCCGGCAGACCGAAGTGCAGCGAATAGAGAATGTGCTCGACCTGACGGGCACCCACCTCCGAAAGCGCCCGATCTATCGGACGCGCACCGCCAAGCATGGGGTGCTTGCAGGTCAGCCATTCCGCAGCCGATTCGTCATTCCCCCACACGTACGCGGCCAGCGCAACGACGGAAGCCACACGAAGCACCGTCTCGCCTTCGTCCTCCTTGAGCTGTTCCCGCCGTTGCAGCGTGGCTCGGGGTACGATCCCGTTGACATACTCGGAGGAACGCCGGACGCCGAACCGCTTCAGCTCCGCCTGGAGCTGCTTTACGGCCTCCGTCGGAAGGCCCTCCGCCACAGCTTCGCGGATTGCTTCGAGGCCGGAGCCGTCGCCGTAGACGGGGTTGGTCTCCCGGACCATGCGTCCGGCGAGTTCCCTGAGACTGAAGGAGTCACTGCAGTCGTGGTGTGGCGTTGGCATCGTCCCGCTTGCTGGTTTGCGTGCCATGGCTCGCCTCCGCGACGGACAGACAGTTCATATGAACGCTATTGACGTTGGGGTGAACCTAATCCATGCCTGTCCCATGTCAACTGCGCGAGTTTGGCAGGGATGCCCGGTCCGGGAGCGGTGGGTGAGGCGTGATGTCCAATGCTCCAGCGCGGCCCTGCTTGCGTGCGGGGAGTGCCCGGAGGAATGTTGCGGGGCGGCAAGACTTCAGGTAACAGGAGAAGAGGCACCATGAGAAGGATCGCAGTCATCAGTTCAGTCGTGTTCGTCGCCCTGCCGCTCCTCGCCTGCGCCGAGGCGGACGCCGGCTCCGCGGGCTCGGGCTCCGCCGAAGCCGTCGACGGCCCGCCCCTCTACTACCTCCTCAGCGGGCCCGCCAAGAGGTACTGCTCAGGTATCTGGGTGTCGGAGCGCGACCGCACGGAGGCGCTCTACGGCAGCGTGCTGCACACCGAGGAGCAGGTACACGACTACGAGAGCGGCAGCCTCGCCATCGATATCGACGAGGACAAACGCATCGTCACCGTCTCCCAGGACGGCGTCTCGGCCCGCGCCCGCCACTTCGGCGACCAGGGCTGCATCATCCTCCCGCCCGACACCGACGGCGTGTACTTCACGCCCCGCGAGGTCGTGAGCGCGCTTCCCGACGCCGAATCCACTCCGTGGCCCATGGGCGACATGCTCCCGGACGAGCCCCTTCCGGACTACGTGGACGCGGAGCTGCTCGACCAGGCCGTCGAGACCTTCTTCACCGAAGGCGACAACCGGGCCGCGTTTATGGTCGTCCACCGCGGCCGCGTGCTGGCCGAGGACTACGGGCCCGGCATCAACATGCACACCCAGCTCGAGAGTTGGTCGATGGCGAAGAGCATGACCGCAACCCTGATCGGCCGCCTCATCCAGATGGGCCACCTGGAGATCTGGCAGCCGGCGCCCGTGCCCGAGTGGCAGAACTCGCCCGGCGACCCGCGCGCCGAAATCCGCATCGCCGACCTGCTGCGGATGTCCAGCGGCCTCCGTTTCACCAACTCGGGCGCCACCCCCGAGCAGATGGCCAAGTCGTTCATCCCCGGGCAGGTGGACCACCGCATGGGCTACGTGGCCCCGATCGACGCCTTCCAGTTCTCGATCAGCCGCGAAGCCGAGTTCCCGCCCAACACGGTCGGGCGCTACCGCAACTCCGACCCCTGGACGCTGGGCTACATCGTCCAGCGCACGGTCGAAAACGAGTTGGGTGAGGAGTACCTGAGCTGGCCGCAGCGCGCCCTCTTCGACAAGATCGGCATCCGCCGCTTCATCATGGAGACCGACCCCTACGGCAACTTCCTCCTTACCGGCTACAACTACGGCACCGCGCGCAACTGGGCGCGGTTCGGGATGCTCTATCTGAACCGCGGAATGTGGAACGGCGAGCGACTCCTTACGGAGGAGTTCGTTGACTTCGTGCGTTCTCCCGCACCCGCCTGGCCCGAGCCCTACTACGGTGGCCAGTTCTGGCTGAACACAGCGGACGAGGAGGGCAGGGGAGGGCGAATTCCGCAGCTCCCTCCGGACGCCTACAACCCGTCCGGGGCCGGTCACCAGCGGACCTATATCATTCCGTCACAGGATCTGGTGATCGTGGTGCAGAGCCATCGTTCTGCGGCTGCGCACGCCCCCGACCGCACCGACCGCGAGTACGAGGCGCTCGGAATGGTGGTCAAGGCCGTGGATCCGGAGTGGAACTGGTAGGAAGCCAGCGGTGCTTGGAACATCGCAGACGAGTCATTGTGATCGACACCGGTACGTCCATCGACAGACTATGACGGAACTCATCATGCGTCGTCCTGCTTCAATTCCATGGGGCATCGCGTTTCTCTGCCTGCTATTCCTGCCTTCCTGCCAGGGTGGCGATTCAACCCCGCCCCTCGTAGTCCAGCGCGACAGCGCCGGCATCGAGATCGTCGAGGCAATGCGCCCGCTCTGGGGCGATTCCAGCGGCTGGAGCATCGATCGGGATCCGCTCGTCGACCTCACGCTCACCGGCAGCGGTCCGAACCACGAGTTCTTTCGGTCCGGTAGCATGAAGCAGCGGCCGGACGGCTCTCTCATGATTGCCAACACAGGTTCGGAGGAAGTACGGGTGTACTCCGCGACGGGCGAGTTCGTGGGGTCGTTCGGTGGGGAGGGCGACGGTCCTGGCGAATTCAGGGGGCTGAGTGTGATCGAGAACGCCGGGGACACCCTGTTGGCCGTGGATTCCAACGGACGCGTCACATTGGTCGCCCCTGATTTGGCTGTCGTCCGGACCATCAGCATCGCCCCCTTTACGCTCGACCTTCATTATGTGGAGACCGGAGCGATCCTGCCGGAGCCCCGGGCGCTCGTCTTGCCAGCGACTGGCGTTACCGGGCAGATTCGGCGTCCGGTGCCCCTCATCCTGTTCGATCTGCAGGGAGAGCGGATCGACAGCATCGGCGAGATGCTGGGACCCGAACTCCACATGCACGTTCAAGAGGGCTTCAGCGGTTTCGTGCCAATCTATTTTGGCAAGACATCGCACGTCGCCACCTTTGGACAGCGCATCTTTCGGGGTTCGAACGACGCGATGCAGGTGGAGGAGCTGGACATGTCGGGGAACCTCGTGCGCATCCTGCGGATTCCAGGCTATCCGCTCGACCTGAGCAACGCGCAGATCACCGCCGAGCGGGACTTCGTTCTCGGCAGAGGTCCGCCCGGATCGACCTCGCCGTTTCGCCAGGCGTTGGAAAACGCTCCCGCGTCCGACACCCGACCCGCATTCACCGACATTCTCATCGACCCGTCCGGGGCGATCTGGCTACAGCTTCACCGCGGGGAGAGCGAACAGGACCAGCCGGGGGAATGGCTGGTATTGGATGCCGATGGAACCTGGCTGGGGACCGTGGAGATCCCGGATCGATTCACCATGTCGGATATCACCATGGACGCCGTGCTCGGTGTCTGGCGCGACGAACTGGATGTCCAACATCCGCAGGTGCTGCGACTGACGCGTAACTGAGACACGGAAGACGAATGACGATACCGGCCTACGGAACCCCGAAGCCGTACTGCCTCACCTTGCTCGTGCTGTGCGGCATCGCCGCCTGCGACGCCCCTGATTCCGCCCCGCCTCTCATCGTCCAGCGCGATAGTGCCGGCATCCAGATCATCGAAGCTATGCGGCCCCTCTGGGGCGATTCCACCCTGTGGAGCCTCGATCCCGAGCCGATTCTCGATCTCGCCGTTTCCGGTAGCGGCCCGGCCCACGAATTCTTCCGCGTCCGCGGTCTGAAACAGCGGCCGGACGGTTCGCTGGTGCTCGCCAATCGAGCCTCTCAGGAGATTCGTCGCTACTCGCCCGACGGGGAGTTCCTGGGCGCGCTGGGCAGGCCGGGGGGAGGCCCTGGTGAATTCAGCAACCTCCAGCGGATCGAGCTCGTGGCCGACACGGTGTTCGCCCTCGACTACGACGGCCGCGCCGCCGTGGTGGGTCCCGATATGGAACTGGTCCGCACCTTCACGCTGCCCCACAATGTTGACGACATCCATTCCCTTGGGGATGGTACGATGCTTGGCGAGTCCACCGTGTTGACCGGATTGGAGGAAGTTGCCAACCAACTGATTCGTCCGCCCACGGCGCTGGTGCGGTTCGACCTGGACGGTGCCTGGATCGACAGTCTTGGCGTCCGGCCGGGACGTGAGTCCTATATGTTCTCGTATGAGGACAACGCCGGAACCGGATCGGCGCTATTCGCCAAGGAAGCGCAGATGGCCGCGCAAGGATCGCGCGTCTTCTACGGTTCGTCAGACCTCATGCAGGTTGAAGAACTGAGCCTTGCAGGGGACATCGCCCGCATCCTGCGCATCCCCGACTATCCCCTGGGTTTGACCGACGGCCAGGTTGCAGCGGAACGGGCTTCCCGTCTCGATGTCGATCTTCCTCCCGGCATGACGCTTCCCCCATGGCTCCGGAGGACGGTCGAGGCGTTGCCCGCGCCTGTCACCCGGCCGGCATACGCCAACATGCTTGTCGATCCTTCAGGCGCGGTCTGGCTCGAACTCTATCGAGGCGGAAGCGAACAGGACCGGCCACAGGAATGGCTCATTCTGGATGCCGACGGCACCTGGCTCGGGACCGTCGAGGTGCCGGATCGTTTCGGCGTTACCGACATTACGATGGATGCCGTGCTCGGCGTCTGGCGCGATGAGCTGAATGTCGAGCATCCGCAGGTGTTGCGGCTGAGGCGGGATGGAGCCTGAGGAGCGGCAATCGACCCGACCTCCGGGGCCGCAATCCCTCCGTCCGGTCCGCCTTGCTTCGCCCGCCTCGCGGCGGCATCCTGAGGATGCGAGCCCACCGTAATCGTCTCGGCCGGGGTGTTTTGTGTCGCCAGGAATGAGGCCTCTGCTGTTGCCGGTGGCTGTTTCGGCGTTTGCCGTCACCGCCGCCGCGGCGTCCTGTCCGATTGCTGGCCAGCAGATGGAGGCAACCGGCGGGCCGACCTACACCCATGAGCAGGCCGTGGCGGGGGAGGCCGTGTACCGCGAGGCCTGCGCGGACTGCCACCTCGCCAGTCTGCGCGGTGACTTCGAGGCCCCCGAACTCGCCGGCCGGAGCTTCCTCCGGGCGTGGGGGAACGAGCCGATCGGCGAACTGCTCGAGAACATCCGGTCGACCATGCCGGAGGATGCCCCCGAGTCGCTGAGCGATGCGGAGTACGCGGCGGTCGTCGCGTACATCATTCGGGAAAACGGGGGAACCCTGGGAGGCGTGTCGCTCGGGGGAGCGCCGGCCGCCGAGGCAGCGCTGGTGCAGCCAGCGGCCACCGCACCCGGTTCGCAAGCCGATGCGCGCCCGACGTCCGACCAGACCGCCGACCGTGGAGATGCCGCCGCCGCTCCGGAACCGCCCGCCGTCGTCCCCCCCACACCCGGCCGCCCTGGCACCGGCCACTCGCCGCACGCGCTGACCGGGCCGCCACGGGGCGGGGTCGGCGATGTCACCGAAACCCCGACCGGCGTGACCCGCACCTGGCGCCCGGCCCGGCCGACCCCCGCCTCCGACGCCGACCTGGCCGACCCCCCCGCGGCCGACTGGCTGCACTGGCGCGGCAATCCGGGTTCATGGGGATACAGTCCGCTCGCCCAGGTCGACGCCTCGAACGTCCACCGCCTGCAGCTCGCCTGGTCGTGGGGGATGGAGAACGGGCGCAGCCAGCAGGCGCCGCTGGTGCGCGACGGCGTCCTCTTCCTCAGTAATCCGGGCAACGTCGTGCAGGCGCTGGACGCGGCCGACGGCACCCCGCTATGGGAATACCGCCGGCGCTTCGAGGGCGGCCCGCGCGGGCAGCTGCGCACCCTGGCCATTTGGGAGGACATGGTCTTCGTGGCCACCGCCGACGCCCACATGGTCGCGCTCGACGCCGCCACCGGGATCGTCCGCTGGGAGACCCGCATCGCCGACCCGGAGAAGGGCTACTCGAACAGCACGGGTCCCATCGTCGCGAACGGCAAGGTCATCAACGGCATCAACGGCTGCGGGCGCTTCTACGAAGAGAGCTGCTTCATCACCGCCCACGACGCCCGCACCGGCCGCGAACTTTGGCGCACCCACACCGTGGCGCGTCCCGGCGAACCCGGCGGCGACACCTGGGGCGACCTGCCCTTCGGCCTCCGAGGCGGCGCCGACGTCTGGATGACCGGCAGTTGGGATCCGGAGCTCGGACTGGTCTACTTCGGCACCGCCCAGGCGAAGCCCTGGGTGGCCGCGAGCCGGGGCCTGACCACCGCCGACTCCACCGCCTACGCCAACTCCACCCTCGCGCTCCGCGTCGAGGACGGCAGCATCGCCTGGTACTACATCCACGTCCCCGGCGAGTCGCTGGACATGGACGAGGCGCTCGAGCGCGTGCTGCTCGACGTGAATGGCGAACCCACAGTGATCTCAATCGGAAAGCACGGCATCCTCTGGAAGCTGGATCGCCGCGACGGCGTGTTCCTGGGACTTACCGAGACCGTATATCAGAATATATTGGATGTCAATTATGAGACAGGCGCCGTCAAATACAGAGAGGATATTGCCAGCGCCAAAGTCGGCGAGTGGCTCTCCGTATGTCCCTCCACCGCCGGCGGCCACAACTGGCCCGCGAGCGGATATCATCCGGAGTCCGGCCTGCTGGTCACTCCGCTGAGCCAGAGCTGCATGGAGATCGCAGGGCGGGAGACGGTGCTCGAGCCCGGTTCCGGGGGCAACCAGGGCGACCGTGCCTGGATGGAGATGCCGGGCACCGACGGCAACTTCGGCAAGCTGGCCGCCTACGACGTGGCCACCCTCGACGAGGTGTGGAGCATCGAGCAACGCTCGCCCTTCCTGACCGCGGCGCTGACCACCGCGGGCGGTCTTGTCTTCGCCGGCGACTTCGACCGCTGGATTCGCGCCTACGACGTCCGCACCGGCGAGGTGCTGTGGCGGAGCCGCCTGGGCACCTCGGTGATGGGCTACCCGATTTCCTACGAGGTCGACGGCGTCCAGTACGTCGCGGTGGCGACCGCGCGCGGCGGGGGCAGCCCCTGGCGCATTCCCACCTTCCTGACCCCGGAGCTGGTGAGTCCCGAGGGCCACAACGCGCTCTATGTCTTCAAGCTGAGCGAGCCCTGAGGATGGTCGTCATGGCTCCTCGTGCGCCTGGTTTGGGGCGATGGACGCAGGCTCGAGCAGGTGCCTTGACTCTGGGCGCTGTGCTTGCGGTGCCCGTCTTCTTCTCGCCGCCCCTCGAAGCCCAGTTGCCGCGCGCCTCCCAGCAGCGTGTCGCAGAGCCGGGCGGGACCCAGTTCAACCCCGACTTCCTACGTCCCTCGGGCGGGCCGGTGATCCCCATCTTCGAGGGCTGGTATCCGATGCCGGACGGTTCCTACGCCCTCTCCTTCGGCTACTTCAACGTGAACACCGAAGAGGTCCTGGAGATTCCCCTGGGCCCGGACAACTTCATCGAGCCCGCCATCTACGACGGCGTCCAGCCCACCCACTTTCTCCCCGTCCCCGAGGGCGACCGCCGCCACTGGGGCGTCTTCACGGTGAAGGTCCCGTCCGACTTCGGGGACGGCGACGTGGTCTGGAGCCTGCGCCACGATGGGCGCACCTATTCCGTTCCGGGACGCATCAGGAGCACACAGTATCAGATCAACGGATGGGTTTTTCCGGGACGGGAGAGTTCCTCGCCGGTGCTGCGGCTGGAGCGCGATGGTCCCGGGGAGCAGGGCCCGGCCGGGGTGAGGGCCGCGGGGCCCGCGAATGTCACAGTGGGCGAATCCGTGCGCCTGATCGCGTGGACCCATCGCGACGGCGTCTTTCCCGACGACGAACGCCCCATCCGCCTCAAGTGGTTCAAGCACCGTGGGCCCGGCCAGGTCGTCTTCGGCGAACCCGAGGCCGAGGTTCCCCATGAGACATGGAGCGCGGAGGGCGGGGCGGCGGTGACCACGGTCGCGACCTTCAGCGAGCCGGGCGCCTACGTGGTGCGGGTACTTGCGTACAACCGGGTGCCCGAGTTCGAATTCCAGTGTTGCTGGACCAGCATTTGCCAGCGTGCGCGGATCTGTTTTGACCCATTGAACTTACGGGATTCGGGCGTCGATTTCCCGCCGTTCGGTTCCCGCCGACCGGATTTCAGCCCCGCGGCCTGCGGCGGCTCCGGATTGCCTGCCTGAGTTGGGCTTCGTCGGGCTGCTGGTAACAGCGCAGCACCGTCTTGGCCGCCTTCCAGCCTCCGAGTTCGCAGAGCACCTTGAGGGGCAGGTCCATGAGATCGGACGCGAACTTCCTCCTCAGCGAGTGCCAGCCCCTACCGGGTTTCGGCTCCAGTCCCGCGAGCCGCTCGGCCTGCTTCCACCAGAAGCGGGTCCGCGGGAAGCCCACACACTCCGAGGGATTCCGGGTCGCGGGCAGCACCGGCACGTCCGCGCCAGCGGGGTTGTGCCTTCGCGCCTCCTCAAGGGCTTCCATGGCTTCGGTCGTCAGCGGCGTCGTGTGCTCGTAGCCCGTCTTCTCGTGCTGTGCCCGCCAGCGGATGGTTTCCCCGTCGAAGTCCACATCGGACCACAGCAGGTTCCGAATCGCGCCGATCCTGTGCCCGGTCTCGTGCGCGAGCACGAGGGCGACGTGGAAGCGCCAGTCCAGCCGCCGCGAGACCCCGAGCAGCGCGTGATACTCCCCTTCGGTGAGAACAACCCGGGTGGGGTTCTTCTCGACGGGCTTCCGGAGGCCCTTGAGCGGGTTCCTGTCCAGCAGCAGGCGACCGTGCTCGTCCCTCGACCTCGCCGCCCAGTTGAGCACCGCCATGAGGAACGTCAGGTCCGCTTCGGTCGTCCGGTTGCCCACGGGCCTGCCACTGGGACCGACCCTTCCCGCGCGGCGCTCCCGGATGAAGCGGTCCCAATCGCGCTGGGATAGTGTCTCCGGCCTTCGGTCCCTGCCGAAGAACTTGAGGAACATCGCCATCGCGGCCCTGTCCCGCTGCCAGGACTTCCGCCTCTTGGAGGGCGTCACCTCCTCACCGTAAATGTCAAAGAGCGTCCCCAGAGTGAGCGGCTGGGGTTCGGCCTCGGCCTTGCCGTTGGGCTCGTGGACCGCGAAGCCAGCGGCGGCCTCGTCGGCCTGCCGCTTCGCGCGCGCCCAATCGCGGTGTTTGAGCGACCGCGTGAGCCTGCGCCCGTTCTCCCGCCACTCTATCTGGAAGAGACCGGTCTTCGGGTCGGGGAACACCCTCACCCGATTCCGGCCCCACTCGCCGGCGCTGTAGGAGCGCCGGTCCCGTTTCGTGCGTGCCATCATTCGATTCCTCCGATGATGGACTGCCCCGAAAAGATCGCAACCGGCTGTAATACAACAAGTTAGAG
>JAPPHB010000067.1 GCA_028821195.1 Gammaproteobacteria bacterium
GACCGGATTGCCTTCGACCGGTCAGGGGGATGCCGCAAGACACCGCCGTACCCTCCGACGGCTGGCGGCGGCCGTGTGAATCGTCGAAAGCCCGAACTGTGAATCGAACCTGCATGTCTTTTTCACATTCCGGTGCGGTCGTAAGTGGAAGCACCGAAGTCTCGGCGAGTATCCTTGGGTCCACCGGGTGGTCAAGCGGATGATCCGGCCTCGCGACGAGACCGCCTTCGACCCATCATAG
This sequence comes from Gammaproteobacteria bacterium, assembly GCA_028821195.1. Lineage (GTDB taxonomy): Bacteria > Gemmatimonadota > Gemmatimonadetes > Longimicrobiales > Gaopeijiaceae > BD2-11. Next base: position 242 of record JAPPHB010000067.1, read on the forward strand.
GCTGTCCACACCGACCGGGTGTCGGCAGACGCGGAGGTCCAAGCCGCCGACGTGGCCAGCTTCGGCAAGCCCGTTAGCCCGCGTTCGACGACCGCTCCGCGACTCCGTCTGCGTTCGCTTCGAGGGCGTCCTCAGGGCTGGCTCCCGTCCCGGTAATGGCCGCGAGCAGATTACCCTGGGTATAACCCATGGGCTGGCGAGGGACTCCGCCCCTTCGAACCCCATCGGCCGTTGAGCATTGGAGATTCTCTCCGATTGCTTTTCGCCGTGCGGCCGGACGGCAACCGGATCCCGATACCGGCCATTGCACAGCCGCAGGAAGGCCGATCGCGGCTGGGTCTCCGGGATGCGCTACAGATCGCGCTTGCGCATGCTCAGGAATGCCCGGCCGAGAAAGGACGCACTGTAGGTCAGCGCTGCGACTGCGAGCACCCAGACTTCCAGAAACGCAAGAGGCCCGAGTCTCCGTTCCGCACGATCCGCGTTCACCTCGGCCAGCGCCCCGGGATAGTGGACCAAGTCGTCGGCGAGGTCCTCGACCAGATCGAACGGAAGGAACTCCGTCGCGCTGCGCAGAGCCTCGCGTCCCGTTTTCAGCATCAGCCTCGCGATGGCCTCTTCCACGAAGAGTTACAGGAGCAGAATAGCCCAGTGCGGATCCCGAGGAGCGGAGGTGTGCTTAGAGCATCATCCCGGCGCTCCCGAAGACGAGCAGGCCCGAGGCAAGACCGATCATGCAGCTCAGATCGCTCGACCGGAGGAAACCGGGGCCGCCCGCGCCGGGGCTGAGCATCGTGCCCGCGACGCCGGGTCAGCACCGTTGTCGCCATGAACAGCAGCACGAGTCCGGCGAGCACGACGACCCGTCCGGCGAAGAACCTCTCCTTGCTGAGTCCGTCGATTGCGTTCTGGTGCGCCGTGCGCCAGTGAACTCGGGCGCGAAGAGCAGGATCATCAGCACGCCGACGAACAAAGGTCCCACCGACGAGTTCCAGGCACTCCCCGATGCGGGGGCGGCCCACTCCCTTCACCGCTGCGGCGACGCGCAGGTTGTCGCGGCCGCTCATGTACGGGTAGAAGTTGGGCGTCTCCAGCGTGGCGCCGACGCGGGCGCGGGCGGCCATGAGGCGCTTGGGGCCGGAAGCGCCGAAAAGGTTGAAGCTGCCGTCCGTCGGCTTGATGGTGCCCACGAGCATCCCGATGGTGGTCGTCTTTCCGCTTCCGTTGGGACCGAGGAAGCCGAACACTTGGCCCTCCTCGACAACGAAGGAGATCCGGTCCACGGCCAGCACCGACTTCGCCGCACGCGTCCCGTAGCGTTTGGTCAGGTCGAAGGTCTGGATCGCGTGCATGCCACAGGAGTTGGTCGAGTGCGTCGGTCTGAAAGGAGTGCGCGGCCTCGGCGTCCACCTGTTTCGTGTGGGGCTGGCCGGGTGTCGTCTGCCCGGCAGAGGAAGGAACGTCGAGGCGCGAAGCGCGTCAAGGCGACTGTTTGGAACATCCAGCCCTGGCTTGGGGGGAATATCCCGCCAATGACGCTACGGGTTTCTCCCGTCAGAATTTGGGGAATTCTCCTCTGACGACCCACCTGCCCCCCGCCTTAAACTGGTCGGTGTCAACACAGAGGTGGAAGCCGAGGCTGTTCCGACGAACGGCCACCTTCACCTCATCGCCGAAAGGAGAACTCCAATGGCGAACCCTCTGAAGGCCGTCCGCGCTCTGGCTCTGGCGGCGGCGCTCCTCGCTGTCCCCATCGTGGTGGACACTTCCCCCGCGAGCCAGGGCTCCGTCCTGCGCTTCGCCTCCGCGTGCGCCGCGGAGGAGTGCGAGAAGGACGACGACTACGCCTGCCTGCTGGGCGAACTGCCTCTCGTCGGCTACAAGTGCAGCCGCGGGTGCGCTGACCCTCCGGGCACCTGATCGACCGTCCCGTCCGCTCCCCGGGCCGCAGGTGACAGCGCTGCGGCCCGGGGGGCGGCCCCAAGGAGAAGGGAAGGCAGAGTATGTCATACCTGCTGCGAATCTCGACGATGGGCCTGCTTGTTGCGGCTTGCACGGAGGTCCCTGCACTTCAGGACGAGGGCGGCGATGCCGACGCGGCCTGGACCGATCCTGTGAAGCCGACTCTCGAAGCGAACCGACTGTTGGGCGGTCGTGAGGATTTCGGTCATGTGTTGGCGCTGGGCGTGGTCAACGACGCGTATCTTCTGGTGGGCGACGACGCAACCGAACGTCACCTCATGGTTCTGGACATCGAGAGTGGGGAGGTGGTATCGCGCTTCGGAGGCCATGGCGACGGACCCTACGAGTTCAGGCAACCCTTCAGGATCACTCCCGATCCACTGCACCCGGATACGTGGTGGGTTTACGATTTCGCGACGTGGAACTGGACCCCCGTGTCAATGCGGGAAGGTCCGACCGATTGGACGATAGGCGAACGCTACTCGTTCAATGGGGCACCCATTGCACCCGAGACACCGATGTGGGCTGGGGAGGGCGTGGCGGTGGTTCATGGAATGTTCTCGGAGTTCTCGGTGGCAAGGGTGTCATTCGATTCGGACCGGCGGCACGTCTCGGATTGGAGCAAAGTGGATTACCCACAGCCATTCACGCGGGAGGACATGCCACAGGAGACGGGCTTGAGGTTCCTGAACCGGAGCTATGTGGCGATGCGCCCGAGCGGGGGTCGCTTTGCCCTCGCCTATCAGTTCGACAATTGGATCGAAGTGCGAGACGGTGGCGGGGCGGTCGTTCGCAAGGTACGGGGTCCCCGGGAAGCAAGGACCAGCTATCGGCTTGACGAGAGCGGCCGCTTCCACTGGGAAGACGACAACGAGTCCGGCTACTTGGCCGCCTACGGCACGGAGGGTGGATTCTATCTCCTGTGGAAGGGGAGTGCGGACGGCCCCGTCACGACGATCCATCAGTTCGATTGGTCGGGTAACTTCGTGCGTGAATTCGGGGTCGATCATTCCCTGCTCAGCTTTGCGGTTTCCTCGACCGGCGACCGTCTGTGGGGTTTTCTGAGACAAGGCCTGCCGTATCCGGCCATTGGCGAATGGGTCCTGCCATGAGGGCGATAAGGAGCGGCGTGCTCGTGCTTGTCTTGGCCGGGGCGGCCGCGGACGGCGTCCAGGAGTGGGCAAGGATGGACGGCGATCGCATGGCGTTCGGCAGGCGAGGCGAGTTGGTCGAGGGACCTCCCCATCCCTACGAGGACGCGTATGCGACGCTGGCGATATTCTGCCGTACGGACTCGCTTCCCGCGATGGCGGCGGTGGTCCTTGAAGAAGGCCCGTTTGTCCGCAACATCGAGGCAGAGGCGCGAGTCGCCGCCCAGGCGACCGACTCCGAGGTTGCGGGTCCATACGGCCGCACCCATGCGATTCGATGGATCAGTCGGCCGCCCAGCCCGACCGTCGCGGTCCTGGCGGATCCGGATCTGCCCGACATGTGGGCGGAACTGCGTGCGGGACACCATCTGATTGCCTTCGTGCCGACCAGCGGCGGAACTCACCACTATCGGTTCGATCTGGACGGTTTCGCGTCCCAGGAGGAAAGGTGCCAGAATGCTCATCCGGGTCGCCCGCCTCCTGAGAACCCCCTCGGAGGACCGCCACGCCCAGGCGCTGTTGCGCGGTCGCGGTATGGGTCCCGAGCCACGGCGCCGAGGATGAGTCGGTTTCGGGTGCTTCCAGCGGGACGAGCGTGGTGGCGCGCACTTCGTTGGAGACTCCGGTCGGAGCGTAATGATCCGCGAAAGTGGCGCGCGGGGCGGTACAATGGCTCCCCCATCTCCCCCGGTTGCGGCGACCCGCTGGACCGGCTGAGGCGTGCGGGGTTGATCTGACGAGGGTGCCGG
>JAPPHB010000060.1 GCA_028821195.1 Gammaproteobacteria bacterium
AGGCCAGTCCGCCGGTCTGGTCCCGCGAGCACGCCGATGGCGCGGCTTACGAAGTTCGGCCTCGGGCTGCCGGGGACGGGCCATGTCGGGCGGCCTCATCTGGTGGCGCGCGAAAGTGTCGTTTCGGGGTCTGGGGGCTCCCCCAGCCAGAGTTTTTGTGAAACAAAATAACATCTGGCTCCTCCGAAACCCCGCAAACCGCGGGGACCCCCTGCGCAAAAGCCCGGCACGACCGGCAGACGGCGGATTTCCGGTCGGGATTCGGGCTCGGACACGACCGCCCGACGCTGCGCGCGGGCATCGAGTACGACGGCGAAGACGTTTCCCCGACCGCTGGGGCGAGCCTGACGTTCGGAAGGCGCGGCGGCGCGCGCTTCATCCTCCACCTCGGGGAGGCCTTCGGCGGCACTCTGACGCTCTTCCAGATGGGCGGTTACATCTCGTTCTCAGCGCGAGACGCAGTGGCCGATCGCGGCCCCGGCACTCAGGCCGGATCTAACCGTCGGAGCGACGCACCGTTGGCCTTCCCGCACGGGACTGCTGGCTGGGAGCGACCTCCCGTGGGGGGTTGGGATGGCCTGCACATCCCAACCCTCCCCCGTGGCACGCCAAGCGTCCACGGTGGGGGGTCGCTCCGGTCACGGCCACCCGCGCCGGCACGGCACAGCCGCGCCTCCCGCTGCGGCACAAACGCACCCACAACAGCAACTTGCGGCATCGGCGGCGTGTCACATCCGACCGCGCTTCCCGTGCACATCGACCCCGATGTCGATGTGCGTTTCCGGATCGGCAACGGGAACGTCGAAAACCGTCGTCCAATCACGGCCTCCAGCTCGAACATCGGCAAGCTCCGGGACAACGGCCGGAAGGCATCGCCGCCGACGAGGATCCACCGGCCCGAGCGTCCGATCTGGCGGAGAAGACTGCTCTCCGCGACCTTTCGTTCGCGCAGATCGTGCAGTCCATCGAATCGAGAGGAATCGAACGATGGCACGCACGAAACGAAGTCGGCGCTCTTACGGCGCCGGCGAATGGGGCCGGAACCGGGTGAGGGTGTTCCCCGATCCCAAGACCGGCATCTTCCAGATCGAGTGGCGCGAGAACGGGAGCAGGCTCACCCGGTCGCTGAAACACCGCGACTGGATGAGGGCGAAGAAAGAGGCGGACGAGTTCGCCGCGGGCTTCGTCGGCCCGGACCTGAACGGCAAGGCGGAAGCCGAGCCCGAGCCGCTCACGCTGGAGAGGCTGTTTGACATTTACGGTGAAGAGGTGACGCCCACCAAGGGTGGGAACAAGCGGCGTCACGACAGGGCCGCAATGCGGATGTTCCTCGGGTTTTTCGGCAGGGACCGAAGACCCGGAGCGCTTTCGCAACGCGACTGGGACCGCTTCATCCGAGCGCGGCGCGCGGGCCGGGTCGGCCTGAGCGGAGCGCCGGTGTCGAATCGCACCATCGCATACGACCTGAAGCTCCTGGTCGCAGTCTTCAACTGGGCCTCGAAATCGAGGGACGAGCAGGGCCGCTTGCTCTTGGAAGCGAGTCCGCTGAGAGGCCTGAAGACACCCACGGAAAAGAACCCGACGCGGGTGATCCTTTCCGAGGACGAGTACCAGGCGCTTCTGCAGGTGTCCCGCGACGTGGACTGGCGGTTCCATGTCGCCCTCGTGCTGGCGCACGAGACGGGACACCGCATCGGTGCCATCCGTCAGCTCCGGTGGTCGGACATCGACCTTGAGGCCGGAATGGTGCGGTGGCGCGCGGAACACGAGAAGACCGGCTACGAACACCGGACGCCGGTGACCGCCGAGGCAGTCGCCGTCTTGGAGGAGGCACGAAGGAAGACCCTTGAGAGCGGGGACGCGCCGGTGCTGCCCGCGCCCAGGAGTCCTTCCAAGTGCGTGAGCGCCGAGCGGGTGCGCATCTGGTGGCACAGAGGCCAGACACGCGCGGGGCTGGAGCCGAAACGAGGCAGGGGTTGGCACTCGCTGAGGCGCAAGTTCGCGTCCGATCTCATGGATCAGCCGCTCAAGGTGCTCTGCCAACTCGGTGGCTGGAAGACGCCGCACACGGTTCTCGAGTGCTACCAGAGGGCCGACGAGGGACAGCTTCGGACGGCGCTGGACAACCGCCGGAGGGTTCGCGGCTGAGATCCGAATTGGCGGGAGTCAGTTGGCGGGAATTCGGCCAGTCAGAATTGTAAGGTCAATCCCCGCAACAGGATGCGAAACGACACGCGCCCGCCGGCAGAGCAACACTGTGTTCCCGAGGCTCGTTTCGCCCCCGTCGGCCCAGTGTTTCACGTGATGCGCCTCGGTGAATCTGCAGCCACATCCGGGGAACCGGCATCCCCGGTCGCGCTCCTCCAGCGCCCGCCGGATGTGCGGTGGAATCGTGCGCGTCCTCCGGCCCACGCTCAGCATCGACCCGTCCTTCGCGTGGACCATCGCCACCACCGCGGCATCGCACGCCATGCGCCGCGACGTCTCCGCGGAAACTCGGATCCCGTCCAGATCCGAGCGTCCCGGCTCGCCCTCGGCTGCGAGCGTCGCAGCGTCGCAGTGGACCATGACCTGGTAGCGCTCGGCACGGGTGCCGGACTCGGCGCGGGGCCGAGTCGGCAGCTCGGGTTCACCGGGGCCGCCACCCGATTCACCCCGGCTTTCCGTCGCGAGCGCATCCGAGTCCCCGCGGGAGTCGCGCGACTCGCCGCCGCCGAACCCAGCCGCCAGCGCCCGCTCCGCGAGCAGCCCCACGGCGTCCGCCCGCCGCTGCTTCGGTTCGGGGCGCGGGTCCGTCTTCTCGATTCGCGGATCGCGCGCCTTCGCCCCCGGGCGAGCATCGTTCGCCCCGCCCTCGACCCGGAACAGCGCATCCGACGCCGCCTCGACCGCCCGCATCCGCACCGCTCCGACCTCGGGCTCGAGACGCCCCTTCACCACGTACATCCCGTCGCCGTCCACGAAGACCGAGAACGCCCGGCTGCGGTGCCGGGCCTGCTCGGCCGTCAGCTCCTCGTCGCGCGACAGCTTCTTCCACATGCGCACCATCTGCTCCAGGTTCGCCGCCGAGCCCGCTCGCGCGAACTCGAGCAGCTTCGCCTCGCTCTCGGGCGTGGCCACGCGCGTCAGCGCCCGCACCTTCGCGTACGAGATGCTGCCTTCCCGCAGCGCGCCGGCGGTCTGCGGCAGGTTCTCCAGTGCCCGGGCGGCGCGCACCCGCTCGCGCGCCGGTCCGATCTTGATGCCGATCTTCCAGGCCAGCCACTCGGCGCAGGACCCGAAGCCGTCCTTCCAGCCGCCCCGGCGATCGAAGTCGGCGATGAGGGTCATCATCTGCGCTTCCGCGGCGTTGATGCCGGCGGCCAGCTCGGCGATGCGGTCACCCAGCCTGGCGAGGTCGTCCTCCGGCTTGCCGGCCTCGGAAGGGGATGGGGCAGAGACGGGTTCGGGACGTGGGGGCACCGGGATGGCATCGGGGGACGCGGGTCGAGCGCCGGAACCGGGGGGCGCGGAGCCTGCGTCGCGAGCCACGACTCCGGTGCTCGCGCGTCCGGGCAACGGAATCGCATCGGTGGCAGGTCGGTCACCGTTCGGTTCCCGTACCACTCCGGGCCACGGGGAGAGCTTGCGGTGGATGTCGTAGAGAACGTCCGGGGATGCGATCATCATTTCTCCCAACGTGCGATTGTACAATGACTTACGTACAAATATAACGCCACCGAAATCGGCCTTTCAGGATGCCCTGTAGTCGCCGAAGTGGCGGCGGGAGACCTTCGGAGGAGGAATGGGGCTGCGAAGGCTGTCAGCGAGCCTGTGAGAGCCCTTGGCGGGCAGGAGAATCCGCGACGTCGGACTCGCCCAAGTCGCGCGCTCCAAAGTTGTCAATGGCAGTTTGGGACTCCGCCATGTGAATTCGGGACGGCCGAGTGCTGGTTTCCCCGGCGCCAGGAGCACGGAATCAGGTCAATGGCAGTTTGGGACGCACTGATGTGAATTCGGGACAGCCGCGCGCTCATCCCCGGTGTCAGGAACGCCGAACCAAGGTCTATGGCGGATAGACGCTCGCATGCGAATTCGGACAGGCCGGCGCGGTCGACCCGGAGCGACGCGCTGCGAATCCGGCTCAGAGAATGTGGGGGACTACGAGGATGTGGGACTCGGAGGATACCGTGCGCACCTGCGTTTCCCGCGGGAACGTTTCCTCAGGCCGCGGCGCCCGCTCGGCGCCCGAACTTTCTCCGGTACCTCCGGGTCCAGATGACGATCGCCGGAACGCCGACGACCGTCGGGAGGATCCAGGGGACGATGGCGAGCGGGCCCTCGATCTCGTAGGCCCACAGCCGCTGTGCCCCGAAGACGATGAAGGCGGTGTGGAAGGCGATGCCGGCACCGAGCATCGAGGCCATGTGGCTGTAGAACCAGCCCATCCGCTGACCGCCCGGATCGCGCATTAGGCGCAGCATGCGCCGCCCCGTAAAGAGGCCGATGGGGCTCATCCCCAGCAAAACCGGCGACACTTCGGACCACACCGTCAGCCCGAACCCGACGGCGATGACGCTCCCGGAGATCGACGCCCAAGCCAGCGCCTCGTGCGCTGGGGTACGCAGTTTCTCCGGTGCTCTGCGGGTCGTCAGCACGCGCATTCCCTGCCGCACCATGACGAAGGTCACCACCCCCAGATAGCCGAGCAGGACGGCGAACCCGTAGGACCCGGGTTGCTCCGCAACGCCGATGCCCTGGACTCGATAGGACACGATCCGGCCCACCGCCGCGGTGACCGCCGACAACGTTACTACATACGCGCACGAGGCATAGACGCGGCCCGCTCTCACATGCGCCCGCCCCCCCTTTCGGGCGAACACCGGGATCCAGAAGGCCGTCAGCCCGATGAAGCCGGCCACCACATGAACCAGAAGGAGGGCATCGAAAAGCAGGTTGAAGACGGTCATGAGAGGCTCTCCCGATCGCCAGACGCGGTCTCCGCCACGCCAGACACGGCTTCCGGCACACCGGCCACGGTTTCCCGCACACCAGACACGGTCTCCGGCACGCCGGCCCGGGCCTCCTCGCCGACTACAGCCTCCGACGCGCGCGGGTGACTTGCGGCCGCCGGCTGGCCCAGCGCGGGCCCGGCTGCCGCCTCCCCCCCGGACCGGGCCGCCAGCCGTCGCTCGATCACCGCCAGGGTCTCGTCGCACCACGTCACCTTCGACCCGATGGAGTGGATGCCCATTCGAAGCGTTGCAAAGCGGTGGAACCCGGCGTCGCCGTAGCGCTCCGGGTCGCCGTGGGTGGCAATCACGTCCCGCTCAAGCGACCGGAGTTGCTCCAGCCAGCGGACCAGGTGGTCCCGCAGCTCCATCATGAAGGCGCGCGTCTCGCGGAGGTCGCCGACCGCGTCCATGAAGTAGAGCTGGGCCAGGTATGCGAACCGCTCTGTGCCGACCGCGGGGCCGCCGCGCAGCCAGCGCTCCAGCTCCTCCCGGCCCCCGTCCGTCAGCGAGTAGACCTTGCGGTTCGGTCCCCTTGACGATGGCTCGACCCGGCTCTGGAGCATGCGGCGCTGCTCGAGGCGCTTCAGGGCCGGGTAGATCTGGCTGAGCTCGGCGGACCAGAAGTGCCGGATGCGCTCGCTGAAGGTGCTCTTGAGGTCGTACCCGGTGGCCGGGTCGCGCAGCAGGCCGAGGAGGATGTGATCGAGGCTCATGATGGCGACAGCTCGCGGTTGAGGAGCCTGCCGCAGAGAACGGCGCCGGCTCATGCTATATCAATGTCGATATACCTACTATATCGATGTTGTCATAGCACGTCAAGGGCCACGCTCCGAGGACGGCGGACGGCGACAGCTCGTTCAGCCTCCGCCCGCTACTGGCGCGCACGCCATCGGATACCGAATTTGCGAGGGTTGACCGACGTACGTCCCTCTGGAGGAAGCCATGTCATCGACTCAACGAGGAAGCTTCGGGCCCGGCCTGGTCCTGGCGGCGCTGCTTGCGCTGGCGACAGCCATCCCCGCGCACGCGCAGGAGCGCGGCAACCCCGACGGCGAATGGCGTTTCCAGAGTGCCGACTCCTGGGGCACGCGCTTCTCGCCGGTCGATCAGATCAATGCCGCCAACTTCGGTGACCTGGAGGTGGCCTGGGTGTGGCGGGCCGACAACTACGGGCCCGAGGTCGACCCGCAGATGAAGTCGACCCCGACCTACATCGACGGCATCCTGTACACGGTGGCGGGACAGCGCCGCACCGTGGCGGCCATCGATCCCGCGACCGGCGAGACCATCTGGACCTACCGCGAGCCCAACACGACGCGCTGGGAGCGGTCGATGCGCCAGAACTACGGCAAGGGCGTGGCGTACGGTGAGATCGACGGCCGGGGCGTCATCTACTACACCTCTCCGGGGTTTTTCCTGCACGCGCTGGACGCGAAGACCGGCCGGCATCTGGAGGGATTCGGCGACCCGGTGCCGATCGAGGACTTCCCCGCGACCGGTGTCGTCGATCTGCTGGTGCCGCTGCTCGAGGGCTGGGGACCGTGGGAGGCGTACGAGGGCGAATACGATGCCGACTACGGGATCCCGCGCGAACTCGGCTTCATCACGACCTCCTCGCCGCCCATCGTGGTGAACAACACCGTGGTGGTGGGCAACTCGGCGGAGCAGGGCTACAACCAGACCCGCATCGAAAACGTGCCCGGCGACATCCTCGCCTTCGACACTCGCACGGGCGATCACAAGTGGAAGTTCCACGTGATCCCGCGCCCCGGCGAGTTCGGCCACGACACGTGGGAGAACGACGCCTGGATGTACACCGGGGACGTGTCCTCGTGGGCGCCCATGTCGGCCGACCAGGAGCGGGGCATCGTCTACATCCCGACCAACCCGCCGACGATCGACTACTTCGGCGGCTTCCGGCCCGGCGACAACCTCTACGGCACCAGCGTGATCGCTCTCAACGCGGAGAGCGGCGAGCGGGAGTGGCACTTCCAGACCGTGCACAACGACCAGTGGAACTACGACCTCCCCAACGTGCCCATCATCGTGGACCTCGAGGTGGACGGGGAGGCGGTTCCGGCGGTGATCCAGACGTCGAAGACCGGCCAGATCTTCACCTTCAACCGCGAGACCGGCGAGCCCGTGTGGCCGATCGAGGAGCGGGACGTGGTGCAGACCGTGGTGCCGGGCAACTGGACCGCCAACACGCAGCCGCACGTGACCCGGCCCGAGCCCATGGAGCCCTTCGGGTTGGCCGAGGACCAGGTGATCGACTTCACGCCGGAGCTGCGCGCGGAGGCGCTCGAGGTGCTGAGCCGGTACCGCGTGGGCGGGCCCTTCATGCCCCGGCTCTATCCGGATCACAACGAGGACATACTGGACAACATCCGCTGCTACGGGGGCCTGAACATCACCCACCCCGCGACGCTCGATCCGACCACGGGCATCCTCTACGCCGCGAGCTCGCGCAACTGCAGCGGCGGCATGGTGATGCAGGGGATCGACGCCGACGAGCCGGACAATCCCCGCACCACCGGGACGACCATCTCGCAGTGGGTGGCGGGCCGTGGGGGCGCGCTGCCGCGGGTGCAGGGGCTGCCGATTCCGAAGCCGCCTTACAGCCGCATCTCCGCCTACGACATGAACACCGGCGAGCGGCTCTGGTGGATTCCGGTGGGTGACGCGCCCGAGGCGGTGGCGAACCATGCGGCGACCCGGGGCGTGGACCTGTCGCGCGCCGGGAGCGGAGCCAGCTCGATCCAGATCGTCGCCGGGAATCTGCTGCTGGCGACCGAAGGAGCGCGCGGGCCGGCGGTGCTCAACGCCTTCGACAAGCGGACCGGCGAGTTCGTTGGCGAGGTCGAGATGCCCGGCGCGGGCCAGTACGGGATGATGACGTACAGCCACGAAGGCCGGCAGCACGTCGTGGTGCAGGTGGGCGCTCCCGGCCGGCTGGTGGCGCTGAGGTTGCCGATGTAGGGGAAGGCCTGCGAGGCCGGGCGCCCGGATGCGGGAATGCCCGTTCGCAGCGGTGACTCAGAGTCGCTTGGCGTAGCGCGCCAGCCAGGAGGCTTGGTCGCCCTCCGCGGGAGCGATCGGCGCCCCCGGAACGGTCATCGTACCGCGGCTGACGAAAGTCGCGGCGCCCCCCACCCGGACGGCCGTGATGCGGCCGGCGACCTTGTCGACCTCGACCCTGATGAGGCTGGGTCGGCGAATCTCCTGGCCCTGTGCGACCTGCCACCGGAGGGTGCCGTTCCGTTGCCGGCTGGCGGCGCCCAGGTAGCCTCCCAGCACGGCGGCGGCCGAGCCGGTGGCCGGGTCCTCGGGCACCCCGGATCCAGGCGCGAACATGCGCACCCGTACATCCCCGCCGAAGAGCGGGCACACCAGGTAGACGTGGTGCGCCCACGTATCCGCGAGCATGTCCCGCCAGAGCGCCATGTCGAGGACGGCGCGGCCAAGGGCGGCGACGGTGCGTATCGGGATCACGTGAAACGGAAGGCCGCAGGACATCATGGCGGGAGTGAGGGGGCGGGGATGATCGCCGCCGAGATCGTCCGCCTCCAGACCGACCATCGCGGCCAGTTGCTCCGGCGGGTGCGGCGACTCGCGCCGCTCCGGCAGCATCGCCGTGGTGAACTGCGCGAACACCGGACGGCCGCTCCGGTACTCCACCGATGCGGGCACCAGGCCGACGTTTTCCTCGAGCACCAGCTCGGCGTGTCCATCCCCCGTCCGGCGAACGGCGGCCCCTCGCCGAACCGATTGCGTGCTTGCCAGATAGATTGCGGCCCCCACGGTCGGATGCCCCGCGAAGGGCACCTCCACCTCGGGCGTGAAGATGCGCACCCGCGCCGTCCCGTCCGGCGTCTCGGGAGGTCCCAGAAACACCGTTTCGGCCAGGTTCATCTCGCGCGCCACCTTCTGCATCAGCTCCGCCGGCAAATGTGCCGCGTCCGGGAACACGCCGAGCGGGTTGCCGCCGAAGGTCTCTTCCGTGAACACGTCGAGGGTTCTGAAGTCGAGTTCCATGTGAGCAGGCCCATGCATCAAGGGTCGGAGACTACGCCTACCAGAAGACGGACGGCGACACTATCTTACACGCCCCATGGCTCTCCGTAAGGGGTTTGACGGAGACGTCAGCCGGGCCTGTAGCTCAGTTGGTTAGAGCGCACGCCTGATAATCCCCTGAGAGTGGACCCAAATCCCGGTAGAGTCAGGGGCTGGCGCGGTGCCCTTAGGGGACGCGGCGGTCTCCGCACGTTTCCGCGGCGGTGCATAGTTCGTCTCCCATAGGTCCGTTTCCAGCCCCTGCTCATCGAACCGGACGTGCGGATTTCCCGCATCCGGCTCTCAGCCGGGATCATGCCTTCGCCCTCGGAAAGTACCGGCGCATGGTCCCAAGGCGCACGAGGCCGCAGTCATTCCACAGCCAGTCGTCGGGGAACCGCACGTAGCCCCCCGACCGCACCTTGTGTTTCCGCCTGAACCACTGTCGCAACCGCCGGGTCGCGTGCCGGTCCACGGCCTTGTAGGCCGGGCTGACCTGCCCGAGGGTGAAGTAGTTCGCCCACCCGGACAGCATCCGGTTGAGACGCGTTACGACCTCCTCGGCGGACCATCCCACATACCTCCGGTCCGTCTGCTCGCTGATCCTGCGGCTGATGCTCTGAACGCTCGCCTTGCTCGGCCGGGTGCCGATGTACCGGCTCCCGTCCGTGGGACGATAGTTCCAGCCGATGCGGTACCCGAGGAACTCGATGGGGTTCTCGGGGCATCGGATGCATTGGGTCTTCCGCGCGTTGACCGGTAGCTTCAGTCTCTCCATGAGCCGGATGACCGCCGCCAGCATCACCGCCGCCGGGGCCTTCCCGAGCACACAGAAGTCGTCCGCGTAGTTCACGATCTCCGCGCCGAAGCGCCGGGCGTAGCCCAGCTTCTTCCAGCCAAGGATGAACCGCCGCATGTAGATGTTGCTCAACAGCGGCGAGATCGGGGCTCCCTGCGGGGTCCCCTTCCGTTCCTTCCGCGCCCGGTTCGTGCGGCGAGCGCCGCCCGTCCCGTCCTCCTCGACCACCGGCATCTCCAGCCACGCCTTGACGAGTCCGAGCATCCGCCCGTCGCTCACGCGCCGCGCTACGCTCTTCATCAACTCGGCGTGCGGTATCTCGCCGAAGTAGTTCGTGAGGTCCGCATCGACCACCTCGTTGCGGCCCCTGTGCAGCAGGCGGTGTACCCGCCTGACCGCGTCCTTGGCACTCCGTCCCGGCCGGTATCCGTACTGCTCCGGCTCCAGGTCCGCCTCGAAGATCGGCATCAAGACCAGCATCGCCGACGTCTGCGCAACCCGGTCCCGCAGGCATGGAATGCCCAGGGGACGGAACTTCCCCGGCTGCTTCTTCGGGATGAGCACCCGTCTCACCGCACTCGGCCTGTAGGTGCCCTCCCTCAGATCCCGCGACAGTTCCCCGATCCAGCGCTCCACTCCGTGCGCCCCGACATCCGCGACCGTCACACCATCGACACCAGCCGCTCCGCCGTTGCGCCGGACCAGCGCCCATGCCGCCAGCAGGAAGTCCTCCCGCCATACCTTGTCGACAAGGGCGTGAAAACGCCGGTCAGGTTCTTCCTTCGCTTTCGCGTGTAGCACGGTCTGGAGTTTCCGAACGCTCGCCGACCCTCTTAGACTCCCGTCAGTGGTCATGTCCCTGTCTCCTTTCCGTACCGCTCCCAACTCAGGGCCCCTTCCCTCGACGGGCGTTACCCCGCGTCCCCGGTACTACGGACCCATCCGTCACCCTGCCGGCCCAGTCTGTCCCTCGCGGGGTCCCGGTTGCCTCATGCACGGCACCGGCAGGGCTTCCCGTGTTGCTACGCCTTCCATCTTCCACACGTGCCGACGCCACTACCCCGGCGAAAACCGGCCAGTGCTCGTGTCACTCGCTTCCCGGCCAGTCGGCGGCCTTCCCCTTTCTTGCGGAGGGTCGGCTTTCGCAAAGACGTTTTCGGGGCCTGCTCGGCGTTCACTCGCGTTTCGGCCCGCGTGGTCGCTGAGCCGCCTTCCGACTTAGCTCCTCCCTTGGCCGTATCCACCGTTTCCAGTTCTGTGCCCGTTTAGGGTGTCGCGTATCGTTCGCGGCCCGTTCCGAAGTGCTTCAATCCATGTCGTTACCTCCATGAGCCGCCCCGGTTGCTACCGGCTGGAGCGACAGTTGCCGGGCGGGATTCGCACCCGCTAGGAAGGCGCGCCTTTCCACGGCGCACGCAAGAAATCGTCTAAGTTCAATCAGGACTGCACGATCTGCCATTCTTGCCGTAAGGTTATCGCTGGATCCGCCGTACTGAAATAGCCGGGAAACGGCATCAAATGGCAGGCATTTGGACGGAACCGGCACCCCGTCAAGCCGTCGTGTGTCTAATGCCGCAACGGTCCTTCGGCCGCGGATGCGGCTAGTCACCCCCCGGAGCCGGTCGGGTCAGTCGAACTCGACGTGCGGATCGTCGAACATGGCGTCTTCACGTTGGATGGTGTCGGCTTGGGTCACCAGCACATTGGCCGCTTCGCGGCGAACGTGCGCCTGCGCGGTTAGATGGCGGCGCTCGTACTCCCACGCTTCGCCAGCTAGTTCGCGGGCGAGGGCGCGGAGTTTCCTGATGCTCGTCATGTGGGAGGCCCTCCGGGACGAGGGTGGTCATAGGCCCCGTTAAGGTGCGCCCGTCTCATCATCATGCCATCATCGCATCTCAGATCGACCCCCGAAGCATCCAGGTGACTGACGGCTTCGTCACGTGGTTTTATCTTCATGGCGCCCACGCATCGAGAGACACTCTACCCGCCAGAGGACCCCATGAGCAGCATCGCAGAGCTGATCGAGGTTCGGGAATGCAACGCTCCGTCGAATTGCGCTGGCTCCCGATGAAGCTGCTTGCTCTCTCGATAAGCGGCTTCCGCGGCGTCCAGCACGCTGACTTGCTTTTCGGTCAGCATGATGTGCTGGTAGGGCCCAACGGCGCGGGCAAGAGCACCATCATCGACGCCCTGTCGCTTGTCTTCGGCCGCACCGGTCTAGTGCGCGAGCTCACGGAACATGATTTCTACGGAAGCCGTCCTGAAGCGACCAGCCGCATCCGCATCGTTGCCACATTGGCGGGATTCGATGGCGATGACCCAGAGCGGAACGACACTTGGTTCCGCGAGGGAAGAGCCGTCCCCAAGTGGTGGAACTCGGCGACAGGTGAAGCCGAAGCTGAGCCCGGCGATCAATCGAAGACGCTCTGCGCACAGGTTGCCTTCGCGGCGCGGTTCGATCTGGAGGAGCTGGCGATTGAACCGATCCGCTACTTCCACGATGATGATGTCGTTGTAGACCCATTCCTCGACGATGCTGTCCAGCCGATTCCGTCTCGGCTCTTCGACGACATTGGATATTACGTCCTGATGGCTCGTCGCACCTGGGGAGGAGCCGTTTCGTTCGCCTCGGAGCTATTTCGCAAGGCGGTTGCGACAGTGGGCGGCATCCCCGCGCAGACGATCCTCCAGGAGCGTGATCGGCTACGCGCGCCCACCGCACCGCTGGAGGAAGCGGCCGGCCTCTTGCCGCTAGTAGAACGCATGAACCGGCAGTTGGCTGAGCTACTGCCGGACGCACCACGTTTTCAGTTGAGGCTCACAGCCACCGACTCCGAATCACTTCTTCGCGCACTCGTTCCGCACTACGCTGTCAGCGACGGTCTATCGCTCCCGGTCGGGCGGCATGGGATGGGTCTGCTCTCACTTCAGACCTTCATTCTTCTGCTCGAGCTTGGACGAGAACGGGTGCGTATGGGAAAGCCGTTCCTCTTCGCGATGGAAGAGCCCGAGTTACATATTCCGCCAGGCATGCAGCGTCGGCTAATCTCGCAAGCCGTTTCCATCGCCGACCAGACTGTCTGCACCAGCCACTCACCGCGCGTCGCCGCCTACTACGCTGCGACCTCCGTTCAGATCCTGGATCGCGACAGCGAGAGTCTCGCCGCGACTCCTATGCTGGCCGCACCCCTAGAAGACAGTGCCACGAACGCGCGTCGGAAGCTCTTCTTGGATGATCGTGCACGGATCGTTGAGGCGTTGATGTACCACCGCATGCTCATCCCCGAAGGACGCAGCGAGTACGAGTGGTTCCGGCTTCTGAGCGATGTGCTTGAGACAGCGGAATTGGCGCCCGAGGACGCCGACGCCGACACGCCTGCCTTCGGTACCGTGATCGGCGTGGTGCCGACCCACGAAGGAGCCGTCTCAGATGTTTACAATGCTCTGCGGATCCTTCGGCGTGGGCTGGTTCCTCTCGTGGACGGGGATGCCGCAGGAGCCGAGAAGATCGCCCAGCTCCGCGCTTCGGACCCGACGCCGGAGCTCATCTTGAGATGGCCGGACGAATGGACAATGGAGGACGTGATCGGTTGGGTCCTTAAGGGCGAGGATGGTGATGCGCTCGACGAACTGAAGGGGCGAATCAATCGTGATTTCGAGTCTGTCGATGAGTTGGTCTGTCTCTTCAAGGTCAAGACTGGTGCCGGCCGCCTGAAAACCGACTATCTCGCCTATGAGGAAGTGGCATCGGTCATCCGTCGCCTTTCTGGCTGCCGCGCTCGCGCCGCAACTCTTCTAGAGGCCGTCACGCTTGCCTCGCTACGACGAGAGGAAGGTTGCGACTTGGTCCGCAGGGACGAAGACCACAGCACTCCGGACTCGACCGTGCTTCGCCTACAGCCGTGAGTAGCTATTTGATCGAAGGTCCTGCCGGGACCGGCAAGACGACGCGGTTGTTTCAGGAACTGAGGCGTGTGTTGGGAGAGTCCCCGCTGGCGGAGCATCAGCGGGTTCTCGCGCTGACAAAGATGCACGGATCGAGGCGGCGCATGGATGCTCAACTGCGGGGCACTTCAGTTCTTCAAGCACGATACCGTTGTAGCACCGTCGATAGCCTCGCATGGAGTATCGTTCGGCGCTGGCGCACGCTTGCTCGCACGAAGTTGGTGGAGGAACTGGCCGATGACGACTATGGGCAGATCTGTTCGCTCGCTGGCGATCTATTGGCCGAGACGACCGTCTCACGCTGGGTCAGCCGGGCATTCCCGATCCTTGTTGTCGACGAGTTTCAGGATAGCAAAGATGGACAGCTGGCGATGATCTCTTCGCTTTCCAACGTGGCGACCTGCATCGCAGCGGCGGATGATTACCAGGATCTAGACAGCACCGAGGTGAATCCTGCGGTCGCTTGGGCACGCACTAACGGAGAAAGCGAGAGTCTGACTGACATTCATCGGACGTCAGAATCAGGTCTTCTGGAAGCTAGTCACGCTCTCCGAGGAGGACGTGGCCTTCCTGAAAACGGAGCCGGCTTCACCGCGCTGGGCGCGCACAACCACAATGTTGGGGCAAGCTTCGTCTCAAACAACATAACGTGGTGGTGGGAGTGTGGCGACATCGTGGTTCTGACTCCCGTTCGTCCCACCGGCTCGCCGTTTGTGCGAGATCTCTTCGCTCGAGTGAAGGCTAAGCCGATTGGCAAGAACCAAGTTGGTCCGTATCGCATACCGTGGGAGGAGTCACAGGAAGAGGAGTGCGACAAGTTCATTGGAAGACTTGAGTTGCCGACGGATCCCAACGCTGAGGTTCACAGCGATGAATTGTCATTGGGTGATACTGGCGGGCCCCGGCGGGGACTTTCCGATTGGCTCGACCGACAGAGGCGTGTCGCTGGAAGGACGACCTTCACAACTGTGGAGATCCGGCGTGAGGCACGCCGCATCCACCAGCGGTCGAGGGCGTACCGCCGGGTGAGACAGCGTGGAATTCGGGCGATGACGATCCACCAGGCGAAGAATCGCGAGTTTCACTCGGTCATTGTGCTATGGCCCTACCAGGTCGCCGGAACCGTCGAGCGTCAGCGGCGCCTGCTGTACAACGCGATTACCCGGGCGACGAACCGCGTCCTGGTTGTGGTGCAGGATCCTACCCGGTTGCAGCGACCACCGTTCGTCGCCGGGAATTGATTGCATGATCACGCGTGCCCGGATGCAACTCTGGCCACACCGCACGCCGCAGTTGTGACTGGATTCTCCACTGCGTCACGGTGCCATGTGACCATTCGGCGCGTTTTGGAGGACGAGACACCCCATTTGTCACCAGCCATCGCCCGGGCCAACCATTGGCTGCGGAGCTAACGGGCATACGGTCCCGCCGCTAGGATCTCCAGATCACGCTTGATAGCAAACACCTTCGTCCTGCCCGTTTCCCATACTTCTCGGATCACGCGCTCCAAGATGGCCGACTGACCCACCGACGTACCAACCCAGGAACGCGACACCAACTGGACGAAATCGGAGTTGCTCAGCCACCGTCCGACATTAGAATGTGTCAACAGGTTCCCGCCTCTCGGGCCTCTTAGCCTCCCCGAACGATCCAAACGTTTCCAAAGGTCGAGCGGAAGATACAGTCCGGGGAACAACTCCTTGGACGTGGGGCGGAACGGTTTTCGGGTGAAGAACTTCAGAAAGAAGGGGTTGCGGGAGAACCGAAACCCTGCCGGGTCGCTCTCAGCATCCTCATTCCTGATGTGCTCCCAAAGAGCATTCATGCGTCCAATCTGCTTCATAAAGCGGTCACCTGGCTGCCAACGGAAGCCAGTCCCACCCTTGATTCCCTCCATCGCTTTGTATTGGACCATCGCGAACGACCGGTAGGTCTCGTTGAAGTAGATCAAGTCCACGCCAGTCTGCCGTTCAAGAGGCCTGTTGTTCGCCATGACTATGGTCATCCTGTTCCCGCCTCCCCCTTGAAAATGAGCGACGGCTGGATGCGAGCTGCGGATTAGATCAAAGCCGGGCAGCTTTGAATAGTCCTCGAGAAGCACGTCGTCTTCCAGACGCCTCGCCTCTGGAATACCCTCAAGGAAAGACCGGTGTCCCTGCTCAACGCCGGCAGGGTGCCACTCCACCAAGGCATCCAAGGGGATGCCCCCAATCCGCAGAGCAACGTTCAGAGCATCCTTCTGAAGCGCGAGGGTATCCCGGACTACCGACTGAAACCCCCGGACGCTGTCAGCCTCGATCCCGCGGATCGCCAGATGCTCGGCAACCCTGTCGTCGGCTTCGACCATGTAGTCGAGGAAGGCATCGCTCGTCTTCGGTGGCAGAACACCACCCTGCCCACCCAATCGCAGCTGTAACGGAGCCCGTAACCGTGCTGGAACAGCGGTGACAATCTCTCCGAATGCGAATGGCCGAGTAAGTTCCTCCAAGTGACGCAAGTGTAGGCGTACTGCGTCCGTTGCTGCGTCGGTTCCCCGTCGTCCTTCCGCAATGTGCGTAATCGCACCCTCTTGGAAGGAGGCGAACACCACCAGCGGGCTCCGTCCGACACTGAACTTGGGAACCGCCTCCGAGATCTCCCTCGACGAATTCTTTGCGGCCCACAACAAGGGCTCGCGTCTGTGCTCGGCAACACCCAGAACATAGGTTTCCAATGGTACCTCACTCACTTGGCGCCACACCTCGTCGCAGTCTCTCTTCTACAAGCTGGTGCTGAAGCCGACGGACCACTTGACCGCTGGTCTCGCCGCCTTGCGCTGCGATCCAAAGGTCGTGAAGGTCTTCTCGCGCCAAGACTACAACATCGTCACGCGCGGCCTTCTCCACCTCGACCGTGGACAGCGCCGCGCGCGGTCTGGCTGTCGCAAGTACCGCGACCACTTCGTGGTCAGCCAGTTGGCTACGTACCTCCTCCGAGCGAGCGATCAGCTTGCCCAGCTTCCCGCCCCCGTCCGGTGGGCCGATCGTACATTCGATCGCAAGAATCGTGGAAGAACCGGGGTCATGAGCGAGGTGGTCTACAGCGTTTCCCAACCCCTTCTGAGCGCTCAGGGAATCTACTTGGAACCCCAGGAAAAAGAGGAGCAGACCCACCGCGGTCTCGAACTCCTTCGCATTCTGCCATTCCTCGCCTCGCAGCCTCTCGAGGAACGCGTGACCGCTTCCATCGAAGACGTTGTGCGCTCTCATCCGCGGGTTGGAGCCTGCCAGGGGCACGGAAATGCAGTCCACGCACCTGTCTCCGATGAGAATGAAGAGCGTGGCGGTGTCATCGCCCTTTCGAATCCGAATGTGCAGTTGGGAGTGGAGACCAGATCCCTCCTGCTTCCATTTGTGTTCACCGAGCCTCGTTGATCCATGACGAACAGGCTCTCCGGCCGTCCCTAGGGTCCAGACAAGCTCTGCCTTGGCAACAAAGACCTCTGCGGCAGCCCGCAAGGCTACGGTTAGGCGTTCGGACGTAGACGCTACACGCTCGCGATCGAAGCGCGCGGCCAAGGGCGCGATCAGCTCGACGACGGTGGTGTTGCCCTGGATCTTCAGGCCTCGCGGCCGAGAGCAGAACCTGCGCACTAGGTCGGGCAGTCCATCGTAGGCGTTCGGCCCGCCACGGATCATGCCGTCCAACTCGAAGGGATCGTGCCCGGCGTGACTCACGACATCGAAGATCGAGGATCCATAACCTACGAGCGTGTGACTGCTCCACAGGTCGTACTCGGCAGTCTGGTACGAGGCGGCCAACTCGCTGAAGCTGTATCTCAGGTCAACGGTAGGCTGACCCGACCTCTGGAGGTATCTGACGGAGCGCGGGCGCAGCTTCGCCACACCATCGGCGATTCCGCGCACCACGGCAGACAAATCCGCAATGGGACGCACGACCTGCCAAGCCCGGAAGTCTCGCCGGTCGACGGAAGAAAGTCGCGGCACTAACCGAGGCGTTCGGTGGTCGAGAAAGCCTCGGCTGACAAGGTTCACCCAGCGGCGACCGCGACGGAAAGCACAGAATCGTAAGTCGACCGACTCCCAGAACTCGGAGCCGTCCACCAGATCCAAGAAGCGTTCCGCAGCTCTTCCAGTTGCCCGTGGGAGTGGTTCCTGTGACATCAGATCCTCCATGGTCCTCGGCGAGCTTCGAGCATAAGGACAGATGTTGGGACTCTAACACCATGGGACGTGGGGGTGGCTGTGCGGAGGGAGGAGTGCGAATCGGTGTGGCATCTTCGTTCGGCCGCTCCGTTCCGTCCCATCAGAGGACGAAACGGAGGAGGGCCCGTCGCCTTTCAGGGCTCCCGCCATCCCCAGCGCCCATCCGAGACCACGGTGACCGTCCCCCTCACTGGGTCGACAGGCGTCTCCACGACATCGAAGCTCATCGTCCGGATAGCTGCGAAGCCCTCGACCTGGAGTCCGGGTTGGACGCTCTGAATCACGTCGCGCGCGGAGAGGAAGGTCGTACCCCGCGTCACCACATCGTCAACGAGCACGACTCGTTCGAGATCGGATCCGAGGTCACCCCGCCACCGAAGAGATCGACTGAGGGTGGAGATGGTTGGCCGCTCACCGCCCGCGGAACCATGTGCCTTTGGCACCGCCTGGGTCCGTACGAGAAGCTGCTGGACTTCGCGCCCCAGTCCGTGCTCGTGAAGGACACTGGCCAGGCTGAGTCCTGGCCAGAGGGTGTCTTCCGTCCTCCGAGGCGCGCTACGAGGAACGGGCACCAGGGTTGCGTCGGGTCCGAACACGCCCCTGAGGGCTGTAGACTCACGCTCCTTGCACAGAGCGGCGATGCGCTCAAGGACATCGGCGCGGGCATCCTTCACCCAACCCATGATCTTTCTCGGCCGGATGCCGATCCCCTCCACATCCCGGTATCTCGGCGTGTAGACTAGAAGGGCCGCGAAACTCAGCGGCTCAGAAGATGGGCTCACCGTACGCTGTCACCCAAGGAATCTCGCGCAGTTGGGCCTCAAGATGGCTGAGTCGAAGCACCTCCGCGCCGTAGCGCAGCATCTTGCTCGGCCATGTGAGAACCGGATTCTCCGCCACGGTCTCGAGCAGAAGCACGGGACGACCGATGCGAAGTGCCTCCCAAGCCTGGTTTATCGTGCCGCTCTTCTCAGCGGCCTCGACGATCACCAACGCGTCGCTCAAGAGCGCCATCGTCCGGTTTCGCTGCGGGAAGTTCGCCCGAGTCACCGTCGACCCAGGCGCGAACTGACTGACGACAGCGAAGTGCGTGGCCAAGTGAGCCTGGAGGGCTCGGTTCTTGGCGGGATAGGACCGGTCGAATCCTGTGCCGATGACCGCGAACGTCCGTCCACTCGTCTTGATGGCGCTCCTGTGAGCCACGGAATCGATGCCGTCGGCAAGGCCGGAGACGACCGTCGTGTCGAGCCTCACGAGGGCCCGAGTCACCCGGGCAGCGTTCTCCAGCCCCTCGGGGCTGGCTTTCCGCGAGCCAACCACGGCTACCTTCGGGCTCTCCCTGACCAGGTCCACATCTCCCGCCACGTAGAGCGCGCGCGGAGCGATCCGCTTGTGAACCGGAGTCAACTCTCCAAGCAGGTCCTGAATCAGATGTTGAGTCACTGGCAGTCGCCGTCCTTGCTGGCCTCGGGCTGGAATCCACACCCATTCTAGCCAGATCTGAAGCCGACAGACAGCTGGAACCGATTCGCTGGTGCGCGTCAGAAGCGCTGGAGAGACCGAGCACCACCTGCCGGACACCTCGTTGGCGGCTGGGTTCGCGTGGCCGCCTTGGGGGATGGTGGCGAATGGTCGCGCGCTCCATGAGCGATGAAGGTGACGGGCCGGTTGCTGGATCTGCTCTTGACAACCCGCTTATATTGCGCTTCCAGCGCTTGGGCCCGCTCACGGGTGCGGCAACTCCGACACCGCGACCCCCGCAGCGAGAACCGGATGAGAAACCTGATCGGGGTGAATCGGTCTCCGCCTCCCGGACTATCCCGACGCATCCAACCCGGCCCGGGACCTCGGTGATGGCTCTGACTCGACAGGACCTTCTGCTCCTACTTCTGTACGCCCCGATACCTGACTCCGGAAGTATCGCCGGCCGAACCCGTCTGGCCAAGATCATGTTCATCTTCAGGGAAGAGGCGTGGGAGGAGTCCGGATTCGAGGACGTGCTGCCGCGTGGGGAGCTTCCCGAGTTCGCTCCCTGGCGTTTTGGTCCCTTCTCGAAGGAGCTTTCGCAGGACGTCAGTTTCTTCAGCCGCATCGGCTTCGTGGAAGCGCACGTACCGGACAACCAGCCGCAGGCTACGCGGTCCTTCGAGCGGGCGTTCTGGCTCGACGAGGACCCCGAAGGAGAGGAACCAAGGCTGGACAGGTTCGTCGTCGAGGAATTCACGCTGACCGAGCTTGGCACCCGATACGTCGAGGACGAAGGTCTCTGGGATGCCCTTTCCGAGGGGCAGCAGGAAGCGCTGATCCATCTCAAGCACCGTTTCACGAACGTCCCTCTTCGTGATGTGCTCCGGTACGTCTATACCCGTTATCCAGAGAGCGCGACGAGGTCGGAGATCGTTGACAAGGTCTTGCGCTAGCGCGATGCGTCCGGGCTACCTCCACCTGTGCTAGGCAACCGCTTTCAGCCTCGTTACGCTGCGCGCGACACGGTGCGGTAAGCCGTGTCCACGTCCGAGCCTCACCTGCCAGTAGTCCCCGAAACCGAACGTCTCATGGTGGAGATGACGGAGGCGGTTCTGCGTGAGCGGGAGATCGAGTACGCGATTGAGGTACCGTTGTTGTTCTTCTACATCGACCTCGTGTTCCGTGACGGTGAGGGCGAACTCGTCGCCGTAGAGTTCAAACTCCATGACTGGCGTCGCGGGATCGCGCAGGCCAAGGGGCATGAACTCGGGGCCTCCCGGATGTACGTCTGCCTACCAGCCCCCCGGGTCACCGAAAAGTGTAGGGAGGCGGCACGGGAGGCTGGGGTGGGGGTGCTCGCGTGGTCGCCCGCGGAGCCTTTGTGTGAGGACGTGCCCGCAGGGAGGTCGGATATCCTGATGGACGTCGTCCAGGAGTGGCTCGAAGAGTCGTTCATGCGCAGGGTCGTCCATGTCTAGCCTGCACTACGTGCGGTATGGGAATCACCCTGAACAGCGGTTCGTAAGCGGCAAGCTGCGCGATACCTACGAAGGCCTTGTCTACCACGCCAATCTGGTGGCGGGAAGTGCCGGTGGTATCGCGAAGTTCGTGATGCGGGAGGCGCTCCACGAGAGACCCTTCGTGGTCAACCCGATCACGCACGAGTTCCAGCGCCCTCAGGGCGAAGCGTTGCAAGTCAAGGCGTGGGTCAGAAAGCTCGCGGACGACTACTACGGGGGACCTTTCGCGGATGCGGTCTCGCGGGGAGAGCCCATTGCACCGGAGGCCTTCGGCGGTGACGTGCGCGGGATCGTAGATCGCGTGCTGGACTTCCAGCGGAACACCCTGAATGCTCAGGCGGTCGCGACCGAGGAAGCTCGGTATCTCCGGTTCACGCAACCGCAGTTCGCGCTTCGCCCCGTCGCGCTGATCTGTCCCTATCTCGCTTTCCTGCATAGCGAAGAGCAGTGCCTGAGTGTGAACCTTCGGCTGCTCGAAACCGGATTGACGGCCGACCCCCGGGTAGCCGCGAAGTTGGCGTTCCCGCGCTCGCTACTCACTAGCGGTCGCCTCCCCGGCATCCTCGACGGATACAACGAGTTGGCCCCGAGTAGGTACTACCTCTGGATAGGTGACTTCTCGGAGCTGGAGGTGAGGACCGAGGAGTTGCAAGCGTTCGCGTCGTTACTCGACGGCCTGGGCAGTCGCGTTACGAACCTATACGGCGGCTTCCTGTCCATGCTGCTCTCGCACGAGGATATCGCCCTCTTGGATGGGGTCTGTAACGGCCCTCAGTACGGAGAGGATCGCGGCTTGATCCCCACTACGGGCTTCGGTTCGCCCGCCGCCAGATTCTATGTTCGCGACCTCCATCGTCGGGTGCGGTACCGAGATGCTCTGCGCCTGTTTGAGCGCTTGGGGTGGCTGGCGAGCGAGGCGGCGTATTTCGCCAACGTATGCTCCTGCCCGACTTGTAGGCAGCTGGTCAACGAACATGGACCGGCGCGGGGCTTCGCGCAGTTCGGTCAGACCAAGCCGGACAAGCGCGGTGTACCGAGGACGACCGGGAGAAGCCTCGTCCATGCCTCGAATCACTATATGTACGCGAAGCGCTGGGAACGTAACTCAATCCTGAATGAGGGCGTGGATACTCTCACCGCCGGTATACAGGAGGCAATAGAGCGGTATCGGCAGGTCGGCCAGTCTCTTACGGCGCATCTACATCGGTGGCGCGACTTGCTGCACGAGCTAAGAAGAGTATGATCCGGCGACTGCCGCGGTTTCGTTGACAGATGCCCCCTTGCATCGGTAGCGTCTTCCCGTCCGTCCTCCTTCAGAAAAGGTGCTGATCAATGCCCATCGACGCCCGAGAGGTACGCGAGCGCTTGCTCGATCTCTTCCCGGCCGCGACGATCCAGCAATTCCCGCAAGTTCGCGAAAAGATGACTAAGGTCGAGGGAATCGCGGCGGTCGCCCAGCATGCCGCGTTGACCGATGTTCGCGAGTTCGCGGCGACGATGTTTGGATACCTTCACCAGCATGTTCACGTGTTCCACCGCATTCCGGCGCACGACCACCTCAATGTCCCGACGCCGTTTGGTGTGGATCCATTCACGTCGACAACCGCAGGGCAAGAGCACCACTACTTCTACTTGGTACCGCTGATTTACGAACTTGTGCTCGATGCGCCGCTTGAGCGCCACTCTGTGACTTTCGCTTGGCCGGTGAAGGTCGTCGTCGCCCCGGACCACGTCCGAATCCATTTCACCATCATGGCTAAGAAGCCGCAAGCGTACGCCGCAGATGGGCGGGTCGTAGTGAATTCGACTCAAGAGCCTACGGAACGTGACCTGCTGGGAGAGTTTCATCTTGATGTTGGCCATCCGCTGGACCTTAACCGAGGAATCAAGGCTCTATGGGACGCTGATGTATTCGACGCCCCTGTGGTGCGTTACAAGCGATCGCGCGCGACGTCGCTGGAAGTAATGGACGAGGCGTTCACTGTGAAGCGAGACGATCCACAACGGTATGCTGAGTTGGCAGGCAAACCACTTTATAACACGACTTTCACGTTCACAGGAGAGAACGCATGCATCAAGTATTTTGTCTCCGACCCTACCCAAGGACGACTCGCCTTTCGTCGTTACTCTTTCTCCACTGACTGCGTGGACGATGTCGTTAGACAGATTCTTGCGGCTAATTGATTCACGCTTCTTTCGTCGCTTCGTGGATCGAAAGCGTGCGGCGATCGAGGCCATCGATCCTCAGCGGATCTACGTCGAGAACGTCCGGGCATTCTTCGGGTTTCCGCATTCGGTGGCGCGCCTGCTCTTGGAAACTGCCGTTCGCGAAGGGGCGTTGGAGCGACGGGTAGGGCTGCTGTGCCCACATGACATGCACATCGTGGACTCTTATTTATCCGAGGAGGCCGTACCGGAATCCGTCTATTGCCTAGCTTGTGAAGCTGATGGTAGAGAGCATCCTAACCATCCCTGCGATCATATGGAGCGTCAAACCTTCTACAAACTAGTGCCTTCAGGCAATGGATAAAGAGCAAGCAGAAGTCATCCAACTGCTCGCGGACGTTCTTATGAAGTTCATCCTAGCGAGTGTCGTGGCCGCGCTCGTGGGCGTCTTCGCGATTGTATTGATATTCAATCCATCGTGGCCTCTTGCAATTGTAGAGATATTCTTTGGCGGGACGGTAATTTTTGTATACAAGCACTACTTCCCCCCTTCCAAGGAGTTCCCGACTGGCGGCCCAGACTCGGCAACATAATGGGTATATTAGACGATTGAGTCGTTGCCACCGGTGATCAACTTCGGCGGCAGCGAGCACTTTGAGCGCCACTTCACACGTCCGCGGACCCGTATTCGCCTGGCGGAGCACGAACCCGCCCGATGGCCACGCTCCTAGCCTCCGGCGCCGCGCGACTGCTCATGCCGCGGATCGCCAAAGTTGCTGACTTACCTCCATCAACGCAATATTCCCGCGAAATGGTGCAATTCGGCATCCTACCCCATACATCTCGCAGCCGGCTGTCCCACGTTGACCAGGGGCTTACTCGCCAATAGTTGTAAGACCCAACATGCCCGCGGCCCAGTCGCCGAATTAGCCCGTTAGCGGGCGAAGATCGTGAAAAAGTTGACGATGAAGGTCAAGCGGCAATGCCATCGCACTCCCCTTCCGTCTGATTCCACTCATCTTCGTCAATGTATGGGCTGGCTGCGCCGAAGGCGTCCCGTTTCCTGGGCGACGTCCCAGGAAACGCGTAGCTCTAGCGCAAGCGGGGTTCCCGCCGGCACCGACACGAAGGCAAAGGGTGCCACAACTGGTTTTCCCGGTCTGTGGCGGGGCCCCGGCCGCTTCGACGACCTGGCGGAAGGGCGGCTCCCGGAGCCCTGTTGAATCCGGCCTCTTTCACCGCGACGGCAAGTCCCCTCGCTCATCCCTCCTTCCCTCCAGGCGAACGCGATTGCCGTTGAGCGTCCAATGGCGTCATCCATGCCCCCCAGCGCCGCCCGACTGACCTCATGCTGCACAGGCGTTAGGGGCAGCATCTCTCATATCCGGCCAACGTGGAGCAGCGCAGCTCTCAGCACAGCCGCGCCTCCGCTCAATTGCAGGTCACCGTGCGGCTTGAGTCCGATGCCAGCATCGACGACAGCGCATCCCGCTCGGCAGGATTCACGGACAGGGCATACTTCTGCTTGACGGCGACGACCTTGGCCGCAAACCAGCCGGTGTTTCGCGGAGGCCTCCATTCGGCCGCGTCTCGATCGGACTTCTCATGCCGGTTCACTGTTGGATCGGCGATGGTGAGGTTGACCAGATCCCCGGCGAACGTCCGGAACTGCGACTCACGGAGCCCGGAATCATATGCTTCCGCCAACGCAACGATGTGTTCGATGTCCGTTGCCGCGGTCCCGTCGGCTCGAATGTCGAACAACTTGCACGTATAGGGCGTGTACACCTGTCCGCCGGACTTCGGCAGCCCCTCGATGATCTCGTCCTCCAGCGAGCTGTACGCCGAGCCGAAGGCATCGCGGTCATAGCCTGTCCGCTCGACTTCCTCACAGACTGGTAGTCCCATCCACGTCGGCGAACCGGACGGGCACATCCTGTCCCCCCTGGGGGGCGCGACACGAACGGGAACGTAGCCGTTGGGGTTCTGACTGGACTCGCACGAGATCCCGTCGTTGTCGCTGTCGCTCGACCTCCCCCGTTCCAGCCACTCGTAGATCAGGCCGGTTCCGTCCCGGTTGTCCCTGTATGCGGGAAGCCTCAGTCCTTCGTCCTTGGCCTTTGCTTCCGAGCAGGTCAGATCGCCGTTCCCGTTGCCATCCCAGTACGCGAACGTGTCCCTTTCACCCGCCACCCGGAGGATGGCAGAGGCGCTGGCGCGGGCGGTGCCTCGTGTGACGGTCGCCGTGATGGTGGTCCTGCCGGTGCCCGTTCCCGTGCCGGAGCATCCGGAGGCGGTTCGGGCGGCCGACGCGATCGTGGCGTCGGCAGAGGCGCAGGTCCAGGCCGGCTCGGCGCTGGGGTCGCCACCGGTGATTTCAAGGGTGAACTCGGCCGTCTGGCCCGTCTGGACCGTGTCGGCGGCGGGCGAGAGCGAGACGATGAGCGGCGGTGGGATCACCTCGAGGCTGGCGGAAGCGGTGGCCGTGAGCGCGCCCCGCGTCACGATCGCCGCGATGGTGGTGGTGCCGGTGCCCGTTCCGGTGGCGGAGCATCCAGAAGCGGTTCGGGCAGACGACGCGACCGTGGCGTCGGCAGAGGCGCAGGTCCAGGCCGGCTCGGCGCTGGGGTCGCCACCGGTGATTTCAAGGGTGAACTCGGCCGTCTGGCCCGTCTGGACCGTGTCGGCGGCGGGCAAGAGCGAGACGATGAGCGGCGGCGGGGTCACCTCGAGGCTGGCGGAAGCCTCGGCCGTGAGCGCCCCCCGCGTGACGCTTGCCGCGATGGTGGTGGTGCCGGTGCCCGTTCCGGTGGCGGAGCATCCAGAATCGGTTCGGGCAGACGACGCGACGGTGGTGTCGGCCGAGGCGCACGTCCAAGCAGCTTCGGCGTTGGGATCGCCACCGGTGATTTCAAGGGTGAACTCGGCCGTCTGGCCCGTCTGGATGGTGTCGGCGGCGGGCGAGAGCGAGACGATGAGCGGCGGCGGGATCACCTCGAGGCTGGCGGAAGCGGTGGCCGTGAGCGCCCCCCGCGTGACGCTTGCCGCGATGGTGGTGGTGCCGGTGCCCGTTCCGGTGGCGGAGCATCCAGAATCGGTTCGGGCAGACGACGCGACCGTCGCGTCGGCAGAGGCGCAGGTCCAGGCCGGCTCGGCGCTAGGGTCGCCACCGGTGATTTCAAGGGTGAACTCGGCCGTCTGGCCCGTCTGGACCGTGTCGGCGGCGGGCAAGAGCGAGACGATGAGCGGCGGCGGGGTCACCTCGAGGCTGGCGGAAGCCTCGGCCGTGAGCGCCCCCCGCGTGACGCTTGCCGCGATGGTGGTGGTGCCGGTGCCCGTTCCGGTGGCGGAGCATCCAGAATCGGTTCGGGCGGCCGACGCGACGGTGGTGTCGGCCGAGGCGCACGTCCAGGCCGGTTCGGCGCTCGGGTCGCCGCCGGCGACCTCAAGGGTGAAATCGACCGTCTGGCCCATCTCGACGGTGTCGGCGGGGGGCGAGAGCGAAGCGGTCAGCGGCGGCGGCGTCACCTGGAGGCTGGCGGAAGCGGTGGCCGTGAGCGTGCCCCGCGTGACGCTTGCCGCGATGGTGGTGGTGCCGGTGCCCGTTCCCGTGGCGGAGCATCCCGAGTCGGTTCGGGTGGCCGACGCGACGGTGGTGTCGGCCGAGGCGCACGTCCAGGCCGGTTCGGCGCCGGGGTCGCCGCCGGCGATCTCAAGGGTGAACTCGGCCGTCTGGCCCGTCTGGACCGTGTCGGCGGCTGGCGACAGCGAGGCAGTGAGCGGCGGCGGCGGTGGCGGTGGAGTGGGAGCCGTAGGGCTGGGAGTTCCTGATTCGGAGCAACCCACAAGCACGAAGATACCCAGTGCGATCAACCGACATGGCAATGCCCGTTGCATGCGTTTCCCTCGGTTTTGGCGATGATGGAAGTCGACGGCCTCTTGTCACCCGACGTCGGGTGACAAGGCGACCACCGTTCTGATATGAGCCTCTCGACCGCGGCCCCAAGCAAGCTAGCGGCCAAGTTCGGTGACCGCCGGTGGTCGGGACCCCTGGCGGCCGTCGCATGTCCGTCGTGACCGGAGTCGTTCGCGAGCGTCACGGTTTGGCGGCCGACCCGGTTCGTCGAGGCGCTGGCTCCATGACCGTGCGGCGCCGACATGTCTGGATGACTAGCCACACCAGCACTCGTCCTCCTCGTCCCGAATCCGCTCCATGTCCACAGGCTCGACATCTTCCGCGTCTAACGTGGCCGAGCATCTCGATCTGATGGACGATCTCATTCGTCACCCCGCTCCGGACCTGGTGAATGCAGGCCGGTGCCGGACCCCTCCAGCCGGCGATGGCCACAGGCCGCGAGCGCCACGAACAGATCACCGGTCATCGCTCCTCGAAGGCGCCTGAATCAAGAAGCCTGCTGGTGGCGTCCCAGACCCTGTGACATGTCACGCCCGACGCAGGAAGGGATCCCGCGGCGGGGTGCCTGTGTCTTCTGGCGAGTCTTCGAAGATGGCATCCTCGCGTTGGATCGCGTCAGCCTGGTTCATCACCGTCTTGGCGGCCTTCCGGCGGACATGCGCCTGCGCGACTAGGTGGCGGCGCTTGTAGTCCCAAGCCTCCCCAGCCAGATCGCGGGCCAAGGCGCGGAGCCTCTCGATGGTCGTCATAGGTGGTCCTCCGGGTTGGATGGTCGCTGGTGCTCAACGATACCACGGGGCTTATCATCGATTTATCAGCGCCCCGCCCAACCACCACGCTCGCCACAGCGGCAACCTCCGCTTTGACTCTCGAATCACGGGAGCCAGCGCTCCTTCCCCCTCCAACACGGCGGGCCGTCCGGTGGCGGTGCCCATGACCCCCAGGAGCCGCTCCTGGCGACCGCACGCTGTACAGGCGTGGCCGGTGTCTTGCCAGCGACACAACAGAGGTGGAGTTGTGCCGGTTTCACGGACACCTTTCCATTGGGCCAACCAAGGAGGTATTTCGTGGCGAGAAGAGCGGGGCGGGTATCCGCGGGAGTACCGGGAGAGGGGGAACCGATGGACATCTTCATCAGCTGGGCGGGACCTGACAGTCACGCCGTCGCTCTCGTTCTTCGGGGGTGGCTGCCCGGAGTGCTGCCGTTCGTCCGACCGTGGGTGTCGTCGGAAGACATCCGCAAGGGCACGCGATGGAGCGACAAACTTTGGGGCAGATTGCAGAGGACTTCGTATTGCATCGTCTGCCTGACGCCCGGAGCGGTCCGCAGCCCCTGGGTGAATTTCGAGGCCGGCGCGGTGGCGAGGGCTGTCGGCGGACAGGCGCATGTAAGCCCTCTGCTGTTCGGCATATCGCCCGCAAACCTGGGGGGCGTGCCCTTGGGGATGTTCCAGTGTACGGAATTCACACGCCGCGACATGGAGCGGCTAGTCACGGCGATCAACGCCGTGGCGGCGACCCCTCTGCCGGCGTCCGAGGTTGTCCGGCGGTTTCACCACCAGTGGGCGATCCTTCATGATCAGATGGGGCGCATCGAGATCGGCCTCGACGACGATTCGGGAAAGGAGGCGGTCAGCGACGAGGCGATGCAACAAGCGTTGCAGCCGATCGAGGACAGGATACTTGAATACGTCGCAATGTCGGGTGACGACTGGCCCACGGATGTGACGGACATCGCTCGTGAGATCTCTGACAACCATGTCGTGACGCAGCACTACGTCGACGAACTGGTGCGGCGCGGACTCCTGCATGAAGACCCCGGCGCGCAAGGCTCCACGAGCTTCTACTTGGTGACTCGGAAGGGCCGAGCCTACCTGGTGGTTCGTGGCCTGGTCTGAAGGAGCGGATCCGGCGCTCGGCTTCCTACGCCTTGCCCGGGTCCCCGAAGCTGTAGCCGACGCCGTGCCGGTTGAAGATGTATGTGGGGTTGGCGGCTTCCTCGCCGAGCTTCTTGCGTAGCTTCTTCATGACGGTGCGGACGCGGGCGCTGTCGTCCGAGCCCCGCCGTCCCCAGACCTTGCGGAGGAGCGTGCGGTGGGTCACGACGCGTCCGGCATTGCGCGACAGGATGCGCAGCAGGTCGAACTCGGTGCCGGTGAGCGCGACGTCTTGGCCGGCGAGGGTGACGCGCCGCGCGCCGTAGTCGATGTGCAGGTCGCCGAGGTCGAACGTCTCGGGCGCGCCGCGCCGCCTGAGCGCGGCCTGGACGCGGGCGACGAGTTCGGTTGAAGAGAACGGCTTGACGATGTAGTCCGCCGCCCCGCTCTCGAGCGCCCGGGCGATGGTCTCGTCGCGCCCGTATCCGGAGATGAATATGACGGGCAGCTCGGCGAGCGCGGGCACGCGCCCCATCAGCTCGATCCCGTCGACGCCCGGGAGCATGAGGTCGAGGAGCACGAGGCTGGGCCGTTCGGCGCGGACGATGCCGGCGAGCCGGTCCGGATCGCTGGTCACGAGCGGCGCGTAGCCGGCGTCGGCCAGCGCGTCGCGCACGTCGCGCAAGGTCTGCCAGTCGTCGTCCAGGACCACGATCCGCTGCTCCGCGCCCTTCGCTGCCGGCGGGCGCCTGGGGTCGCCGGGAGGTGCAGTCGCGTCCGCGGCGTCCGCAGCCGCCGGGATCGTGAACGTGAAGCGCGCGCCGAGTCCGGGTCCTCCGCTCTCGGCGCGGATGCGGCCGCCGTGCGCCTCGACGAGTCCCTTCGAGATGGCGAGCCCGAGCCCGGTGTCGCCCGCCAGGCCCGCGCGCTTGCGGAACAGGTGCGGCAGGCGGTCGGGCGCGATCCCCCGGCCGTGGTCCGAGACCGACAGGGCGATGTGGGTGCCCTCGAGGGCGCCCTCGACGCGGATCGGCGCCGAGGGCGGCGAGTGCCGGGCCGCGTTGGCGAGCAGGTTGTAGAGCACCTGCCCGATGCGCTGCGGATCGACCATCGCCGCCGGCAGGTCGGGCGGCAGGTCGACGACGACGGCGTGGCGGCCGCCGCCGGTGAGGAAGGTGTTGCGGGCGCTCTCGACGAGCGCGGCGACGCTCGTGCGCTCGGGCGCGACGGTCAGCGTGCCCGCCTCGATGCTGCCGGCGTCGAGCAGGTTGGCGATGAGGCCCCACATGTGGTCGGCCTGCCCGTCGATGATGCGGAAGATCTGGAGCAGCTCGGTCCGCTGCGGCGCGGGCGACGCGCCGAGCGCCGTCGTCGTCGAGCCCTTGATCGAGATGAGCGGCGCCCGCAGCTCGTGGCTTACCATCTCGAGGAACTCCGCGCGCTGCCGCCCGAGCTCGTCGAGCGGCGCCAGGTCCTGGAAGCTGGCCACGACGGACACCACCTCGCCGCCCTCGGAGTGGATGGGCGTGGCGTTGACGAGGATCCGGACGCTCCGCCCGTCGGGCACCGACAGTTCGATCTCCTCGGCGCGCATCTCCTCGGCGTTCTCGAACTGCAGCGCCAGGGAGACCTCTGCGAGTGAGACCTCCCGCCCGTCCGCGTGCCGGCAGGTCATCACGTCGAGGAGCTGTTCGGTCGGACAGCCCGGCGTGCGGATCGCCTCGACGATCCGCCGCGCCTCGCGGTTGTGCGAGACCGCGCGGCCCGTGGCCGCATCGAACACCACGACCCCGACCGGACAGGTCTCGACCAGCGTCTCGAGGCCGGCGCGCGCCCGCTCGACCTCGCGGTACGCGCGCGCGTTCGCGATCGCGGCGGCCGCCTGTGACGCGAACAGCACCAGGATCTCCTCGTCCTCCGCCGTGAACGCCCCGCCGTCCTCCTTGTCGGCCAGAAAGAAGTTCCCGAACTGCTCTCCGCGGTGGCGCATCGGCGTCCCCTGGAGCGTCTTCGAGCCCCAGGTGTGCGAAGAGCAGCCGAGCGAGCGCAGGTAGTCCGGGAGGTCCGCCACGCGCAACGGGCCCGGAAGGTCCCGTAGGTGCTCGAAGACCCGCGGCCCATCGGGCCACTCGACCATCGCCCGGCGCTCCTCGGGCGCAAGACCGGAGGTGACGAAGTCCCGGACCTCGCCCCGCTCGTCAAGCGTCGTGATCACGCCGACTCGGGCGCCGGTCAGCCCGCGCGCGCTCTCGACCACGTCCTCGAGCACGGTGGGTGGATCGAGACTCTGGCTGATCCTGAGAATCGCTGCGCTCAGGCGCGCGATGTGCTCGCCGCGGGGATTGCCGGGCTCGGCCGGGTCTCGCTCGCTCAAGAATCCACTCCCGGAAGAAAGGTGGGGCGGAGCCACAGGAGGACCCCGCCGCGGAAAGTGGATCAAAGATAGCGGCTTGCTAGGCGCTGGTCACGAAATGGCCCCGTATGTTCCTCGACAGGTCACAATCGGGTCACGAGTCGTGGGCTATATTGCAAGGTAGCTCTCGATTATTGCATTAATCGAGAGCAAGGAATGTTCAAAGTTGTGACCACGGGCTCAGGCGTCAAGCCCTCGCCGTGATCCGGCCCGTCACCCGCGTCTCTGAAGCCGCGCGAGCTGCGCCGCTCCGTTGCGCTTCGGCAACAGGCGTTCGCCGTAGCGTTGGACCATGGAGGCGCTCCTCCAGCGCCCGGCCTGCATGATGGCCGGCACTCCGACGCCCGAAGCGATCATGTCCTGCGCCGCCCCCACCCGGGGGCTGTGCCCCGCGATCCGGTCGACGACCTCGGCCGCGAGTCCCGCGCGCTCGGCCATCGCCTTGTAGATGCGCGGCACCTGGCTCTCGGGGAGCGCCCCCCCGAGCGTGCCGTGCCTCCGGACTGAACGGAACAGCGGCCCAGCGCCGATCCCGCTCGCGTCGAGCCAGGCCCTCACCAGCCTTACGGTGTCGCGGTGCAGGTACAGCATCGCGCCGCCGCCCTCGGGATCGGTCTTCGCGCGGCGCACCAGGAGCGAGGCCGAGCCGTCCCGATCCATCGACAGGTCATCGACTTGGAGCGCCACCAGCTCGGAGCGGCGAAGCATGGCGTCGTAGGCCACGGCGAGCATCGCCGAGTTGCGCGCGTCGATCGTCCGCTCACCCGCCGCGGCGATCAGGCGTCGCCGCAGCGTCCAGGTCAGGCCCAGCGCCTGCGCCGGGCGGCACCGGTTCCGGCGACAGACCCGCTTGAGCGCGCGCTGCACCGCGGCGTGCTCGGCCGGGCTCGCCTCCCCGGCCGCCCGGTGCGCGCTGGCGATGCTCGACAGGTAGCGCCGCACGGTGCCCGGCGTGCGGCCGGCCGCCGCCTCCTCGATGTAGGCGGCCACGGTGGCGGCGCCCGCGGGGAGCGGCCGCACGCCCCGCTCGGCGCACCACGCGGCGAAGCGGGCGAGATCCGACCGGAGGCCGCGGACGGTGTGGCCGCTGAGGACGCCCTCGGCGGCGTCGAGGCAGGCGTCGAGGCGCGTCTCCATTTGTGACCATTTCGGATCGGACACCGGACGCGCAGACACGGGGTCCGAACCCCGAATCGACATAAGTATCTCCCCTGCAAGGATATAGGCCCAGTTGGATAGCTCTCGATTAATGCAATAATCGAGAGCTAATCGACAACAAGGAGCAATCCCCGTGGGCTTCTTTGCCGCTATGGGCTCTGATACGAAGGGCGCCCGCTGCCTTCCGCGGAGGCGGACCGGTCGCGCCCCGTCCGGTGCGACCTCGCAGCAGTGTCGGACGAGTATCGCCGAGCAGCGAGTACGAGGGTCGAGCCGGCATCAGGTGCGCGCGGTTGTCGTCGGCGCGCGCCGTTCTCGCTCCCGCGGGGATGGCCGAGGCTTGGCGCCCCTTTCCGGGCGCGTCCGCGCCCGCCCCCTCCCTCTTCCTTCCCGCCCTCGCGCTCCTGCTCGAGGTGCAGTCGCTCTATCCCGGGCACCCCCCCGGCCAGCCCGCCCCACCAACTGAGGGCAGGCCGATTTCCGGCCCGCCCGAACCCAACCCACCCACACAACAGAGGGTATTGACATGATGCAGATAACGCGTTTCGGCGCCCGCCTCTTCCGTATTCGAAATGTTGTGGCTGCTGGTCTGCTGGCTATGCTGCTGCCGTTGCCAGCCGCGGCCCAAGGCGACCCGGACCTGCTGACCGGTCTGACGTTCAACGACGGGGTGCGGGACCTGCCGATCGAGCAGAACGTTGCGAACAGTTCCGGTTTCGGTGGCCCGGGCACGTACATGGTGCACGTGCCGCCCGGCATACGCAGGGTCACGGTGACGCCGACTTGGACGAACAGCCAAATCTCCGGAGTCCCCGGGACTGTGCGAGACATCACCTACGGCAAGGACATGGGTGCCCTGAGCTGGTCCGGCGGAGAAAGCGGCCAGGGCAAGGTGCTAGAGCTAAAGCGGGGCACCAACCCCCCAGTGTGGGGCAACGGCTCAACCCAGCTCACGCTCCGGCTCTCGGGCGGGTCCGCCGTCAACGGCACGAAGTACCGAATCCTTCTCACGCACAACGGGGACTGGGAAGCGGCCAACGACCGGCTGAAGCGGCTGGCGATGCGTACGAGCGGCAATGGGCAGCAGCAGCAATCCTCCGGTGGCGGGGCAATACTGCTCGGCACCACGGCGGCGACGCCGGGAGACGCGGAGGCGCCCCTCGTCAGGGCGCGGCAGAGCTATGCGCAGCAAGCCGCGGCAAGTTCGCGCACGGCCGTGGTGCTGGATCCGCCGTTCAACGACGAGATCTACGCGTACACCGCGCGAGTGCCGTCGGATGTCACGCAGGTGACGGTGGATGTGGCGCCGAGCGATCCGTCGGCGTCGGTGACGGTGAACGGGGGGCCGGCGACTCGGCCGGTGCCCGTTTCGGTCGGCGAGAACCGCATCGAAGTGGTGGTGACGGCAGAGGATTCGCGTTACCGGCGGACCTACACGGTGACGGTGACGCGGGAGGCGGCGGCGCCGCTGACGGCGTCCTTCGAGGACGTTCCAGACGAGCACGGCGGGAAGGCCTTCACGTTCAGGGTGCGCCTGAGCGAGGCGGTGGGGAACTTCAGCAAGTCGCCGCGCGCGTCGTCCTTCGACGTGAAGCAGGGCCGCGTACGGAACGTGAAGCAGGTCGAGGGCGGGCTGTGGCAGGTCCGGGTCCGCCCGTCGTCGTGGCGCACGGTCGAGGTTACGCTGGCCGGCGGACGCGGCTGCGACGAGGCGGGGGCGGTGTGCACGCCGGATGGGCGGCCACTGTCGAACACGGTGAGCGCGAAGGTTCGGGGCAAGTCGAACCTCAAGGTGGCGGGCGGCCGGGCGAAGGAGGGCAAGCCCATCGACTTCGCGGTGACGCTTAACCGCGCGTCGTCGGGGACGGTGACCGTGGACTACGCGACGGAAGACGAGACGGCGACGGCGGGGTCGGACTACGTGGCGGCGTCGGGGACGCTGGCGTTCGTGCCGGGTGAGACGGAGAAGGTGGTGCGGGTCGAGACGCTTGCGGACACGGTCAGCGAGGGCAAGGAAGTGTTCCGGCTGCGACTCAGCAACGCGTCTTCGGGGGCGCGAATCGAGGACGGCAAGGCGGCGGGATGGATCAACAACGTGGCGGCCGGCCAAACGGCGGGGGACCGGGCGCCGGGGAAGGTGGTGGACACCGAGGAAGCCCAAGCGCTCGCCATCGCCGGCGAACTGAGCCCGGAGGACGTTGCGGGCGCGCTCCTGGGCGGGAGCGGCCTCGAAGAGAAGCGGCTCGAAGCGCTCGACCGTCTGGGCAACGGCAACGGGCACTTCGACGTGGGCGACCTGCTCGCATGGATCGAACGATGCCGCAACGGTGGGGCAAGGTGCGGCGAGGGCCCCAGGACGCCGCCGAGCGCGGCCGCGCTGCCTGCCGCCATCGCGGTCGGGGCCGTGCCAAGACGCCTGCGCAGGCGCGCCCCTCGAGGACGGGTCCGCCGACGGCGAAGGACCGGCGTGCTCACAGTCCTGTTTGCGGCGACGCTGTGGTCCTGCGATCCCGCGGGCGGGCCAACCGCCGCAATCGCGCCCGAGCCGGGCTACCTAGCCGTCGAACTGACGGCCCCCGCCGGAGGACCGGACGCCGCCGGCGCGCTCGTCGAAATCGACGGGCCGGGCATCGGGGAGGTCCGGGCGCCGGGACTCGATGTCTACGCTGCCGAGGAAGGCAGCGAGCCGAGACGGTTCGTGCTAGCGGGCGGCATGCGCACGGGTCCCGTGCTGGAGTTCCAGGTGCCCGACCGGAACCTGGCGGCATCCTACAGCGTCCGCGTCGTTGAGGTAGCCGGGGAAGACCACCGGCTCCTCGAGCCGGACGATTACCGGGCGGCGATCACGCCGCACTGAAGCTCTAGGGTGGCCCCCCGACGTGTGCGTTGCGGCTCGTGCGCGCCGGGGGGTCCGAGCCTGCCACAACCCCGCCGAACGGCCTGTGGCCCGCCGGGGGGGAGCCCGGCGGGGCAACGCGTGACTTCCGGCCCCGCCACTCCCGCGCCCGCGAACGACGCTCCGCAGCCGCTGTAGCGCCGCTCGTCCGCGGCGCGCTCCGTGATGCGCCCGGGCGGGCGCTTCGCGCCTTCTACCTCCGCGCCGGAACCCCGGCGACCCGCCTCCTGGCACCGTCCTCTGCCGGACCCGCCGGCTCGGTTTCCCCGGACGGCATCCGATTCCCACGCGGCGTTCGAGATCCGCCGCACCGGCCGGCCGACTCCGAACCGACCCGGACCGGGGTCCAGCCACTCGACCGGAATCGATTCCCACTTCGCAACGCCTCCCGCGAGCGGTGGGGGGCGTCTTCCCCCGTGCTGGCGGAGCGATCCGCCGGACCAGACACGGTATGACACAACCTGCAACGTCACAAGCACTTAGGAGATTTCCTAAGAGTTGACTTCCTTGAAATCACCGCTTCACCGTTACGGGCATGATGCGGCTGGAACGGCAGTCCCATGGCAACGCTGGAGGAGCAATTCAACACGCGGATAAGCGGGTTTCTCGACGACACGGGCATGGCGCCGACGACGCTTGGCATGCTGGCGGTGGGGGACCCGAGCCTGCTGCGCCAGATCGAGCAGGGTCGCTCGGTGTCGCTCAGGACGGCGGACCGGGTCCTGGCGTTCATCAACGATCCCGACGGGGACTCGGGCGGCGCGCGGGACCCGCCGCGCCACCGCGGGCGCGGGAGGTCGTCGCCGACGGCGCGGAGCACGGGGGGAAGCCGGGCGAAGACGCAACGACCGATGGAACCGAAGACGACCCCGCCGGTCCGCGTTCTGCGCCTTCCGGAGGTGATGGCCCGCACGGGGCTGTCGCGGAGCACGATCTACAGGTGGCGCCTCGCGGGACGCTTCCCCCAGCCGATTCCACTGGGCGAGCGGTGCGTGGGCTGGATCGAGGCGGAACTGGACGAGTGGCTGCGCGAGCGGACCGCCGAGCGCCCGGGCGGCGGATAGGCCGGCGCCCATCGACCCATAGGGAAAGGAAAGAGCCGATGAAGACATTGCTGAGATCGATGCGAACGGCGGCCTGGGCCGCCGCGCTGCTGGCGCTGGCGCCGAGCCTGCTGCTGGCGCAGGGCACGAGTCCGTGGGTGGACGCCGTGAACGAGCTTCAGACCCAGTTCACCGGTCCGATCGCGCGCGGGCTGTCGCTGATCGCGATCGTGGTGGGCGGGCTGATGTTCGCGTTCGGCGAGGGCGGGAGCAAGCGCACGCTGGCCGGGATCATCTTCGGGATCGGGATGGCCGTGGGCGCGGTGAACTTCCTGGGCTGGCTGTTCTGATGCGGGGCCTCGCGCGCTGGGCGGGCTACGCCGCGCTCAACCGTCCGCTGACGGTGCTGGGCGTCGAGCGACGGCTGTTCCTGCTGGGCGCGACGCTCGCCGTTGCGGTGTGGAACGCGACCGCCTCGCTGGTGGCGGGCGGTGTGGTGTTCGCCGGCTGTTACGGCGCGGGGTGGCTCGCGGGCCGGAGGGACCCGGCGTTGCTCGCGGTGCTCCGGGCCGCCGCGCGGCATCCGGCGCGGTTCGATCCGGGCAAATGGGCGGACGAGCCGTGGCACCTGAAGATCCGGGGGCGCGGCGAGTGAGGGTCCCCGACGAGCTTCGGGCCTACGAGGCGGCGGGCTCCCTGGCCGAGGAGCTGCCCTACTGGGGCTGGCTCGAGGACGGTCGCACCTGCCTGACCCGGTCGGGAGAGCTGACCGCGGCGGGGCGGATCGCGCCGGCAGCAATGGACGGGCGCTCACCCGAACAGATCGACCGGGTGTTGGGCCTGTGGCAGCGGCTGCTGTCGGGGCTCGGGTCCGATACGCGCCTCCAGTTTCATATGCTCCGGCGCCCCAGCCTCGCCGAGGGTCAAGAGACGAGCGGTTCGGACATCGCGTCCTTGTCGGGGCGCAGGCGAAGCGCGTTCCTCGCCGGGCGCGTCCAGCGGCTCGACGCCTTTGTGATCTGGTCTCACGACCCGGGCCTCCGTCCGGTCGGAGGGCGTTCCGGACCGGGACCGCTGTCGCGGCTCAAGCGACTTCGGAATCGTGGCGGCAAGACGGCGGCGACCTACCTGGCCTCGGAAATCGCGGCTGCGGCCGACCGGTTCCGCGCCACAGTCGACGCGGGCCGCTCGCTCGTGGCCGAGCACACGCCCGTCGAGATGCTAGGAGCAGTTGAAGGCTCCCGGCTGCTCTCCGAACTGACCAACCGGCCCGGCACGTTCTGGGACGGCGCGACGGGCAGCGGCATGAACTGGCGGCTTGCGCTGTCGGAGCTTGAAGCCGAGCGGTCGCACCTGCAGCTCGACGGCGAGCCGGTGATCCTCTACTCGCTCCTGTCGCCGCCCGGCCAGGCGCACGCGAACATGCTGAAGGATCTCTACTGCTTGGACGCGGTGACGACCGTCTCGCTCGAATGGCGGCCGTGGACGGTGGAGGCGGCACGGCGCCGGATCCGGAGCGCGCAGCGTCACTACTTCGCGCGCCGCTACTCGATGATGGCGCACGCGCGGGACGCGCAGGGCACGGCGGCGGCGATGGTCGACTCGGCGGCGGCGGCCGAGTCCGACCGGCTGGGAGCGGCGCTCGTCGAACTCGAAGCCGACGGCGTGGCCTACGGCGAGGCGTCGCTGACCGTGGCGCTGCACGGCGAACTCGAAGCGATCGAGCGGCTGGACGGCGACGTGCGCCGCCTGTTCGCCGCGCACGACGCGAAGGTGATCCGGGAGGGCTACGGCCAGATGCCCGCGTGGTTCGCCCGGCTTCCGGCCCAGCCGCGCAAGCGGCAGGTGCGGAAGGTGTTCGTATCGGCCGGCCTCGCGGCGTGCCTTGCGCCCGTGTTCGGGCCGCCGAGGGGGAACAGAAGGAGCCGGCATCTGGACCGCGAGCCGCTGGCGGTGTTCGAGACGCCGTGGCGCACG
>JAPPHB010000129.1 GCA_028821195.1 Gammaproteobacteria bacterium
CTGCGAGGCAGGTTGCTTCGCGAAAAACGGGCGTCCGCTTGCGAGATGGATACTCCCGGCCACTAACGGGGTCGGGAGCCAGCTTTGCTGAACCACGAAACGGGCGTCCAGCACGCCCGTGGGGGCCGCGTCCGGGACCCGGCGGCGACCGCCACCGCTGCGGTGGCGGCGCACCTCCGCGAGCGCTCCGAGGAACCCGTTCAACGGGCCTCGCCAGCACTCAGGTGACAAAAGGAGCCATGATTGGCTTCGACGAGCTTTTGCGCCGCCTCATCCGTCCAAAACCCGATCCGCCTAACCGGTCAAGAACACGGAAACAAGGAACGCAGGACCGGACACAACCGAGTAGAGAGTGAGCACGCCGATCGATTTGGCCACCGACCAGACCCAGCCGTCTCCGTAGTAGCGCCTCAGGGCAATCACGAAATACGGGTACTGAATCAGGAGGAAAATGGGGCCAATCCAGCCGATCGATCCTGCCCGCGAAACCAGCAGCGCCACCGTGTAGGCCATGAAGACGAAGGTCTGGACATGGATCGCGAATACCAGATGCTCGACAAAGAAGCGTTCCTTTCTGATGTAGAAGGCCGCGAGTATCAGCGCATACAGCGGCAGCAGGAAGAACATCGCGATGGGAAGATTGCTGAGGATACGCTCCCCGGTGACCGAGCGATCGTGAAGCGGGTCGATCCCCGCGAACAGAAAGAACCTCTCGACCGGGTCGGGCAACTCCGCAACAAAGACCACGCCGCGCTCGTCGGTCGGCTCCTGTCTTTCAACCAACTCCTCGTCACCTGAAGCGCGAACAGTTGTCTCCGGCGAATCGAGCGTGCCCGACAGAGAAAGCACCAAGAAGAACACGAAGCTTGCGAAGATGTAGAGCCTGACCGGAGACATGTAGCTGGCTCGTCGATTCCGGGAGAACTCGGTCGTAAGGCGTCCGGGCTTGAAAAGAAGCAGCTTCAAGGTGCGGTTTAGCCTTGAGTCGACTTCGAATGTCTCGCGCACGAACTCACCCGCGACCGACCCGATTGCTCGGGCGTAGACCCGGTCGTTCTGCCCGCACTGGGGGCAGAAGTGCTCAGGGCGCTCCCGTTCACAATTCGGGCAAATCCCACCGTGCGCGGTCGCATCTGTCGCAATCTTGTCTGGGCTGGACTCGGACATCATTCTCTCCGCCAGCGACTGGAATCGGCGACGTGTCGTCGTAGGTGTCAAGTCTGAGGGGACCTCTCAGCGCCTTGCCCCAACTGCCAGATGGTCCCGCTCAGCGTACAGCCGCGGGCAGCCTCCGCACCACCACCTTGGCGACCTCCAATTCGTCGAGCTCGATGAACGCGGCAACACCGTCCGGCCCGAAGGCGTCAGGCATCTCCGTCGAGTCTTTCGGAAAGGTACCGACGTAGCGCCCGTCGGAGGTAACGACGTCGATGGACCCGTCGCTCTCCGGTTCGTCGCCGCGCCGGCGTACCCAGATGCTGCCATACCATGTCGTGGAAAGGTCGCGCAACACGGAAAGCTCAGGATAGTAGGTCGGCTCGGGCATATCGAGGGGCATCGTCGGGGTTAGCGCGCCAGGATTGCGGCCGCCCGGGGTGAAAAGTCGTATCGGCATGGATCCACTACCCGAACCCTCGCGCAGTGCGGCCTCCTGTTTCTCGCGATGCTTCTTTTCGATACGAGGCGTGACCGGCTCGGGCTGGATGGGGCGCCGAATGATCCTCGTTACTTCACCACCATCCGGACGGGTGACCTTCAGGGCGTAGCCCGACGAGTCGGAGTAGACGATGCCTCCGTTCGGCAGCACGCCTGCCAACAGCGGCGGCTCGAAGATGGAAGGTTGCGAAAGGCCGCTCAGGGCATTGGCCAGCGTTACCCTGTCACCCGTGGGAATGCTGATGTCCCCGGGCAGCTTGAGATCAGCCTCCGCGCGTGCAGGAAGCCAAGCCTCCACGACGGTGTCGGTTTGGACCTCCTCGCCAGCAAGTCCGAGCCGGGTAATGGGGCGGGATGTCGGTGGTCCTGCGTCGCCGATCATTGCAACGCCCCTCCCGAAGCTACCGGTGAACGCGGCGTTTCCGCGCGGATCGGCCAGTAAGTCGCGCGCCATCCCACCCGGACCGCCACCTTCGCTCCCCTGCACCATGCGGACGAAATTGCCGTTTGCGTCGAAGACCTGATAAGCGCGGTGTCCGAAGTCGCTCACAATCGTGGTCCCGTCCCGCATGATCGCGAAACCCGCAGGCATGTTGAACTCACCGGGCCCCTCACCGGAGGTGCCGAATTCGCGCAGGAAGCTGCCGGATGCGTCGAACACCAGCACCCGCGTGCCTCCCGAGCCCAGTCCCAATACTCGTGCCCCATCCCGAAGGGACATTCCGCCGCCACCGTCCACGACGTAGAGATTCCCGTTCTCATCGAACTCGACGTGCATGACGGTGCCGAACATCTCCCAGTCTTCGCCTTCCAGCACGCCGATGCGGAAGACTTCCTCGAAGTCGGCGTCCAGGCGCTGGTCTCGACCGGTGAGGTCGATGACTTCCTGGGCCGGGA
Organism: Gammaproteobacteria bacterium; assembly: GCA_028821195.1. Classification (GTDB taxonomy): domain Bacteria; phylum Gemmatimonadota; class Gemmatimonadetes; order Longimicrobiales; family Gaopeijiaceae; genus BD2-11. The sequence continues at coordinate 2,554 of JAPPHB010000129.1, forward strand.
GGGATTGGGCGGCGGGGAGGGCGGTGGCGAACAGGACGAGCGCGGCGGTCGATAAGGTCTTGACGGTCATGGGGTCCTCCCTTGTCAGGGTATTTTGGGAACGGTCCCGTTTCAGAAGAATACGCCGCAGCCGCCGGAGCTATTCACGGCGGTCATTTCGCGGGCGTTCCATGAAGGCGCCGCCGGGCTTTCCAATGGCTCCTCGCCGCAACAGGTTCCTCGGCCTGACGGATGGCGAGAAGCGACCCGGCTCTCTCTGCCACGTGGCCGCTTTTCACCCTAGCCATACCCCTCGGAGAACCGGGGATCGTCATCGGCGACCTGTCGCCGCGTGACGCGACGGCCCCGCCCCGTGTAATCCGGCGCTGCGTCCGGTTGGCCGATACGCCCGGGCGACATGGCAGTCCGCGACGACTTCGGGGAGGCCATCCTTGGGCCTCCCGCGAAGTGAAGACGCGGGGGCGGGAGTCCCGCCATTCACGCCCGATTTTCCTGCTTGCGCGGCACGGTCCAGCAAGGTCCGATACAACGGCAGGAAACGCAGATCGTGCAGCCCCGTAAGACTTTACATGATTTCCTGCCGGGATTCAGGCCCCTACCATTCCGCCGACTCCGTGTTGAACACGGAGGCTGGCGAGGGGAGCGCTCCGCCCCCCTGCGACCCCCTGGCATTTTGCGCCGCTCGCGGAGCGGCGGCCGCACGGGAGCGACGCCCCCGAACCCCGCTTCCGGTGCGCTGATGGCGGAGCATCGCACCGTGATGGTCGCCGCGCGCGTCACGCCCGCCGAGCACGCCGCCTGGCGGGAGAAGGCGGCCGCGGCGGGCGTGTCCCCCTCCGCGCTGCTTCGCGAGGCGATGGCGCGGACGCATACGTGGACCGCGGCGGCGCGGTCAGTCGAGAGCGAGCGCACGCGCCAGATCGCGCGCATCGGAAACAACCTGAACCAGCTGGTGCGCTGGGCAAACACACACGCTTCGGCGGCCGAGGCCGTCTCGGTGATCGCGCACCTCGTATCGTTCGAGCACTCGCTGATCCGTGTCGCCCGCATCGGCGGGGAGACCGACGATGCTCGTTAGGTTCCTGTCCCACGGGAAGGGCTCGGCCAAGGCGGCGGCCAAGTACCTCGTCGGCGAGTTGGACGCCGAGGGACGGGAGCGCGAGGGCGTCGAAGTGTGGCGCGGCAACCCGGACATGGTGGCCGCCGTCGCCGACTCGCTCGACTTCGAGCGGAAATACAGGTCGGCCGTGATCGCATGGGCGCCGGAGGACCGGCCCACCGATGAGCAGATCGAAGCGGTCCTCGACGAATTCGAGAAGACGGCGTGGGCCGGACTGGAGCCGGACCGCTACTCGTGGACGGCGGTTCTGCACCGCGAGCGCGGAGGCGGCGTCCACGTCCACATTCTGGCCGCGCAGTGCGACCTACAGACGGGCCGCAGCTTGAACATCGCGCCCCCCGGCTGGGAGAAGACCTTCGATCCGCTTCGCGACGCCTTCAACCACGAGCACGGCTGGAGCCGACCGGACG
>JAPPHB010000047.1 GCA_028821195.1 Gammaproteobacteria bacterium
ACTCCCACGTCACCTCGCCGGAATCGAGGCTGATCAGCGCCGGATCGGACCTGCGTTCCTCCGCGCAGCCCGCGAACAGGAGCGCAAGCGCGACAATCGGGAGTGACATCGGGAATCCGGAGACACTGTGCCTAGCCATCATGATCCTCCAATTCTTGGGGTTGTGTTGTCGGGCTGATCGGGCGGATGGGCAAGGCTCGCCGCTATCGCATCGGCTCGGTCCAGCGCGCGTCCATGGCCTTGGAACCGAAGAATCCCGTGGCGGTCGAAGACATGGAGCCAAGGGGTTCGGGAAACGAAGAACGATCGCCGATCCGTAGCTGCCAAGTCCGGCATGCTTACGATGCGGACGTCCCAGCCGAAGCGTTCGGCGTAGCTCGCCGCTACATCGGGACGATCCCGCGTGATGGCAACACGACGAATGCCATCGCCGCTCTCCTTCCCGAAATGGGAAGCCCAGTCGGGCGCAACGTCGGCGCAGTGCGCGCACTCGGAGCTGAAGGCATAGACAACTGTGGCGGCTCCGGCTTCCGTCGGAATCGCCAGTACATCCTCGCTTCCGTCCACGGCCACCCCGTCCAGCCGAAGCAAGGTGTCACCCAGCAGGAACTGGCTACGGGCGATGGAGTTGCCATCGGAGTCGCCTCGACCGACGAGTACGACCGCTTGGGCGATGGCACAGATAACGAGCAGGGAAGCTATGAGCTTGGGTTTCATGGCGGATACCTTGATCGGTTGATGGTTGTCGATCCGTCTAGGAGGGAGGGACCTGCGGGCGGTTGGCGACCGCCCGCAGGCACCGGAGGCGCAACTCGTCAGTTAATCGTTGCAGTCTGCCGAACCGTTGCAGTCGTTGGTGAACCAGCAACAGTTGTCGCAGCAGAAGTCCTCCTCCTCGACCGACTCCTGGCAGCAGTCGCCCCACGGCCACGCGATCCCGTTGGCCTGCGCCTCGTCGGGCGTGGCCAAGAGGAGCGGCAGCAGGAGCAGGTTGGCCGCGAACGCCGTCGCGATCCAGATGCGCGTCTTCCTCATGTCCTTCCTCCTTTTGGGTTGTGAATGGGAGACCTTCCAGCCTGCACGTTCATTATCGGCAGCGAACGGAGTCGATCCTAGAGGGAAATCCCGGAGTTTCCGACGGGAGAAACCCGCAGCGTCATTGACGGGAGATTCCCCCCAAAGCGGAGTTGGACGCTCCAGAACGGTCCGAGACGGTTCCCTTGACGCGCTTGCCGCCGTGACGTTCCTTCGTCTGACGGACAGACGACACCCGGCCAGCCCCGCTGGAACGGGCGGACGCCGAGGCCGCGCATGGCCTTTCGGACCGACGCACGAGACCAATTCCCTGTGGCATGCACGCGATCCAGACCTTTGACCTGACCAAACGCTACGGGAATCGCGCGGCGAAGTCGGTGTTGGCCGTGGACCGGATCTCCTTCGTTGTCGAGAAGGGCCAAGTGTTCGGCTTCCTCGGTCCCAACGGAAGCGGCAAGACGACCACCATCGGGATGCTCGTGGGCACCATCAAGCCGACGGACGGCAGCTTCAACCTTTTCGGCGCTTCCGGCCCCAAGCGCCTCATGGCCGCCCGCGCCCGCGTCGGCGCCACGCTGGAGACGCCCAACTTCTACCCGTACATGAGCGGCCGCGACAACCTGCGCGTCGCCGCAGCGGTGAAGGGAGTGGGCCTGCCCCGCATCGAGGAGTGCCTCGAACTCGTCGGCTTGTCCGACCGAGCGAATCATCGCTTCAAGACCTACTCGCTCGGCATGAAGCAGCGGCTGGCGCTCGCGGCCACCATGCTGAGCGACCCTGAACTCATCATCCTGGACGAACCCGCCAACGGGCTCGACCCACAGGGAATCCGGGAGATCCGCGAGATCATCGGCATCCTCGCGGACCGCGGCAAGACGATCTTCCTGTCGAGCCACCTGCTCGCGGAAGTCGAGCGCACCTGCTCCCATGTCGCGATCATTCGGAAGGGGCGGATCGTCACTTGGGGTGCCGTAGCGGACGTGGTGGGCGAAGGGAGCGCAGTGTTGCTGCGCGCGAAGGAAATGGAAGCCCTCGCGGGCGCGATGGAAGCCTATCCTGACGCTACGTCGGTGCGCCGGACCGGCGACGGCGTCGTCGCTGCGCTTCGGGTGGACGACTTGGCGAGCGTGACACGCTACTTGGCGGGACAAGGGATCTACCTGTCCCATCTGGCACCCTATCGACTGAGCTTGGAGGAGGTGTTCATCGAGGTCACTCAGGGCGCGGTGGATTCGATGAGGGAGATTGCGTCTTGAAGATCCTGGGCGTGCTTCTGCGAATCGAATGGCTCAAGACGGTCAAGCGGCGGGCCTTCTGGGTGGCCGTGGCCGCATTCGCCGCGTTCACCACGCTTCCCGCCATCGAAAGGGTCCGCAACGCCCACGGGAATCCGAACGCGGTCCACGCACTTCCCGAAAGCTGGCCGGACATTCTGGGCACCGCCACCGGGGTGGGACCCTTGTTCGTCGGCGTGCTGATGATTCTGTTGTTCGCACCCGAGTTCACTTGGCGCACCGCCCGCCAGAACGTGATCGACGGGCTCAGCAAGGAAAGGTTCTTCGCCGGGAAGGTCGTCGTGCTCGCCGGACTCGTGCTGCTCTTCATGGCAACGACCGTGCTGATCGGCGTGGCTGGTACGATGCTCAGCCCCGGCGATGGCGGTTCCGGTTTCCTCCGGTCGAGCGATCTGAGCTACATGATCGGTCTTGCCTTGGGGCTGCTCGTCTTCGGGAGCGCCGGGATGATGCTCTCGGCACATCTCCGCTCCTCGGGATCCGCACTGGCTATTCTGCTCCTGTACCTCTTCGTGGAGGAGGCCATCGCGAGGCTGATGCTGGGAACGGGACGGGAGGCTCTGCGCGGCGCGACGGAGTTCCTTCCGTTCAGTCTGGTCGAGGACCTCGGGGACGACTTGGCCCACTATCCCGGAGTGTTGGCCGAGGTGAACACGGATCGTGCGGAAAGGGGACTCGCGCCTCTTGCGTTTCTGGAGGTCTGGGTGCTCGCAATCGCGGCGCTCACCTACAGCGCGTCCTTTCTCGGGCGGGCTTTTCTGAGCATGCGGAAGCGCGACCTGTAGTGCATGGCGGGGGATCAAGCCGACCGTTGGCCTCCCAAGGCGTACCGTGGGCGGGACGGGGAATCCAAGGGTCATAGGTCGGTCGGGTTGTCCTTGCGGTCCTTTGAGGGGCTGGCGTCGCCGAGGCCGGGGGAGCTTGCCCGCGTCCGCTCGATGGACGTTGTTCGGGGTGGTGCCCGGAGAGGCGTTTTGGCGGCTCCGCCGGGCTGGCTCAGCCACGCTAATTGTGGCGAAGCCAGCTTACTCCGTGTGGCCACACTCCGTGCGTCCCCTGCCGGAGGCTGGCGGGGGGCTGCGCCCCCTCTGACCCTGCGTTTCCGGCCCGCCACGGGAGCGGCGGGCGGTGGAGGTGCTCCACCAACCCCCCGAACCCCGTCGCGGGGGCCACGGCCGAGCGTAGCCCCGTCGTGGCCGACGACTCGGCCGACCTGATCCTCGACGGACGGTCGGCCGGGAACTTGGCCGTGACCGGCGCGGGATTGAGGATCCGCCCGTGGATCGTTCCTTCGCCCATTGGGTGCAGCGATCCAAGTCATGCACCCAAATCCCTGTCGAGCCTGGGAAAACCGGTCTCACGGCCATTCTGGGCGTTTTGGGGGCGGTTTGGCGGAATCCAAGGCCGTGGGATCGACTGTAGCGCACGAACTCGACCCCCGGAAGGGTAGGAGTACCCCCGGTTTCGAGCTTCCGGCCGAGGAACTCGACATCCTCGCGGCGGATGATCGGGCTGCGAAACGGGGTCGAGGCGCGCTCTCGACGGCGGAACGGCTGGCGGTCGCCGCGCGGCCCGCGTGCGCCATCAG
>JAPPHB010000018.1 GCA_028821195.1 Gammaproteobacteria bacterium
CTAACGTGAAACACGCTCGAATGGGTACATCAGGGGTACAGGGTAGGCTGGCTTGTCTCCCATAATCATGCAGATTCCTGCTTGATTTGCATGACCGGGTCGCGGGGAAGGCCCGGGCTGTTGAGCGCCCGCAGAGGCGAGCGCAGCGAGCCGGAGCGGGCGCTCAACAGGGATGGTGGTCGGATCGATGTGCTGGCAGGCCGTAAAGGGGCCGTGGGTAGTGTGATCGCCACCGTCCTTCCCGATGTCCTGAATGGATACACGAGCATCGAGGCTCGCATGACAAGCACAGGAGAAGGGAAGAACTCATGAGGAGCATCCTCCGCACCGTCGGGATCGACATCTCCAAGGACTGGCTCGACGCCTTCGCCGCGCCCGAGGGGAGGGTATCCCGGTTCCCCAACGACAGCGCCGGCTTCCGGAAGCTGATCGCCTGGATCGGCTCCGGGATCGACCGGATCGCGTACGAACCCACCGGAGCCTTCCACCGCGACTTCGAGGACACCCTCCTGAAGGCCGGGCTCCCCCTGTACGCGATCAACCCCTTCCAGGTCCGGTCCTTCGCCCGCTCCATCGGGCGGCGCGCCAAGACCGACGCGGTGGACGCCCGGATGCTGGCCATCATGGCTTCGGCCATCGAGGACCTGCGCCCGACCGAGGCGCGGTCGGAGGGGCAGCGCGACCTTGCCGAGCTCCAGCAGATCCGCGACGCGCTGGTCAGGGATCGGACCGCAACCACCAACCGGGGCAGGAACTTGCGCACTCCCGTGGGCAAGCGGGTCACCAAGCAGAGGCTGCGGCAGATCGACCGCCAGCTGAAGCTCATCGATGCCGAGATCCGGCAGCGGATCGGGGAGGAGAAGGAGATGGAGCGCCGGGCCGAGATCCTGACCTCGATCCCGGGCATCTCGGACATCACCGCCGCGGGACTGATCGTCCACTTGCCGGAACTGGGTATGCTCACCCGGTCGGGAGCCGCCAGCCTCGCCGGACTCGCCCCGGTCACCCGGGAGTCCGGAAACTGGAAGGGACGGAGCTTCATCCAGGGCGGCAGGCACCGGGTCCGCAGGCTGCTCTTCATGCCCGCGCTGGTCGCGGCCCACCACAATCCCGACCTCAAGCGGAAGTACGAGACGCTCTTGGCCCGGGGCAAGCCGCGGAAGGTCGCCCTGACGGCCGTGATGCGGAAGCTCCTCGTCCTCGCCAACGCCCTGGTGCAGCAGGACCGCACCTTGGACGGCACAGCCGCCGCGCGAGTACTCTTGCCCGGCCTTCCCGACGCCCAGCCCGGCCGGGAGCGTTCACGGATGATCGAACCGGGCAGGAACGGACGCCGAAGCGGAAGCGTCGCAAAGGAGCGCTGCGAGACAGCTCGCTTCGCGAAGAACGGGCGTCCGCTTGTGAGATGGATACTCACGACCACTAAACGGTCGTGAGCCAGCTGTCCGGGGACCGTCGCGGGTGCGCCAAGCCGTAGCGCGCACGCGGATGTGAACGGCCCCCGTTGGTCCGCGCTGGGAGAGGAGATCAGGCCGCATTTTCCTCCGCCGGGCATGGAGGCCGGTAGCAGGTCTGGGTTCGGAGCATGGCGCAGGCGACTGCGAGCAGGCGGTCCGAGACCGAGCGGAGGGCGCGGGCATGGCCGTGGCCGCGCCCGCGAAGGGCGGCGTACTTGGCCTTGCTGACGGGATCGCGCTGGACCGCGACCCGCGCCCAGTGGTAGACTGCGTCGCGAAGGCGGGCATGGGCGGCCATGCGGCGCACGACGAGCTTGTACTTGCCGGATCGCCTTGTGACGGGCGCTACGCCGCACATGCACCGCAGCGCCTTGTAGTCCCGGCGCGCCAGCGCTTGGGGCGCCTCGGCGAGCAGCGTGGCGAGGACGGTCTGACCGACTCCGGGCAGGGAGGAGAGAACCGTCACGTCGCGCTGCCCGCCGGGTTGGCCGGAGCCGGAGTCCTCGCTGTCGGCCAGGACATCGATCAGGCGGGCGATCTCCCGCTTGGCGTCGGCGAGCTGGCGGTGCACAAGGCGGAGGCGTTCGGAAACGCTCTCGATGTGGGCCACCGCGGCCTCGGTGGTTCCGGGCGCCACGGCGATGGCCGGGGCGCGGAGGATTTCGAGGAGTTGGTCGGCGGTAACCCGCCGGACGGAGGATCCGGCCCTTCGACACGCCATAGGGACTGAGGGCCGGAAAGCCGTCCGCGCGCTGTGCCGGAACCGGTCGATGTTCGTGCGGCGGCCATGATCGCGGCAGCCGGCGGCCTGCCGGCAAGCACGGAACTCGCTGTGGTCAACCGGGGTGGTCGCGTGCCGACGAACGTTCCATTATCGTTCGCTATCGGAGGTGTCTTCACCACTTCACATGAAGTAACGGAGGAGCAGCTATGCCCATGGCCAGAGTGTGGTCGATACACAGCGTCGACAGGCTGGACCGTAGCCTCGAGATTCTTCTTGAAGACGATGGGCGGTTGCAGCCCGTGGTTGTGAGCAATAGGGACCGCATCAAGAGGATCCGGGATGTTTGCAACGACATACTCGCCGACGATGTGAGGGCAATTCGTGGCTCGCGGTGAGTGAATTCGATGCATTCCAAAGAGCCGTGCGGCGGTCGGCTCGAACTCCGTCGCCCACGCAATCACGCTGAGGTGTACTTGGTGCTCGAAGGGAAGTGTATCGGCCACGGCGGCTACCGGTGGGGATTCCCCTGAGCATCGCGACGCCTTCGCGCGGCTCTCCCGGCCTCGTCCCGCGCCGAGACGGCCCAAGGGTGCGATCCTGCGGCTGCGGATGCGCTCGGCATTTCGGTTCTGTCGCTACCGCTCGGCTAAGGCCTTTCTCACTTCGGCGTGTGTTCCCGCAAGTCCTATGCCAGCGAGAGCGCGAGCGCTTCTGGCCCATTTCAAAGCGCCCTTCCTCCTGCGCGTTGCCATCCAAATCCAGAACGCAGCGAGAAGCAGGGAGAACCGACTCTGGCCCAAATAGTACAGCGTTCCCGCCCTTTCCCCGGCCCTGACTGCGGACAAGGTCCAAATCGTCGTCTGCCCGACTGCGTGAAGCCCACGGCGGAAGTGCTTGACGTCACGCGCAGGCGACTCCCGCAATGCGTGCTCGAACTCTTTGGAGCAGTCCTCGGTCGCGTCAAGAATGGCACGGACACGATCCGAGACCAAGCCTATTCCAACATCGGACATCTCCTCCCCGTCACGCGGTGCTTCCGCTCTCGCTACGAGTCGGTCGCAAGCGTCCAACAGCCTGCCCTGACCGGTCGTGCTGCCGATTTCCATTCGGCCCTCGCGAGGTGTCACTCCGTTCTGTCTTTCCAAGGACGCTACGCTCCAGCCTTTCGACGTATGTCGCGGTCACCGCTTGCCAAGGCGCTTGACACCATTCATCCGCGTCCAGATCTCGATTCCACCGGGTGCGCCTCCCACCTCGTGCGATCCGCCCGTTCCTCGCAACCGTTGGTACAGATGGCTAGTATCGCCACGAGCTTCCTGCTCAGGACCCGGTTGATGCCGATGAGTGTTTCGCTCTCGCCTTCAAGGGCTTCCCGCTTCTTACTCTCGCAGTTGTACAAATGCTCGAACGGTGCTCGGGCCGCGACTTCCGCCGACTGGCTACGCTGGAGCGATTCGTTGATCGTCTTCAGTTCCTGGGTTTCGGTGTTTCCATGCTTCTTCAGAAGGGTCGCCATGAAGGTCGCTGTCCGGGCCATCGACGTGACCGCCTTTCTCGCGATCCGCATTTCCCCGCCCTCGTCGCGCAGTTGGAGAAGCATTGCGTCCATGGTAGCGCCGACACCCCGGTTGAAGGTCTCGTGCGCATGGGAACGACCGAGCGCATAGCCGAGGGCGCCTCGAAAAATAGCGTTTTGAGCATGTGCGGCGACAAGCCGGTGAGGG
>JAPPHB010000050.1 GCA_028821195.1 Gammaproteobacteria bacterium
AGATCACGCACACGCCAGAAGACCAGCGTCGGCTCGCCGCCGACCATTGCGATCATCATCCTCGGCGTCAAAGCGCTCGGCCTCTCGTTTCGCTCGTGCGGCTCCAGCGGACTGGAGGCAGCCCGAATCCGGGCAGGAAATCGTCTAACTGATTACAGGACTGCACGATCTGCGTTTCCTGCCCTTGGGCTGGACCTTGCTGGACGGTGCCGCGAATGCGGGAAGAACGGACTGGAATGGCGGGATTCCCGCACGGGGCGCACCCGTCTGTAGAACCGCGTCCGGGAGCCGTTGTAGCGCTACGATCCGCAGATCCTCGAAGCGGTTGGCGAAGCTGGACTTCCCTAGTACCCGCTTCCACCTTTTGTGGGTGTGGCGAAGACCACGGGATGTCGCCGCCCGGGCTCATCCCGCCAGATTCGGGGTCGCGCGAAGGAGAGTCATGAGAAGGTACTTCGAGTCTTGCAGCCGGACGCTGGCGCTGTGCGCCACCATGGCCTCCGGCCTCGTTCTCCTCTTGGCGGTGTTTCCGGCCCTGCCGATCGGCGGCGAGACGCTCGATGTCCGGGATGGCTACACGTACGCCGAGGTTCTTGCCGCGCTGGAGGGCTACGGCGAATCGGGGCGCCGCGTCTATGCGTGGGCCAGCGTGACCCTGGACACGTTGTTCCCGGTCCTCTACGCCAGCTTTCTGGCCGGACTCGTGTACCGGTGCCGACCCGCCGAGCGTTGGTGGAGGCTGGCCTACCTGCCCGTTGCGGCGGCGCTGATCGATCTGGGCGAGAACATCCAGATCGTGCTCATGCTGACGCGCTACCCCGACATTTCCACGGGGCAGGTGGCCGCCGCCTCGCTGTTCACGTCGCTCAAGGGAGTCGCTTCCTTGCTTTGCCTGACTCTGGCGATTGCACTGGCGGTTGTCGCGCGGATCCGCCGTGCGCGATGAGCGGTCGGCCAGCTCTTTGCTTTGCCGGGTGCGAAGTTCCGCTTACCTTTGGCGTCCGGAAAGCGGGCTTCCGATAACCCAGACCCGACCCATCCGAAAGGGTTGACAGGATGATGGTTCGCCACTTCGCCTCATCGAGCCGGGCATGAGCGACAAGCGGATTCTGGTGGTCGGCGGTGGGGCCGCGGGGTTGGCCGCCGCCTACGACCTCAAGCGGCGGGGGCATTCCGTAACGGTTCTCGAAGCCACCGGGCGCGCGGGCGGACGAATGGCGGGCGAAGTTGTGGACGGGTTCCACATCGATACCGGGGCGCAGCTCTTCAGCACCGCGTACGACGAGGCGCTCGGGCTGTGTGAAGAGCTGGGCGTGCGATTCGACAGCTCGCCCCTTCACGTCACCTCCGGCGTCTACAACAGCCGCAAGAGGAAAACGGGAGTCCTGGACCCATCGAGTCTGGTCAGCCTGACGAACGCGAAGACCGTTCTTTCGTTTTCCCTCTTTTCGCCGAAAGCTCACTGGCAGTTCCTTAAGTTCGCCCGTTTCATGCTGAGACGGCGCGCCGATTTCAGTTCCGGAGACCACACGCGGCTGCTCGATCTCGATTACGAGGGCACCTTCGCACAATGGGGCCGCGAGAATTTCGGCGAGGAGTTCATCCAGCAGTTCTGCGAGTTCCCGGTGGCCAGCATCACGCTGAGCGAACCGGACCGCATCGGTCCGCTGCACGGAATGATGCTCCTGTGGATGACTTGGCTGGAGCGGCGGCACGTGCTCCGAATGCCAGAGCAGGGAGTCGGTTCCTTCGCGCGGGCGCTCGCCAAGGCGTGCGAGGACGTTACCCGACTCTCCACCCCGGTTGAGCGCATTCTGATCCGAGACGTTCCGCCTGCGGCGTGGATACGGCAGACGGTTTCCTGAAAGCCGATGCGGTGATTTGCGCCACCACGGCACCCGAGGCGTTGAGCCTCGTTGACGGTTTTCCCGACAGCACGAGGGGGTTCCTCGAAGGCATCCGGTACTCCAGTTGCTGCCACGTCGTCTTCGCCGTCGATCGCCATCCCCTTCCGAAGGGACACTATTTCTTCATGTTCCAGAGGAAGGGGGATTCCTTTCTCGACTGTTATCTGGACAGCACGGTCGGCTCTCCCCGGTCAGCGCCGGAAGGCAAGGGCTTGATTCACGCCTACCCCGCTGAGGATCACTCCCGGGAACTGTTCGGACTGAGCGACGAGCAGATCAAACGCCGCGTGATCGACGAGATCCGCAAGTACACCCCATCCATGCCCGAGGAACCGCTGTTCACGCGCGTCTATCGCTGGGAAAGGGCCGTGTGTCTTCCGCCGGGCGGCATGATGCGCCGGCTTCACTCGCTGGAGGCGGAGGGGTTCCCCGGGGTGCCGGGGCTCTTCTTGGCTGGCGAGTACCTGGAGTTGCTGTCCAGCATGAACGGTGCCCTGAAGAGCGGCTTCAAGGCGGCTGCCGACGTTGACGAATACCTCGCGGCTCCAACGCCGCGGCGGGAGAAGACCGGCTGAAGCGCGACTCGCCCCGGACCCGGTCGGGATGCCAGGCTCGACGTGCCGCATCCGCGTCCCAAACGGCCTCGTCGGAGGCCGCTTTTGCAGTTGAGTATCCATCTCACAAGCGGACGCCCGTTTTTCGCGACGCAACCTGGCTCGCAGCGCCCCTTTGCGACGCTTCCGCTTCGGCGCCCGTTCTTGCCCGGCTCGATCATCCGTGAACGCTCCCCGCCGGGCTGGGCGTCGGGAAGGCCGGGCAGGAGTACTCGCGCGGCGGCTGCGCCGTCCAAGTGCGGTCCTGCTGCACGAGGGCGTTGGCGAGGACGAGGAGCTTCCGCATCACGGCCGTCAGGGCGACCTTGCGCGGCTTCCCGTTGGCGAGGAGCGCCTCGTACTTCCGCTTGAGGTCGGGATTGTGCTGGATCGCGACCACCGCGGGCATGTAGAGCATTCTGCGGACCCGGTGCCTGCCGCCCTGGATGAAGCTCCGTCCCTTCCAGTTTCCGGACTCCCGGGTGACCGGGGCGAGTCCGGCGAGGCTGGCGGCTCCCGACCGGGTGAGCATACCCAGTTCCGGCAAGTGGACGATCAGTCCCGCGGCGGTGATGTCCGAGATGCCCGGGATCGAGGTCAGGATCTCGGCCCGGCGCTCCATCTCCTTCTCCTCCCCGATCCGCTGCCGGATCTCGGCATCGATGAGCTTCAGCTGGCGGTCGATCTGCCGCAGCCTCTGCTTGGTGACCCGCTTGCCCACGGGAGTGCGCAAGTTCCTGCCCCGGTTGGTGGTTGCGGTCCGATCCCTGACCAGCGCGTCGCGGATCTGCTGGAGCTCGGCAAGGTCGCGCTGCCCCTCCGACCGCGCCTCGGTCGGGCGCAGGTCCTCGATGGCCGAAGCCATGATGGCCAGCATCCGGGCGTCCACCGCGTCGGTCTTGGCGCGCCGCCCGATGGAGCGGGCGAAGGACCGGACCTGGAAGGGGTTGATCGCGTACAGGGGGAGCCCGGCCTTCAGGAGGGTGTCCTCGAAGTCGCGGTGGAAGGCTCCGGTGGGTTCGTACGCGATCCGGTCGATCCCGGAGCCGATCCAGGCGATCAGCTTCCGGAAGCCGGCGCTGTCGTTGGGGAACCGGGATACCCTCCCCTCGGGCGCGGCGAAGGCGTCGAGCCAGTCCTTGGAGATGTCGATCCCGACGGTGCGGAGGATGCTCCTCATGAGTTCTTCCCTTCTCCTGTGCTTGTCATGCGAGCCTCGATGCTCGTGTATCCATTCAGGACATCGGGAAGGACGGTGGCGATCACACTACCCACGGCCCCTTTACGGCCTGCCAGCCTATCGATCCGACCACCGTCCCTGTTGAGCGCCCGCTCCGGCTC
>JAPPHB010000102.1 GCA_028821195.1 Gammaproteobacteria bacterium
GAGGCGCCGGGCCGGCAGGACGGAAGCAACGCGAATCAAGGCAAGAAGTCACGTAAGTTCAAACAGGACTGCGCGATCTGCGCTTCTTGCCGTTGGATCATAGCGAGTTCCGCCAAGCGCGAACAGCAAGAGAGTCGCCAAAGTATGGCGGGAGTATTCCGGGAGGCTACCGTCCACCAACAGGGGCATCCAGAGCGTACACATGCAGGTATTCGATCCCAAGATCATCCTTCCAGACGCCGATGATCTCATCCCCAGTTATGGAATGGGGGCGAAACCCTGGTGGCAGAACAGCCTCTCCCAGATCTCGACCATCCAGATCATAGATACGCCAAGTCGAAGGTCCGAGCGCATCCGCAGGCATGCGAAACTCCTCCACCCACACGCGTCCACCCTCCTGAACGGCCAGCGCCCGGAACGCAGGCAAGGTGGCGGGCAATACGACGGTCTCAAGAAGAGAACGCCTACTCCTGCGGACGCCGACATCATCAATCTTCCCGAGTTCGCTTTCGATCCATCGGTCACGATCGCCGTCCGTGACTTCGACCGCCCCCATCGAGCGCCGAATGGTCGCGATGTCCTGGCCGTCCGGGTAAGCGAGCCGGATTTCGTAGCTGTCCGTATTTCCGAACGCGACAACACCCCAACCGACAGCCGCTTCAAGCGTCCTAAGGAACGGAACATCGACGCGGGTACTGCCTACCGTGAGGGAACTAGAACTCGACTGCCTCTGCACGAACGACACTCTCTCTGGACCCATCAGACCACGCACCGCACCTAAGCCAGTTCCACTGTCATCGAAGAACAGCAGTTCCGCTTCGGGGCGTCGCTGATCAATCGACTCCGTTGTTGGCAATTCCTCGGGCAGGAACATGCCGGTCCATTCCAATGCGGCCCTTTGCGAGACGGTTCGGGAGGCCACAAACACGCCGTCGGTGGTCCAGCCTACGGGGGATAAGAATACTCTAGGAGCGGTGGTCTGCCCCATTGTTTGCGGTATCTCGGATTCTGCGTCCACGGGGGCGGTTCTGGCCAGTCTGCCGTAGGAATCAAAGACCGAGATGCGCCCGTTCCATCGGTCAAACACGAACAGGGTGTCGTTACTGCCAACACCGATTGCCCCGATTCGCAGGAACTCGCCCGGCCCGTCACCCCTCCGACCGACCGCTTCCTGAAACTCCCCGTCTGCCGCAAAGAACAACAGTTCCGAAGTGCCGCTGTTCCCTACGACGATACGTCCATCGCCCAGGAATGATGCTCCGACGACCTCGTGGAACACGAAGTCACTGTCGAATACCGAACCGATTTCGATGTGAGGACGTGGGCTAACCCTCCAGGAGTTGCCCGCGGCCCACTCCGCAGCTGTGGCAACGGGCGGCCGGGGAAGACTTCGCAGCGCTTCCTCGAAGTCTGCGGGAAACACGCCCTCGACGGTCACGTACGCCGGAGTATCGGTGACGCCCAACCGAGCCGCTAGTCGCATGTCGTCCTCGATACGGCGGGCGGTCTCCACGTCTTGCAGGCAAGCGGCGAACGTCACTGTGTCGCGGATTCCTAATGTGGAGGCCCACGCCACCCAATCGCGGTCCTCCAACCAATCGTCATCCATCAGGAGCCTACGGTGAGCTTCCGCAAACACGCCGTGCCGCTCGCTACAGATCGCGGCAGCAGCGGCCGATCGCGCACCGGGATGAATCCGGTCCAAGGGAAGGTGGCGGATCACTATGTCGGCTTCTTCCAGAGCGACCACGTCGAGCACTCGCGATGCTCCTCGGCGACAGTACGGGCACTCGTAGTCGACGAACTCGACAACCGTGCGGCTCGGTTGGACAGTGCTGTTCGCCAATCGGGACGACCCTTGAGTGAGGCCCGGCCAAACCTCTGTGATCGTACGCCCCATCTGCCAATCGTCGTAGACGCCCTTCACGGTTCGTCCCAGCGAACCTTCGAACAGGACGAACGCCAACGTGGCCAGAATGGCCACATTGATAAGCAGATTCAGTCTACCCCGAGCGGGTCGCGCCGACGGTTCGGACATGTTCCCTCGCGGCCTACGGAAGGGCCGGATGATCTTTCCGTGGAACCGTCAGCAAGGTCACTTCGAACTCCTTCTCTTCCCGCCGAAGCTTGAACTTGTAGCTCCTGCCCGGAATCCGAGGTGGAAAAGGACTCGTCCGCGCATCGGCATTCTCGACCTCTAGGATCGCATCCCCGACTCGAACCCCAGCTCGGTGCGCCGGGCCGTCACACTCCACCTCCCGTACAAGGGGGTAGTCGGCCCAAGCCACGCGACCGTCACGTATCGTCGTGACCCCCCCCCAACTGAATCCCCAAGTACCGGGTGACGGAGTCCCGGCGACGATCCCGCCTGTCCTATCGGGTGTACCGGGCGGTGTGCAGTCCAACTCCGGATCCGGCTCCAGCGCAAACGCAGGAGCCGGAAGGAGGGTGGCGACGATGATTGCCGCGACTCGGATTAGTGGCAGTAGCATTCGATCTGCTGGCTGTCGCACCAGAAGAGGCACGTCGCCCCACCGCCGCACCACTCCGCAACCTCCATGGTGTACTCGATAGCCCACTCGAGGTCGACGCACATGTCGGGGGCAGGGGTGGCGGTGGCCTTGGATCCCACGGAGAGCGCCACGATCAGCGCTACGCCGAGGACTTGGATGCGTCGGATCACGAGATTTCCTCCTGTGTTGATGGAATGAAGCGAAATGAGCGTCCGCAAGGTACACCGGTCCCGCCCGGCCTGTCAACTCACGTCTTAGATCGGTCTCACGAGGTCGAATAAACACCGAATCATCCATGATGACGATATCCATCACGGGATACTCTCTCCGCGCTTCGCCCCACCCTTGAAGGGATCCTCATCAGCGCACCAACGGGGGTGTCTTCCGAGCCGCTGGCGGCGGCGTGTCCCGAGCCGAGAACGCTGCGGAACGTCCTCGAACGTCCCCGGACTGTAGACGATTTCCTACAGCTTGACGGGCGTGCGGAAGGTCTTTCAGCGTTCGGTCATGGATACGCTGCAAGAGTACTTCAGCACGCGAGTTAGCACTTTCCTCGATCGCACGGGCCTGAGCCGGACGAGGTTCGGGAGGATGGCGCTGGGCGACCCGAACCTGATGCGCCAGATCGACGGCGGCCGCTCGCTGACGCTTCGCACCGCGGACCGGGTTCTGGCTTTCATCTCCGGGTTCGGCCGGGAGCCGGGCGGCGCTCGTGAGCCGCCCCGCCGCCCCCGGCACCCGAAGCCTACATCGGGAACGAAGAGAACGACGACGAGCAGAGCGATGAGCGAACAACGGTCAGAACAGAAGGCGATCCCACCGATCCGCTTCGTGCGGCTGCATGAGGTGATGGCCCGCACGGGCGTGTCGCGGAGCACGATCTATGTCTGGGTGGCCGAGGGCCGGTTCCCCAAGCCGGTCCCGCTGGGCGAGCGGTCCGTGGGCTGGATCGAGTCCGAACTGGAGGAGTGGTTGCGCGACCGGATCGCGAAGCGATGACCGCCTCTCTCGAAGAACGGGCGGAGGCCCTGAAGCCGTTCGGCTGGCAGGGCCGCAAGGCCGAGTGGATAGCGCTCGTGTGCCTCCACAGCGGGGTGTTCACCCGCACGCAGGCGACGGCGTTCCTGAAGACGCACCACGAACGGGCGCGGCGCATGGTTCACGCGCTGATCGCGCAGGGTCTGGCGGCCGAGGAGACCGTGCCCCGCGTCCGGGGGATCGGGCGGGTCTGCCGGATCTACGCCCGGAGCCTTTACCGCGCGCTGGGCGCGGAGCACATCCGCCACCGCAGGACCGCCTCCCCGGTC
>JAPPHB010000139.1 GCA_028821195.1 Gammaproteobacteria bacterium
GCTGGCTGCCCGACCAAAGACGCGCCCGACAAGCTGTTCCCCGGCCGCCGCGAAGCGCGCCGCATCACCGCACCGGGCGGGCTTCAGCCGCCCGCCAACCGGTCTCGCGAATCCGGTGCGCGGCCTCGCCGCGCTCACGGGTCTCGACGCCGTCGAACCGGCTCTCGGCGATCCGCTCGGCGACCCACTCCTCGATCTCGGCCTCGATCCAGCCCACGGCGCGCCCGCCCAGGGCGACCGGCCGGGGGAAGCGCCCCGCGGCCAACCGGACATAGATCGTGCTCCGCGACAGGCCCGTGCGCGCCATCACCTCGGGCAGCCGCAGGAAGCGGGTCGGAGGGTTCGTTCTCTCGTTCCTCGGGTTCTCGGCCATCGTCCTGCTCCTCCTCGTTGTGCTCTGCTTGCTGGTCGGTCTCCGGTGTCACGGCTTTCTCGGGGGATCGCGTCCACCTCCCGATCCGCCGTCCTGCTCCGCGATGAACGTGAGAATCCGGTCCGCCGTCCTGAGCGACGGCGAGCGGCCCCGGCCGATCTCGGGCATGAGGTTCGGGTCGCCCACCGCCTTCGTGCCGAACGCCGTCCGGCTCAGGCCCGAGCGCCCGAGAAACGCGCTGACGCGCGAAATGAACTGTCCTTCCAGCGTCTCCATGCCCGAACGCT
The DNA here is from genome assembly GCA_028821195.1 of Gammaproteobacteria bacterium. GTDB lineage: Bacteria > Gemmatimonadota > Gemmatimonadetes > Longimicrobiales > Gaopeijiaceae > BD2-11. The sequence continues at coordinate 661 of JAPPHB010000139.1, forward strand.
GAACGAACGTCCGCAAGAACGTCAACCCCTTGAGAATTAGCTAAGTGGTTATGACGTATCATGTTGTGTCATAACGTGTCAGAGCCTCGGAAGCGCTCCGCCAGCGGCGCGGCGGGACGCCCCCGTGGCGAACCGAATGGTGATCGTCCAGAGGCGTGGAATCCGGCCCAGCGAGACCCGGTTCGACTGGCCTGCCGCCGTGGGTGGCGGCAATGCGGTTGCCCGGCGAACCGCGCTGCGGAGAGGCGGAATGGTTGTGACGGACGGTGGCGAGGGTGGCGAGTAGCTACCCGGTGTAGTCGCTCCACGCCTGCATGACTTCGGCGCGCCGCGCCAGCAGGTCGGAGCGCTGGTAGGCTTGTACAACTTGGCTCTTGGGAACATGGGCAAGACAGGCTTCCGCGACCTCCGCAGGTACGCCGGTCTCCGCCATCCACGACCGGGCACTCGACCGGAACCCGTGGAGCGTCGAATCGACCCCGGCACGCCGAAGCACCCGGAGCGAGGCCTTCGACGGAAGCGGCCCGCCGGTCCGCGACGGGAACACCAGCGGCGACCCGCCCGACAGCTTGCGAGCCCGTTCGAGCACTTCGAGCGCGCCCGTGCTCAGCGGGACGGCGAACTCGCGGCCCGCCTTCATCCTCGAAGCGGGGATCGTCCACACGCCCGCGTCCATGTCGATCTCGTCCCAGCGGGCACCACGCGCCTCTCCGGGCCGAACCGCCGTCAGCACGATCAACTCAACGCACGGAACCGCCGAAGGGTGCGTGTCGGTGGTCCCGCGAACCGCGCGGAGCGCGGCCCCGACCTCGCTGTGCGGGAGCGCGCGATGATGGCTCGTGGTGTTCCCGTTCACCTTGGGAAGCGCCTCGACCGCCCGGTCGACCGGGTTGTCCGGGCGGTAGTTCCGACCGATACACCAGCGAAACACGGCGGCGATCCGGTGCCGGGCCTTCCGCGCGGCGGCGGGCTTCGAGTTCCAGATCGGCGACAGGCAGCGCAGCACGTCCGCGCTCTCGATCCGGTCCACCCGCTTGTCGAGGAGCGGGGCGGCATGGAGGCGGAAGGTGGACTCCCACTGCTCGGGAAGCGGGCTCCCATCCTTCCACGCCTCGCGGTGAAGCTCGATGGTCCGCTCGGCGGCCTCGGCGAAGGTCGGGACGCCGCGTCCGCGCGGGTCCTGGCCCAAGAGGACGCCCCGGCTGTTGTCCAGCGCCTTCTGGCGGGCCTCGGCAAGCGTCACCTCGGGATACGGCCCGAGTCCGATCGAGGTGAGCCGCCCCTCGATCCTGACGCGCTGACGCCATGTCTTGGTGATCCGGCCATCCAGCGTCCGGTGGACGCGAAGGCTCAGCCCGCGCCCGCCGCGTCCGTCGCCGTAGACTCCGGGCCGGTTGACCGTCCGCACGAACGCGGCGGAGAGTGTTCTCGGTCGCTTCATTGTGGGGTTCCTTCCTTGTGGTGTATCACTCATTGCAGCACTACACCGGGAAGAATACACGGGATCGTGATGGACGGCAAGGGACGAACGGGCGCTGCGTACCCTACTGAACACGTTGTCCAATAACGTGTTATGCCCTTCTAGGTAGACCCTATTGGACTACTCGGGAAGATGCGTGGCGAGTTCCGGCGGGATTGGACCGGAAAGGTCGTTCGCGGAAAGATGGAGCTCCGTGAGGTTGGAGAGATTGCCCAGGTCCGGTGGGACTGGGCCCGAGAGGTCATTCTCGGAGAGCGAAAGGTCCGTCAGGTTGGAGAGATTACTCAGTTCCGGCGGAACTAGATATCTTGTGTCTCGTGCAGTCCAGTAGAGTACTCCATGTCATCCATAACACATTATTAGACAGATACCTCCAAGACTACATCCGGGTTGCATCGTCCCTTGCCGTCCGCTGACATCCCGTGTATTCTTCCCTGTGAAGTGATTTGGAATGTGATACACATCTACGGAAAGAACCCGCATGACGAAGCGACCTAGGACGCTCACCGCCGCCTTCGTTCGGACGGTCGGCCGCCCCGGTGTTTACGGCGACGGACGGGGCGGGCGAGGGCTGAGCCTCCGGGTGTACCGGACGGCCAACGGCAGGATCACCAAGACATGGCGGCAGCGCGTCAGGATCGACGGGCGGCTCACCTCGATCGGGCTAGGGCCGTACCCCGAGGTCACACTCGCCGATGCCCGGGAAAAGGCGCTGGACAACAGCCGGAGGGTCCGCAGGGGCCAAGACCCGCGCGGGCGCGGCGTCCCGACGTTCGCCGAGGCCGCGCGGCGGACCATCGAGCTTCACCGCGATTCGTGGAAGGCCGGGAGCCCGCTGCCCCAGCAGTGGGAGTCCACTTTCCGTCTTCACACCGCCCCGCTCCTCGACAAGCGGGTGGACCGGATCACGAGCGCGGACGTGCTGGCGTGCCTTGGCCCGATCTGGAACTCGATGCCCACCGCCGCGCGGAAGGCCAAGCACCGGATCACCGCCGTGTTCCGGTGGAGCATCGGGCGCAACTACCGCCGGGACAACCCGGTGGACAGGGCCGTGGCGGCCTTGCCGAAGCCGAACGGCGGCACGGCGGGCCATCACCGCGCCCTGCCGCATCGCGAGATTGCGGCGGCGCTCCGGTCCATCCGTCGCGTTGGGGACGGGAGTCCGGCTGCGCTGTGCGCTGAACTGATCGTCCTGACCGCCGTGCGTCCGGGCGAGGCTCGGGGCGCGCTTTGGGATGAGATCGACATGGACGCGGCGAGGTGGACGATTCCGGCCGAGAGGATGAAGGCGGGCCGTGAGTTCGCCGTTCCGCTCAGCACGGGCGCGCTGGACGTGCTGAGAGAGGCGCGCGCATGGTCGGAAAAGTCGCCGCTGGTGTTCCCGTCGCGGACCGGCAGAACGCTTGCGCCGAAGACGGTGTCGCGGTTGCTCCAGATCGCCGGGGTGGACTCGACGCTTCACGGCTTCCGGTCGAGCGCGCGGTCGTGGATGGCCGAGACGGGCGTCCCGGCCGAGGTCGCGGAGGCCTGCCTCGCCCACGTTCCCAAGAGCCGAGTCGTCCAAGCGTATCAGCGCTCCGACCTGCTGGAGCGCCGTGCCGAGGTCATGCAGGCGTGGAGTAGCTACGTCACGCAGGGATAGGCCG
>JAPPHB010000081.1:0-1842 GCA_028821195.1 Gammaproteobacteria bacterium
CACGGCTTCCAAGGCGGCCGACGGCGCGGAAGCGGAGCCGGAACCTGATTCCGGCGCGCCCGAAGACGACGGCGATTCGGCCCGGCGCGAGATCGGGGCCCTTCGCGAGGACCGCGAGCGCCTCGAAGCGGACAACCGGACGCTCCGGGAGGAGAAGGCGCTGGGAGACGAGGAGGCCGGACGGCTCCGCGAGGAGGTTGCGCGGAGCCGGAGGATGGAGGAGCACTGGCGGCGCGCCTACGTCGAAGAGCGCAGGCAGGCCCGGGTGGGCGATGGCGAGCCCGTTGCGGCGGAGCCCGTCGGGAGCGTTCGCGAGGCCATCGCCCAAGCGCGGCGGATGTTCCCCGACCGGCTGCTCATCAAGCTCAACTCCCGCTCGAACGAGGACACGCCCTTCGTGAACCCACAGGAGGTGTTCGACGCGCTCGCGTGGCTCGCCACGGCGTACCGGAACGGGCCGACAGATCGGATCGGGGAAACCTGCCCCGGCTGGTTCTACAGGACGAACCAGTCCGCCGTCACGATGGGACAGTTCCCGGACTGGTACCGGACCCGCGTCAACGGAACCGCTTGGAAGCTCGCTGCCCACCTCGGCAAGGGGACGAGCCACGACCCGCACCACACGATCCGGATCGCCTTCGCCTGGGACGAGCCGAACGAACGCGTCATCGTCGGATTCGTCGGCCTGCACCAGAGGAACCGAAGTTCGTAGGACGGAGGCGCACGCAAGGGGGTGGGGACGACGACCGGAGCCGAGGTTCACAGCAATCCATCGTTGTCGATCTTTTGGGGGGGGTCGGTACCGTGACTTGGAGCCGTTTTCGACGCTCCGGGTGTCGATCCACGCTTGTCCGGCTCACTTTGGCGGTGGCCGGACAAGAAATCGCCGTTCGGCCGGACAATGGCCTCGGTGCTGCAACCCGCTGGCGCGCTTGCGGTTGCGCCGCGGAAAACAGAGCGCCGGTGCCGATCCGTGCTCGTCGGACGTGGCTGGGAGGGACCCCCCATTTCGGCATGCCTCAATCGGCACCGGGGAGGATGGAGCCGGACAGCCCCATCCTCCCCGCCGCTGCGGGGTCCCTCCCAGCCAGCAGTCCCTTGCGGGAAGGGGTTGAGCGGGCCGTCGCCCGCGCTCGCGTACGACCTCTCGAAGCCGCCAAGGCGGCAACCGTTCGGTCAGGGGTGCGCGGCGCTCCTGACCCGTCTCGTCGCGCTCAGCCGCGCGCCGCCTTCATGATTTCGGCGACGTAGTCATCCAACCGGGCCATGACCTCGATCACTTCCGCCTTGCTCTCTGCGCTCGCGAGTTCCTTGGCCAAATCGAGCAGCAGGCGGCGAACCGCAACCGGGTCGGCCTCCTTCCCCGGTGGTACATCCTCGGCGCTGGTTTCCTCAACTGCCGGGGCCTCCGGTTCCGGGGGTGGCATGGGCTCGGGCGCGGCGACCCTTGCGAGCCGCGCCTTCACTTGGAGGGGGAATCTCGCGTGGAACTGCCGACCGGTTAGCTGGCCGACGGAGGGGTCGATCTCGCGGGCGCCCGCGAACAGGTCCGCGTTTGCGATGCCGGGGTTCGCTTCGAGCGTCCGCTCCACGTACTCCATGACGGCGGCACCGTCCCCGGATTCCGCAGGCGCGGGGTCGGGTGCCCGGTTCGCCTTCCGTTGCCGCGCGGGCTGCCGCTTCTCCGCCATCCGCCGCGTCACCGGCAGCCGATACCTGGCGTGAAACTGTTGCGGCCGGAGTTCCGAGATCGACTCGTCGATCTCGCAGGCACCGGCGAACAGGGTCGCGTTCTTCACGCCGGGGTCCTTCTTCATTTCCCGTTCCACGTACTGCATGACG
>JAPPHB010000081.1:1852-3712 GCA_028821195.1 Gammaproteobacteria bacterium
CCCCAGAAGGGGGCGGGGACGAGCGTGTGAAAACGCGCACGGCCCCGCGCCCGATCCGGGCACCTGTGCCCCTGGGGTCGCTACCCACCAGCCCCCAGGCCGCTACTGTGCCACGGCCGACCGCGCGGCGAAGCCGCAAGACGTTGCCGCGCCGCCGGATATGCAGGACGGCCGGTGTGCATCGCCGGAGCGCCAGAATGTGCATCGACCCCCATTGTCTCTTGCACAAGAGGTGTCTTGTGTGGATGTCGTTGCGGGAATTGAACTTACGAGTCCAGATACATGGATTCCCGCTGTTCGATTCCCGCCGATTGAAAATCAGCCGTGAGTCGTCGCACGCCTGTCGAGAGCCTTCCGCAGTTGGTGCTGATCGACTCGCTGATAGCACTGAAGGATCGTCTGGGCGGTCTTCCAGCCGCCAAGCTCGCAGAGGACCTTGAGCGGAAGGTCCATGAGGTCGGAAGCAAACTTCCGCCGAAGCGAGTGCCAGCCCCGGCCATGCTTCGGTTCCAGCCCGGCCCGGTCAGCCGCCTTCCTCCACCAGTCGCGCACGCACCATTCGCTGACGCACCTTGCCGGATCCCTCGGCGCTGGCAACAGGGGAGCGTCTCCGCTCCCGGGATTCGAGTTCGGCGCCTCCTTGAGGACAGCCAGCGCGGCGCTGGTCAACGGGGTCCGGTGCTCGTATCCGGTCTTCTCGTGCTCGGCTCGCCAACGGACGATCCCGTTCTCGAAATCGATGTCGTTCCATCGAAGATGGCGGATGGCCCCGATGCGGTGACCCGTCTCGTGCGCCAGCACGAGGGCGACGTTGAACCGCCAGTCCACCTGTCGGGACACCTTCAGCAGTGCCCGGTACTCCGCCTCGGCGAGAACCACCCGTGTCGGGTTCTTCTGCTTGGGCTTCTTCAATCCTCTCAGGGGGTTCGACGCGAGGAGGAGCCTTCCCTCCTCGTCCCTCGACTTCCCGGCCCAGTTGAGGACCGCGATCAGGAACGTCAGGTCCTGTTCGATCGTTCGGTCGGATACCGGCTTCCCGCTCCGGCCGGCGCGGCCTGCTCGCCGCTCCCGGATGAACCGGTCCCAGTCCCGCTGCGACAGGGTCTCGGGTCTTCGGTCCCTCCCGAAGAACTGGAGAAACATCGCGGTGGTGGCCCGGTCGTACCTCCGGGATCCCTTGCCCTTCGTGGGCGTCACCTCCTCACCGTAGATTTCAAAGAGCTTCTCCAAGGTGAGCGGCTCGGGCTCGGCTTCCGCCTTGCCGTTCAGGTCCGGGCTCGCGAACCCCGCGGCGAACTCGTCCGCCTGCTTCTTCGCCCGGGTCCAATCCCGGTGCCCGAGCGAACGGGTGAGCCTTCGCCCGTTCTCGCGCCACTCGACTTGGAACAGGCCGGTCTTCGGGTCGGGAAACACCCGGACCCTGTTCCGGCCCCACTCGCCGGCGCCGTAGCTCCGGCGGCTTCGTTTCGTGCGTGCCATCGTTCGATTCCTCTCTCGATGGACTGCACGATCTGCGCAGCGAAGTATCGCGGAAAGCAGGCTTCTCCGCCAGAAGAAGAAGTGCTCGAAGCGCGCGGCATCCTCCGCGAAATCGGGCCGGAAATCCGCCGTCTACCGGTCGCGCCGGAGCTTCCCGATCTTCGGGCGGGCAGCGATGACTTGGAGGCGGTTCTCGGTACGCCCGGTGCCGATCCAGAGGTGCACAGTGACGCGAGGGTCGTTGTGCACGAAAAAGCGTCTTGGACGTGCACGGCGCCGATTCCGTAAGATGTCATCGTTCTTGTCTTTGCGATCCGTATACCAGAGCACCGATGCCGTGTCGGCCTTCAGGCCGATGCCGGTAGCGACCCATGTGTTTCG
>JAPPHB010000080.1 GCA_028821195.1 Gammaproteobacteria bacterium
GGTTGCGGGGGAGCGGCCCGGGCCCGATCCGGCGGCCGACCCCTCGGAGCGCGGAGGCGGCTGCCCAGCGGACGGAGGCGGCGGTTCGCCGGGCGGAGTTCGCGTCCGCGCCGCGGGCGGGGGAGCGGAACCGGCGGGGGGCGGTTCACCCCGCCGCTGCAGCACCGGTCGCTCGTCGCGGCCATCGGCGGCACGGACCGCGGGAGATACCGCCGTACCCGGCCGCAAACGAGCGCCGCGAACGGCCGCGTCCGGGAGCGATCCGTCAGGCCGCGGGGAGGTGGCGGAGAACGGGGCCGCAGACGGCGCACCCACGCGATCCCCCACTGTTTCCCGCGTAGCCGCGGGATTGGCGCCTTCCGCCAGCTCCTCCCCGACCGCAGCGGTGGGCTGCGGCTGCCCCTCCGGCGCCAGATCCGCTCCGGCCGCGCGCGCCTCAGCCGGCACCTGCCCGCGGGCGTCCGCGCTCGACTCCGCATAGGCTGACGGCACCGTCATCGTCGGCGGCCGCACAACCCTTCCCGGCAGCACCGACTCTAGCGCCGGGGATGCCGACCCGACCTGCGCCCCCGTCCCCGACCGCATCGGTTCGCGCAGGCCGGGAACGCGCACGGTGGGCACCTCGCCCGGATCCTGCCCCAGGTCCATGCCGATACCACGTTCGGGCACGTCCCCCGACCTCGTTCGGATCAAGGGCGTCGCGGCTTCGCCATCAACCCGCTCCTTGAACTCGAACATGGGACGCGATGGCTCGGGCGGGCGCGTGTACACCACCCGGTCGCCGCTGTACCGGTACACGGGGTAGTAGTAGGGGTCGTCGTGGATCACGACCCGGAAGTCGGTGCACCAGCGGCCGTACGGGTTCCAGTCGAACATCGGCCTGAACCCGTGACACTGGTAACACAGGAAGCGCGGATAGTCGTGGGGCCGGTCGATGTCGTAGGCGACGAAGTCGAGCGCGTACTCCGCTGCCTCCTCCGGGATCAGCGCCGCGACCACATCGTCCATCATCAGGAACGGATCGCGATATGCGGCCTGCGCCAACGCGGCCAGGTTCCACCCGCCCTCGTAGCGCGAGTACGCGAAACCCGAGAAGTCGAGCGGCGCCGGCGACGCGACCATGAAGAGGTAGCCCTTGCCCTCGTCCTCCTCAACCTGCCAATAGCGCGACTCCGGAAACAGCAGCCGGTAGTCGCGCCCGGCCAGCGCCAGGTGACCGTCGGTGGGAGAGCCGGGATGGAGCAGGCGCGTGAAGCCGTTGGTGTCGATGTGGAAGATGCTCACGTAGGCGTCGCGCGAGGCGCGGTAGAAAACGCGCACCAGATCGCCTCGCCGCAGCACGGGGCTGGTGCCGCGATCCAGCCATATGCGCGACTCCAGGGGCTCGTCCCGGGCTGCGAACTGCTCCTGGGCAGCCATGGGCGCCGCACACAGAAGCGTCAGCCCGAACACCGGGCCGGTGGCCAACCTGGCGAACCGCATCGTCCTGACTCTTCCCCCTGTCGGCGGGCGCGGCCCGCGAAAACGAAACCCTGGGCCCATTGTGCTGCACCATGCGTGCCAGCGCCCCGGCCCGTCGCCTTTCCTCTAACCTATCCGACCATGCCGTCCTTCCCGCAAGTAGACGGGAGCCTGATACCTTCCATGCAAGGGCCTCCCGCGGCACATGCCCTCCGTTGGACCCAATGAGCGGAACCCGGGCGGCCATGGCATCCTCTCCCACGGTTTTCTAGACTACGCACCATGAACGAACCCAACACGTCCGCACCCGACCCCCGCCTCGGGACCGCCCCGGGCCGTCGGCGCGCCGACCTGATGGACCCGGTGGCGCTGTCGGAGGTCGGCGGCCTCGAGTTCATCGCGCGCGAGGTCGTGGAGGGATTCTACATGGGGCTGCACCGTTCCCCGCACCGCGGGTTCTCCGCGGAGTTCGCGGAGCATCGGGCGTACCAGGCCGGCGATGACCTGCGCTACATCGACTGGCGCATGTACGGCCGCTCGGACCGATTCTACGTGAAGCAGTTCGAAGAGGAGACCAACCTTCGCGCATACCTTCTCCTCGACAACAGCCTCTCGATGGCGTGGACTTCGCAGCCCGGGACGCTGGCCACCAAGTCGTGGTACGCGAAACACCTCCTGGCATGCATCGCGCTTCTCCTCCTGGGTCAGGGGGATCTGGTCGGCTTCGCGTCCTTCCACCACGAGATCCAGGCGCGGCTCGGACCCAGCGGAGGACGCAAGCAGTGGCACGAGGTCATCCGGCGCGTCTCGCCGCTGGAGCCCACCGGCCTGACCTCCGCACATTCTGCGTTGCGTGACATCGCCGGACGTCTGCGCCGCCGCGGCCTGATCGTGCTGTTGTCCGATCTGCTGATCGACCCCGAGGAGACCCGGCTGGCGCTCCGCTATCTCAAGCACTACGGGCACGAAGTGCTCGTCTTCCACATTCTGGATCCGGGCGAGCGCGAGCTGCCTCCCGCGGGCGACGTGCGCTTCTTCGATCCCGAGAGCCGCGATGAGATCCAGATCAGCGTGCCGGACATGCGCCGCGAGTACCGGGAGGCGGTGGATAGCGCGATCGCCGAGTGGGAACGCGCCACCCGGCCCTACGGGATCGACTACTGCATGATCGAGACGAGCCAGCCCTTCTCGCTCGCCCTGAGGACGTATCTGCGCAAGCGGCAGAGACTGGGATAGGAGCCGGATGGCGTGGGCTTTCTGAACCCTCTTTTCCTGGCTGCCGCCGCGGTGGTCGCGGTCCCGCTGATTCTTCATCTCTTCCACCGCCACGAGCTCCGCCGCGTCCCGTTCCCCGCGCTGCGCTATCTGCTGCGCGCCACGCGCGATCATGCGCGCACCATTCGCATCCGCCAGCTGCTGCTGCTCCTCCTCCGGGTTGCCATCTGCCTTCTGCTCGTGCTGGCGGGGAGCCGGCTGTTCTGGAGGGGGGCCGGGGGCACGCACCAGCCCACCGCGCTGGTGCTCATCCTGGACAACTCGCTCAGCTCCGGGCTGGTTCAGGGAGAACAGCGCGTGCTCGATCGATTGAAGGCACTGGCCCTCGAGACCCTGGACGAAGCCGGGCCCGAGGACCGCATCTGGGTGATGAGGGCGGGAGAACCGTGGGATGTCGCGGTGCCGGGATCTCCCGTCCAGGCGCGCGCGCGCGTTCTTGAGACACAGGTGAGCGGCGGACGGGGGGATCTCGCCGCCGCGATCGAGAGAGCCGGCGCCCTGGTCTCGGCGGCGCCGCTCGACGAAACCGAAATACAACTGCTGTCCGACCTGCAGGCCACGGCGTTCCCCGGCGACGCCCCCGTTGCGCTCCCCGCCGAAACCCGTCTCCTGGTGTACCAGGCACCGTCCTCCGCGGAGGACAACCGTTACCTCAGGGAGGTACTGGTGGGCGGAGGTCTCGCACCCATGACGAACGAGCGCTCCCAGGTGTCCATCGCGGTCGGGGGCAGAGAGGAAGGCGCGGATACCCTGGCGGTGCGGCTGGTCGTGGGAGGACGCACCGTCGGCGCGACCACCATCACGGCGGGATCGGAGGCGCTGCTCAACGTGGGCCCGTTCGCGGGAGGCGTCGTGAGCGGGTACGCCGAGATCGACCCGGACGCGCTGCGCGGCGACGACCGCCGTTTTTTCTCGGTGTCGGTGCGGCCTCCGGTGGGGGTGTCGCTCCGAGGAGATGGCGGCTTCTTCCTCGAGCAGGCGATCGAGGTGCTGGCTCGGGCTGGGCGGGCGCAACGGACCGCGGACGCGGCTGCCCAGGTACTCCTGAGCGTCGGCGGCGAGGGGCTGGACGGCCGGCCCGGCAGTTCCGCCGCGGTCGTGGTTCCGCCCTCCGACGGAGCGATGCTGCCCGCCCTCAACCGCCAACTCCTGCTGGCGGAGATCCCCTGGCGTTACGAGAGCGAGCCCGGCGCCGGCGAGATCGGGGTGGCCGACAACCGCCTGCCGGTGGCCCTCGACGAGGTGCGCATCGTGCGCCGCTATCGCCTGGTCGCCAACGGCGAGGAAGCGGCGGGTGTGGTCCAGGCCACACTCGACTCGGGCGAGCCCTGGATCGTGACCGGCAGCGCGCCGGGCGGGCCCTATCTGCTGCTCGGCTCCCCGGTGGACGCGGAGGCCACCAGCCTGGCCGTGTCCGCCCCCATGCTGCCCCTCGTCGAATGGATGGTGTCGCGCTGGCCCTTCCAGAGCGACGGCAGGTCGTTCACCGTCGGGGATGTGTTGCCGATTCCGGCCGGAGTCGACGCCGTCGCCGATGCCGCCGGCGCGCGGACGCCGGCCGGCCCGGGCGCGCGGGTTGTCGCGCGTGCTCCGGGACTCTATCGCCTTTTGGCCGGCGACTCCCTCGTGCAGCAGGTCGCGGTCAACCCGCCCGCGGCGGAGTCGATCCTGGAGCCGATCGCAGAGAGCGCCCTCGACGGTCTTCTGGGGGACGACTACGACCGGGCCGACGCCTCGTCCTGGCGGCGCCTGGTCTTCGCCAGCCGGCAGGGCACGGAGGTATGGCGCTGGCTCCTCGTCGCCGCGCTGGTGCTGCTGCTCCTGGAATCCCGGGTTGCCGCCACCGGCCGGCGCACCAGCTCCTCTGGCGGCGGCGCCATGTCGGGCTCCCGCGGCCCGTCCGCTTCCGGCCCCCTGCCGCGAGCCGGATGAACGCGCGCGAGAACGCCATTCTCGACCTGATCGAGGCGACCGGGCCCTTCCGGTCCCTTCGAGCCCGCCTCCCGAACGCCGGCCAGGAGCTGTCCCTCGGAGGCGCGTGCGGATCACTGGGACATGCCGTGCTGGCCGCTCTCGCCCGCGCTACGCCGGATCGCGTCGCCGTGCTTCTCGCTCCGTCACCGGACAGGGCAGTCGCCGCCGAGGCGGACCTGGAGGCCCTCGTCGGCCCGGATGCCGTGGCCGCCTACCCCCAGCGCGAGTCCCTTCCCTACGAGAGCGACGACTTCCACATCGAGATCGAAGGGCGCCGGGTCGAGGCGGTGGAAGCAGTGTTCGGCAACCGCTGCCGCGTGCTGGTGACCACGCCGCGCGCCCTCCAGGAGCGAGCCTCCTTCCCCACCCGCCTCACCCACCTGCACCTCACCCTGCGGACGGGCGCCGAGGTCGGGCTCACCGCTCTGGCGGAGCAACTCCGGGAGCGCGGTTTCCACAAGGCTCCGCTGGTGGAGGAAGTCGGTCAGTTCGCGGTGCGCGGGGGCATTGTGGACGTCTTCTCCTTCGGTTCCCCCGACCCGGTGCGCGTCGAGTTCATGGGTGACGAGATCGTTTCCATGCGCCGCTTCGACATCCTGGACCAGCGGTCCAGGGGGTCGGTCGCCGAGGTGCGCCTGCTCCCGGTCAGGCTGGGCGACGGCGGAGGGCCGGACGCTCCCGGCGCGCCCCGCTCCCTGCTCGACCTGCTGCCCGCGGACACCCTGGTGGCGCGCTGGGCGGGCCACGACCTGAAGGCCTCCGCGGAGCACACATGGACGGAGGTGGAGCGCCGCCACGCCGAAGCCGTCGCGGGCGGAGACGAGCCCCCGCCACCGGACACCGTCTGTCTTCGGCCCCGGGGCCTGCTGGAGCGGCTGGCCGCCCTCCCCCGGCTGGCCCTCTCCCCTGCCGCGGATGGAGAGATTCTCTTCGGCTCGGAGGCGCCGCCGGCCATCTCCCGTGACATGAAGCGGTTGAAGGAAGTGCTGCGGGACGGGGCCGCCCGCGGCGACCGAACCCTCATCCTCTGCGACAACGAGGGGCAGATTCAGCGCCTGGAGGAGATTCTGGGAGGGCAGACGCGCCTTCCGGCGGGCGCCCAGCTCGCCGTGGGGGCTCTGGACGGGGGATTCATCCTGAACGACTCGGCCCCGCGCCTGCGCGTCCTCACCGACCACGAGCTCTTCCTGCGCACGCGCCGCATCCGCCGGCGGCGCCGCTTCCGCGGCTCCGCTTCGCTCGAGAGCGTCGCGCAGCTAACCCCGGGAGACGCGGTCGTGCACATGGACCACGGCATCGGCCGCTTTCGCGGGCTCGAGCATGTCACCATCGGTGGCGAGGAGATCGAGTCGATTCTGATCGAGTACGCGGGGGCGGAGTTCCTGCGCGTGCCCGTGTACCGGCTCGATCTGCTGGAGCGGTGGGTCGGCGGCACGGAGGGGGCGGAGCCTCCGCCGGTGCACCGCATCGGCGGAAAGCGCTGGAAGAATCTGCGCGCCCGCACCGAGCAGGCCATCCGCAAGGTCGCCACCGAACTCCTCGAGCTCTACGCCCGCCGCGAGATGGCTAAGGGGCACGCCTTCGCGCCCGACACCCGCTGGCAGAGGGAAATGGAATCGTCGTTCCTCTACGAGGACACGCGCGATCAGCGGCGCGTGGTGGAAGACATCAAGCGGGACATGGAGGCGGCCACGCCCATGGACCGGCTGGTCTGCGGAGACGTGGGATACGGCAAGACCGAGGTGGCGATTCGCGCCGCCTTCAAGGCGGTCCAGGACGGCAGGCAGGTCGCCGTGCTCGCGCCCACCACAGTGCTGGTCGAGCAGCACGCGCGCACCTTCGGAGAGCGTCTCGCCGACTACCCGGTGACCATCGGGGCGCTCAACCGGTTCCGGAGCGCGAAGGAGACCACCCGCCTGCTGGGGGAGATGCGCCGCGGGACCCTCGACATCGCCATCGGCACCCACCGCCTGCTCTCGAAGGACGTCGTGTTCCGCAACCTCGGCCTCCTCGTGGTTGACGAGGAGCAGCGCTTCGGAGTCCGCCACAAGGAGCGGCTCAAGCGGCTGCGAGCCTCGGTGGACGTGCTCACCCTGACGGCCACGCCCATTCCGCGCACTCTTCAGCTCTCGCTCGCCGGCCTGCGCAACCTGTCGCTCATCCGGACTCCGCCCCGCGACCGGGTTCCCATCACCACCCATGTCATTCCCTGGAACGACCACATCCTGTACGACGGCCTTTGGCGGGAGCTCGACCGGGGCGGCCAGGTCTTCTTCCTCCACAACCGCGTTCAGACCATCCACAGCACGGCCGAGAAGGTGCGAGCTCTGGCGCCCGGCGCGGCCGTCGCCGTCGCCCACGGCCAGATGGGCGGCCGGCAGCTCGACCAGGTGATGCTCGGTTTCGTCAACGGTGACGTGGACGTCTTGGTCTGCACAGCCATCATCGAGAACGGCCTGGACGTCCCCAACGCCAACACCCTGATCGTCGACCGCGCCGACCGCTTCGGGCTCGCGCAGCTCTACCAGATCCGCGGCCGGGTCGGGCGCTCCGACCGGCACGCGCACTGCTACCTGGTCGTCCCGGACAGCGTTTCCAGGGACGCCATGCGGCGCGTGCGCGTGCTCGAGCGCCACACCGACCTGGGGAGCGGCTACGCCGTGGCGATGCGCGACCTGGAGATGCGCGGCGCCGGCAACCTGCTCGGCGAGGACCAGTCGGGGTACGCGCAGGCGGTCGGCGTCGACACCTACATGCGCCTTCTGCGCAAGACCGTGGAGCGCATGAAGCGGGGGCGGACCGACCAGCCCGCACCGCGCGATCCGGAGATCTCGCTCGCGGGATCGGCCTACCTGCCGGACAGCTACGTGCCCGATTCGGGACAGAAGCTCCACCTCTACCGCCGACTGTCGCGCATCACGACCAAGACCGGACTCGACGAGTTCGCCGCGGAGTTGCGCGACCGCTTCGGGGCGCTGCCTCCCCCGGCCGACCGCCTGCTCGACGGCCACGTGCTGCGCCTCCTCGGCCGCAAGATCGGCCTCCAGCGCATCATGGTGCGCGGACGCCGCGCGCGCCTCACTTTCCGGGACGACATGGTGCCCCGGCTCGCCGCGCTGGAGGAGCCGCTTCGGGACCGATTGATCGCCGTGGAGGTACGCAGGATGTCACCCCTCTCGCTGGTGCTCCGCCAGGAGGGCGCGGACCCGCTGACCGCCACCCTGATCCGGGCGCTGGACCGGCTGTCGGCGAACCGCGCCCGAGCGGCCTGACCCGACGCCGGGAATCTCAGCGAGCGAACGCCGGGGAATCGCGGTACTATGCACGCAGGCATGACCATCGGGAGTGAAACATGAAGGTTCCTGTACACGGCATCCCACGGATCCCCGGCATCGTCTGCCTCGCGGCGCTCGCCGCGCTCGGCGGGTGTGGCGATTCCGCGCCGGGCGACGAAGTCGTCGCGCGCGCCGCCGGTTACGAGCTGTCCGTGGACCAGACCGCCGATCTGCTCGCGCGCCAGGCGCAACTTCCCGACCAGGCCGACGTGGTGGAGGCGATCGCCGGCCTGTGGATCGACTACACCCTGTTCGCCGTCGCCGCCCTGGAGGACTCGACCTTCCAGCACATCGACCTGCTCCCGCTGGTCCGTCAGGAGATCGAACAGGAACTCGTGGCGCGCCTGCGCGAGCGCGTGATCCAGGTGGACACGGCATTCACCGAAGAGCAGTTGCGACAGATCTACGAGGAGCAGGCGGCGGGGGTGGAACTGCGTGCGCGCCATATCCTCCTTTCGCTCGACCCGGGGGCGGACGCCGCCACCGCCGACAGCGTAATGGAGTTTGCCGGCGGCCTGCGCGAGAGGATCCTCGCCGGAGAGGACTTCGCGGCCCTGGCCGGAGAGTTCAGCCAGGACCCGGGAACCGCGGTCCAGGGCGGAGACCTGGGATCCTTCCGGCGCGGCCAGATGGTTCCGGCGTTCGACTCCGCGGCATTCGCCCTGGCGCCCGGTGAGGTGAGCGGTCCGGTGCGCACGGGCTTCGGTGTCCACGTCCTGCGGGTCGACGAGCGGACCCAGATCCCGTTCGAGGAAGCGCGCTCCCAGTTCGAGCCACAGCTCAAGCTCGGCCTGGTCAGCCAGGCCGAGGAAGCCTACCTGGGGCGCGTCTTGAGCCGCGCCGAAATGGAACCGGTGGAAGGGGGCGCCGAGATCGCCCGTCAGCTGGCCGCGCGTCCCAGCCAGCGCCTCAGCCGCCGGGCCGCGGGCCGTGAACTCTTCCGCTTCGAGGGGGGCGCGTATACGGCGTCGGACTTCCACCGTTTCCTGAGCGAGCAGGGACCTCCCTTCCGCGCTCAGGCGCGCAACGCGACCGATGACCAGCTGACCGGGCTGCTGGGAAACCTCGCCCAGAGCAAGGTCCTGGTGAACGAGGCGCAGCAGGCCGGCATCTCGCTCAGCGATGTCGAGCAGGATTCGCTGCTCATGGTCGCCCGCACCCGCTTCACGCGCGCGGCGCGCGACCTGGAACTGACCAGCCTGACGCCGGCCGAAGGAGAATCCACGCGGGACGCCGTCGAGGCCATCGTGCGTCGCGTCATGCAGCGCATCGTCGACGGAGACGAGAACATTCCGGCTCTCGGACATCTCTCGTTCGCGTTGCGGGAGGAATACCGGGCCGACGTGTTCGAGAACAGCTTCACCGCGGTGACCCAGCGCACCAGCGAGTTCAGGGTGATCCGGGGCCGCTCCCAGCCGATCCAGCCCCCGGACTCGCCTGTTGTGGCTCCCAACGCGCCACCGCCCGGCGATTGAAGGCGATGCCCGCGCAGGTGTCCCGGCGACCTCCCGATCCCGCTGCCGCGCGCTCCGGAACCCGGCGCGAGCACGGGGTTTACACGGGATCGAAGCCCGGATGCGCATTTCGTCTCCCGCTCGATCCCTCCTTATCCGCAGGTCCAAACGGCATGGCGAAGTATCTTCTTGCGACCCCTGGCAGGCTTTCCTGGCGGCATCTCCTCCTCCTCGCTCTGCTCCTCTGCCCCGCCCCGGCGGACGCACAGGAGCCGGAAGTCGTCGACGGCGTGGTGGCGATCGCCGGCGACTCGGTGATTCTGCGATCCGAGGTGCAGGAACGGATGCTGCAGATGCGTGCCAGCGGCGCGCCCATGCCGGAAGATCCGGCGGGCATCATGCAGCTCCAGGATGAAATCGTCGAATCCCTCATCAACGAGCAGCTTCTCCTGCAGGCAGCCGAGAGCGACACCACCATCTTCGTATCCGACGAGGAGCTGGAGGTCATCGTCCAGCAGGACCTGGACGAGCGCATGCGCAACGTGGGGGGAATGGGGCAGATGGTCGCCCTTCTCAGCGAGCAGGGCCTGAACCTGATCAGCTACCGCGAGATGCTGAAGGAGCAGGCGCGCCGGCAGCGCCTGCAGTCGCTCTGGGTGGGCAGGAGACGCGCCGACATCGGTCCCATCGTGGTGACCGAAGGAGAGGTGCGCGCGTTCATCGACGCGCAGCGCGACCAGCTGCCCAGACGCCCCGCCTCCATCATCTTCCGCCAGGTCCTCGTGCGCTCGGAGCCATCCGATTCCACCCGCGAGGCGGCCCGGCTCGAGGCCGAGCGCCTGCTGGGGCTCATCAACGAGGGCGAAGACTTCGAGGAACTTGCGCGCCGGTATTCCCGGGACCCGTCGAGCGCGGCGCAGGGCGGTGACCTGGGCTGGTTCCCCCGCGGACGCATGGTGCGTGAGTTCGAGGATGCCGCCTTCGGGATGTTCCAGGAGGGACAGGTGAGCGGCGTGGTCGAGACCGACTTCGGCGCACACATCATCCGCGTCGACCGCATCAGCCTCGGGGAGCGGAGGGCACGGCACATCCTCATCACCGCGGAAACCAACGCGGCCGACGAGGAAGCCGCGAAGGCCCTGGCAGGCCAGCTTCTTGAGCGGGCGCGGGCCGGCGAGTCCATGAGGGCGCTTCACGAGGAGTACGGTTACAAGGCCCAGCCGCCGCTGGATTCGCTCCAGATCTTCACCCCCCAGCTCGGCTCGCTCCCCCCGGGATACGTGGCCGAGATCGGGTCCGCGGCGGACGGGGACGTGGTCGGTCCCATCGAGTTCGACGACCGTGGCAAGGTGTTCGCGGTGGTCAAGGTTCTCGAGACGCGGCCCGAGGGCGACTACACCTACGACGATCTGCGGACCCGCGTGGAGGACCAGCTGCGCGAGACGAAGGTGCTCGACGAGATCATCGAAGAGCTGCGTGCCCGGGCGCATGTCGAGCTTCGCCCATGAGCGGCTCCGCCTGAGCTTCCGCTGCGTAGCGCAGCGCGACTGACGTGACGTCGCTTGCCCCCGCCCCGCGCGCACGACTCGCCGTGACCCTCGGCGACCCGCGCGGCATCGGACCCGAGGTGATGTCGGTGGCTGCCCGCCGTTTCGTGGAGGAAGACCCGGGCACCGAGTTGCTGGTGCTGGGACCGGCGGGCGCCGATCCGGGCGTGGGCGAGTACCACTCCATGGGGAAGTGGGACGGCACCGAGCTGAGCGCGGGACAAGTGTCGCTTGCGGCGCTGGAGACGGGGGTCGAACTCGCGATGGAGGGTGCCGTGGCCGGGATCGTGACCGGACCGGTGCACAAACCCGCGCTGCAGGCGGCCGGGAGCCGCCACCCGGGCCAGACCGAGCTGCTGGAGGCGCTCGCCGGGGCGGACGAGTCCGGAATGCTCATGTGTGCCGAGCGGACGCGCCTGGGAGCTCCCTTGCGCGTCCTGCTGGCCACGCGGCACATCGCGCTGGCGCAGGTCGCCGCGCACGTGACGGTAGACGTGCTGGTACGGCAGGCCCGCCTTCTGGTCGCGGGGCTGCGAACGGACTGGGCCATCGCCGAGCCGCGCGTCGCGCTGTGCGCCCTCAACCCCCACGCCTCCGATGGCGGCCTCTTCGGTGACGAGGAGGAGCGGGTGTACGCGCCCGCGCTCGACGCCCTGGCGGGGAAAGCCGGAAGGGTGGCTGGCCCCCTCCCCGCCGACACCGTGTTCGTGCGCGCCCTGCGGGGCGAGTTCGACGCGGTCGTCGCCCCCTATCACGACGTGGCCATGGCAGCCCTCAAGACGGTCTCCT
This sequence comes from Gammaproteobacteria bacterium, assembly GCA_028821195.1. Classification (GTDB taxonomy): domain Bacteria; phylum Gemmatimonadota; class Gemmatimonadetes; order Longimicrobiales; family Gaopeijiaceae; genus BD2-11. The sequence continues at coordinate 11,836 of JAPPHB010000080.1, forward strand.
TTGGCACCGGGGTCAACGTCACCCTTGGGCTGCCCTTCGTGCGCACCTCCCCCGACCACGGCACCGCCTTCGACATCGCCGGCCGGGGAGTGGCGGACGCCACCTCCGCGCTGGAGGCGTTGCGGCTTGCAACGCGCGTCGCCGCCAACCGGGCGACCACCTCCCGCGGCGCCGGAGCGCCCGCAGACCCGACCGCGGCGCCCTCCGCGACCCTGTGACGCTGCCGCCGGTCACGGGGCACGAGCCGGCGCGCTCGACTTTCGCCGGAGCGCACGCGAGAGACTCCCTCCCGGCCGCGCTCCTGATCCACGGCCTGGCGGGAACCGGCAAGCAACGTATCGCCCTCTGGCTCGGCCAGCTGCTCCACTGCGAGATCCCGAACGCCCGGGGCCCGTGCGCCCGCTGCCGCGCCTGCCGGATGGCCGTCCGGGTGCAGCACCCCGACCTGCACTGGTTCTTCCCCCTGCCGCGCCCCAAGCGCGCCAGCGGAGCGGAGCGGATGGTGGCGGCCCTGGAGGAGGCCCGCGCAGCCGCCCTGGAAGCCATTCGGCGCACGCCTCTCCGCCCCACCCACAGCGACCAGCCACGGGGCATCTACCTGGGCGCGGTCACCACCATCCGCCGCATGGCGCTCAAGCGCCCGTCCCTGGGTGAGCGGCAGGTCTTCATCATCGGCAACGCGGAGGAACTCATCCCCCAGGAAGCGAGCGACCAGGCGGCCAACGCCCTGCTCAAGCTGCTGGAGGAGCCGCCCGCCGGCACGACCTTCATCCTTACTTCGAGCGAGCCCGGCCGGCTGCTCCCCACCATCCGGTCGCGCACGGTCCCCTTTCACCTCGGCCCCCTGCCCGTCGAGCAGGTGGAACGCTTCCTGGTGGAGGCCGCCGGAGCACCCGCCGCCGACGCCCACCTGGCCGCCGCGCTGTCGCGCGGGTCGATCGGGCGCGCCCTGGCCTACCTGCCGGCAGACGGCGAGCCGGGACCGCTCGAGCACGAGCGGGTCCGGGCGCGCCGTCTGCTGGAAGCCGCTCTGGACGGCGGCATCGGGGCCGCCGCCACGGCGGCGAGCAGGGTCGGGGTGTCGGGCGCGCGCGGACTGCTCGGTGTGTTCGGCGCGCTGGAGGACTGGCTGCGCGACCTGGCAGCGGTGGCGACCGGCGCACCCGCCCTCAACCAGGACGCCGGCCCGTTCCTCGAACGGGCGGTCGCGCGGCGGAGCATTCATCCCGAAGGAGTCGCGCGCGCCGTGGCGGAGGTGGAGCAGGCCAAGCACCTCGCGGCCAGCAACGTCAACCCCCAGCTCCTCGTCTACGGCATGGTGCGCGACGCTTCCGCGGCCCTGGAGACACGCACATGAGCGATTCGCCGAAACTCACGCACCTTGACGCGCGCGGCCGGCCGCGCATGGTCGACGTCACCGGCAAGCCGGGCACCCGGCGCACCGCCGTGGCCGAGGGCCGCATCCGAATGGCGCCCGCCACCCTCGAGGCCATCGAGGAGGGCACCGTCGCCAAGGGCAACGTCCTGCGCGTGGCCGAGGTGGCCGGCGTGATGGCTGGCAAGCGGACCGGCGAACTCATCCCGCTGTGTCACATCCTGCCCGCCGCGTCCATCCGGGTGGAGGTGGCGCCCGACCCCGACCTGCCGGGAGTTCGCGCCCGCGCCGTCGCCCGCATCGAGGGCCGGACCGGGGTGGAGATGGAGGCGCTCACCGCAGTGTCGGTGGCGCTGCTCACGGTCTACGACATGGCCAAGGCGGTGGACCGCGGCATGGTCATCGAGGGAATGCGCCTGCTGCGCAAGGAAGGAGGCCGCTCCGGCGTCTGGACGGCCAGCGGCTGAGGGCGCCGCCAGCCCCGCACTCCGACCTGGCCCCAGCCCCCTCCCGGCCAAGGGCCAGGCTAGCCGCTCCCCTCCCCCGCCAGCACCCGGCGCAACCGCGGCACCACCACTTTCTGCCCGATCTGCAGATAGCGCGGGCGCAGCCCCGGGTTGGTGTCCATCAGGTCGGAAAGCCGAACCCCGTAGATCTCGGCGATGTGCCCGAGCGTCTCGCCCGCGCTGATGGTGTGCTCGACGATGGTGAGGCGCTCCTCGGTGGGGATCGCCGCGTAGTTGCGCTCGAAACGCGACACCGTGCCCACCGGCAGCCGCAGCACCGTCTCGATGTGGGTGGGCACGATCCGCGCCGGCAGGTGCGGGTTCAGGACCCGGATGTCGTCTTCGGACACGCCCGCCGCCTGCGCCACCACGTCCAGCGAGGTCGGGTCCGGCACCGTCGTTTCGTCGTACTCCAGGGCGGGCTCCAACTCGATGTCGGTAATGCCGTACGCGCCGGGATCATCCGCGATCGCGGCGACCGCCAGGAACTTGGGGATGAAGTGGCGCGTCTCCCTCGGCAACCGGTCGCGGATTCCCATGAACGCGCTGTCGCCGGGCGGTCCGGAATGGTGCCGGCGCAACAGGCGGGCGACGCGGTTGGGGCCCCCGTTGTAGGCGGCCAGCGCCAGGAACCAGGAATCGAAGCGCTCGCGCAACTCGGCGAGCATGTCCAGCGCGGCCTCCGTCGCCACCTCCGGGTCCCGCCGCTCGTCCACCAGCGAGTTCACCAGCAGCCCGCGCTCGCGGGCCGTGCCGGGCATGAACTGCCACATGCCCGCGGCTCCCACGCGGCTGTACGCGCGAGGGTTGTAGTAGCTCTCCGCGATCGGCAGATAGCGGAGGCTGCGCGGCATGCCCCGTTCCTCCAGCGCGGCATCCACCATGTCCCCGTAGCGGCCCATGCGTTCGAGGGAAAGGCGAAGATTGGGACCGTAGTCGTCCAGCCAGTAGTCGAACCACTCGTCAAGGTCGCCCGCGAGTTCGTGGTGCGCGGCCGCGGGAGATCCGGTAACGGCGTCCACGGGGACGGGCTCCGGTTCGGGCTCCGCGGGCGCCTCTACCTCCGGCTCCCGCGTCGGCTCGATCGCCGGTTCGGGAGCGGGCGATCGCTCTGCCAGGGCCCGGTCCTCGGCCAGCGCGACGGGCGCCGCCTCGGCCTCCGCTGGCGATCCGGACTCCGAGGGGGCCGCGGGCATCTCCACCGGCGCGCGGGTCGGCGCGAAGAAGCAGCCCGTCGAAGCCCACGCAGCCCCGGCGATGAGAACTAGATGCGCACCTCGAGTCATTTCAGTGTTCCGTGAATTCAGTACGGTCTCCGCGAGTCGGGACTTCCCGCGAAATCATGTGTGGTAGTTGGGAGCTTCGCGCGTAATGGTCACGTCGTGCGGGTGGGACTCGCGCAGACCGCCGCTGGTAACCCGCAGCAGCCTGGCCTTGTCCCTCAGTTCCCCGAGATCGGCGGCGCCGCAGTATCCCATCCCGCTCCTGAGCCCCCCTACCAATTGAAATATCGTATCTGCCACCGGCCCCTTGTACGGCAGCCTCGCCTCGATTCCCTCCGGCACCAGCTTGCTGGCCCCTGCATCCGATTCCTGGAAGTAGCGGTCGGCTGAGCCTTCCTCCATCGCCGACAGCGAACCCATGCCGCGGACGATCTTGAAACGCCTGCCCTCGTAGAGGAAGCTCTCGCCCGGCGACTCCTCCGTCCCCGCGAACATCGAGCCCATCATGACGCAGTGGGCTCCCGCGGCCAGCGCCTTGACCAGGTCGCCCGAGTAGCGAACGCCGCCGTCGGCGATGATGGGCACCCTGCCGGCGGCTCCCTCCACCGTTTCCATGATGGCCGTCAACTGGGGAACGCCGACGCCCGTGACCACCCTGGTGGTGCAAATCGAACCTGGTCCGACCCCCACCTTCACGGCGTCCGCCCCGCGCTCCACCAGGGCCTCGGCCGCTTCCGCGGTGGCCACGTTGCCGGCCACGATGTCGATGTCGGGGAAGGCTTCACGGACGCGGCCGAGCGCGTCGAGCACCCCCTGCGCGTGCCCATGCGCCGTGTCGATCACCAGAGCGTCCACCCCGGCGCCGACCAGCAGTCGCGCCCGCTCCATGTCCTCTGGAGCGGCGCCCACCGCCGCGGCCACCCGCAGGCGTCCGTGCCCGTCCTTGCAGGCGTTGGGGTGCCGGCGGCGCTTGAAGATGTCCTTGACCGTGATGAGCCCGCGCAGCCTGCCGTCGTCGTCCACCACCGGCAGCTTCTCGATGCGGTGTCGGTGAAGGACGCGCTCGGCCTCCTGGAGCGTCGTGCCCACAGGGGCCGTGACGATGCGGTCCCGGGTCATGACGTCCTTGATGTCCCGGTCCAGATCGGTCTCGAACTGCAGGTCCCGGTTGGTGACGATCCCGACCAGCCGGCCATCCTCTTCGACGATCGGCACGCCGCTGATCGAGAACCGGGCCATCAGCGCATGCGCGTCGCGCAGAGTCGCGTTCGGCCCCAGCGTGATGGGGTTCAGGATCATCCCGCTCTCGGAGCGCTTGACGCGGTCGACTTCCTGCGCCTGCCGCTCCGCGGGCATGTTCTTGTGGATGACGCCGATCCCGCCCTCGCGCGCCACCGCGATCGCCATCTGCGACTCGGTGACGGTGTCCATGGCCGCCGACAGCACGGGGATCGGCATGGAGATTCGGCGGCTGAGGCGTGTGCCTACGACGGTGTCCCGAGGGTGGACCGTGGAATGTCCCGGAACAAGAAGGACATCGTCGAAGGTCAGCCCTTCGCCGAACTCGGTCATGCCGGAGCGGCGCCCTGCCGGCGCGTTCGTTCCCGTCCCCGAATTCCTCCCGTTCCACCCCGGGGACCGGGGCTCGCCTCGCATCCAGAAGCCCAAAGCATTGCCGAGTCTACCGGGTTTCGAGATAGGGTGTCAAGCGACGCGCCGGGAGGGCGGGACGCAGGCCGCGTGCCCTACTCGGAAGAGGCTTCGGCCGCGCGCCGGGAAGTCCCGGAGGAATCGTCCCTTTCGCCGCGCACCTCACCGCTATCCTCCTTCGGCTCGCCCGAACTCCCGCTGCGCTCGCCGGCCCCGTTCAGGTCCCGCAGGAACTTCTGTCCGGCCGCCGAGACATTGGAGAGGCCGCGGTCCGCGGCTGCGAGGAGCTGGAACGCTTCCCGGATGACGGCGGGCCTGACCGTTCGTTTTCGCAGGCTGTCCTCGAGTCTTTCGGCGAAGCGCTGAAATCCGGTGGGCTCCTGCTCGGTCTCCCCTTCGCCGTACTTCTCCTCAAGGAACTCGATGTAGTCCAGGACCTGGTAGATCTGCCGGTCGGGCAGGCTCTCGATCCTTCTCAGCAGCCGGTTGCGCAGGACATCATGCATTGGCGTTCATCCTTTTCCGAATCCTGGGCGCCCTACGGAGGGCTCACGTGTTGAGTTCCCGGCGCTGACCTTGCTGCGGGTCCGGAACCGCGTATCCTTCTGGCAGGGTCGGATTGTTCCGGCGATCGTCCGCGACACCATCCCGTGATGTGCGCGGTTTCAACATACAACCGAATGCGGGAATCCGCGTAGATGGCCTATCTGCCTCTGAGAAGCGTTCCCATCACCGGCGATGCGAGGGAAGTCTACCATCGCTGGCTGGAGGGCATCGACGACGAGCTTGCGGGCGCCGGCTGCAACCGGCGGGAGCTGTGCCGGCGGGTGCTGACCGACATTTATCGTCCGTGGGGAGCCGCCGCCTCAGGCCTGTCGGGTCTCTTCGGCGACGCTTTGCACGACACGGAGCGCGTCCAGCTCCTGCAGATGGATCCGGCCAACGTCACCGTTGAACCGGAGCATTACGCCGACATCGACACGGAGCGGTATGCCCGGGTCAAGCCGCTGCTCTGGATGTGGGAGATGTTCGACCGGAGCCCGCTGGGGGAGAACCTCTACCTGGGCGTGCTCTTCCGGCGCGTCCTGGCCCGGCGCATCTTCCGCCGCTGCGGCAGGGATTTCAAGGCCTTCCACCAGGTCAGGTTCTCCTTCGGCTACAACATGGAGGTGGGGGACGGTGTGGTCGTGCACCGGCACGTCCTGCTAGACGACCGGGGCGGCATCCGGCTTGGGGACGGCGCCTCGGTTTCCGACTACTCGAACATCTACAGCCACAGCCACGATGTCGTGAACTCCCCCGAGATCACGAACCGGATGACGGTGGTCGGGTCGGGCGTGCGCATCGCGTACCACGCCACCATCCTCACCGGCGTGACTCTCGCGGACGACAGCATGATCGGCGCGGGGGCGGTGGTGTCGCGGGACACCGAACCCAGCGCCGTGTACGCGGGGATTCCCGCCAAACTGGTGCGAAGGAAGCCCGATCTGCCGAGGAAATCCGCGCCGCCCGATCCGTTCGCGGGAATGTTCAACGGGTAGCTCCTTCACGGCCCCGGCGGGATTGGCTCGACCGGCGCTCGCAGGACACGCCTGCAGGAAGGCTGCCCCGAGCCCTCACACATCCCAACCCATGCTCCAGCGCTTCGACGAACGCAACCGGGATCTGATCGTCAACATCAACGGCCGGCTCGTGCACCGGGACGAGGCGGGAGTGAGCCCCTTCGACTCGGTCGTGCAGGGCGGCGATGCGGTCTGGGAAGGACTGAGGCTCTATGGTGGGCGAATCTTCAAGCTGGAGGAGCACCTGGCACGGCTCCGCGCCTCGGCGCTCGCGCTCGCCTTCGCGGAGATTCCCTCGAACGAGGAGATCGTCGAGGAGATCCGGCGCACACTGGCGGCGAACCGGATGCGCGACAACGTCCACGTCCGGCTGACGCTCACCCGGGGCGTGAAGCACACCAGCGGCATGGATCCGCGCCTCAACCGGTCCGGCCCCACGCTGATCGTGCTGGCCGAGCACAAGGCACCCGTCTACGACCGTTCGGGACTCCGGCTGGTGACCAGCGCCCTCCGGCGTTTCGACCCGGATGCGCTCGATCCGAAGATTCACCACGCCAACCTCCTGCAGTCGATCCTGGCCAAGATCGAAGCCAACGCCGCGGGCGCCGACGACGCGCTCATGCTCGACAGGCGCGGGTTCATCGCCGAAACCAACGCCACCAACTTCTTCGTCGTGACCGGCGGGGTCGTGATGACCGGCCGGGCCGTTGCATGCCCGGAGGGAATCACTCGCGCGACCGTCCTGGAGTTGTGCGATGTGAACGGAATCCCCTCGCGGGTGAAGGACCTCTCCCTCACGGAAGCGTACCGCGCCGACGAGGCCTTCTGCACGGGCACGATGGGCGAACTGGCCAGCGTCACCGAGATCGATGGACGCACGATCGGCGACGGCAAGCCGGGGCCGATGACGGCAAGGCTCAGCGATCTGTTCCGGGAGTTGACGGGCCTCGCGGGAACGGTCGTTGCGGGAGAGAGGCAACCTGTGGCAGGAGGCGGGCATGCCGCCGGCTGACGGGCGCCGCGAGGAGTCGTCGCCCCGATCAGATCCTCCCGCGCAGGGGTCGAGCGGCTCAGTGACGGTCACGCGGGAGCAACTCGAGCGCGTAATCCTGCGCGCGTCGGACCTCCAGTTCCGCCGTTCCAGGCCGGCCAGCGGGGAGTTACGCGCGGGCGAGGTCGTTCAGATCGGCGCGGAGGTCGGGATCGAGGAGCGGTACGTCCGACAAGCCCTCGCCGAAGTCGAGGCCGCCTCCCTCGTCCCCGACGCGCCTCCGGACGAGGGACTCGCGCGGCGGATCGCAGGTTCCGCGATCGTGAGCACAAGCTGGGTGGTGCCTGGAAGCCCATCGGAAGTGGAAGCGAACCTCGAGTCGTATCTGCGACAGGAAGAGCTTCTCAGACAGGTGCGTTCACGATCCGGTGGATCGGTCTGGGAGCCGGGGAGCGGCCTCGTCCACCAGATGCGCCGCGCCTTTGATGTCGGCGGGCGCCGGTATACGCTCGCCAGGGTGCGCGACCTCCAGATCCGCGTGGCAGCCCTGGAGAGCGGCTGGTCACTCGTTACGCTGACAGCCGACATCGGCAACCTTCGAACGGAACGCCTGGCCAGCTGGTTCGCGGGAGTGGGGTTGGCCGGTGTCGGCCTGTTCATGGCGACGGAAGCCGGTGTCCTGCCGCTTCTGGGCGGACTCGCGATCCTCTCGGGTTTCGCGGTCGTCGCGACGGCCTCCGCACGAGCCGGGCTGCGGAAGGCGGGGCAACGAACGAAACTCGCACTGGAGGGTCTTCTGGACCGACTGGAACGCGGCGAGAATCTCCGGAGCGAGGAGGAGCCATGGCACCGGAAGTTCCTGCGCTGAGCAAAGGAACCGAGATGCCCAACACCCGCCTCTCACGCCGCCGTTTTCTTCAGACCACGACGCTCGCGATCGGTGGCCTGGGCGTGGGCGCCTGCCGCCTGGACGAACCGGCGCCCGCGCCCCTCCGCATTCTCATCCTGGGAGGCACCGGCTTCGTCGGCCCCAACCAGGTGCGAAGCGCCCTGGCGCGGGGGCACGAGGTCACCCTCTTCAACCGGGGCATCACCAACCCGGATCTGTTCCCCGACCTCGAAACCCTGATCGGCGACCGGGACGGCGATCTGGCGGCGCTGGAAGGGCGCACGTGGGACGTCGTCATCGACAATTCGGCCAATCTTCCGCGCTGGGTGCGCCTCTCCGCCGAGATGTTGCGCGGCTCCGTCGGGAAGTACCTCTTCGTGTCCTCGACCGGCGTCTACATCCCCTACCTCACCACCGACATCCGCGAGGGGGCCGCGGTCGACAACATCGACGATCCGGAGACCGAGGTCGTCAACGGCCGCACCTTCGGCGCCTTGAAGGCGCTTGCGGAGGAGGAAGCCCGCACCACCTTCCCCGAAACCCACCTGGTCGTACGCCCGACCTACATCATCGGACCCGGCGACCCGACCGACCGCTACACCTACTGGCCGGTGCGGCTTGCGCGCGGCGGTGAAGTCCTGGCGCCCGGAACCCCCGACGACCCCATGCAGCACGTCGACGTGCGCGACCTGGCCGCCTTCATGATCCGGGCCGTGGAGGACGACCTGACGGGCACCTACAACGTGACAGGTCCGCGGGAGCCGCTCACGATGAGCGGCCTGCTCGAGCGGACGCGCGCGGCCGTGGGCTCGGACGCCACCCTGACCTGGGTAAACGCCGGCTTCCTGCAGGAGCACGGCCTTTCGGCTCTGACCTACTGGACCGAGCCGGCGGGTGACTACCTGGGCATGATGCAGGTCAACGGCGACAAGGCGTTCGACGCAGGCTTCGCGATGCGCCCGCTGGAGGAAACCGCGCGCGACACGCTGGAGTGGTTCAACGCGCAGGACACGGAGCGGCAGGAACTGCGCTCGGGGCTGACGCCGGAGCGGGAGGCGGAGCTGCTGGCGGCATACCGCTAGAGAACGCGACTCGAGCGCAATCATGCAGGCCGCTCGGCTCCGCGACGGACCTCCCCCCTACCCCGGCATCCTCCGGAACAGTCTCAGCACCGACCAGAACGCCAGCGCATACATCACGGCGCCCAGCAGGAACGGCGCCCCGGGCAACTGGACCGGGGCGCTCGTCGAGGTGAAGTAGCTGAACAGCCCCGCCGTGAAGATCAGGGGCGCCACGATGCTGGTGAGGCTCATGAGGGACTGGATGCCGCCCTGGACCTTGCCCTGGTCCTCTGGAGGGACCGCGCCCGCCACCAGGCTCTGGATCGCGGGGCCGGCGACGCCGCTGATCGAGCCGACGACGATGACCACGAGCAGCATCCATCCGGCCGTAGCCAACCCGTAGCCAAGAAACGCGACCACTGCCCAGATGAGGCCGTAGAGGACCGCCCGGCGTTCGCCGATGCGCTTGATCACGGGCTGAACCAGGCCGCCCTGGACGATCGCCGACATGATGCCCACCAGGGCCAGCGACAGCCCGTTCGCCCGCTCGTCCCACCCGAATTTGTGTCCCGTGTAGAGAACCCAGACGGTCTCAAGCCCGCGCTGCGCGAGGATGACGAAGACGAAAGCGGCGGTCAACCCGGCGACGAGGGGATAGGTGCGCAGCACGTGGAGGCTGCCCACCGGGTTGGCCTTGCGCCATCGGAAGACGTCGCGCTTCTCCGCGGGCAGCGATTCCGGCAGGACGAAGAAGCCGTAGAGCCAGTTCAGAAGCGCGAGCCCTGCGGAGGCGAAGAAGGGCAGCCGCAGGTCGATGCTTCCGAGCAAGCCGCCTATGGCGGGACCGAAGATGAAGCCGAGCCCGAAGGCCACGCCGATCAGCCCGAAGTTCCTTGCCCGGTTCTCGGGCTTCGACACATCGGCGATGTAGGCGTTGGCGGTGGTGGCGTTGGCCCCCATCACGCCCGCGATCAGGCGGCCGGCGAAAAGCCAGCCGATCGTTGGCGCGAAGCCCATGATGAGGTAATCGATCCCGAGCCCGAAGAGAGAGATCAGGATGACGGGCCGGCGTCCCACCCGGTCCGACAGCGCCCCGAGAAGCGGCGCGAACACAAACTGGGTGACGGCGTAGGTGGCCGCCAGGACGCCGTACCAGCGCCCCGCGAGCGCGGAACTTCCTCCCACGAATTCCCGGATCAGCTCCGGCAGGATGGGGATGATGATCCCGATCCCCAGCATGTCGATGAAGACCGTGATGAGGATGAAGATCATCGCGGCCTTGCGGCGCTGTCCGGAGGACCTCACCACGGGGTCGACGCCTGGAGCGGAGGGTCGGGAGGGCTGGTTCGAGACGTCCGGGAGCCGAGCTCGCCGAGACTCGGGATCAACCCCTCAGCAGGACACGCAGTTGTTGTTGTTCTTCGACCCCAGGCGCTCCAGTAGAGCGATGGTGGACGGGAACGGCTGCACGCGCTGCACCGGACCGTTGGCCATGTCGGCGGTGGTCTGGCCCCTGCGGCTCAGCACCGTGACGTCGGCGCCGTGCTCCACCAGATAGAGCACCAACTCGTCGTCGCCCCGGGAGGCGGCGTGATGGAGCGCGGTGTAGGCGTTGGCGTCGCGCACGTTGACATCCGCGTTGGCCTCCTCCACCAGGAACTTGACCGCCGCGAGCCAGTTGTCGGGCACGTAGCGGTGGGCGTTGCCCGCGAAGGACTGGCCGTAACCCACGCCGGAGGCAGCGTGGATCGGGTAGATGGCGGGCCCGCCGGTGGGGACCGGCGGCACCCCGGAGAGATCGTCGTCGTCACCCCATCCGTAGCCTTGCTGTGCGGGTTCTTCTTCCTCTTCGTCCGTCTCGCCCTCGGCGTTGGCAAGGCCGGGGCCCTGGGCCTCGGCTCCAGCCTCCTCGGCTTCTGCCTCGGTGGCGGGCTCGTCGCTGGCCGGCGGCGTCTCCTCACCTTCCACGGCCTCACCCTCTCCAGCCTCGGCGACCGCTTCCTCCGCCGGCACCGGCTCCGGGGGCGGCGGGGGACGGCGGCGACGGCGCTGGGGCGGCTTCATGGTCGGGATGTTCGGATCGGCGCCGTGCTCCTTCAGGAGCCGCATCGCGTCGACATCGAGGGCGTAGGCCGCCCGCCAGAACGGCGTCGCGCCCTGCAGGTTGATGCCGCTGCCGCGCAGCACCCCGAAAGTGTACTCCATGAACCAGAGATGGGCCTTCAGGCGCGCGTTGGGGTCGGCACCGGCTTCCAGCAGGGCCTCCAGCACCTCCAGGTGGGTCGCGTCCTGCTGCAGGTGCTCGGTAGGGTGCGCATAGGAAGCCCGCGGCGCCCATTGCCGCTCCAGCACGGCGAAGAGCGGGGTCGTGCCGGCGTGACTCGCCAGGTTGGGGTCGGCGCCGCTTTCGAGCAGGGTCAGGGCGAGGTCGAACTGACCGTTCACGGACGCCATGAGGAGCGGAGAAGTCTGATCGCCCTCGGAGACCTGGTTGATCTCCGCGCCAGCTTCGAGCAGCGTCAGGGTCGCCTCCACGTGACCCTGCCGGATCGCGTGCAGGAGAGGCGTCAATCCGCCCCAGGCGCCCACCATCTGCGCGTAGGACATGGGCCGTGGTTCTTCGTCCGGACGGGCGTCCCCGCCCTCGTCGTCCGCGGATTCGTCCTCGTCTCCCTCGTCGTCCGTGGATTCTTCCTCGTCCCCTTCGGCTTCCTCGGATGCCTCGTCGGCCTCCCCGCTTTCCGCGGGCTCGCCGGAGTCCTCCTCCGCCTCGGCGCCTTCGTCGCCCGCTTCGGAAGCCGCGTCAGCCTCGGTCCCCGATTCCTCGCCCTCGTCCTCTTCCTCCGCCTCGATCTGCCCTTCCTGGTTGGCCATGGTGCGCCCGTCGTTCGCGGGATCGGGCACGTCGGGCCACCTGCGCTGGATTTCGCGCGATGCCTCGATGGCCGCCTGCACCTGGCTGGGGGTGGGCTGCCACTCCGGGCCGCCGCCCTCCTTCTCCTTGAAGTCGGCCAGGAACTCGTTCAGGCGGCGGTCGGCCGCGGCGTCCGCCCGTTCCCGCTCCGCCACGTCCACCGACCAGGCCGCGAGCGACAGATCGGCGCCGGCTCCGAGCAGCACCTCCAGGGCCGCGACCCGGTTGCTGGCGGCGGCGAAGATGAGAGGGGTCTGGCCCCATGCGCCCTCGCGTCCGTTCACGTCCGCCCCGGCTTCGACCAGCACCTCAACCACCGCGGGATCGCCGGTGGCCGCCGCCAGGTGGAGCGGCGTCGCGCCCGAATTGGTCGTGCTTGAGTTGGGGTCGCTGCCCGCATCCAGAAGCACCTCGACCACGGTGGCGCCCGCGCGCCGGGATGCCAGATGGAGGGGCGTGTAGTGCCCGATGCGGGTGCCCGCGTCGACACGCGCGCCGGCATAGAGCAGCACGTCCGCGAGTTCGGCGTCGCCGCGCTCGGCGGCCCAGTGGAGCGCGGTCATGCCGTCGCCCTGGGGCGCGTTCACGTCCGCGCCTTCCCGCAACAGGCGACGCACGGCCTCCAGGTCGCCCTGCGCCGCCGCGTCCGCCACCGGAGCGTCGGACCAGCTTCCGCCCAGCAGCAGCAGGGGTACGATCGCCATCCCCAGGAAGCGCGCCCGCCCGCGTGAGCTTCCCATCGGCCGCGCTGTCTTCATGACGTCACCGGCACGGTCAGGGAGAACTCGCCGGTTGCATCCCCGAACGTGACCAGATCCTCGTGGCCGAGCTTGTGCAGCAGCGTGGTGAACACGTTGGCCATCGGCGTGCCGTCCGGGGCCTTCAGGTGCAGGTTGCCCTCCAGCTGGCCGTTGGCCCCACCCAGGATCACCAGCGGGCACCGCCGGTGGTTATGCAGGTTCGCATCCCCCATAGGGGAGCCCCAGATGACCATGGACCGGTCCAGCAGGCTCATCTCCCCGTCCATCGTCTCCTGCAGCCGCTCCAGCAGGTACGCCAGCTGTCCCGTGCGCCACTGACAGATCGTGTTGAACTCGAGGATGGCCTCCTCGTTACCGCCGTGGTGCGAGGCGGGATGGAACGCCCGGTCCGAACCGCTCTCCGGGAACCTGCGGTTGGAGGCGTCGCGGCCCATCTTGAGCGAGGCGACCCGGGTCGCGTCCGTCTCGAAGGCCAGCACCTGCAGGTCGAAGAGGAGGCGCATGTGCTCCTCGAAGGAGTCGGGCACGCCCGGAGGAGCGCCGGGCAGCTCGCGCGGAGCCCCGCTGGTGTTGCGCTCCTCCACCCGCTCGATGCGCCGCTCGATCTCGCGCACACTGTCCAGATACCGGTCCACCCGCTGCAGGTCGACCGCACCCAGTTGCCGCCGCAGGTCGGCCACCTCGCCCGCGACCCAGTCCAGAATGCTCCCGTGGGTGCGCCGCCGCCGTGCCCGCTCGTCGGCGCTCCCGCCCGCCCCGAAGAGCATGTCGAACGCGGCGCGCGGGCTGCGGATCATCGGCAGCGGCAAGTCGGGCGATGCCCAACTGATCGAGTCCATGTACGAGCACGAGTAGTTGTAGTCGCAACCGCCCCCCGAGTCCGTGGGCTCGATGGAGAGCTGGAGCGAAGGCAGCACCGTGTCCTGCCCGAAGCGCTGGGCGTGCAACTGATCCACCGAGGTTCCGCAGTAGATGTCGGACCCCTGGGTCTGCTTCGGATGGGACTGCGTCAGGAACACCGCGCTGGAGCGGAAGTGGTCGCCGCCCACCTCCGGCGGCGCGAAGGCCTCCGCCATGCGTACGTCGGTGTTGCTGATGATGGTCATGTAGTCACGCCACGGCTCGAGCCCCTTGAGCACGTTGATGTCGCTGAGCTCGAAGTCCCGCCCCTGGGTGACGGGCGCGAAGAGATGCTGCCTGGCGCCCCACTCGTTGCAGCCGGGAACGCCGTGCACCTCCTCGATGCAGATCAGGCGTGTCGGCTCGCCGGCCGCGCGCCCGCGCGCAATACCGGCGGGAATCATCGCGTCCAGCAGCGGAAGCGCGAGGGTGGCGCCCGCCCCGCGCAGGAAGGTGCGCCGCGGAAGAGCCTTGCTGGTCAGAACATGCATGCCACGATCCAGGATGAAGGATGATGGACGCGGGCACGCCCGTACCGTCCACGGTCGAGCGCGCGGTTCGCGGTCATATCAGTTGAATGTATCCCGAGCCCCGCTGTTCTCGCCATCGGCGAGCGCCAGCGCCTGCTTCATGCGGAACGCGTCGCTCATCACTACTCCGACGATGAAGGACGACATGCGATAGTCGTTCCGCTCGGCCTCGCGCGCGATGGCGCGAACGGCAGGCTGGTCCCGATGGTCGATTCCCCGCCCCAGCGCATAGGCCATCAGGCTCTCGGTGAACTGCCGCACCAGCGGAATGGGGCGCTTGAGCAGGACGCGAGAAAGATCCGCCGGGGTCTCGATCTCGGTGCCGTCGTAATAGGTGCTCCGGGTGTCGAGCGGCGTGCCCTCTTCGCGGATGCGCCACTGGCCGGTCACGTCGAAGTTGTCGAGCGCCAGCCCGATGGGGTCGATAAGCTCGTGACAGGACGCGCAGTCCGGATTGTCGCGATGGGCCTCCAGCCGCTCGCGCGTGGTCAGGACCTTGCCGTCACGCGCGCTCGCGGTCTCCTCCAGGTCGGGGATGCCGGGGGGAGGAGGTGGCGGCGGCGTACCCAGCAGCACCTCCATCACCCACAGGCCGCGCAGCACAGGCGACGTGCGGTTTCCGAGCGAGGTCTGGACCAGCATGCTGCCGTGCCCCAGGATTCCGCGCCGGCGATCGTCGGGATAGCCCACGCGACGGAAGGCCTCGCCCTGCACGCCCTGGATGCCGTAATGACGCGCCAGCCGCTCGTTCACAAAGGTGTAGTCGGCGCTGTACAGCTCCAGCAGGCTCCGGTCCTCGCGGATCAGGTTGTGGAAGAAGAGCTCGCTCTCGCGCCGCATCGCATCGGCGAACTGGCGGCTGTAGTTGGGGAAGCGGAACGCGTCCGGGCTGACCAGTTCCACGTCCTGCAGGCGCAGCCAGAGTGACGCGAAGCGGGTGGCCAGCGCCTCCGAACGCGGATCGGCCAGCAGCCGGCGCGCCTGGGCCTCGAGCCGGACCGGATCTGAGAGCGCTCCGTCGCGCGCCGCGGCCACCAGCTCGGCGTCCGGGCCGGCGCCCCACAGGAAGAAGGACAGGCGCGCCGCAAGGTCTTCGCCTGCGAGCGGATAGGTCTCTCCGGGCGCGACATCCTCGGGCTCCCGCTCCATGCGGAAGAGGAAGTGCGGACTCGAGAGGATCGCCTCGAGCGCCGTCCGCACGCCGGCTTCGAAGCCCCCGTCCTCCGAACCCATCTCGTAGAAGACCAGGAGATCGTTCACCTCGCTGTCGTTCACGTCGCGGCCGTAGGCTTCCGCGGCGAGCCGGGAGACGATCTCGTGGGCGCAGGGCCGCTCCTCGGCGGCGGACGTGGGCCTGCAGGAGAAGACCCGCCGCCGGGCGTCGAAATCAGACACGCCCGTGGTGTTGTGCGGCCCTTCCACCGTCAGGCTCATCATGTGCGGGAGCGAAGTGGTCCCGTAGCTGGTCTCGGTGCCGGTCAGCGACCAGTCGTTGGGGCGGATCAGGTCCTCGTACGGACCGTCCATCCGGCGGATGAAGGCGGCCGTAAGGCGGTGCTCCCCCGCGCGCAGGGGGATGGGGTCGGTGCGCACCGGGAAGCCCTTGCGCCCCTGGAAGTCGATGTCGCCGCCGTAGCGCAGCAGCGCCACCCGCTCCCCGTTGACGGAGATGTCTATGTCGTGGTCGCGCTCGCCCCAGCCGGACATGAAGCTCATCGAGAAGATGTACTCCCCGTCCGCCGGGAAGGAGTGCAGGACGCTCACGCCTCCGCGGGTGCCGAAAGGCGCCCCTTCGACCCGCTCCCATTCGTGCTGGGACACGGAGGGCGGGTTGCCGTACGTGACCGACGTGGTGGCCGCGTCGCGGTCGCCGATGGCGCGGCGCGCGATATCGCTGGCGGCGGCCAGGTAGGCGTCCATCAGGGTGGGGGTGAGGGTCTGCGCCTCGGCGTTGTTGTCGAAGCTATCGCTGATGCGGTCGGGCGGCAGCCAGTCCTCCGGGTCGACCGTGAGGCCCAGCAGGTCGTGGATGACGCGGGCGTACTCGGCCCGGTTGAGGCGCTGGAACGGGCGGGTGCCCGCATACGGGCGGGCGGCGGCCGCCTCGTCCACCACGTCCTCCAGGTACTGCGCCAGCGCGGTGAGGGTGTCCTCGGTGGGGCGGCGCGAGCCGGGTGGCGGCATCATGCCCGCGCGCAGCTTGCGGATCATGCGCTCGGCAACTTCGGCGTTCTCGTCCGCGCGGGTGACGTCGAACCCCTCAAGTGACAGGTTGCCGCGCATGCGGCGCTCGCTGTGACAGCGGGTGCAGTAGCGCTCGATGACGTCTTCGACCGGGGTGGAGCCCATATCGGCGGGGAGAACCGGATGGGCGTCTTCGTATGCGGGATATGCATCGGGGGCAGGCTCATATGTCACGTCGGAGGAGCCGGCGTCGCGCGCCCCCTCCGCGACCAGCACCACACCCCCCAGCGCCACCGCGGCGGCCAGAACCTTCATGACGTCTCCTTGCCGAGCGGGCCGCGGTCCGGCAGCCCCTCCACCCAGGGTCCCCGCCAGGCATTCGCAACCGGACGAGGACATCCCTTTAAAATAACGAAGTGCCGCATGCGGAACAGCCCGCCTGGAACCGACCTTGCCGTAGCGGCCGCGCCAGTTCGTCAGGCCGCTTGCCGGGGTCTCCGGCAGCCTGTCTTATCCTACGATGGTCCTGACGTTGCGGCTAAAGGGGAGGCGGCCGATGGGCGCCTTGCAAGGGCTCCAGGTGAGTTCCCTGTTCGCGCTCGTTCTCACGGCGGTTCAACTGGAAGCCCAGGAGGGCGCCATCGCCGGCCGGGTGACGGACATGGAGACCGGCGCGCCGCTGGCATCCGCCGCCGTGGAAGTCCTGGGTCAGACGGCCACCTCTTCGGTGACAGACGCGGCCGGCGAGTTCCGCGTCTCCGTGCCGGCCGGCACCCATTCGCTCCTGGTCACGCTGATCGGCCATGAGTCCTCGCGCACGGACGGTGTAACCGTGGACGCCGGAGAAACGGCATCGGTCGCCATCCAGCTTCGTTCGCGCGCGCTCGTCCTCAACCAGTTGGTGGTGACCGTATCGCGCCGGGAGGAGAAGGAGCTCGACGCACCGGCCTCCGTCTCCACCCTGACCAACCAGCAGATCTCCCGCATCATCGCGCGAACCCCTGCGGACCACGTCAGGACGCTCCCCGGCGTCGACCTTGCCAGCACCGGTCTCACCCAGAGCTACGCGGTCGTGCGCGGCTTCAACAACGTGGCGTCCGGACGTCTTCTCAGCATCGTCGACAACCGGTATGCGCGTATCCCGGCGCTCAGGATCAACGCCATCAACATGATCCCGACCACCGACATGGACATCGAGCGCATCGAGCTGGCGCGCGGCCCGGGCGCGGCGCTCTACGGGCCGAATGCGGCCGAGGGCGTGATGCACATCATCACCTGGTCGCCGATCGACCGGCCGGGGACGACGGTTTCTCTCGGCGGCGGCGAGAGGTCGGTCGTGCAATTCCTGCTGCGCAGCGCCCACGCGGTCTCCGACCGGTTCGGGTTCAAGGTGTCGGGCCAGTACCTCCGCGGTAAGGACTGGGAGTACGAGGACCCCTGGGAGGTGCAGGCGCGCGCGGAGGAGCCCGACCATCCGCGCATCGGCATCCGCAACCCGCTCAACGAGCGCTTCTTCGGCGACGTGCGAGCGGACTATCGCTTCGCGGATGACGGTGAGCTCATCGTCTCCGGCGGGCTCAACAACTCGCTCAGCAGCATCAACCTCACCGCCATCGGCTCCTCCCAGACTCACGACTGGCAGTACCGCTACGCCCAGGCGCGGCTGCTGAAGGGCCGCTTCTTCGGGCAGTTCTTCTTCAACCAGACGCATTCGGGCGACAACAGCTACCTGCTGCGCAGCGGGGATCTCATCGTCGACCGCTCCCGCACCATGGCTGCCCAGCTTCAGCACGGCCTCGATCTCGGCACCCGGCAGAGCTTCACCTACGGGATCGACTGGCAGCGCATCGAGCCTCGCTCCCAGGGCACCATCTACGGACACAACGAAGACGACGACGTCCTCGTGGAGGCGGGCGCCTACCTGCACTCCGAGACGCGGCTAGGAGACCGATTCGACCTGGTGACCGCGTTTCGGGTCGACGAACACAACCGCCTGACCGGCTTGAACTTCTCGCCGCGGGCCGCGTTCGTCTTCCGTCCCGCCGAAGGCCACAACCTGCGCCTGACCTACAACCGCGCCTTCGCGAATCCTTCCACGTCGGCGCTCTTTCTCGATATCGCTTCGGGCAGGCTTCCGATCGTCCCGGGCATCGGCTACACCCTGCGCGCCTTCGGCGTCCCCGGCGACGGCATGAGCTTTTCGGACCGCTGCTCCGGCGGATTGATGGACTACTGCATGCGATCGCCTTTCATGCCGGGCCAGCTCCCCGCGAACGCCGCGCCGTTCTGGGACGCGCTGGTGACGCAGTTCGCGCCGCAGATGCTTCACCCGCTCCTGATGGGGCCAGGGAATCGCCCCGGCGATCCGGCGCTGGGCACGGTCTTGCGGCGCTTCGACCCGAACGCGCTCGGCGTCGAGGGCGGCGACATCTTCCCCCTCGATCCGGGACCAAGAGCGGTTCCTCCCCTCGTCGCGACCACCTTCAATACGATCGAGGCCGGGTACAAGGGGCTGATTCAGGACCGTGTGCGGCTGGCCGCCGACGTGTATTACGCCAACGTCGAGAACTTCGTCGGCGCGCTGAAGGTGGAGTCGCCCAACGTCTTCCTGGATCCGGCCTCGACCGGCGCGTTTCTGCAGAGCCGGCTCGGCCCGCTGGTTCAGGCGGGGCTGGTCACGCCCGAGCAGATGAGCGAGCTGGCCGCGGGGCTGGTGTCCGTGCCCCTGGGAGTGGTCACGCCGGACGGGTTCGACGTGCACGACATGGTCTTCACCAGCCGCAACTTCGGATCGGCGAGCTACTGGGGAGCCGACTTCTCCGCGCAGTACCTCGTCTCCGACCGGGTGAGCCTGACCGCGGGGTATTCGTTCCAGAACACGGATTGCTTCGATTTCGACGACGACGGCCACTGCCCCGGCCCGGACGACCTCGCCCTCAACGCTCCCAGCCACAAGGGCTCCCTCGGCCTCGCCTACACCGACCGCGCCGCGGGATTCACTTTCGACGGGCGCTGGCGCCTTTCCGACACCTTCGAGATGAGTTCGGGCGTCTTCAGCGGGCGCGTGGATGCCTACCAGGTCGTGGACGTCACAGCCGGTTATCTGCTTCCATTTCAAACAAATACGCGCCTTGAGTTCACCGTCTACAACGCCCTGAACAACCTGCACCAGGAATTCGTGGGCGCTCCGGAGCTGGGCAGGCTGGCGCTCGTGAGGGTGCGTTACGACTTCTGAGGGAAGCGGGTCAGGTCGCGCCGTTTCGCCCGCTGGCGTCTCGCCGAACAGCCCGTTGGATTCCTGCCGTTTCACCCGCTGAGATCGTGCCATTTCACCCGTTGAAATCCGGCCGAATCACCCGTTAGGTTGACTTCCCACCATATTTATCATCAATTATTGCAATTGTTTAAGCGAGTTGTACCTGATTTCGGATCAGATTGGTGCAATACCTGCCCAGAATTGTCGACAAGGAACTCGTGGAACGACTCGCGGCTACGGGTGCAGTGGTGGTCGAGGGCCCCAAGACCTGCGGGAAGACCGCAACCGCCCGCAACGTGGCTGCGAGTGAAGTACTGATCGACGTCGACGACAACGCCAGGCGAATGGTGGCCGTCGATCCCCCGTCGGTCCTCCGGGGCGAGACTCCGCGTCTCATCGACGAGTGGCAGACCGAGCCCGCCATCTGGAATCACATTCGGCGCGCCGTGGACGATCGAGCCGCTCCGGGACAGTTCATTCTGACCGGCTCGGCCGTGCCCGCGGACGACATAACGCGTCACACCGGCGCCGGACGCCTTACCCGTCTGCGCATGCGTCCGATGTCGCTATTCGAATCGAAGCACTCGTCGGGAGAAGTCTCGCTGCGGCGACTGCTCTCCGGGGACCTGCAGCGCTCGGAACGGTCTGGTCTCACAGTCGGGAAACTGGCCGAGATCGTGTGCGCAGGGGGCTGGCCCGGGCACCTGGGTCGTCCCCTGCCGCAGCGCATGCGGATGAACCGCGACTACCTCAACGAGATCCGGCGGGTCGATGTGTCCCGAGTCAGCGGAGCCAGGCGGGATCCCGTCAAGGTGGGACGCCTTCTGCGGTCCCTCGCACGGAATGTGGCCACGCCCGCCGCGATCTCGACACTGGTAAAGGATGTTCGAGGAGGTGGTACGGCGATGAAAACGGACACCGCGGCCGAGTACCTCGAAGCCCTGGAACGGCTCATGATTGTTGAAGATCTCCCGGCATGGCAGCCGCACCTGCGTTCCAGAACGACGTTGAGGACGGCTCCAGTGCGCCACTTCGCGGATCCGTCTCTCGCGGTCGCTGCGTTGCGAGCTACGCCGAGGCGGCTCATGGAGGATCTCGAATTCCTTGGGCTGCTGTTCGAATCCATGGTCGTTCGGGATTTGCGCGTATACGCGCAGACGTTGGAGGCCCAGGTCTTCCACTATCGCGAAAAGGGGGGCCTGGAGGCGGACATCGTCGTCGAAACGGACGACGGACGCTGGGCCGCGTTCGAAGTCAAGCTCGGCGACCGATGGGTGGAGGAAGGCGCGGCGACGCTGCGCAGAGTGGCCGACCGCATGAAGCGCGGTGGCCGCGGCGAGCCCTCGGCGCTGGCCGTGATCCTGCCCAACGGCTACGGTCATGTGCGCCCCGGGGAGGTGGGTGTCATCCCGATCGGAGCGCTGGGTCCATAGCTCCCGGGTGGGCCGGCGACGGCCCGAGGGTGGGTGGCCTTCAACTGCAGGCGCGGATCTCATGACGAGTCTCTTCCAGTCGCAGGAGCGGAGTCGCATGCTGAGCTATTTCCGGGTGCAGGAACGCGGATCGTCCGTCAGGACCGAGGTGCTGGCCGGATGCACGACCTTCCTGACCCTCGCCTACATCATCTTCGTGAACCCGCTGGTCCTCGGCGGCGCGGGGATGGACACCGGGGCCGTGCTGGTGGCCACCTGCCTCGCCTCGGCGTTCGGCTGCCTGGTGATGGGGCTGTGGGCCAACTACCCCATCGCGCTGGCGCCGGGGATGGGACTGAACGCCTACTTCGTCGCGATCGCCGTGGGCACGATGGGGCTGGCGTGGCAGGTCGCGCTGGGCGCGGTGTTCCTGTCGGGCGTGCTGATGTTCATCCTTTCCGTGCTCCCGGTGCGCAAGTGGGTGGTGGACAGCATCCCGCGCTCGCAGAAGATGGCCATCGCGGCGGGCATCGGGTTCTTCCTGGCGATCATCGCACTGCAGAACGCCGGGGTGGTGGTCGACAGCGAAGCCACCCTGATCACGCTGGGCGACCTCGGCCAGTGGACGGTGCTGCTGGCGGTGCTGGGCTTCCTTGCCATGGTGGCCCTGGAGCACCGCGGGGTGCCGGGCGCGGTGCTGCTGTGCATCCTGGCGGTGGCGGTTGTGGGATGGCTGTCCGGCCTGTCGCCGGCGCCCGAATCGGTGGTGTCCGCCCCGCCCTCGCTGGCGCCGACGGCCTTCCAGCTGGACGTAACGGCGGCGATCGAGGTGGGGCTGGTGGCGATCGTCTTCTCGTTCCTGATGGTCGACCTGTTCGACACCAGCGGCACCCTGGTCGCGGTGCTGAACGAGGCCGGGCTCGCCGACGAGGACGGGCGGATTCCGGGGCTGAGGCGGGCGCTGGTCGCCGACAGCTCGGCCACCATGGTCGGCGCGCTCCTCGGCACCTCGACCACGACTTCCTACATCGAGAGCGCGGCGGGGGTGCGGGCCGGCGGGCGCACCGGCCTCACCGCGGTGGTGGTGGCGGGCCTCTTCCTGGCGGCGCTGGTGCTCGCGCCGGTGGCGACCGCCATCCCCGCCTTCGCGACCGCTCCAGCCATTCTGTTCGTGGGCTGCATCATGGCGCGGGCGCTGCGCAACGTGCCCTGGGACGACCTCACCGAGTGCGTGCCGGCGATCGTCACCGCGCTCGCGATGCCCTTCACCTACTCGATCGCCACCGGCATCGGCATGGGCTTCATCGCCTACGCGCTCATCAAGCTGTTCTCGGGGCGCGCCTCCGAGCTGAACGCCGCCGTGGTGATCGTGGCGGTGCTGTTCGGAATTCGCTTTGCGATCACGTAGGAGGTCTGCGCCGCAGTCACTGAGAACCACAACAGGTGGTGGGTGAGACGTCCGAGACCACAACCTATGGTGTGCGGACGCACCGGCACCAAGCTGGCGGGGGCGCACCTGCGTGCCCACGTCACATACAGGTTTCATACATGATTCATACAGGTTGGTTGCCGATGCAAACGACTTCCGCTCCTCTGAGAACTGGATCACTGGCTGCAATCGCGGCCCTGATCGCCTCCTGCGCTCCATCTGAAGAGTCCGCCGACGCTCGCCCGGTTGGCCAACGTCCATCCGTGTCCTCCCAGCCCGTCGAACTCTTCGACGGCCGCGTCATCCCGGGGATGCCCGAGCTGCTGGGCATGCGCGCCCAGTACGAAGTGCGCCTCGACTGGCTCGCCCGGAAGCGTCTCCTGCTGCTCGAGCAGATGCGAGAGCACGGAATCGAGATGTGGATCGTGGTGAGCGAGGAGTTCCACCCCGACCCCGTCACCCAGTACGTCGCCCCTCCCCTGCGCTACACGCGCCGGCGCGATGTCATGGTGTTCGTGGACGCCGGCGAGGAAGGGCTCGCGGCCTACTCCGACTACTGGCGCCCGACGGAGGACTACCGCCGCTTCTTCCAGCCGCTCCCGGCCGCACGCAACGCCCGCGGCATCCAGGACACTCGTGCCGGGCTGGGAGCGCTGATGGAGCGATACGCCCCCGCCACCATCGGGCTCAACATCGGCGGATCCCGCGGACACGACAGCGGCCTCACCCACGACAGCTATCTGTTCCTGGCCGACGCGCTGGGCCCCGACGCGGAATCCCGCTTCGTCTCCGCCGCCGACCTCATCGAGGACGTGTTCGATACCCGGCTGCCCGAGGAGCTGGAGCACTATCGCCAGCTCGTGCTCGCCACCGACGTCATCGCCCAGACTGCGTTCTCGAACGTGGTCATCACCCCGGGCGAGACCCGCGCGGGCGACATCAAGTGGTTCTTCGAGGAGACCATTGCCGAGCTCGGCGTCGGCGGCGTGCCCTGGTTCGAGATCCACGTGGCCGTGCAGCGCTACGATCCCGACTACGGCGAGATGATCCCCTACGTGCATCCCGCGCCCGACGACCTGGTCTTCCAGCGGGGCGACATCATCCACCTCGACTGCGGCTTCGACTACATCGGTTTCGCCAGTGACTGGCAGAAGGTCGCCTACATCCTGCGGGAAGGCGAAGACGATGTCCCCGAAGGACTCAAGGCCGCGCTCAGGAACGCCAATCTCGTGCACGAGGCGTTCGCATCCGAACCCCGTCCCGGGATGACCGGCTGGGAGGCCACGCTCGCCATCGCCGCAAGGCTCGATGACGTCGACTTCCTCCCCAGCCTGTACTCACACCCCATCGGCTACCACGGACATGCGCTTGGCCCGAACATCAACGCGCGCGACATGGACCTGTCCTCGCCCCCGGAACGGGACTCCCGTCTCAGGAACGGCGCCTATCGCTCCATCGAGTTCAGCGCCACGTCGGCGGTCCCGGAATACGGCGGCGGCAGGGTCACGATTCCGATGGAGGACGACGGGTATCTCACGCCCGACGGCTACGAGTACTTCCGGCCCTACCAGACGGAGTGGTACGTGATCCGATAGGAATGGACCACGAAGGTGGACAACTCGGCAGGACGCGCCGGGCTGCCCACGGGCGAATCCCCTTCCCTTACCCCTCCGTGTCCGCGTACGCCTCGGTCAGTTGCTGCACAACTGACGGGTCCGCCAGCGTCGTGGTGTCCCCCAGGGCACGCCCCTCCGCGATATCCCGCAGCAGGCGGCGCATGATCTTCCCGGAGCGCGTCTTGGGCAGCTCCGCCGTGAACAGGATGGCGTCCGGGCGCGCGATGGGGCCGATCTTGGTGCGCACATGCTGTCCCAGCTCGACCATCAGTTCGTCGGAGGCCTGGAACCCCTGGCGCAGACTGACGAACGCCACGATTCCCTCTCCCTTCACCTCGTGGGGCCGCCCCACCACCGCCGCCTCCGCCACCGCCTCGTGCTCCACCAGCGCACTCTCGACCTCGGAGGTGCCGATGCGGTGCCCCGCGACGTTGAGCACGTCGTCCACCCGGCCGAGCACCCAGATGTAGCCGTGGGCGTCCTCCTTGGCGCCGTCCCCGGCGAAATAGATGCCGTCCCACTTCGACCAGTAGACCTCGCGGTAGCGGTCGTCGTCGCCGTAGATGGTGCGGAGCATCGCGGGCCAGGGCCGGTCGATGGCCAGGTACCCGGCCTTCACCCGCCTGCCGTCGTCGTCGCGGAGCGACACCGAGATGCCCGGGAAGGGCCGCGTCGCGCTCCCCGGCGTGGTCGCGGTGACCCCCGGCAGCGGCGTGATCATCATCCCCCCGGTCTCCGTCTGCCACCAGGTGTCGATGACGGGACAGCGCCCGGCGCCGATGGTCTCGTGGTACCAGATCCACGCCTCGGGGTTGATCGGCTCGCCCACCGTGCCCAGCAGGCGGAGCTGCGACAGGTCGTGCCCGGCCGGCCACTCGTCGCCCCACTTCATGAATGCCCGGATGGCCGTGGGCGCCGTGTAGAAGATGGTCACGCCGTACTTGGCGCAGAGGGCCCAGAAGCGGTCCTTGCGGGGCCAGTCCGGAGCCCCCTCGTACATCACCACGGTGGCCCCGGCGGCGAGCGGACCGTAGACGATGTAGCTGTGCCCGGTGACCCAGCCCACGTCGGCGGTGCACCAGAAGACGTCGTCCTCCTTCAGGTCGAAGACGCATTTCGCGGTCGCGTGCACCTGGGTGAGGTAGCCGCCGGTCGTGTGCACCACGCCCTTGGGCTTCCCCGTCGTGCCGGAGGTGTAGAGGATGAAGAGCAGGTCCTCGGCGTCCATCGCCTCCGGCGCGCAGTCGGCGCTCGCCGTTTCCATGAGTTCGTGGTACCAATGGTCGCGCCCTGCCTGCATCTCCACCGGGGTGTCGGTGCTCAGCCGCCCGCCCCGCCGCACCACCACCACGTTCTCCACCGAAGGGCACTCCGCGACCGCGACGTCGGTGTTGGCCTTGAGCGCGACGTACCCGCCCCGCCGCCAGCCGCCGTCCGCGGTGATCACGGTGGATGCCTGCGCGTCGTTGATGCGTCCCGACAGCGACTCCGGGCTGAACCCCCCGAACACCACCGAGTGCGCGGCGCCGATGCGGGTGCAGGCCAGCATGGCGATGGCCGCCTCGGGAATCATGGGCAGGTAGATCGCCACCCGGTCCCCACGGCGCACGCCCAGGCCGCGCAGCACGTTGGCGAACTTGCACACCTCGCGGTGCAGGTCCCAGTACGTGTAGGTGCGCGTATCCCCGGGCTCCCCCTCCCAGATGAGCGCCGCCTTGTTGCGGCGGAAGCCGGCCAGGTGCCGGTCGAGGCAGTTGTGCGAGACGTTGAGCTTGCCGCCCAGGAACCAGCGTGCGTGCGGCGGATTCCATTCCAGCACCGTGTGCCACTTCTCGAACCAGTCGAGTTCCCCGGCCCATCCGGCCCAGAACCCCTCCGGATCGGCGGCGGCACGTTCGTAGACCTCCGGGTCCGAGAGATTGGCCTGCGCGCGGAATTCGTCGCTGGGCGGGAAGAGCCGGGTCTCCCGCAACAGGTCGTCGAGCACTCCGGGTTTGCCGGTCATCTCACGTCTCCGCTGCCTGGTGACATGTCGTTTTGTCTACTGTCATCTACTGGAAATCATCGGTTCCGGGCGTCCGCCGCTCATGAATCTTCGGCCCCGAGAAAGTCGGCCACAACCCGGCTCGCCAGCAGCGCCTCGAACGACTTTACCGTGGCCGTGCTCAACGTGCGTACAACGCGCGCCCCCGCATCGATCGCCACATTGGGGATTACGAGCCTGAAGCGGCACTCTGTGCGGGCGTCCCCGGCGCGCGCGTTCCGGTGCGGCACGGTCGCGCGCAGCGTCACCGGCGTGCTGTGTCCCCGGGTCAGCTCGCGATTCGCCACTCGCGTCAACTCCTCGAGAGTCTCCGTGAAGTCCCCCAGTTTTCCCAGGGACGACCCTGGGACGGCGAGCGTCAGGTTGCCGCCGAGCCCCTGCGAAGTCTCGTCGAGGAAGACGTCCACGCTCACCGGATCATGTCCACCCGGTTGGTGGAAGAAGAGATAGGCGCTACGCGTGGATTCCCCCGCCCAGCGGCCCTCGAACTGGTGACTGGTCGTCTTCTGCATCCCGGAGAGCGTCCAGCCGGCCTTCTCGATCCCCTCCCGAACGGCATCGATCAGCGGCTCCAGCGTGAGCAGCGGGCCTTCGTCGGGATCCATCATCCCTCTTTCGGGCGGCTCGGCTCCGGTTGACACATTTTTGCTCCGCTCATTACGTTGGCTGGTCAGGGGAATAATGTGTTGAAGGCCCGGTTTCTGTTGGCTGTCAGCCACGGCGGGCCGAAGATCACTTGCGATGTTGACCCAGTCCGAGCAGAGCGACGCCATCCTGCGAGAGGCGATGGAGCGGAGCGGTCAGCGCTTCACGGCCCAGCGCGCGGCTGTCTTCCGTTTTCTGCACGTCACCGACACCCATCCCACCGCCGACGACGTGTACCGCAACGTGCGCGCCGACCTGCCGGGCATCTCCCTGGGGACCGTCTACAAGAGCCTGGAGACGCTCGTGGGATGCGGGCTCGCGCGCAAGCTCGCCAGCGGGAACAGCTCCGCCAGATACGACGGGCGCATGGACCCGCACTACCACGCGCGCTGCCTCGAGTGTGGGCGGCTGCGTGACGTGCCCGCGCCGGTCAAGCCGGAGTCGGTTGTGGACGTTCCGGTCGTGATGGACGGCTTTGCGGTCACCGAGTTGCGGCTGGAAGTGGTGGGCTACTGCGACGGCTGCCGGCCCGACTAGACGCCCCGTCTACGGGAACGCCCGCGAAGAAGCCCGGCCCCGGGCAGAGCGCAGACGCCGGCGCAACTCCACGCCGGAGGTGGTTGCGAGCGTCCGCTGCGCCGTCTTCAGTGAATTCCAGCGTACATCGGCGAGTTCGATCGGCTCGCCGCCCTCCTGGCCTTCGGGCGTGAACACGAACGAATAGCGGCCCTTGTAGTCGTGTCCCGGCCGCTCCCGCACGGTCGCAATCCACGTTCGCCCGCTTTCGTCCTGGAACGTCCTCATGTCTCGCCGCTCCCCGTTTTCTATATCCCTTCGAATCGATCCCCCGGCCTTCGGCGCAACTCCGGGAACTCGTACACGATAACCCCTTCATCCGTCACATCCGAGCACACCCGCTGGCTGTCCTCCAGCTCCATGCCGTCGAGGAGCTTCTTGGCGGCGTCCGGCGAGAGATCCATGTACGCCGCGACCTCGCTCGCGGTCAGGCGTCCCCCGTGCTGACTGGCCAGCCGGAGGATGCCGCGCTGGAGCTGCCGGGGGGATCCCTTGCGCCAGCGCAGTCTCTTGATTCCCGACCAGATCAGCGCGGCTCCGCCGGCGACTGCGGTGGCTCCGCCGGCGAGCATCACCAGCGTCATGATAGCCAGGCCGGGGGCACCCATGCCGAGGACCGTGGCGCCCCCCGACAGCCAGCCTGCGCCGATGAAGCCCAGCAGGGCGCCGCCTCCGATCCGGATCCAGCCCTGCGCCGAACGATCTTCAGGGGGCGCGTAGATGGCTGGAGCCGATGGATCCGCATAGTGGGCGAGGGCTTCGTCACCGGGCTGGATCCCCGGGGCTGCATCCGGACTCGAGATCGCGCGGTACGAAGCATGTCTCCAGTTCAGGCCACAGCGCGGACAAAGGCGGTGCTGGAACCGCATCAGCCAGTAGATCAGAGCCCCGATGCCGGAGGTGGCCAGGCCAAGGACGACCAGCAAGGCGATGTGCTGCGGCTTCGAGAAATAGTGGTCCCCGTACCCCTGGTGCCGGCACCGGGGACAGGTCTTCACCCAGGTCAGGGGGCGGCCGGCGGGATTCTCCGCGCCACACGTAGTACATCGTCGCGCCGGGGTCTCCAGGGCGGCGCCGCAGGTCGTACAGCGGAGGGGTTTTGCCATGCGTCCTCGGACTGTTGAATCCGGCAGTGCCGTACGACGATTCGGCTGGAACGGATTCGCGCAGTCCGACCGGTAACCCGCGCCCGCGCGGCGCGGAAGCTCGACAGCGACGGCTGCGCACTCGAATATAACACGCTCCCCCGGAGCCTCGAACGCCGCCCGGATCCGGTCGATTCACACAGTCAAGCCACCCGGACGGGCGGCCCCTCCTGCGCAAGGCACATGCCATGTTCCTGGATTTCGCCCTGATTTCCGGCCTGCTGGTGGTCGCCCACCTGCTGCGCTCCCGGATCCGGCTTTTCCAGGCGATCCTCCTGCCCACGCCCATCCTCGCGGGGCTGATCGGGCTGGCGGCCGGCCCCGAGGGACTGGACCTCATCCCCTTCGCGCGCGACGAGGGCGGGAGCCCGGTGATGCGGCGCTACCCGGGCGAGCTCGTGATCCTCCTGTTCGCCACCCTGTTCATGGGCTCGCGGGCGGACGAACCGGGCCTCGCGACGATGATCCGCAGCGCCGGAGACACCTTCTTCTACAACCTGTCGGCCTGGATCGGCCAGTTCGGCCTCGCGCTCCTGTTCGCCGGCGCCGTGCTGATTCCTCTCTTCCCGCAGGTGGGCGGACCCTTCGCGCTGATGCTCCCCTCGGGCTTCGCAGGGGGACACGGAACCGCCACCGCCGTAGGGTCCATTCTCGCCGGCCAGGGCCACGAGAACGCCATGGCCATCGGGTACACTTTCGCCACTATCGGCCTGCTCGCAGCCGTGCTGGGTGGCGTCGCGGCGATCAACCTCGCCACGCGGTCGGGCTGGACGCGTCTCGTCGCCACCCCGCGCGAGCTTCCCGCCGACCTGCGCCGCGGGCTGATCGATCCGGCCGGTGCCAGGCACGTCGCCAGGGAGACGGTCAGCCCTCTGGCCCTCGAAACCCTCTCGTGGCATCTGGGTCTCGTGCTTCTCGCTTACGGGGCCGCGCACGCCGTCAGTTGGACGCTCCAGTCGGCGGGAGGCCACTTCACCGCCCTCCCCATGTTCGCGCTGGCGGTGATCTGCGGCGCGGTGCTCCAGAAGGTGCTGGACGGCGTCGGCGTCGGCCGGCACGTGGACCGGCAGACGATGGGACGCCTCGGATCGTCGATCTCCGACTTTCTCGTCGCCTTCGGGGTGGCGTCGATCCCTCTCACCATCGTGGCCGACTACGCCGCACCCATCCTGGTGATGTCGGCGTTCGGCTTCGCCCACGCCGCACTCATCACGTGGTGGATCGCCCGCCGGACCTTTCACAACTACTGGTTCGAGCGGGGGATCTTCACCTTCGGCTGGACCACCGGGGTGGTGGCCATGGGGATCGCGCTGCTGCGCGTGGTGGACCCCGAACTCAAGTCGAAGACACTGGACGACTACGGGCTCGCATACCTGCCGATCGCGATCGTCGAAATCGTCGTGCTTTCGACCCTGCCGCTGTGGGTTGCCGGCGGGGCGGTCTGGCAGCCGGGATTGCTGCTCACGGGCGTGGCCGCGGGCCTCCTGCTGGTTTCGTGGAAGACGATCGGGTTCTTCCCTGCCGACCCGGTGGTCCGGCGGGCGGGAGAGTCCCGGTGACCCGAGCCGCCGCCTCTCAACTCCAGGGGAAGGGCGAGTTGCTGACCGGGTGGAGCCGGCCTTCTGCGTAGCGGCTGTAGCGGAAGGGCTCGAGCAGCTCCTGCGGCCGTCCCGTCAACTCCTTCGCCACCAGCGCGCCCACGCCGATCATCTTGTAGCCGTGGTTCGAGTCGGCGATGAAATAGACGTTGTCGGCGAAGGTGTCGAACACGGGGAAGCTGTCCGGCGTAAAGCTCCCGATACCCCCGGAGGGCTGCCGGTCGATCAGGTGGCGCCTCCCCTCGAATCGCTTCTGGCAGAAGGCCAGCGCCGCGGTCCAGGCGCGGTGGAAGTCCTCGCCGACGACGAAGTCGGGGGATTCGGGCCCGTAGGGATCGATTGCGACTTCGCACTCGGGCCTGGCGACTCTGCGCGGCATGGTTCCGCCCTGCACCCCCCCGAAGTGGAAGTCCGGCTTGTAGTAGATGCCCCAGGGACCCTCGGTCACCGCTCCCTCTTCGTCGTAGAGGGGTTCGTCGGTGTCGACGTGCACGACCGGCGGCATTTTGCCGCGGTTGTCCACCAGGAAGCCGGGATCGACCTTGAGCGTGCCTTCCTGAAGCGCCCAGTACGTCCAGGTGGGCACCTGATGGAGCGTGCCGCTCAAGTCCCGGACCGCAGTTGCGTCCGGGAGATCGAGCATCGCCCACTGGCTCCGAACCCAGGGACCGGTGGCCACCACCACCTGCTCGCAGCGGATGTCTCCCCGATCCGTGATCACCGCCGTGACCGCGCTCGACGCATCGCGCGCGAAGCCCTCGTTCCGGACCCCGAAGACGAGCCGGACATCCTCGGCCTCCACACGCGCCCGCAGACCCTGCAGGGAGGCCATGTTGTTGGCGTAGCCGCCCCGGTGCTCGTGCAGCACACTGGTGATGCCCCCGGCCTGCCAGTCGTCGAAGAAGGCCCGCATGTAGGTGCGGGATGCTCCGGCGCCCTCCACGAAGGTCGATTCGTACCCGATGGCCCGCTGCTGCTCGTGGATCGAGGCCACGTCGTCGCGCATGGCTTCGTGGCTGATCTGCAGATAGCCCACCGGGTGGTAGGAGAAGCCCTCCGGATCACTCTCCCAGACGGCCACCGAATGCGCCATCAACTCGCGCATGGCGGGCTGGAAGTAGTTGTTGCGTATCACCCCGCAGGCGATGCCGGATGCTCCCGCGCCGACGCCGGTCTTGTCGATGACGACGATGTCGCGCCCGTCGCCGCGCCCGGACGCCCGGAGTTCCCGGGCCAGGTGCCAGGCGGTGGAGAGGCCGTGGATGCCGGCCCCGATGATGACGTATTTCGCGGTCATGGCCCGTCGCAGGGCCTATCTCACGAGCAGAATCCGGTTGTTGACGGGATAGAGCCACTCCACCCCGCGCTCGGTCACCACGGCATCGTCCTCCAGCGGGATGCGCACCTTGGCGTTGTCCCACTCCGGGTTGGCGGTATAGGCGAACAGCTCGACGGAGATGAGGGTGCCCGGGCGCAGCTCGTAGGTGAGCTGGGTCGGGTTGAAGAAGGCCAGCGAGGGGCCGATGCCGTGGCCCCAGTTCCCAACCGAGTGCGGACCGATGACGACATCGGTGACCGCCGGATCGGCGGTGGGCTGGTTGAACTCGATGCGGTTGAAGCCGGCGGCCTCGATGGCGGCCCAGGTGGCGTCCAACGCCTCCCGGGCGGTGGCTGCGGGCTTGATGGAGGCCTTCATCACGTCGCGCACCTCCACCGCCCGGTCGAAGGCGAGCTGGAGTCCGGGCGGGGCCCGGGTCTCGCCCTCCCGCAACACGTACGCGACGCGCTTCATGTCGGTGTAGAAGTCGAGGTAGCCCACGCCCCAGTCGATCATGAGCAGGTCGCCCCGCTGGATGATGCGCGCCGAGGAGGTGGACTCGATCCCCAGCGGACCGGTGATGTAGATGGAGGGCATGTCGAAGGACGAATTGAGCCCCCGCTCGAGCAGCCGGTCCCAGATCCACCAGGCCACGTCCTCGAGCGCGGTCACGCCCGGCTCGATGACCTCGTTGGAGAATGCCCGCTCGGCGATCTCGCGGCTGATCTCGCCGGCCTCGGCGAAGGTGGCGATCTCCATGGCCGTGCGCGTGGCGCGGAAGTCGGACACGAAGCGCTCGGCGGAAACCAGGCGTTCGCCGTAGACGGGACCCAGCGTCTCCTTCAGGTGCAGGTAGGAGGTGTGCGAGAGGCCGTCGGCGCCGCCGATGGCGGGGGCCATGTTGACGCCGATGCGGTCCGGGTCGCGTTCGGCGACGAATCCGGCGAGCGCGGCCGCCGGGACGAAGCGGTCGTAGACGCCGCACTGCTGGAGCATGTAGCCGCCCACGCCCAGCGCCGCGCGCTCGACGCGCCCGCCGTCACCCGGGTTGGTGAACACGTAGTAGGCCCAGTCGCCCACGTAGCCCCGGCCCAGCGCCTCCCACAGCGGATCCAGCAATCCCTCGCGCATCACCACGATCCACATGTCGAGATCATTGTCCTGCATGGCCTTGGGGAGGACCAGGTCGAACTTCTCGGCACGAATCTGGCACATGCGCTCCCAGCGGCGGCGCGACTCCTGCCCTTCCGCGGGGGGCGCCGCGGTGATGCCGGCTGCCAGCAGTGTGGCGGCGAGCAGCAGCCCGCGGGTCGAGGGCCGCGCGGCAGGCCGTCGGGCAGATACAGAACGGCGTCCGCCCGGCGCCGGAGGCGGGGAGTGTAGAGACGGACGGGCCGATTGGGTATCTTCGGTCACGCTCATGGCAACGTTCCTGAAGGGGGCGAAGTCTCAAGGACATGTTTCGGATGCTCACACGCGGGGAATCTCGGGGATCGCCTGCCGTCTGGCAAAGCCGGCGATTCCTCCTCCCGACGCTCGTCCTCGCGGGCAGCCTGGCCCTCGGGACTGGTCCGGCGCACCTGTCCGCACAGCGGATTCCCTCCGCCTACCGCTTCATCGAGACGGCGCAGGAGGCGGGCGCGGCCATGTTCACGGTCGAGCCCCGGGCGGGGATCTTCGGCTTCGGACCCAAGGGCGGGCGGATCATGGGCTCGTACTATCAGATACGCGTCGGCGGACCGTTCTCCCTGCAGGGGAACCTCGGGTACCTGCCGACGACCCGGGACGTCATCGACCCGCGCCGGGACGAAGGGGACCGCAAGATCGGGGAAGCGGACGTGACCATGGGAACGGCGGACGTGCGCCTCCAGTTCACCCTCACGGGCCCACGGACGTGGTATCGGCTGGCGCCCCACCTGTTCGCGGGTGGGGGCATCGCCATGGACCTGGCGCCGGAGCAGGACATCGACATGGTTCTGGAGGAGGACGACCGCTTCTCGTTCGGTCCCTCCTTCCTGGGGAGCTTCGGCGCGGGGATCAAGTTGTTCCCCGTCGATCGCATATCGGTGCGCGCGGAGGGCATCGTGACCTACTGGAAGGTCAACACGCCCCGCGGCTTCCTGCGCACCGACCGCCCGCTCCTGCCGCCACCCGAGGGGTCCGACGAGCCCGCCATCCCCGAGGACGGTTTCTGGGCGGTGGGGAGGGGGCTCTCCGTCGGGATCGCCTGGCGGTTCTAGCGGTGGACGACTGATGGGTGAGAGGCCGGAAGCCCGGAGGGATCGGACTCCGGCGACGCGATTCGAGTCCCGCTCCGCCGACTGGCTCTCCTGCGCCGAGGCGCTGGCGCGGGTGATGGAGCACGCGCGGGCGCTTCCCGTGCTCCGGCTTCCGGTCGAGGCGGCGAGGGGCATGGCGCTGGCGCAGCCGGTAGAGAGCCCGGTCACCCTGCCCCCCTGGGACAACTCGGCCATGGACGGCTACGCGGTGCGGGGCGACTCCATCGAGGGGGCCTCTCCGGAAGCCCCCCGCACCCTGCGCGTGACTGCAGCCCTCCACGCGGGCGAGGTGGGCGGGGTAGCGGTGGGGGCGGGCGAGGCCGTGCGCATCATGACCGGCACTCCGGTCCCGGAGGGGGCCGACTGCGTGGTCCGGGTCGAGGACACCGACGCCGAGCGGAAACCGGGGCGGGTGGCGGTCTTCTCGGAGCGGGACCGGGGCCGCAACGTGCGCCCGGCCGGGCAGGACATGCGGGCGGGCGAGACCGTGCTCGCGCCCGGCACCACCCTGGGGGCGGCCCAGCTCGGCGTGCTGGCCGCGTGCGGGCTCACTTCGGTGGAGGTGCACCGGCGGCCGGTGGCGGCGGTGCTCGCCAGCGGCGACGAGATCGCGCCGGCAGAGCGGTTCGCCGAGGTGGCCGCCGGGCGCGCCATCCCCGACACCAACGGTCCGATGCTGGCCGCCGCGGTGGCGGAGGCGGGGGGGGAGGGGGTGCGGCCGGGGATCGCGCGCGACACCGAAGAGAGCGTGCGCGAACACCTGTTGCGGGGCGCCGCGCAGGCGGATCTGCTGATCACTATCGGGGGCGCGTCGATGGGCGAGGGCGACCTCTTCAAGCGGGTGCTCGACGAGCTCGGGTACCAGCCCGACTTCTGGCGCGCGCGCATCCGACCGGGCAGCCCGGTCGGCTTCGGGCAACTGCCCGTGGAGGGGCGGGCACCGGTTCCGGTGTTCGGGCTGCCGGGCAATCCGGCGTCGGCCTTTGTCACCTTCCACCTCTTCGCGCGTCCCTTCATAAGCGCGCTTGCGGGGCATCGCCACCCATCCCCTCCCGTCGTGCGGGCGCGCGCAGGAGTGGCCATGGGCGGCCCCAGGGGGCTCGCGGTCTACCCGCGCGTGCGCCTGCTGCCGGCCTCGAAGGATGGATGGACAGCGGTGCTTTCCGGCCATCAGAGTTCCGCGCTGGTCGCGCCCACGGGACGCGCCGACGGGCTGGCCGTCATTCCCGAGGGGGTGCAGCGCATCGCCGAGGGGGAGGAGGTCGACGTGCTGCTGTTGGGCGGCCCGGGCCTGCTTCCCGGGGCGGAGGCCGCCGACCCGGGTTGACGTGACCATGAAGACCCTCATCGGGTGGAACGCGGCGGAAGCCGATCCCACGGGCCCATGACGTCCCCGAAGCCGGAAGCCCGGCGCCGGCTTCCGCTCGCGCGCACTCCGGTCGGCGAGCTGGACCTTCTCGCGCTGGTCGTCATCTGGGGGGTGAACTTCTCGGTGGTGAAGGTGGTGCTGCAGGAGGTCGAGCCGCTGGCCTTCAACGCGCTTCGCTTCCCCTTTGCGGCACTGACGGTGTGGGTTTTCCTGCGCGCGCAGGGGCGGCGCATGTTGCCGCGCCCCCGGGACTGGCCCAGAGTCGCGTGGCTCTCGCTCTTCGGACACGCCGCATACCAGGTCTTTTTCATCTTCGGCCTCTCGCTCACCCTGGCCGGCAACGCCTCGCTCATGCTGGCGACGGTCCCGATGTGGATCGCAGTCCTCTCCCCGGCGCTGGGCCACGAGCGCTTCAGCTGGGTGATTCTGGGCGGAGTCGGCATCACGATGTCGGGATTGACGCTCGTCATTCTTGGAGGATCCGCGGGGATGGCCCTCGGAGGCGTGACACTGCGGGGAGACTTGTTCATGCTGGCCTCCGCGGTGGTCTGGGCACTCTACACGGTGCTGGGACGCCGGGCGGTGCGGCGCAACGGAGCGCTCGAGATGACCGCCTGGACCCTCTGGCTGGGGACCCCCGCGATCGTTCTGATGGGTTTGCCGGGCCTGATGCGCACCGATCTGGGGTCGCTCTCGGCGGGCGCGTGGCTGGGCATCGCCTACGCCGGGGTGCTGGCGATCGGGCTTGCATACTTCATCTGGTACAGGGGCGTGCGGCGGCTCGGCAGCAGCCGGACCGCCGTATACTCCAACCTGGTGCCGGTGGCCGCGCTGCTCACGGCCTGGCTGTGGATCGGCGAGACGCCGCGCGCGTTGCAGGTGCTCGGGGCGGGCGTCATCTTGGCGGGCATCGCCGTCGTGCGCCTGGCCCCGCCAACCAGGGCGGGCGACCGGGCTCGGCGCCGCGCCAGGCGGGCACGCCGGCGAACCGAAAGGGCGGCACGATCCAGGAGGACGCCATCATGAATCCCGGCAAGGTCCCTCTCGCCTTCCTTGCGACGCTGTTGACCGCGGCCCCCCTCGCCGCACAGGACTCCGCCGCAGACTACATCGCCCTCATCGAGGGCGTTCAGAGCCCCAGCCGACAGGGGCTGGATGTCCTTACGCTGCCGGAGGTGATGGAGCGCTTCGGTGTCCCCGGAATGAGCGTCGCCGTCATCCGAGACTTCGAGGTGCACTGGGCGAAGGCGTATGGAGTCGCGGATGTGGTGACGGGCGCCCGGGTGGACACCGAAACCCTCTTCCAGGCCGCCTCCATCTCGAAGCCGGTGACCGCCATGGCGGCGCTGAGCGCCGTCCAGGAGGGCCTGTTTTCGCTGGACGACGACATCAACTCGATCCTGCGTTCGTGGTCCCTCCCGGGCAGGGGCTTCACGGACGAGCAGCCCGTTACGCCGCGGCTGCTCTTCAGTCACACCGCCGGGCTGGGCGACGGGCACGGGTTCCCCGGCTACGCGCCGGACGCGCCCCGCCCCACCCCGGTGCAGATCTTCGAGGGACAGGCGCCCTCCAATGTGGGACCCGTCGAGCTGGTGCGGCCGCCCCTCACCGCCATGCACTACTCCGGCGGCGGCACCACCATCATGCAACTGGCCCTCGCCGATGCCCGCGGCGAACCCTTCCCCGACCTCATGCGCCGGACCGTCCTGGAACCGGCGGGCATGACGCGGAGCACGTTCGAGCATCCCCTTCCCGCAGCGCTCGACGCGAACGCCGCGCGCGGCCACCGGGGCGACGGGCTGCCCATGGGAGTCGAGAAGTGGCACGCGTACGCCGCGCTGGCCGCGGCCGGGCTGTGGACCACGGCCACGGACCTTGCGCGCTTCGCGATCGAGGTGCAGGAGGCGGCCCGCGGCGACCCGGACCGGGCGCTGTCACGCGCGGGCGCGCAGGAAATGCTCAGCCCGGTGGGCGTGGGTTCGTATGCCGTCGGCTTCCACATCGAACAGCGCGGCCAGGGCTGGTACTTCAGCCACTCCGGAGGCAACTGGGGCTTCGTGTGCTACCTGACGGCCCACAAGGCCAAGGGGTACGGGGTAGTGGTCATGACCAACTCCTCCGGCGGAGGCGGCCTCTACCGCGAGGTGCTGGAGCGGGTCGAGCGGGCCTACGGCTGGGATTCCCTGGACAAGCCGGTGCTGCGGTAGCGTATCCGGTCGGATCCCTACCCGCCCGCGCTCTTCAGCCGCCGGATCTCCGCGGCCAACACCGGGGCCACCTCGAACACATCCCCGACAATGCCGTAGTCGGCGACGTTGAAGATGGGCGCGTCCGCGTCCTTGTTCACCGCGACGATGGTGCGCGCCGTGCGCATCCCGGCCAGGTGCTGGATCGCCCCGGAGATGGCGAGCGCGAAGTAGAGCTTGGGTGCGATGGTCTTGCCCGTCTGGCCCACCTGTTCGCCGTGCGGCCGCCACCCGGCGTCCACGACCGCGCGCGAGGCGCCCAGGGCGGCGGTCGGCCCCAGCGCGTCGCGCACATCCTCGATCACACCCCAGTTCTCCGGTCCGCGCAGGCCGCGGCCGCCCGACACCACGATCTCCGCCTCCGCCACATCGACGCTTCCACCCGAGGCGGCCCGGAAGTCCACCGTCCTCCCTCCCGCCGGCGCTCCTCCGGCCGGGGTGAAGACCTCCACCCGGCCGGCTGCGGCGCGGGTGCCCGGGGGGAATACGTGAGGGCGGAGCGACACCACCGCCGGGCTGGCGTCGAAGGCGACGCGCGCGAACGCCTTCCCCCCGTATACGGGACGGGTCGCGACCAGCCCGCCGTCCACCACCTCCAGGCCGGTGGCATCCGAAGCCAGCGGGACGTCGAGAAGCGCTGCTACCCTGGGCGCCAGGTCGGCCCCCAGCGCGCTGGCGGAAAAGAGCACCGCCTGGTATCCGCCCCCGGCGACCATGCCGGCGACGATGTGTGCGTAGCGCTCCGCTTGGTACTGCGCCAGCCCGGCGCCCTCGGCCACCCGGATCATCCCCGCCCCGCGCGCGCCCAGCTGCCCGCACTCCGCGCCCAGGCCGGGCCCGCCCACGGCGAGCGCGTGCACTTCTCCACCCAGGCCGCGCGCCAGTTCGGCCGCCGCCCCCACGACCTCGTGTGCCGTGGCGCGGATGCTCCCGTCGCGCTGCTCCACGAACGCAGCCACCACTCCTGCACCGGACTCCATCTTCGCCTCCGACCCGTCCTCGGGCATCGTCATCGGTTCGGCCAACACGGCAGCGGCGCTCACAGGGCTCCCGCCTCCTCGCGCAGCAGCCGGACCAGCTCGGGCACCGCCCCCACGCCCTCTCCCACGATCCGTCCCGGTGGTCGGGGCGCCGGGGGTTCCAGCACCAGCACGCGCAGGCGCGCGGGGGGCATCTGGGCCGGTCGTCGCTCGAGCGGCTTGCGGCGCGCAGCCATGATGCCCTTCAGGGTGGCGTACCGGGGCTCGTAGGTGCCCTTGGTGATGGTGACCACGCTCGGCAGGGGCAAATCCACCACCTCCGTTCCGCCCTCCACCTCGCGGTGGCAGCGGACATGTCCGTCCCTAACCTCCAGCCGGGTTACCGCGGTCGCGCAGGGCCGTCCCAGCAACGTGGCGAGCATCGGACCCACCTGCTGCTGGTCGTCGTCCGCGGCCTTCACTCCGAGCAGGATGAGCGGGGCATCGGTTTCGGCGAGTTCCTCGGCCAACGCTCTGGCGGTCGCGAGCCCGTCCATCGTGACTTCGCCTTCGAGCAGCAGCGCCCTGTGGGCACCCATCGCCAGGCTGTTCTTGAGGCTCTCCGTGGCCCCCGCGTCTCCCACGGTCACCACCGTCACCTGGCCCGTCCCCAGGCTTTCCGTCACCTGCAGCCCCGCTTCCAGGGCGAACTCGTCGTAGGG
Source organism: Gammaproteobacteria bacterium (assembly GCA_028821195.1). GTDB lineage: Bacteria > Gemmatimonadota > Gemmatimonadetes > Longimicrobiales > Gaopeijiaceae > BD2-11. Next base: position 50,996 of record JAPPHB010000080.1, read on the forward strand.
GCTCACGATGTACTTCACGCCGCTGGTGTCGATGGAGACACCGTCTTCGCCGACGCGAATCCGCGTCTCGGTGTCGGGCACCCTGCGGATGCAGACGGTCACGTTCACTTCCGGGTCGCTCCGGTTCGAGGATCGGGACGGGCAAACGACCGGCGCGCGCACACGCTCACGCCCGCCTGCCGGCCGCAGCCCAAGGAAGGTACACCGGATCCCGTTCAGGGGAATGGCGGGTTGGCTCGAGGGTGATGGCACCGGGTCCTGATGCGCCCATATCGAGATCCGACGGCATCAGAGCGTCGCCCCCAGCACCGCGAAGCAGACGGCCGCCGCCCCCCCGGCCAGCAGCGCGTAGGGCAGCTGCGTGCGCACGTGGTCGATGTGATCGGTGGCGGCCGCCATGGACGAGATGATGGTGGTGTCGCTGATGGGCGAGGAGTGGTCGCCGAAGATGCCGCCGGAGAGGGCCGCCGCCACGAACGGGGCGAGCGGCATGCCCAGCGTCTCTGCCACCGGCACCGCGATGGGCAGCATGATGGCGAAGGTTCCCCAGCTCGAGCCGATCGAGAAGGCGATCCCGCCCGCGACCACGAAGACCAGGGGCAGGAAGAGCATCGGCGCGAGCACGCCCTCGGTGACCTGCGCCACGTACTCGCCGGCGCCCAGGGTGCGCGCCACCGACCCCAGCGCCAGCGCCAGGAGGAGGATGAGCGCCAGCGGCATCAGCCCTCCGGCGCCCTTGAGCCCGGTGCGTGTGAGCTCGTCGAGGCTCGCGCCCCGCTGGCCGAGCAGCAGCAGCCACGCGGCACCCAGGCCGGCCAGCACCGCCCACAGCACGCTTGTCGACCCTGAACCCTCGAGCATCGATCCGCCGCCGGTCACGTACAGGCCGAGCGGCATGGTCACCACCATCACCGCGATCGGCACCAGCATGTTGCGCGCGCGCGGCGCGATGCGGCCCACGGGCGTGGGCGAGAGCACGGTCTCGTCCACCATCGGCTGGGCGTTGGGCCACAGCACCTGCCCCTCCGCCGCCCGCTTCTCGGCCCGCTTCATGGGACCGAGGTCGATCTTCCACAGGATCGACGCACCCGCGAGCAGGAAGGCGATGAGGGCGTAGAAGTTCACCGGAATCGCGGCGATGAACACTCCGAGCGCATCCTCCACGCCCAGTTCGTTCAGGATCCCCAGGTTGAGGGCCCCCCAGGCGTTCAGTGGGATGAGAATGCAGATGGGCGCCGAGGTGGAGTCGACGATGTAGGCAAGCCGCTCGCGCGAGATGCGGAAGCGGTCGAAGAGGGGACGCGACACCGCCCCCGCCACGAGCACGGTGATGTTCGACTCGATGAAGATCACGATGCCGATGATCCACGCCAGAAACTGGGCGCGGCGTCCATTGGTGACCCAGCGGTTGCCCTCGATCCAGCGCACGAACCCGCGCACGCCGCCCGCGGCTTCCAGCGTCGCGATCATCGCCCCGATCACCAGGGTGAACAGGATTACCTTTGCATTCCCGGGGTCGCCCAGCACCGCTACGGTCTGCTCGATGGCCGTGGCGAGGCCGGTGAGCGGGTTCCAGCCCTCGAGGATGGTCCAGCCGATCCAGATGCCCGCGGCGAGCGACACGTAGACCTGGCGGCTCCAGATGGCCAGCACGATCGCGAGGACGGTGGGAAGGAGCGAAATCCAGGAGGGTTCGTTCATCGGGTTCCGCCTGTGCGCCTGGAGACGTGAGGATTGCCGTGGAGGAAGAAACGCAGTTCGCGCTCGCGCGCCCGCGTCACGCCGATGCGCGGCGACCGCGCGATGCTCTCTGCCGGAACCGGCTTCCGGGGAACGAGGCGGAGCGGCGCCCGGTCGAGCGTGTGCCCGTCGAGTTCGCCGGTGACGCCCAGCGCCTGGCAGAGGCGCGCCGGTCCGGAACACAGATCGCGGTGCCGGCCCCGCCGCGCCGCCATCGTGGCCTCACCCGTCACCGGCTCGAGCGCGCGCACCAGCACCGCGGCCGGAAAGTCCTCCCGGCCGGTCACGACGTTCAGGCACCAGTGCATGCCGTAGATGAGATAGACGTAGGCGATGCCGGGGGGACCGAACATGGAGGCGTTGCGGCGGGTGCGGCCGATGCGCTCGGCGGCGTGGGAGGCCGGGTCGTCCGGTCCGGTATAGGCCTCCACCTCCACGATGCGGCCCGATGTCGTCAGGCCGCCGACGGTCGACTCCACCTCCCAGCCGAGCAGGCCGGGCGCCACCGCGCGCGCGCCACCGGAAAGGAGGCCGGCTAGCGCCCCGTTGACGGCAGTACCGGATGACACCACCCGCTCGACGGGGCGTGCCCGGTCAGGAAGACCCGCGCCGCCGTCCCAGACGGGTCCGGCGCGCCGTGGCGGTTGCCTGCCTGTCGGCCTTCGATTCCGCCCTGGACCGGCGGGAGAAGTCGTCCTGCCAGGCTTCGGCGAGCTTGGCCACCCGATTGCGCGGCAGAACCCCGTTTACCTTGTCCGGGGAGTCGTGCAGCACATGGAACACCCGGTCGCCGAAGGCCTCGATGAGGCGTTCCGCGGTTTTCTCGCCCACGCCCCGGTAGCGGTTGGCCAGGTAGCGCTGCACCGCGCTCGCATCGGTGGGCAATCCGAGCCGGCCGGGATCAAACGCGGGTTTCGTGTCCGCACGCCCGTCCTCGCCGGGGCGCTCATCCCTGTCGCGCTCGCGGGCCCGCTGGCTCTGGCGCCACATGCGCTGACGGGGCGAACGCGGTGTGCGGCGCCCTCCCTTCTTCGCCGAGGGCGATGCCGTCGGCTCCGCCGACTCTGCAGAGGCGGCCTCATCCACCGCCGCAGACGCGGCATCCCCTTCCCCCCCTTCGGGGGCCGCGCGCGGCGTACCGGCCGCAGCCGTTGGCGACGCGCCGGATGCCGCTCCATCTGCGCCGGCGGGCGTTCCGCCCTCCTCCCGCGATCCCGCGGAGGCAGCGTCGCCCTTGCCCGCCCGGTGCGACCGCGGAAGCCGCACGACGAAGTTGCCCGCTTCGTTCCGGCGGATGCGCACGACGTCGTGCTCGTGGGCCTGCGTGAGGAACTTGCTGAACTTGCTGAACCCGAGCCCGGTCTCATCGAAGTTCCGGTCGAGATCCAGCATGCGGCGCTTCACGTCCGAATCCCGCGTCCAGCTGTTGTCGGGGCTGATTTCCGCCAGCCCCCGGCGCAGGAGTTCGTACGCGTCGGCCAGCGGGTCCGCGCCCGTTGTCCCGTTCTCGGACGCGCCCTCCCGGCGGGGCTCCCTCTTCGGGGATTCCGCTTCGCCGGGGGCTGCAGCCGCCCGCCCGCGTTCCGAACCACCGGGCCCGCCCGCCCGGCTGCGCCCGCCCGGTTGTTGAGGGGTGCGGCTGGCTGCGGCATCTCGCTGACGCCCCCCCGCGGCAAGTATCTCGTGCTGTCCGTTCTCCAGCTTGCGCAGGCGCACGAGGCCGCGGGCGGCAGCTTCGGCAAGGAATCTGCTGAACTTGCTGAACCCGTGCCTGGATTCCTCGAAGCCCGGGCTCATCTCCAGCATCACCTGCTTGAGCCTGTCCGAGCGCATCACGTCCCCGCGCTCGATCATCTTCTTCGATGCCTCACTGACGAGATGCCAGGGGTCCACCGACTTGCCCTTGTCCCCCACGGAGGCCTTCTGGAGACCGGCGATGGACGAGTACGAGTAGTATTCGTCGCAGTTCTGGACCAGGATGTCGGAACTCGATTCCTGGATCCCGACCCCGATCACATACTTCCCGTACTCCTTGAGCTTCAGGACCAGACTGGAAAAGTCGCTGTCGCCCGTGAGGAGAATGTAGGTTCCGATTTCCGGACGAATGAAGACCAGCTCCATGCCGTCAATGGCCATGCGGATATCGGTGGCGTTCTTCTTCGAACTGCCGTAGGCGGGAGCGAAGATCAGGTCGACCGACGCCTCCGAGAGCGGCACGATGTACTGGGGATACCGCCGCCAGTCGGCATACGCCCGCTGGACGGTGACCTTGCCCTTGATGATGTCGGAGTTGAGGAGCGTCTTGATCTCTTTGGAAAGATCGCTCCGGATGCCCATCGTCACGTTGTCGAAGTCGATGAGCAGCGCCGCGTTGGGCGCCGAGGACAGGATCGGGCCCGCCCCTTCGACATGCGGGGCGCGCGTGAAGTGGTTGATCATTTGATGTTCTCTCGCAACCGAAGTTCCGGCCGCCGAGCTTCCCTCTCCGGTCCACCCTCTCTCCGGCGGCGCACGCCGCGATCGGTCGTGGAGCGGGGCTGGGAAGCCAGGGACCTAGCCGTGCCGGCGCAGGACCTCGGCCCGCAACACGCGAGCCAGTTCTCCGCGTCCGACCTTCCCGGCTGCCGTCGCCGGGAACTCGTCAAAAAAGTGGATCCGATCGGGCACCTTGTAGGTGGCCAGCGAGGGGCGGCACCACGCTCTCAACTCCTCCGCCGAGACCATGGCCCCTTCGATCATGTGCACGCAGGCGCACACGGCCTCGCCCAGGAGTTCGTCGGGCAGACCCACCACTACTACATCCCGTACCGCCGGGTGGGTCGCGATTCTGCTTTCGACTTCCCGGGGATACACATCGAACCCAGCCTTAATGATAACATCGCCCTGGCGACCTACCAAATGCAGGTAGCCGTCCTCGTCCACGATGCCCATGTCGCCGGTGTGAAGGAACCGGTCGGCGTCGAAGTGCCGCCGGGTATTGTCGGGCTGCCGGTGGTAGCCGCGCATCACGCCGGGGCCGCGAACCCGGATCTCCCCCAGGCTCTCGACCGGGAGCACGGACCCGTCGCCGTCGCACACGCGCACCGAGGCATCGGGCAGCGGCCGTCCCACCGTGAAGCGCTGCTTCTCGGGAGGATCTTCGGCGCGAGTCATGGACAGGGTGGACCCTGCCTCGGTGAGTGAATAGGCCACCTGCAGGTTGGGGCAAAGCTCCTCGCGCACATGGCGCAGCGCGGGATCCGCGATGGGGCCCCCGGTGACGATGCCGCAGCGCAGGCTGGAGAGGTCGCGCGGCATGCGCCGCTGCTCGTACAGCTCCGTCAGAAAGTGCGTGGGCACCCCGTAGTGCACCGTGACGCCGTGCCGTTCGATCAGATCCAGCGCCTCATGGCCGTCGAAGCTCTCCTGCAGCACGATCGACGCACCCGTGCTCGCGGTGCCGAGGATGGCGGGACCCAGCGCAAAGGCGTGAAAGATGTCGCTGGGCCCGATGACGCGGTCCGTGGAGGTCACCCCCAGCTCCGCCACGGTCTGGCGCGCAGGCACCACCAGGTTGCCATGGGTCAGCTCCACGCCTTTCGGCTTCCCGGTGGTTCCGGCGGTGTAGAGAATCGCGAAGAGGTCGTCGGAGGCGACGTCCGGGCGCGGACATTCCTTTCCCCGTCCCGCCGAGACCAGGTCTTCAAACTGGTAGATCTGGTCGTCGTACCAGAGGTCCTCTTCGCCGACGGTGATCACGTAGCCCAGTTCCGGCAGATCCTCCAGCACGTCCTCGGCGAACTGCAGGTAGTCGATCCCCTCGAACATCTCGGGCGTCACCGCGGCCGCGGCCTGCGAGTGGCGGAGGCGGTAGCGCAGCTCCAGCGGCGGGAGGCGGGGATTCAGGGGCACCACGACGATCCCCAGCCTGGCCGCCGCGAAAACCGCCACGATGAACTCGGCGCAGCCGGGCAGCAGGATCGCGAGACGCTCGCCCCGCTCGATGCCCAGGTGGTGCAGGGATGCCGCGAGGTCGCGGGCCTGGCTCTCCACCTGTCCGTAGGTCATCATGCCGTCCCCGGAAAGCAGAAACGGCCGGCCCGGAGCGGCGGCGGCCGCTGCCAGCACATCGGCGGCGGTGGAGGGCGACGGACCTTGCGCAGAACTCATCCCGCCTCGCCAAGTACGGCCAGCACGACTTCGTCGGGCACGGCGTGCGTCCATCCGCCCGTCCCGTCCACTCGTCCGATGCGGTCCAGGAGGACGTAGGCGACGGACCCGGCGCGCATCTTCTTGTCGGTGCGCGTGCGCGCCAGCACGACGGCGGCATCGGTGCCCTGGGGAAGAACCGTGGGGAGGCCGCAGGCGTCGAGCGCCGCGCGCAGCCGGTCGGCGGTACCCGGCGCGGTCTGCCCGATGCGCCCGCCCGCGCGCGCCTCCAGAATCATGCCGAGCGAGACGGCGGAACCGTGCGGGAGGGTGTAGCTCGATTCCGCCTCGAGCGCGTGCCCGAGGGTGTGCCCGAAGTTGAGCAGCTGCCTGAGCCCCCCTTCCCGTTCGTCGGCGCTGACGACACGGGCCTTCAGTTCCACCGACCGGCGCACCACCGCTTCCATGGCGGCGCCGTCTCCCGCCAGCACCCCCGCGGCGGAGCGCGCGACCTCCTCAAAGTAGTCCTCGTCGAGGATCGCCCCGTGCTTGACCGCCTCGGCGAGCCCCTGGGCGCGCTCCGCCGCAGGCAGCGTGCCCAAGTAGTCGGGATCGGCGACCACCACGCGCGGCGGGTGAAAGGCGCCGATCAGGTTCTTGCCGGCTCGCGTGTCCACCCCTGTCTTCCCTCCCACCGAGGCGTCCACCATGGCGACCAGGCTGGTCGGCACCTGCACCACCGGGATGCCTCGCAGCAGGGTTGCGGCCACGAAGCCGGCGAGGTCGCCGGTCACCCCGCCGCCGAGCGCGACCACGCACCCGTCGCGACCGAATCCGGCGGCCAGCAACTCGTCGGAGAGGCGCGACCAGCTCCGGCGGATCTTGTTCTCCTCCCCCGCGGGAAAGGTGAACAGTTCCGCCCGCGCCCCGCCCGCGGCCAATCCGCCCAGCAGTGCGTCGCCGTGCAGACGGGCGACGTGGGAGTCGGCGATGACGGCGTAGCGGTGGGCGGGCGCGTACTCGGCGAGCAGCTCCGCCATCGCATGGCGCAGGCCGCGGGACACGAGCACGGGATAACCGCGCCCCCCCTTCGTGCTCACATGCACGGCGTGCGCCGCGGACGCGCGCGAACTCATGCGCCCCCCACGATCCTGGCCAACGGCGGAGCGGGTACCGCGCCAACCGTCAGGACCGCCGCGGGCCGGCCGTCCAGCGTGTCGAGCTCGAGGGTCGCATCGGTCAGCGCCGCGGCCACCGCCTGGCCGCGGGACACGAACGCGTCGCGCGCCGCTTCGTCCTCCCAGACCGACCACCACACCAGCCCCCGGCTGCCGTCGCTGCCTTCCACCAAGGCGAACTGGTCGCCCTCCCAGCCGCGTATCGGCCGCCCATCCCCCGCGACCTCCTCGAAGAGAATCCCGATCTCCGCCACGCCGAGCGAGTTCGCGTAGGTCACGGAAGCACCGCCGCCGGAGAACTCGATGTTGAGCGGGGCATCCGGTTCGGGTCCGAATGCCCGTTCCGGTTCGAGCACCTGCTCGGTGGAGTGAGGAAGGAGCTCTCCGAAGGGAGGCGGCCGATCCGGGCGCCGCTGCCACAACACGCGGACGTATTCGGTTCCCTGGACGTAGGGAAAGATGAGCGACTCGCGCACTATTCCCGGAGCGGTGCTCAGGACCGGTGAAGAACTCGCGGCGGCCGCCAGCGACGGGCCCATCAGGTCGATGAAGTTGGGGATCGCCACCAGGTCGACCTCCGACCCCTGCTGCTTCGCGAGCGCGTACTCGAGCATCACCAGGGTGGCGTGGCCCTCGGCCGCCGCCTGGGCGGCGATCTGGCGGTCGTTGCCGCGCCCGCGCGCGGTCAGCGCGTCGAGGTCGACGGACTGGTCCTGGGCGGCGTGGACGAGCTCGTGGACCAGCACGCTTTCCAGCGTCTCCTCGGCCTGGCCGGATCTCACGTAGAGCGCCACAGAGTCGGGATCGTAGAAGCCGGCGACCTGCTCGGTATAAAGCGCCAGGAACAGCGCCTCCAGATCGAGTGTTTCGGGCACGAGCCCCAGAAGTGCGTAGGTGTCGCGGATGCGCTCCACCTCGCCCTCCCGAAACTCCTCATCGAGCTTGAAGGTCAGATACCGGACCAGTTCCTCCTCGCTACGCCACTCGACACGCACCGGCCTGGTAAAGCTGAACCCCGAGCGCTCGCTGATGTCCTCGAGCAGCGCGTTGGCCGTCTCCTGCAGGGCGACATCCGACGAAACGACCAGCCCGCTGGTGGGCGATTCCTGGCTGCACGCAACGCTGGGCAGGAGGACGACCAGCAGGAGCGCCCACCACCCGGCAGGCGACGCGGCAGCGTCGAGCAGTCCGCGGATGGCCGGCCTCATCCCCGTCGCCCGGAACTCCCCGCGCGCCCGTAACGATCCTCGAGCCGGACCACGTCGTCCAGTTCGGGTGTCGACGCCTCCAGGATGTCCACGTCCGTCACCGCCTCCATGCGGTGCACGGTTCCGGGAAGGATGCGCACCGCATCCCCCTCCCTCATCATCCGCTCCTCCAGTTCATCCCGCGCGGGACCCAGCCACAGCCGCATCGATCCGGCCAGCATGTACAGGGTCTCATCCTTCTCACGATGGTACTGCAGCGAAAGCGCTTCGCCCGCGTTCACATGCAGGATCTTGCCCACGTAGCGTCCGGTGTGCGCCCAGATGAGTTCGTAGCCCCAGGGTTTTTCCACGCGGACGGAAAGTGTTTTCATCTCCAGGACTCCGCCAGTTGCCGCATCGCAGGGAATCTATCACCCGGGGCAAGTGCCGGGGCACCGGCTCCCGCCCCGGGAAACCCGCTGCAACAAACGCGCCCGCCACCCCTGCAGGCGGCGGGCGCGGATTGTCGCGGCATGCCGGCGCCGGCGTCAGCCTCCGAAGAACTCCTTGAACTTGTTCTTGTAGTCGTCGCTCTGCTGCACCCACATCTCGGTAATGGAGGTGATGCCGTCCGGCTCCAGCACCACCAGATAGTGGGTGAACGACGCGAAATCGCCGACTTGCGCCGCCTCCAGCCGATCCATTCCGTTTCCGCGGGCATCCAGCGTGATCGTGTTGCCACGGGACGAAGTGCCGACGCCCGTGGGCGAGACGGCGGCGAGGTAGCTCTGGTAGTGCATTCCCGGAGGTGGCGCCGGCAGCCGGTTGAGTTCCACCAGCAGCGAGCTCTCGTAGAAGGACCCGGAGCCCGAGCCTCCACCGAAGAAGGGCTCGATTTCCCCATCCGAACCCAGGTGGCCGAAGGTCATGGCCCCCTGCTGCATGAGGTTGGCGGGGTTCAGGTATTCCTGGAAGAGGAACGGCCCCCCGGTCGGCGAACTCGCCTGTCCGGCCTCGGCGCTCACCGCCACGTGTGTAAACTCGCCGAAGTTCTGATCCATCGACACTTCCAGCTTCGCGTGGTACACGTCCTCCGAGGACGACGGCGAGAAGGTCGAGCCCATCATCATCATGTCCATGTCCATCGCGGGGTAGATCGTGGCGTCCGCGGCGGAGTAGGAAGCTGAGCCCGCGTCGTACAGCCAAAGCTGGTACGAACCGCCGGAGAGGGGCGAAAAGCCCGCCAGCGTGACGTCGATCTGGCCCGGTGCGGCAAAGGAGTTGTCGCCCCCGGAGAGCTCGGGTGCGTTGGGCACTACACCGGCCGGGAAGGGCGCCATGGCGTTGTTGATGACGTTTCCGCCGGCGTCGATGTCGGGGCCCAGCTGCATGCGCACGGTGGGGCTTCCGGTCGGAAGGGCGCCTCCGCTCGGAGCTCCCTCGTACAGGAGCAGGTAGTTGAACTGGCCCGGGCCAACCATGGCGCCGGTCTCGTTGGAACCGAAAGGCGTATTCGCCGCCGTGAAATCGTCCGCCGTGGACAGGTTGGCCCCCTCCGCTCGTCCGGGCCACATGTCACCGGGAACGGCCCTCAGCACGCAGTCGAAAACGCCGGTGCCCGCCCCGTTCGTCTCGACAACACCAAGGCCAACCGGGTTCATCTCGGCCCTGATCGGGGTGATGCCAGCCTGCAGGTCGAAATCGCAGGCGACGTCTCCGTAGATGACGGTTTCGCCGGATGCGAAGGACAACTCGTCCGGCTCGTCGACCGGGTTCCCGGTCAGAACCTGATGCTGGTCCAACTCGCCGTTCACCTGCAGCGTCATGCGGGCCAGCACGACCGTATAGGCTGTAGAGGGCTCGAGCCCCTGCACCTCGCCAAAGAGGTCCCAGTAACCTACCGGAGCTCCGTTCTGAAGAAAGAGGGTCAGTTCGAACAGGCCGAAGTGGGTACCCACCGCCGCAGAACCCTCTCGCAGGGCCGGCAACCGGGGATCCTGGGCGGAATTACGCACCGAGCCCCCCAGGTCCACCGCTGGAGCGGTACCTATGGGGGTGGCGACGGGTACGAAGAACCCCCCCGCCCCCGTCCCCCGGTCGAACCCGTCCGGAACCGAGAAATCGAACCCGGAGACGACCGCCTTCGAGAGCGCGACCGAGCCGGAGGGGAACACCGCATCCCCCGGCGCGATCGTCATCTTGAGCACCGGCCGGTCGTCGGTCAGGTCGGTAACGTTGTCGGTCTCGCAGGCGGCCACGAGGAGCGCGCCGCACAGAGCGACACCCACCGCGTGCAGCCGGATTCGCTTGCGTGCTGCTTTCATTTGATCGCCTCCTGCCCGCTAGCGGTTGAGTCCGGGGACGTACGTCAACCCGATCGACAGGCGGATGTTGTGGATCATGTCCTGTTTGTCCGGGAGGTCGGTGCGTTCCGCATCAGGGAAGCGACAGGTCCCGTCGCTCTTGCAGTTGCGGAGTCGCTCCTCGACCGGGTTGAGAACATCGCGGTCGAAGTCCCGGTAGATGACGTCGCGCACGTCCACCTGGATTCCGGCGGCCTCCGTCACCGCGTAGCGCACCCCCGCGCCCCCCAGCACCATCTGGTGGGTCACGCGCCGGAAGTCGTCGTTGGCCTGCGTATCCAGGTAAAGCGTGGCTCCGCCTCCGCCGACGACGACATATGGATCCAGCGAGCTTCCCGGCATGACGCTGATGTGCGCGTTCAAGCCGTAGTGGAGCGCGCTCAGCGTCTGGCCTACCTCGTAGATGCGGGTGCTGTCCGCACCGAAGTCGATGGCAGCCAGGTAGAAGCTGCCGTCGGTGTCGGCGCGGTGGAACTGAATCGCAGGCCCCAGCGCAATGCGCGGGGTGAGCTGATACAACGCCTCCAGCGCGAGCATGGGGCTGTTCATGAGCGAACTCGACGGGGCGTACATCTGGGTTCCCGCGGATACCTCGACGCTCCAGGCGCCCTGTTCGGACTGGGCGTGTACGGCCGAGGGCAGCGCCATCACCAGCCCGGCCAGCGCCAACCGGTTCAGTACTCTCATCAGTCTATTTCCTCCCGTCAGAACTGCAGCTGGAAGCTGAAGACCTGGATGTTCTCCAGCTGCTCCATCGACGTGTAGGCGTAGTCCACGCTCAGCGTGCCCAGTTCCCCGACCGGGAGCCGCAGGCCTCCACCCGCGGCGGCCGCGTGCATGAGCCCGTGGTCGATCTGGTCTTCGTTCGCGAAGCGCTTGCCGGCCCGCACGAAGGCCAGTCCCATGAAGCCGTACTCGAGCCCGAGCGCGGTTTCCTGGGGCGCGTCGACGGGATCGTTGATGTCGGCCATCAGCCGGAGCGACTGGTCCGCGTCCGGAGAAACGATCGCGTCCGCGCCCCCAATCAGGTCCAGCATCACGCTGAAGCGGAACGATGTGGGGAGTTCGAGACGGTCGGTGGCCGCGGACAGCTCGATGACCCGGATGAAATCGTCGATCTGATTCTCGGCGAACTCCGTGTTCACCCGGCTATTAAGCAGGTTTCCCTCGAATCGACCCGAAGTCCCCAGATTGGTGAGCGACGCTCCGAAGGTGACGCCGTAGAGCCCGGTGCGGAACACGGTGCTCATGTCGACGCCGACGTAGCTCGCCGTCGCGTTGGTGATCCCCTCCTCGACCACCTTGCCCGCCACGCCTACCGTGAGGCGGTCGGTGATGGGCTGCGCGAAATGCAGTCCGATCGCTGTCCCCGTCCAGCTGAAGGACGCGGCGGTCGGATCCTGCTCGCCTCCATACCCGGCGTTGGGCCAGTTCTCACTCTGCCAGGGCATTTCCCCGGAGTCGAGGGTGTTCACGCTTACGCCGATGCGGGTAAACCCGAACGGCATCACCACGCCCACGAAGGTGTGCTGGATATCGAGATCGTCGAAGAGCCGCGCCGTCGTCATTCCGGCGGAAAAGCCGTCGATCCGAGACATGGCCGCGGTGTTCCAGTAGAGCGACGTGACGTCGTCCGCCGCCGCTCCGAAGGCGCCTCCCAGCGCCTGGCCGCGCGCGCCGACGCCCACCGCGAGAAATGCGGCGCCCCGGGTTCCGACGCGGGTCACGATTTGTTCCGGCGTCGAGGTCAGCGTTTCCTGAGCCTCAAGCATCTCCGCCGTCGCCACGAGCGTGAGCGCTAGCAGCAGTGCACGGTTCATTGATCTATCTCCTTGGCCTCAGGCTCAGCGAATGACGACGAACTTGCCCATCTTTTTCTGGCCGCCGGATTCGAGAACGAAAATGTAGAGTCCCGCTCCCAGGTTGGTGCGCTCGCGGGTCTGCATGTCCCAGTTGAGGTCACCCCCGCAGTCTCCGGCGCCGCAGTAGGCATCAATCCCCTGGAGATCCTCGGGACCATAAACGATCTCCTGGATGAATCGCCCCGCCACGTCGAAGATGCGGATGGTTCCTTCCTGGGGAAGGTTCGTGAACTTCAGAACCCGTGCGTCGGTCGCGCGCTCGAACGCGCTTGCGTGCAAGTACGGGTTGGGAACCACGTGCACGTCGTCGAGGGAGACCGCCCCCGTCGCGGCGGCCTCCGCCGCCGTGATCGCCCTCTGCACGTCCACCACCACCTCGTCGCCCGACTGAAGCGGGACCAGCCAGGGGACCGTCAGCGTGACCTGCTCGGTCACCGGGATGTAGCCGGATTCGGTCGACCCTCCGGTGGTCGGATCGCATGAGGGACGCGGGGCGTCGCAGCCGAGGGTCACGTCGAAGGTCACGACCGTGGCCGTCTCCGTCGCGGGCTGCCCGCCCGCGTCGAGGACCGTGCTGCCTTGGTCGTCGGTCAACTCCCGGGTCACGGTCTCTACGAAGTAGATCTGGTCGCCCGGCACCCACACGCCCGCCGGAACCTCCACCCGGGCCGTGTCGACCCCCTGTCCGACGAGCACCGATTCCTGGTGGTCGACCACCGCAATCTGCACATCGCGGCCGTAGGTGTTGTTGCGCACCGAGAACGGAAGCGCGTACGACTCCAAGGTTTCGATGTCAGGATCGACCTCCTGAACGGCTGCCAGGACATCCTCGCCCGTGCTCGAGGTCGATGCCGCCGGCCGCCCCGACAGGGAGGCGGCGACGGTGGCCTCGATCGCGGGATCCGGAAGCCGGAAGGGCGCGCCGGCGCCCCACGCGTCTGCGTTCCAGACGATCGCGTACTCGCCGTACTCGTCGCCGCCTACATATCCAGAGGAACTCGTCAGCCACCACACGGTGGGCTGCACCCGGTCCGCGACGGTGTCGGCCGACGCGGTGGTGAAAACCCGCGACGGCGGGTCCAGCGTACCCCCTGCCCCGGCGTCCACCGACACCGTGAAGAAGGGAAAGTCCTCGCGGCTGAAGAAGGCGCCAGGGGTGGCCTCGTCGCCCTCAAGGGTGGTCGAGGCGAGCAGGGGGGTGGCCCCGGCGGCGACCACCATGCCGAAGCCTCCCTCGAACACCGTGGTGCGCTGCATCGAGCTCTGCATCGCGCTGTCGACCGGCAGTTCCTCCAGGCCGGAAATGGTAACGTTGCCGGACCGGTTGAAGTCCACGCTGGCGATCACCACCTCGACGGGCTCCCCCTCCATGCCGGTGATGGTGCGCACTGACTGCGCGGCCACGGTGGTCTGGGTGGAGGTGGGCGAACCGGTGTCGTCCAGGTTGTCCACCTGGTTGACCACCAGCTTGTCGCCGAAGACGACCCGGTACTGTCCGGAGACGGGCGAGGTTCCGACCACAGAGAATTCGACCGGCACGGTGGAGTTTCCGCTGCGGGAGACCTCGTTCAGCTCGGCCCGGCTGGCTCCTGCCGCGAGGTTGAGCGGCGCGTACACCACCGCCACGTTGGGGTTGGTGCCCGAAGCGGACACGGCCCCGATCAGCTCGGGCGCGAACACCACCTCTTCGGCCAGCAGCGAGTCGACGTGCGTGCCGCGGACGACGTTGAATTTGGCTCCGCGCGTCTCGGTGACGATGGAGTAGGTGTAGGTCACCCCGGGGATCAACGACTGGTCCTCGAATACGTTCGGAAGGGTGCCGTCGTCCTCGGCCTCGAAGGTGGTGTAGGGCTGCCACCCGAAGTTGTTCCACTTGGAGGTCTCGTCGAAGACCGGGTCGCCGTCACAGTCCCCGTCCTGGGTCCAGGTGGAACCTCCGTCGCACGACTTGAAGATGTGGATGGCGGCCACGTTGTTGGCGGAGCGTGCCGCGACCGAATCCGCAAGCCAGAAGTTGCGCGCGATGTCCGCGCTCACATCGAGATTGGCGAGGTAGGGATCGACCCATTCCTCAGGTGTGTCGTCGAAGAAGAGCGAGATCTCGTTTCCGTCGATCTCACCCGTGGATGAAGCCTGGCCTCCGACCACATCCACCGCGGATATCACCGGCGGCGGCGCCGTCTCCGGTCCGAGGTACATCTGCTGATAGAAGCCGATGGCGTTGTCCAGGGCGGACTCCATGGATGTGGAGTCCGCGGCGCCCACCAGCGCCACCACGAAGGGGACGGTGTCGCCGGGCGCCATGTGCACCGGGCCCACGGCGATATCCGAGATGTTCCCGTAACTGTTCGTATAGCCCGACGGAAGCGTGTCCGCCCACAGGGCCACGCACCCGCGGCTGCCGCAGGCGTCGGCGTAAATGGTGTCCGACTGGCCGTCGTGGTTCCAGTCCCAGGTGGGTGCGCCCGCTTCACCCTCGCCGGGCACGTACTTGTTGTAGACGCCGGTGCGTTCCGGCCACGCCTCCGGCCGGAAAATGCGGTGGTAGGCGCCGTCGGACAGGTCCCCGGGCGTCTCCCCGTCCAGCGTGTATTCGCCGATCGATGCGAAGTGCCCGAAGTGGGCGCGCTGGCTGCGGCTCCAGGTGCGGGGTATGCAGCCCCCGAACCCGCACTGGCGCTGGTGCTGGAACATGATGGTGTCGCCGGCGCGCGGGTGCGCGGGATTGTAGAAGTCGCTCGACGGGTCGCTGAACAGCTTGTAGCGCGCGTCGCCGATGGGGGTCTTGAGGAACACGATGCCCGCGCCCGCAGCGCCGTTGTTCCAGTCGTCGTCTCCAGTCCGGTTGCAGCCGGAACCCGGAGGATCGATCGCGTCCGCACAACGGCTCCCGGTTTCCTTCCAGAGCATCGCGCTGCGCACGGGGTCGAAGTAGTGCGCGTCGCCCTGTCCCTGCAGCAACGGGTCGACGTTCATGCCGATGTAAACCGAGTCGTAGGTCATGCCCACGCCGTAGACCTTCTCGGACTCGTTGACGATGATGGACTGGAAGTACATCACGTTTCCGACCGTCGGCAACCCGAAGTAGAACCCGTCGTAGAACTGGGTGAGCCCCAGCGGCCAGCCCGCGTAGTTGGGCGACCCCGCACCTCCGGGAACCACCGTGCCGTAGCGTTCGAGAGCGTTCCGGTACCAGTCGCTCAACTCGCCGTAGGTCTGCCAGTCGCCGAGGAATTTCTCGGTGGCCTGCATCTCCTCCGGGACGCGCCAGAAGGCGAAGGGATCGTAGTCGTTGGGATTCATCAGGTCGTACATGGCCCCGAATTCCGGCGCCGAGGCCTGGAGTTCGAGATACGATTCGGCCGGGATCGGGTGGCTGCCCTGCCATCCGGACGCGGGATGCGTCCCCTCGCAGTCGGAGGTGGGGGTGAGCTGGAATCCCGAGAACATGAAGCCGTCGCGCAACGCCGTGTGATTCGTGCAGGTGGCGTCCTCGGTGGTCTTCGCCGCCAGATTCAGCAGATCGACCGGGCTCCGGTCCGAGGCCCACAGCTTGTCCCCGCCGCCCTGTACCGCTCCCCCGATGATGAGGGTGGTCATGTTGACGGTGAAGCCGCCGCCACCGAGGCCGCTGGTGGCGGGATCGATGACCTCGGGCAGGTCGCTGGCGGGCGCGCCCCACTTCATCCCCATGTCGAAGATCGCAGCGTTGAACTGGCCGTTGGCCTGGCGGACATACCAGCCGGTGCGGCAGCCGAAGTTGAAACGGCTCGAGAAGCCCTGAATGTTCTGCAGGCACCAGGAGTTGGATCCGTTGGTGCGAACCCCTGCCGCGCCCTCATCGCCGAAAGCCCGCAACTGGAAGAGGTTCGGGCGCGTTGGGACCACCAGGTCGTTACCGGCGCCCCCCGCGTCGATGACCGTCACGTCTTCCTGGCCTCGTGCTTCGCCGGGCGTACCCAGCGGCATCACGACCAGGCCCGCGATGAGGAGGCCTGCCCTGTGCGTAAGAAGTTGCTTCATGAGAACTCCGATTGGACAAGTTTGGCGTCTCTTTGCATACCGGTGGCCCATGGCCTTCTAGAAGGTGACCCTCATGCCGGCCGTAATCGTCCTGCGCTGGCCGAGGAAGTGCGGGCGGTCGAAGAAGGTGGAGCTCGTGTTGGTGTCCACCGTGTTCCCCGCGCGGCGCCGGCTCTGGTCCTCGGAGCCGTCGGTGCACTTCCCGGTCGACTCGTACACCTGAATGCAGTTCAGGCGGTCGGTCAGGTTGTTTACGTTCACGAAGAATCCGTAGCGGACGTTGTTGATGGTCCAGTCCTTGCGGGCCTGCATGTTGAGGGTCATGAGCATGGGCGCGCGCCCGCTGTAGCGGTCGAACTGTTCGAGTTCGCCGAAGCCCTCGAACGTGAGCGTCGGCGTGTACGGCAACCCGCTCGACGCGGAGAAGATCACCGAAAGGTTGGTGTTGGCGAACACGTCGCCGAACGGGATTTCGGGCACGTCGTCGCGCACCGCGAGCCGGAGAACGCCGGTGAACTTGTGGGGCTGGTCGATCTCACAGGGGATCTCGTCGCGAACGAACGGATCGTTCTCTTCCGTCTGAGCCTCGAATTCCCGCTCCGGATCCGCGGCGTTGGTGCGGCACGCCGAGAGACCGTAGTTCACGTCGAAGCCCCAGTAGTTTTCCACACGCCGGCGCAGAGCGATCTCGATGCCCCGCGTGGTCGCGAAATCCTGGTTGGTCAGGACGGCGTAGTCCGGCGCTGAAAAGCCGTAGGTCGCGCCCGGATCGATGACCGTGTAGGGCGGGCTGCCGACGCGGGCCACGCCCGTGAGGCCGCTCTGGTCCTTCGAGAAGATGACGGCCGAGAGCGCGTACTGGCCGTCGATCTCCTGCGAGTACCCGATCTCGTAGGTCGTCGCCTGCTCGGTGACGAGGTGCGGGTTGCCCAGGAAGGGAGTCTGTCCCGCCGAAGCGTTCACGAAGATCGCGGGTCCGGCGATGGTTCCCTCGCGCGCGGTGCCGATGCCCGAGTTCCGGTAGTTGTTGAAGAGAATCGGGTTCTGCGAGAGACGCTGAAAGTTCAGGAACAGGCTCGAGCTCTCCGTGACCGGGAAGCTCACGCCGATCCGGGGAGAGAACTGCGAGCGGGTATCCGCCTCCGAGAAGTCGTCGGAAGACGCGATGCGCGTGGCTTCGTCGCGGACCTCGAAGGTGCAGCCGGCCAGCGTCCAGCTTGGATCGGCCGAAACCGTGGAGGTGCTGACGGTTTCGGTCGCCGCGTCGTACTCGCGCACGGTGACGTTCTGCCACTGCGACGGATTGGTGCACACGTCGAGCGCGGTGGTGCCGTTGGTCGGATCGACTGGGTTGGCGAAGAAGAGCCCGCTCGCCCTCCCGTAGTCGAAGCGCGCGCCCAGCTTGAGCGTCAGGAAATCGTATTCGATCTGGTCCTGGATATAGACGGCGCCGTCCCAGGGCTGGGCCTCGAAGAGCTGGTGCAGCTTGACCACGTCGTTGACACCCACGTCGTCCCATTCGTCGTAGGTGAGGTCGTGACCCTGGTAGAACACGCCGCCCGAGATGTTGTGGTTGTCCGAGACCTGCGACTGGAAGTCGAAGCGTCCGGTTGTGGTCAGCACGCTCTCGCCGCCCCAGTAGCGGTCGGTCCCGGCGGTGGGCGTGTTGTTGTACACCGCGGGACCCGGAGCCACGAAGCCGCCATTGAAGTTGGGGTCCTCGTAGTGGTTCTGCAGGCAGACGCCGCTCATGACGTTGCAGGTCTCCCGGCTCTGGTCGAAGCGTCCCACCGTGATCTTGTAGGCGGAACGTCCGAAGGTGTGGTCCCAGCGTCCGATGAAGAGGTTGCGGTCCAGCCGGAGCGAGTTCTGCACCAGGTTCTGGTAGTCCAGAGTTCTGGTCCGCGCCAGGTAGTAGGCGCTGTCGGTGGCGGTGGTCATGTACTCGAGCGGGTTGACGGCGAGCGTCCAGTCGAAATCGTAGGGCTTGTACTCGCGCTCGTACCCGGCCCAGGAGAGGTTGAGCTTGGCCGCCGGGGTCGCGTAGTAGGTGAGCTTGGCGTAGCCGTCCCGGACTTCGTCGAACCCGGTGGCCCGCCAGCCGGCGATGACGTCGTTGGCGTCGGGAGTGTTGAAGTCGGTCGACGGGTTCGACGGGTCGAAGACATCGTCGTCGAACTCGTAGGCGCGGGCCGCGCCGTACCTCTGCCGTCCGGCGATGAGGAAGCGCAGGTTGTCGCCGGTCATGGGGATGGGGCCCGATATGACCCCTTCGAACATGTCGAACCCGCGGGTCTGGTCGTACTGGTTGCCCAGCCATCCGCCGACCTCCGAGGACCGGAACTCGAGTTCGCCCTGCAGCTCGTCGGAGCCCTCGGGGGTAGCGTAGTTGACGACGCCCGAGAGTGCGTTGCCGTACTGCACATCCAACTGTCCGGTGAAGATCGCCACCTGCTCGATGGCCTTGTTGGTGATGTCGAAGGCCGGGCCGCCCAGCGCGAAGTTGTTGATCGGGATGCCGTCGATCATGACCGTGGTCTCGGCCCCGCGCCCGCCGCGGATGCGGAGGGCCGTAACTCCCTGCCTCTGTTGCGCGAAGGAGACCACCGTGGTGTTGTCCTCCGGCACCTGCAGGAAGCCCTGCTCCAGTTCGAGGACACCCATGATGTCGGTGACCGGGAGCGCGTCGATCTCGTCCCTGGAGATCATCTCGAGCGAACCGGTCTGACCCTCCACCACCAGGGGGGTGCGGCTGGTCGACACCACGACTTCACCCAGCGCGATGGCCTCGGTGGCGAGCTGGAAGTTCTGCTGCACGGTGACGTCGATGGAGACGGCGACGTTTTCGCGCCGCTCGCTGGCGTAACCGATCAGTTCGGCCACCAGCGTGTAGGTGCCGGGGGGAACGTTGATGATGAAGAAGCGGCCGTTGTCCTGGGTCAGCGACCCGCGTCCGGTCCCGTCGATGAAGACCGAAACGTTTGCGAGGGGCTCGCCGGTGGCCTGATCAGTGACCACGCCGGTCACTTTTCCGGTTTGGGCGGCTGCGGGCGCGGCGGTGAGCAGAATCGCCACCGCGGCGATCCCGAGCAGTCCCGGGGTCGCGGAGAGAATACGTGTCATGATCGCCTCCTTGAACCAACGAAAAACGGGCGTCACCGCAGAGGTGCGCCCGCTCTCGAAGCGCCGATACGACAATATCGGGGTCGGATTAGAACGTTTTGGGTTTCCTGTCGGGTTTCTTGTAGGTGTCGATCGAACAATGGATTGCGTCACAGGCAACCTCCCTGCTCAGTGTGTACCCGGAAACCGCTTCCGAACACGCCATGCCGGACGGCGACCTTCCCCAATCCCCTCACGTACCTGCCCCACCCGAGTCGCTGACCTCGGTATGTCAGCCCGGATTTGGAGCATACTAACACAGCCGCCATCCCCAGCAAAGGGGGCCTCCAGGTGCGGGATCCGGGACGCAAGAGGCGGGGTATTTGCAGCGGAGATCGGCGGAGTGCGACGAAACTGCGGTTACCTTTTCGTTACATGAGCCTGACCAGACCGTGACATCATGTTTCCCGCAAAGGCCCGACCCCGGATAGACATGAAGACCCCTGTTTCAGCGATTCGAGCACTGCTCGCGGTGCCGGCGGTATCGTGGATCCTGCTGGCGTCGGCCGCGCTGGCCGGCGGCTTCGTGTGGGGTTCCTGGCGCAACCTGTGCGGCGACTGCCCCTCCATCGCTCAGATTCACAACTGGGAGCCCCGCCAGACCTCGAAGCTGCTCGCCCGCGATGGCCGCATCATCTCGGAGTTCGGCATCCAGCGCCGTACCCCGGTGGCCATAGGCACGCTGCCCGCCTATGTCCCGGGCGCATTCGTCGCGGTCGAGGACAAGCGCTTCTACAACCATGGTGGCCTGGACCCGATCGGCATCGCGCGCGCGGCCCGCGACCTGATTCTCACCCGATCCCTCGAGCACGGCGGAGGAAGCACGCTTACGCAGCAGTTGGCGCGCAACATCTGGGAGGAGGACATCGGCTTCGAGAAGCGGCTCGTACGCAAGCTCAAGGAGGCGCAGGTTGCGCTGGAGCTGGAGCGCGCCTACACGAAGGACCAGATTCTCGAAGCCTACATGAACCAGGTGAACTACGACGGGGTGTACGGCATCGAGGCAGCCGCCCGCAAGTACTTCGGCAAGCCGGCGACGCAGATCAATCCGGCAGAGGCCGCGCTTCTTGCGGCGATCCCCAACCGTCCGCGCCGCTACAACCCCTTCCTCAACCCGGAAGAATCCCAATCGCGGCGCGACCTGGTTCTGCGCCGCATGGCCGCGCAGGGGATCATCAGCCCGGCGGAGCTTGAACGGTGGTCGGCGGTCCCACTCCCGACGCCGGGCACCCGCAGCGGGGAACCGGTGGCCCCCTACTTCGAGGAATGGATCCGCCAGATCCTCGACGACCGCTACGGCAGCCAGTTGTACACGGCGGGCCTCGAGATCCAGACCACGCTCGACCTGGACATGCAGTTCCTGGCCGAGCGGGCCATGGAGTGGGGATTCGGGCGCGTCGAGGCACGGCCCGGGTTCGACCACCCCCTTTATGCGGAGTTCGTGGAGGCTACGGAAGCCTTCGAGACGCCGTATGTCCAGGGGGCGATGATCGTTCTGGAGCCGTCGACCGGCGAGGTGCTTGCGATGGTCGGGGGCAGGGACTTTGTCCACTCCAAGTTCAACCGCGCCACCCAGGCCATGCGCCAGCCGGGCTCTTCGTTCAAGCCCTTCGTGTACGCGGCGGCCGTGGAGAGCGGAATCCCGCCCTCGCACGTCGTCGTCGACGCGCCCTTCGCCTACATGCAGGTGAGCGGCGAACCCTGGCTGCCCCAGAACTTCGACGAGATCTTCAAGGGGCGCATGACCATCCGCCAGGGACTGCGGGAATCGCGCAACATGATCGCCATCAGGCTCGGGTGGGACGATGTCGGCATCGAGACCGTCGCCCAGATGGCGACCCGGCTCGGCCTGAGCACCGACATCCCGCGCTTCCCGTCGACCACGATCGGATCGGCAGAGGTTCTTCCCATCGACATGGCCAAGGCGTATGCGTCGTTCGCGACCCTGGGCACGCGCGTCGAGCCGCACGGCATCCTGCGGGTGGAGAACGCCGAGGGCCAGGTGCTCTGGGAGCCCCAGCCGGAGAAGACTCCAGTGATGGACAGCCTGGAGGCCCGGGTGATCGTACACATGCTGGAGGACGTGGTCGCGGCCGGAACCGGCTACAATGCGATCCGCATTGTGGCCGGGCTTCCGCACGAAGTCCCCGCGGCCGGCAAGACCGGCACGACCAACAATTCGACGGACGCGTGGTTTAACGGGTTCACCCCCGACCTGCACGCGATCGTCTGGTACGGCATGGACCAGCCGCAGGAGATCCGTCCCAACTCTACCGGCGGTGGCGACGCGGCCCCCGTCTGGGGCGCCTTCATGCGCAGCGTGTACTACGGATGGGAGGGTGACGATACCCGCCCCGACATACCTCCGCTGCGAGAGATTCCCTCACGCTGGCCGCTGCCGGAAGCCCTTCTCCGGCTCGAAGTGGACAACAAGACCGGACTTCTGGCCTCGGAGTGGTGTCCGGAGGTCCAGCGCTACCAGGAGATCTTCATTCCGGGCACGGAGCCGACCGAGCCCTGCGACGCGTCGCGGATCTTCGGCGGCGTGCCACGCTAGAGCTGCTCGACCCCGGTCGCGGTTACCCGGTGGGACATCAGGGGCATCTGCGGCTGCGGAACGTCCGGAGCGACCTGAATCGCTCGACGGAGCATCTCGGACGCCCTGTCGGCGTCCTCCGACGTGGCCGCGTACACGACCCCCAGGGTGCTGCCGGACGCGACCTTCTCCCCGACCTGGACTTCCAGCCTGAAGCCCACCCCGCGGTTGATGGTTGCCCCGAGCCGCGTCCGGCCACCCCCCAGCTCGACCACCCCGTGGCCCAGAGTGCGCGGATCGATGGCCGCCGCAACGCCGGACGATCGCGCGCGCACATAGCGGCGAACCCTTGCGGCCGGCAGCCTCTCGGGACGGTGAACTGCCCGGATGTCGCCCCCCTGAAGCGCCACCACGCGCGCGAAGCGTTCCAGCGGGCGGCCCGAGTCGAGCGCAGCGGCCGCCCGCGCCCGGGCGCTTCCCGCGTCGCGCGCGAGCCCTCCGACGACCATCATCTCGGCGACCAGGCCGAGCGTCACTTCCCGAAGATCGGCGGGACCGCCGCCGGCCAGGCAGTCCAGTGCCTCGGCCACCTCCAGCGCGTTGCCGATGGCGCGCCCGAGGGGACGATCCATCGCGGTCACCATGGCGACCGTCTCGACTCCGGCGCGCTCGCCGAGGGTCACCATCGTCCGCGCCAGCTCCAGCGCGCGCGCGATTCCGGGCAGAAAGGCGCCGGAGCCTGCCTTGACGTCGAGCACCAGCCCGGTCAGCCCCTCGGCGAGCTTCTTGCTCATGATGCTGGTCGCGATCAGGGGAATCGACGACACCGTGCCGGTCACCGAGCGAAGATCGTAGAGCCGGCGGTCGAGGGGCGCGATCTCCGGGGTCTGCCCGATCATCGCGAACCGCTCCCCCTCCAGTATCGACACGAAATCGTCGAGCGCGATGTCGGTGCGGAAGCCCGGAATCGACTCCAGCTTGTCGAGGGTGCCGCCCGTGTGGCCAAGACCGCGGCCCGACATCATGGGCACGTAGAGCCCCAACTCCGCCGCGAGGGGAGCCAGAACCAGCGACACCTTGTCTCCGACGCCACCCGTAGAGTGCTTGTCGACCCGCGGGCCATCGAGATGGGAGAGATCCAGCGAGGCTCCCGAGGCGATCATCGTGTCGAGGACGGCATCCAGCTCGGCGCCCGAGAGGCCACGGAACCAGACGGCCATCAGAAAGGCGGCCATCTGATAGTCGGGGACGTCACCCTCCAGATACGCGCCAAGGAAGGCCTGCAGCTCTCCGGCTTCAAGGGTCTGGCCGGCGCTCTTGCGCTCGATGATGCGAATCGCGCTCATGGAGGTACGCGGGCGGTCGACGGCGACCGGAGCCGAGTGTGATGTTGTTGGGGTCATTTGTGAGTGCGGGTAGGATCCAATCCGGAAAACAGCCTCCAGAACAGTGAGAGACAGCCTCGCATGCGCGTGCTCGGCATCGATTATGGCGAACGGCGAATCGGTGTCGCAATCAGCGATCCGACGGGTACCTTCGCCACGCCCCTGCCTACCCTGACGCGGCGGCGCGGCAAGCGGCCGCCCATGGGCGCCCTCCAGGCGCTCGCGCGTGACCACGGCGCGATCGCGCTGGTCGTCGGGCTCCCACTCGCCGCAGACGGGACCGAGACGGATTGGTGCGCCGAAGTGCGCCGTTTCGGAGATCGACTCGGTGGCAGCCTGGAACTCGACGTGTACTATGTCGACGAGCGCATGACATCCGCCAGCGCGGAGAGGGTCGTACGCTCGCTCGCACTGCCCCGGCGCAAGCGGGAGCAAAAGGAACGCGTGGATGCGGCGGCGGCCGCACTGATTCTGCAGAGATGGCTGGACGCGGGAGAGAGGCGCCTCAGGTGACCAGGTGGGTGATGCGGGCCGTCGGCAGGCGGGGCGCGGCCCTGGGCTGGCGGAGGATCGCCCTTGGGACGGCTGCCGGCGTGATCCTGCTCGGCGGCGGGTCGGTGCTGCTCTGGCTGGCGGCGCCGGTCGAGACGCCCGGCGGCATGCCGCCGGACGGCGAGACCGTGGTGTTCACGGTCGCACCCGGAGCCACCTTCGGGCAGATCACCGACACGCTGGTGGCGCGCGGACTGATACGCCGACCGCTCCTCTTCCGCGCCTACGGGCGGCTGCGGCGGGACGAGCGCAATGTCCGCGCCGGAACATATGCGCTGGACGCCGGAACCGGATGGCCGCGCCTGCTCGACGCTCTCGTCGAAGGCCGGGTCAGGATGGTGGCGGTCACCATTCCCGAAGGCTTCACGCTTCCCCGGATCGCCACCCGCATCGCCGGCATCACCGAACTGCCCGCCGACACCGTGCGCGTCAGGCTGGGCGGGGAAGACGCCCACACCCGCTGGAATCTGCCGGGGCCGGGTCTGGAGGGGTACCTGTTTCCGGATACCTATCTCTTCGCCGGAGGTGTCCCGCTCGACGCCGTGGTCGACGCGATGAGCGAGCGCTACCGGAGCTACTGGACCCCCGAGCGGGAGGCGCGGGCCGCGGAGCTGGGACTGTCGGAGCGGGAGGTGGTGACGCTGGCGTCGATCATCCAGGCGGAGGCTCGCGCATCCGGCGAAATGCCCGCGATCTCGGCGGTCTACCACAACCGCCTGCGCATCGGCATGCTCCTGCAGGCCGACCCCACCGTCCTGTACGCGCTGGGCGGCCACCGCCCGCGCCTGCTCTTCGCCGCGATGGACTCGGTAGCCAATCACCCCTACAACACCTACACCCAGGGGGGGCTTCCCCCCGGCCCCATCGGGGCGCCCGGAGCCGCCGCGCTGGACGCCGCGCTGCATCCGGCCGACGTGGACTACCTGTACTTCGTCGCCAACGCCGACGGCTCGCACACCTTCTCGCGCACCCTGAGCGAGCACAACCGCGCGGTCGCGCGGTCGCGGCGGGGGGCCGCCGGGGCGGGTCCGGGCGGCCGATGACCGGCGCCGCGGACCCGCTCCGGCGCGCGCTCCGCCTGTTGGTAGTCACCCACCCTCGCCCCCGCTGCGGGCGGTCGCCGGAAGAGGTAGTGGGGGAGGTCGTGGCGGCCGGTGCCACCGCCGTTCAACTGCGCGACAAGGAGGCGCCGCCGCGCGAACTCCTCGCCCTGGCCCGCCGCCTGCGCGCCGTCACAGCGCGCCACGGGGCCTTGCTGATCGTGAACGACCGGCTCGACATCGCCCTGGCGGCAGGCGCGGACGGCGTCCACCTGGGCCCCGACGACGTACCCGTGGCAGCGGCGCGCCGGGTGGTGCCCGACGGCTTCCTGCTGGGTCACTCGACCGACGATCCGGGCGCGGCTCGCCGGGCCGAAGCCGACGGCGCTGACTATCTCGGCTGCGGGACCGTCTTCCCCACCACCAGCAAGGCGGACGCGGGCGCGGTTATCGGGGTCGGCGGCCTCGCCGCGGTGGCGCGCTCGGTCGGCATCCCCGTGCTCGCCATCGGCGGCGTGACCGCCGAGCGCGTCCCGCTCCTGGGCGGGAGCGGGGCGGGCGGCGTGGCTGTCATCTCGGCGGTGATGGCGGCCCGCCGCCCCGCGGACGCCGCACGACGGTTGCTGGAGACGGTGGAGGGGTGGGGCTGACCAAGCCCGGCTATCGCCCCTACATCCCTCCCGCTTCCAGGAACCCCGCTACTTCATCCCCGAAGACGCAGAACTCACCCAGTGTTCCCGAGTCGGGACCGTGCCAGTCGGAGCCGCCGGTCATGAGCAGGTTCCAGGACCGGGCGATCCGTTCCAGCGAGAGAATGCGCTCGGGTGAAGTGCGGGGCCTGTAGACCTCGATCCCCCTCAGGCCGGCCAGCTTGAGCCCGGGAAGAAGTCCTTCCAGAAGTTCGTAGGGAGGATGGGCCCAGATCGGAATACCGCCCGACTCCAGGATGATCCGAATGGCTTCTTCAGCCGAAACGAAGGCCGTGGGAACGTATGCGGGATGCCGGTTCCCGATGAGCCGGTCGAACGCGTCCGGAACGCTGTCCGCGTACCCCTCCGCCACCAGCGCCCGCGCGAGATGGGGCCGACCCAGGCTGCGGCGCGAGGGCCCGGCGATTTCGACCACCGACTCGTAGCGCACGTGCACGCCGCGGACGGCAAGCCGCTGGATCATCTCCCGCATCCGCTCTTCGCGCCGGTGGCGGGCCCGGGTCTCGTATGCGCGCAGCCGGGGCGTCGAGGGATCCACGAAGTAGCCCAGGATGTGAAGCCCCCTGCCCGCGTGAGCCGTGCTGATCTCGATGCCGGAAACGATCTCGATCGGGACTCGCGCGGCGGCCGCGCGGGCGCCGTCGAGACCCTGGGTGGTGTCGTGGTCGGTGAGCGCGATCACGTCCAGCCGCCCGGCGGCGGCGGCCTCCACGACACCCGACGGAGGCTCGGAGCCGTCCGAGGCCTGGGAGTGCAGGTGCAGGTCCAGACGCACCGGTTCAGTCGGAAGAGGTGGTGCGCCCCGACTCCGTAAGGACGATCACTTCATCGGCGAGTACCTTGAGCACGCCGCCCGAAACCGGATGTCGGGCACTGCCTCCGCCCACGAGATCCACATCCACCTCTCCCTCCCCGAGCAGTGTGAGGAAGGGGGCGTGGCTGGGCAGGATGCCCACCTTGCCGTCCCATGCGGGCGCAACCAGCGAAGCCGCCTCGCCCTCGAAGAGCACACGCTCAGGGTTTACCACCTTGACGTTGAGGCGACTCATGCCGAACCCCCCAGCTCCTCGCCGGCGGCCACAACCTCGTCGATCCCGCCCTTCATGTAGAATGCCTGCTCCGGCAGATGGTCGAATTCGCCGGCCACCACCCGCTCGAACGACTCGATGGTGTCGCCGAGCTTGACGTATCGCCCGGGGATCCCCGTGAACTGCTCGGCGACGAAGAACGGCTGGGAGAGGAAGCGCTGCAGCCTGCGCGCCCGGTTGACGATGATCTTGTCCTCCTCGCTCAGCTCGTCCATGCCCAGGATCGCGATGATGTCCTGCAGGTCCTTGTAGCGCTGGAGGATCTGCTGGACGCCGGTGGCCACCTCGTAGTGCCTCCTGCCCAGGAACTGGGGATCCAGGATGCGCGAGGTGGAGTCGAGGGGATCCACCGCGGGATAGATGCCCAGCTCCGCGATCGAACGGGAGAGCACCGTGGTGGCGTCGAGGTGGGCGAAGGCGGCCGCGGGCGCGGGGTCGGTCAGGTCGTCCGCGGGGACGTAGATGGCCTGCACGGAGGTGATGGAACCGTCCCGGGTCGAGGTGATGCGCTCCTGCAGCTCTCCCATTTCGGTCCCCAGGGTGGGTTGATACCCCACCGCCGAGGGCATGCGTCCCAGCAGCGCAGACACCTCCGAACCCGCCTGCGTGAAGCGGAAGATGTTGTCGATGAAGAGCAGTACGTCCTGCTTCTCGACGTCGCGGAAGTACTCCGCGATGGTCAGCCCGGAGAGGCCCACTCTGAGGCGCGCGCCCGGGGGCTCGTTCATCTGCCCGTAGCAGAGCGCGGTCGAATCCAGGACGCCGGATTCCTTCATTTCCAGCCAGAGGTCGTTCCCTTCGCGGGTGCGTTCGCCCACGCCGGAGAACACGGAGCGGCCGCCGTGCTCCATGGCGATGTTGTTGATGAGCTCCATGATGATGACGGTCTTCCCCACCCCGGCGCCTCCGAACAGGCCGGTCTTGCCTCCCTTGACGTAGGGAGCGAGCAGGTCGACCACCTTGATCCCGGTCTCGAAGATCTCTGTCTTGGGCTCGAGGGCGTAGAATCGCGGCGCCTCCCGGTGGATCGGCCAGCGCTCGGGCGTCGCCCCGTCTTCCCCCTGCACCGGACCCATTTCGTCCACGGGTTCGCCGATGACGTTGAGGATGCGTCCCAGCGCCGCCTCGCCCACGGGCACGGTGATGGGCTGTCCGGTGTCGACGACCTCCATCCCGCGGGTCACGCCATCGGTCGAGGACATGGACACCGCCCGCACCTGTCCCCGGCCGATGTGCTGTTGAACTTCCGCGACCAGCGAGATCTCGCGGTCTTCGCCGGAAGTCGCCTGCAGGCGCAGGGCGCTGTAGATCTCGGGAAGATGGCCGGACTCGAACTCGACATCGAGCACGGGACCGATCACCTGCACCACTCGGCCGATATCTGTCTGGGACATGATCTGGGTCGTCTTATCGGTTTTCTGGATATGGACTCCGGCTCGCCCGACAGGGCGGAAAAGCCTGACGTAACGTGAGGGTTAGCCGACGCCTTCCGCGCCGCCCACGATCTCCGCGATCTCCTGCGTGATCTGCGCCTGGCGGGCCCGGTTATATGTGCGGGTGAGGTGTTCGATCATCTCTCCCGCGTTATCGGTTGCGTTCTTCATGGCCGTGCGGCGCGCGCCCTGCTCCGCGGCCGCGTTCTCCACCAGCGCCCGGTAGACCATGTTGCGCAGGTACAGGGGAATGAGATCGCGCAACACCCCGACCGCCGAGGGCGACAGGATGAACGCCTCGGCCGAAAGGGCTCCTTCAGACGGCTGCAGAGGCAGCAGCTGAAGCGTCCGTGGAGGCGTCGACATGGCGGAGCGGAACTCCGACGAGATCAGGTACACGGCGTCGATCTCACCCGCCTCGAAGGCCTCGCGCAGCGACCCGGACAGCCCCTCGGCGTCGCCGACGGTCGGGTCGTCGCTGATGTCGGTCCGGCTCGAAGCGATGGCCTCGCCGCGGAACCGGAAGTAGGCGAGCCCCTTGCGCCCGGCCAGATGCAGATCGACCTCCACCCCGTCGCTCCGCAGCCTGTCGAGCAACTGACGCCCCTCGCGAATCAGGTTGGCGTTGAAGGCTCCCGCCAGCCCCCGGTTGGCGGTCATCAACAGGATGGCGGCGCGCCGCACCTGCTCCGGCTGCCGCAGCACCGGCAGCGCCTCCGCGTATTCCGGTGCGTGCAGGCTGGAGACGATGGCGCTCAGGGCCTCGCTGTAGGGCCGCGCTGCCCTCACCCGGTCGGTGGCCCGCTTGAGCTTGGAGGTGGCGACCAGTTCCATGGTCCGCGTGATCTGGCGCGTATTCTCGACCGAGCGAATCCTGCGCTTGACGTCGCGGGCTCCGGCCATGTCAGCTCGCCGCTCCGTTGCCGGCGGCGTCGGAGTCGGCCAGGTACATCCCGGACCAGGCCTGGATCGCGTCCACCAGGCGGGTCTCGATCTCCTCGGTGAGCATCCCCTCGGAACGCAGCCCGCTCAGCACGTCCTTCCCGGAGGTCGCGAGGAATTCGTGGAAGCCGCGCTCCCACTTGCGCACCTCCGCCACCGGGATCGCATCGAGATAGCCGTTGGTGACGGCGTAGATGGTGGCGATCTGGTTCTCGACCGGCATCGGCTGGTACTGCGGCTGCTTGAGCACTTCCACCGTGCGCTCTCCGAGGGCCAGCTGCTTTTGCGTGGCCGCGTCCAGATCAGAGCCGAACTGGGCGAAGGCCTCCAGCTCCCGGTACTGCGCCAGGTCCAGCCGCAGGCGCCCCGCCACCTTCTTCATGGCCTTGATCTGCGCGTTTCCGCCCACGCGCGACACCGAAATGCCCACGTTCACGGCGGGACGCACCCCCGAGTAGAACAGGTCGGGCTCGAGGAAGATCTGGCCGTCGGTGATAGAAATCACGTTGGTGGGAATGTACGCCGAGACGTCCCCGCCCTGGGTCTCGATGATGGGCAGCGCGGTGAGCGATCCCCCGCCCTGCTCGTCGGCGAGCTTGGCCGCCCGCTCGAGAAGCCGCGAGTGGAGGTAGAACACGTCCCCGGGATACGCCTCGCGGCCGGGCGGGCGCCGCAGCACCAGCGAGAGCTGGCGGTAGGCCTGAGCCTGTTTGGACAGGTCGTCGTAGATCACCAGGGTCGCCATTCCCTGCCACATGAAGTGCTCCGCCAGCGCGCACGCGGCGTAGGGGGCGATGTACTGCATGGGCGCGGGATCGGAGGCGTTGGCCGCGACCACGACGGTGTAGTCCATCGCCCCGTGCTCGCGGAAAGTCTCGACCACCGCGGCAACCTTTCCGGCGCGCTGCCCCACCGCGCAGTAGATGCAGATGACGTTGGTGTCGGCCTGGTTGATGATCGTGTCCACGGCGATGGCGGTCTTGCCCGTGCCGCGGTCGCCGATGATCAGTTCGCGCTGGCCGCGCCCGATGGGGATCATCGAGTCGATGGCCTTGAGACCGGTCTGGAGCGGCTCCTTGACCGGCTGCCGCAGCACGATGCCCGGCGCCACCACGTCGATCTGGCGGCTGCCCTCGATGGGGGCGACGGGACCCTTGCCGTCCAGCGGGTTCCCGAGCGCGTCGACGATCCGGCCGATGTATCCCGACCCCACCTGGACGTCCAGCACGCGTCCGGTGCGGCGAACCTCGTCACCCTCGTGCAGCTGTGTCCAGTCGCCCATGATCACGGCGCCGATGTTGTCTTCCTCGAGGTTCAGCGCCAGCCCGGTTACGGTCTCCCCGGTTTCGCTGGAGGTGACGTCCAGCATCTCGCTGGCCATCGCGTTGGTGAGCCCGTAGATGCGCGCGATGCCGTCCTTGACCTCCAGAACCTCGCCGACCTCCTCGGCATGCAGCTGGTCCTCGTAGCGCTCGATCTCGGAAAGCAGAACGTCCTTGATCTCGCTGGCCCGAAGTTGGGAATCAGTATGAGCCATACCCAGTCCTGTGGTGACTCGAAGGCGTCAGCCTCCGCCGTTGGTTGTCGCAGTACCGCCCAGGGATGCCGCCAGCAGCGAGTGGCGCATCCCCTCCAGGCGGCGTCTCAGGGAGCCGTCGTATACGGTGTCGCCCGCACGCACCACAACTCCGCCCAGAATCTCCGGGTGGACACGGAAGTGGGGAATCGCCGTCCGCCCCAGCAGCTGCGAGAGCCGGCCGGCGACGCTCCTCTGCCCTGCGCCGTCGAGCGCGCGCGCCACGGTCACCTCGACGTGGACCCGCTTGTGGTGTTCGTCCAGGAGCTCGTTGTAGCTGAGCGCGATCTGCTCGAGCAGCGCCTGCCTGCGCTTGTCGACCGCGACCAGCACGAAGCTGAGGAAATGTCCCGGGACGCGACCCTCGAGCGCGGAGCGCAGCACCGCCTTCTTGTCGGTGGCCGCGATGCGGGGCGTGGCCAGGAAGGTCCGCAAACCGGGGCTCTCGTTAAGGATCCCGACCAGGGCGGCGAGCGCGTCCTGGTACGCCTCGACCCCCTCGTGACGCTCCGCGAGCGCGAAGAGGGTTTCCGCGTAGTTCCTGGCGACGGTTTCCTCTCTCACGCGTCGCGCCTCTTGCCGATGGCGGAGAGCGACGACAGGTAGTCGTTCACCAGTTCGCGGTCCTCCGGCGCATCCAGACGCTGCCGGACCAGCCTGGACGCAGCCGCGAGGGCGAGGCCCACGGTCTCCTTGCGGATCGCCTCCAGCACCGCGTCCCGCTCCACCTCGATCTCGCGCCGGGCGCGCTGAACGATGGCCGCGCTCTCCTGCCGCGCCTTCGCTTCCAGTTCTCTCCCGAGGCCCGCCGCAGCCTCCTTCGCCTCGGCGATGATGTGCTGCGCCTCGTGGCGCGCCTCACGCAATTGCAGCCTGTGCTCGTCGAGCGCGTCGGACGCTTCCTTGCGCAGCCGCGTGGCGTCGTCGATGGAGCTCTGGATGTTCCGTTCCCGGTTCTCGAGCGCATTCAGGATCGGACCCCAGGCGAATTTGGCGAGGAGCAGAAGCAGGATCAGGAAGACGATCAGCGCCCACAGGCTCAGGCCGGTGTTGATGTCGAAAAGCCCCATCTCTTCCTGAGCCAGGAGGGATGCGGGAAGGGCGTTGAGTGCTGCCGCCGCGGCAGCCGCCGATAGTGCTCTCATAATCGTGACACCAAGGTTCCCGGACGGACCCCCGAACCCGGCGGGATGTGGGATCCGGCGTGGGTGAAGGACACGCCCGGGGGGACGGTTTCTGGCTAGAGTTGCTTGTACAGGAAGGCGAGCACGAGGCCGAAGAGGGCCGCCCCTTCGATCATCGCCGCCAGGATGATGCCGGTGTTGAAGATCCGGCCCGCAGCCTCCGGCTGGCGCGCGATCCCTTCGGCCGCGCCCTTGCCGATGAGCCCGATGCCGATGCCCGCTCCGAGCACCGAAAAGCCGAATCCGATGCCCGCGCCAAGCAGGCTCAGGTAGTTCTTGGCCGTCTCGAGGTCCATGGCGGCCTCCTGGACCGCAGTCAACGTCGCGTGCAGCATGGTTGGTCTTCTCGTCCGTGGTGTGGGTTTGGAATCGGTCGTGGTGTAGCGGAAAGCGCCCGCCCGTCAGTGGGCGTGGCGGATCAGGCCGATGAAGACGGCCGAGAGCATGGCGAAGATGTAGGCCTGCAGGAAGGCCACGAACAACTCGAGGACCATCATCAGCGTGGTGGCCGTCACGGAAGCGCCGGCGACCGCCCATCTTGCGAAGGTGAGCTGCGCGAAGATGAAGATGAGGCCCAGGAGAGAGAAAATGAGCGTGTGTCCCGCCGTCATGTTGGCGAAAAGGCGGACCGCGAGGGCGAAGGGCTTGGTCAGCTTGCTCACCACCTCGACCGGGATCATGACCAGCAGCATGACCGGCTTCATCCACCCGGGGATGCCGGCGGGGACGAAGAAGATGGTGCGCGCATAGCCGGCGGGACCGAGGGCACGGAATCCGGACACTTCGACCACAAGGAACGTGACGATCGCGAGCACCGCGGTAACGGAGATGTTTCCCGTCGCCGAGGCCCCCCAGGGGACCAGCCCAAGGAGGTTCATGGTGAGGATGAAGAAAAAGAGCGTCAGAATGTAGGACGTGTACCTGTCGGCGCCCTCGCCGATGTTCTTGCGCACCACCTCGTCCCGGAAGTAGAGCACCAGCGCTTCGATCGCGTTCGCGAACCCCGACGGCGCTTCGTGCACCTTGCGCCGTCTCGCGGTGCGCCCCACCAGCGTGAACAACAACCCGCAGATCACCGCCGCCAGCAACAGGAACACGACGTGCTTGGTGGGCGAAAGGTTGACCGCGAGGGGCCCGAGGTGGAGGGGCTCCCACTCCGGCAGATGCCACACCGCACCGAGCGGACCTTCGATTTCGTGGGCATCAACGATGTGGTGCATCAGGGTGCCGCCGAGATCCAGCCCCTCGCCCTCGGCCCCGTGCGCGGGCGCACCGTGCCCCTCCTGGAGCAGCGCGGTCGCGATCATGCAGTCGTCTCCATCAGGCCGCTTCCGCCGCGGATCGCATGCGGGCGGCGAGGAAGACCGGCTCAAGCATCAGAAGCACGAAGAAGAACCCGGCACAGCCCAGCAGGGTGGTGGCGGGAGAAAGAGCCGGGAGCAGGGTCACCGCCAGCCCGACGCCGATCACGATGGCCATGCGAACGACCGCGGCGCCGATCCAGACGACCAGCCCCTCGGCGGGCCGCACCGCGTGCTTGCAGAGCAGGGCGAAGGCCGCCACCTGAACCGGAAACGTGATGGCGGCCGCGACCAGGAGACCGGCCCTGCCGGGGCCGTCGAGCCAGGGGAACATCACGCCGTTTGCGGCGGCCAGGATGGCGAGGGCCGCCCCCGCGTACTTGAGCGTCATCGCTCGTGTTCTTCCCGTTCTCTCTGCCGGCGTGGTTCCAGGACGACGTGGTAGTAGAGGCTGTACAAGCCCGCGGCCGCTCCGACGAAGGCGCCCAGGACGGTGAAAACCGGGACCGTCCCCAGCCGGTTGTCCAGCCACCAGCCCGCCCACAGGAAGAGCCCGGTCGCGAGCGCCAGGGTCAGTCCCTGGCCCGCAACGCGGGCTGCATCTGCCCGAGGATTCCACGGATCTCCTGCCGGAGCTCGCGGGGGCTTTTCGTCGCCCACCTGATCAACCTCCCACCGGTGCGATCCTGCCCCGGAAACAGCCGACAGAAGCTAGAAGGTTGGCGCATCCGGCGCAACCTCCGGAACGCCCCGTTTTCGCTGATCCGGGAAGCACGCGCCGGCACCCCTTTTCCACGGCGGCGGCTGGCGCAAGAGGGGCTGGTGCCCGTACCTTCGGCATCGCCCGGCGCGAGCCGGGATCCTGTCCCGAATATCGGTTTATTCTCGCTAGGCTTGCGGAATCTGCGATCTTGCGGATGCGAAGGGCATCCGCCGCCCGTTCCTCGATTCGAACCCGGAGCTGCAGCCTCACATGAGAACGCTCGAGAACACGATGGTGGACGATCGGGATCTGCTGCTGCTCGATCGGGTCGGCACGGTCACGCAGGCGCTGCGGAACGAAGTCGCGAAGCGCATCGTGGGTCAGGAGGCGGTCGTGGGCGGGCTACTCACGGCCCTGCTTGCCAACGGACACGTTCTTCTGGTGGGCGTGCCGGGACTCGCGAAGACGCTGCTGGTCTCGACCCTCGCGGACGCCCTCGACCTGGAGTTCGGCCGTGTCCAGTTCACGCCCGATCTGATGCCCACCGACATCACCGGCACCGAGGTGATCGAGGAGGACCGGACTTCGGGGCGGCGGGTGTTCCGCTTCGTGCGCGGACCCATTTTCGCCAACGTGGTGCTCGCCGACGAGATCAACCGGGCGCCGCCCAAGACCCAGGCGGCGCTCCTGCAGGCCATGCAGGAACGGGCGGTCACGGCATCGGGCGAAACCATGCGCCTCGCTCCTCCGTTCTTCGTGCTTGCGACACAGAATCCCATCGAGCAGGAGGGCACGTATCCTCTTCCGGAAGCGCAGCTTGACCGCTTCATGCTCGAGCTGCGGATCGGCTATCCCGATCAGCGGGAGGAGGAAGAGATCGCCATGAGGACCACCGGCGCCGACGACGGCCTCATCTCGCCCGTCGTTGCCGCGGGAGAGCTGATCGAGCTCCAGAACCTGGTGCGGCGCGTGCCCGCTTCGCCGGCGCTCATCTCCTTTGCGGTCCGTCTCGCGCGCGCCACCCGCCCCTCTCCGGACGCGCCGGCGGTCACAGGGAAGTACGTGAGCTGGGGAGCCGGGCCGCGCGCCTCCCAGTTCCTCGTGCTGGGCGCCAAGGCGCGCGCCGCGATGAACGGCGAAGCCATGCCGTCGATCGACGACGTGAGCGCCGTGGCAGCCGACGTGCTGGCGCATCGCCTGGTGCTGAACTTCGAGGCGGAGGCCGACGGCCGCGGCACGCACGACATCATTAGCGAGCTGCTTGAGGAGAGCCGCCTGTGGAGGTAGATCCCAGCAGTACCAGCGCTTCCGAGCCTCCGTCAGGCCGGCAGAGCCGGCCCGCGCGGGCCGGATCGGCGGCCGGTTTCCCGTGGACGGGAGACCTCCCTTGACTACGATCCTGCTGGGCCTCGGCCTCCTGCTGCTCGTCGGGTCGGCGCTGTTGACGGCGGCCCAGACCGCGTGCGTCACGGTGGGTGAATCGCGCATCCGCACGCTCGTGGACGAGGGCTTCCAGGAGGCCGACAAGCTGTCGCGGCTGCGAGAGGAACCGGGGCGATTCCTGGACTCCTACGTGCTCTTCGACACGCTGTTCAACGCGGGCACCGCCGCGCTGTGGGTGGGAGCGTCCGCCCGGGTCGGGGCAGGATCCCTGGTGATTGCCGCCGTCGTGGCCGTCGGCATGGTTCTGGTCGCGGGAGAGTTGGTGCCGCGGGCCGTGGCCCAGGCCAGGCCGGTTCGCCTGGCGCTTCTCGGCGCGCCCGCGTTGCTCCTCCTCGAACGGCTCTCCCGTCCGCTCCTCTACCCGGTGCGGCGATTCGCGCGCTACTGGATCCACCGGCCGGGCGACGAAGGCCGTTCGGCCCAGGAGCGCGAGGTGAGCGAACTGGCCGAACTGGGTCAGGAGGAAGGCGTCGTGATGCCCGAGGAACACGAACTGGCGGAACGGGCCTTTCGCCTGGACGAGACCACGGCCGGGGACGTGATGACGCCACGCGTGTCCATCTTCGCCTGGAGCGACTCGCTGACCCTCGGCGACATCATCGAACAACTGCCCGAGGTGCCGTATTCGCGGGTGCCGGTGTACGGCGACTCGATCGACGACGTTACCGGCATTCTCTATGTGCGCGAAGCCTATGCCGCCCACTCCGGCGGGCAGGCGAACGAACGGCTGTCGGAGCTCTCGCGCGAGCCCTTCTTCGTCCCCGGATCCCTGCCCCTGACGCGCCTGCTGCGGGACTTCCAGAGCCGGCGCATCCACATGGGCATCGTGGCCGACGAGTTCGGGGGCACCGATGGTCTCGTTACCCTGGAGGACCTGCTCGAGGAGCTGGTCGGCGAGATCGTCGACGAAACCGATCCCGCGTCCGAGGCCATCGTGCGCGTCTCGCGCACGGAAGCGATTGTCGAGGGTTCCACGGAACTGCGGGAGATCAACTACGCGATGAACGTCTCCCTGCCCCACCTGGAGCACCGCTCGCTGAACGGGTTTCTGGTGGAAAGGCTGGGCCACGTGCCCGCCCCGGACGAGGTTGTGGTGGTGGCGGGCGTCGATATCCGGATCGTGGAGGCCTCCGAAACCCAGATCCTGCGCGCACGGCTGCGCAAGGTGCCCGCTCCCGGGGGCGAGGGCGAATAGGGAAATGGCGTTGATTCTGCCCTTCAACGGGCACACCCCCAAGGTCGCCGAGAGCGCCTTCCTGGCCCCCACGGCGGTCCTCATCGGCGACGTTACGGTGGGCGAGGAAGCCAGCATCTGGTTCGGCGCGGTCCTGCGGGGGGACAACCCGGAGCACGGCGTCGTCATCGGCGCACGCAGCAACATCCAGGAGAACTGCGTGGTGCACGTGGGCCACTGGGGGCCCACGGTGGTTGGCGAGGACGTAACCGTCGGCCACGGCGCGAAGTTCGAGAGCTGCGAGATCGGCGACAACACGGTCGTGGGCATGAACGCCGTCATCCTGCAGGGGGCGCGGGTGGGCGCCGGCTGCGTCCTGGCCGCGGGAACCGTCGTGCTCGAGGACGCCGACTTCCCCGCGCACAGCCTGGTCGCGGGCGTGCCCGGGCGGGTCAAGAAAACCCTTGAGGGGGCGTCGGCGAGCTGGGTGGAAGGAGGAGGCGGCCACTACGTGCGGCTGTCGCGGAGGTACATGGAGGAGCTGGGACTCAAGTGAGCCCGGACAGCCGCAGATACCAGGCGAGTATGGCGTCACCCCACCACAGGGTGATGGCGCCGCCGACCGCCAGAAACACGCCGAGGGGAACCAGGTGGCGGGTTCCCAGCAGCAGCCGCAGCTTGAGGTAGGCCAGGATACCCGCGAGGGCTGCCAGGAATACGGTCAGGACCGCGCCCCACGGGCCGGTGAAGGAACCCACCAGCGCCATCATCTTGACGTCGCCTCCTCCCAGCACGGCTCCCGGGGTCACGGGCGCGGTGGAGTCCGCGTCCTCGCCCAATCCCTCCACCCAGGCGACCAGGACGGCCAATCCGGCCGCGCAGGCCGCCACCGCCA
Source organism: Gammaproteobacteria bacterium (assembly GCA_028821195.1). GTDB lineage: Bacteria > Gemmatimonadota > Gemmatimonadetes > Longimicrobiales > Gaopeijiaceae > BD2-11. The sequence continues at coordinate 88,601 of JAPPHB010000080.1, forward strand.
CAGCCACGCCGACCGGCCCGAACCACCATCCGACCAGCACCATCACCGGAAGGGTCGGCAGCAGCGCCGCCAGCTGGCCGCGCGGCCTCGCCAGGACGCGCACCCCCCGTGCGTCACGAGTCCGGCGGCGGCCCTGGGCGTGTTCCCGGCCGGCCTCCTCCAGCCGGTCGGGACGAGCGCGCGCGAGCACCCAGGTGCCCGCCGCACCGACCAGCCACATCCCCCCGAACCCCACCACCACCCCCGTGGTCGCACTGCCGGGAGTGATTCCTCCCGGCGCGAGCGAGAGCGCCAGGCCCGCCGCCGCGCCGCCCAGAGAGAACTGGTCGGGGATCAGGTAGAAGCGCGCGTCGGTGAGCGCGATGCCCAGCAGGACGAGCAGGAAGCAGGCCGCGGCGGCCGCCTCCAGGCTCACACCGCGGGTCAGGACGACGAGCACGCAGATCGCGGCGCCGGCGGTCTCCACCAGCGGATACGACAGGGAGACGCGGGCACCGCACTTTCTGCAGCGGCCGCGCAGCAGGGACCAGCTCACCACCGGGATCTGGTCGTACCAGCGGATCGGCGCCGAGCACGCCGGGCACGCCGAGCGCGGCCGCACAACCGAACCACCGCGCGGCCAGCGCGCCACGCAGACGTTGAGGAAAGACCCGAGCGCCAGGCCGACCAGCCCGACAAGGGCGAGCACTACCGGATCGGTCATCGGCGCGTAAGCGCGTAGAGCACGATCGCGCCCGCGACCGCCGCGTTGAGCGAATCGGCCGCGCCGGCCATGGGCACCGCCGCCCACGCGTTCGCCGCCTCGCGGATCTCCGCGCGCACACCCGCGCCCTCATTGCCGACCACCAGCATCCACGGCGGCTCGACGGAGAGGCTGGCCGCGTCCCGTCCGGCGGCGTCCGCCACGATCAACTGCACCCCAGCCGCCCAGGCACCCACCTCGGTCCACGGAGCGCGCACCACCGGGATCCGGAACACGCTGCCCGCGGAAGCACGCACCACTCTGGCGTTCCAGGGATCCACCGTCCCGTCCAGGGCGATCACGCCCGTGAGGTCAAACGCGCGCGCCGTGCGCACCAGAGTACCCAGGTTCCCCGGATCCTGGATGCCGTCCAGCGCCAGGAGGCGGGCCTCCGTGGCGGCGGCCGTCGCCAGCGTGGTCGACGGCTGCTCGCAAACCAGCAGGATGCCCTGGGGGCTGGGGGTCGCGGACACGGCCGCCATCTCGCGCTCCCCCACCCAGTCCGGCGTCAGCCCCCTCGCCTCCAGTTCCGCGAGCAGTTCCTCGCCGGCGGACGAGCGCGTAAGCACGCGCGAACATACCACGAAGCGCACGACCACCCCGGAGGCGAGTGCCTCCGCGACCGCGCGCACGCCCTCTGCCAGGACACGGCCCTCGCGGACGCGGCCCCGGGCGCTCCCGAGCCGCGCCAGCATCCGCGTCCTGCGCTTGCTCAGCACGGGCTCAAGGGGGCCCGTCGAGTCGCCGCCTCACCGCCACCGGGATCGCTCATCCTGCTCCGCTGCTCATCCTTCTCCACGCTGCTCATCCCTCCCAAGGCGATTATCTTTGCCTGCGCCGGCCTCGGAGCCGCGCCACGGCCCCCGGAATCGACCCACTCCACCGTCCCATGCCCGCTGCACCAGGAAAAGGCCCCGGCTCGCTACCGGTCGCACTCACCATCGCCGGGAGCGATTCCGGCGGCGGCGCCGGCATCCAGGCCGACCTCAAGACCTTCCACGCGTTCGGTGTCTTCGGCACGTCGGCGGTGACCGCCGTCACCGCCCAGAACACCCTGGGCGTGACCGCGGTCCATCCCGTCGCACCGGAGATGGTGCGCGCGCAGATCGACGCGGTCGTCGCGGATCTTCATCCACGCACCCTCAAGACCGGAATGCTCGCGACGGCCGAACTGGTCGACACCGTCGCCGAGGCCATCGCCGCCCACCAACTGCGCGCCTTCGTGATGGACCCGGTCATGGTCGCCGCCAGCGGCCATCGCCTTCTCGCGCCGGACGCCGAGGCCACGCTGGCGCGCCGGCTGGTCCCGCTGGCCGCGCTGGTGACGCCCAACCTGCACGAGGCGGAGTTGCTTACCGGCCGGGAGGTAGCATCGCTCGCCGCCATGAAGGCGGCGGCCCGGCACCTGGTCAAGATGGGGGCGGGCGCGGCGCTGGTGAAGGGCGGCCACCTGCCCTCCGGCGAGGCCGCGGACGTGTTCCGGGACGGGAACGAGGAGCGCATCTGGCGCCGGCCGCGCATCGCCACCCGCCACGTGCACGGCACCGGTTGCACGCTGTCCGCGGCCGTGGCGGCCGGACTGGCGCGCGGAGCATCGCTCCCCCGTGCCGTGGACGCAGCCATCGACTTCGTCGCTCGCGCGATCGCCTCCGCGCCGGGGCTGGGGGCGGGGGGCGGCCCCATCAACCACTTCGCCGGGCCGCGCACCGGCCGCGACTGAGTTGCGGAAGACCTCATCGGCAGCGCCCGAGTGCCGTCAGACGGAAAACGCGCCGCCCGCCAGCATCCCCCGGATCACCCGCTCCAGCACCGCACCCGCCCGGTTTCCCACCTCCAGAACCTCGTCATGCGAGATGGCGTCCGCGCCCTCCGCCCCCGGGGCCATTCCCACCCCGCACGCCAGGTTGGTGACCATGGCGAAAGCCAGCACCCGCACGCCTCGGGCGCGCAGCGTGAGCACCTCGGGTACGACCGACATGCCCACCACGTCCCCGCCCATCCGCTCGACCATGCGGATCTCGGCAGGCGTCTCGAAGCTGGGGCCGAGCAGGGCCGCATAGGTGCCCCGGGCCAGGCGCACGCCCAGCCGGGCAGCCTGCTCGAGCGCGGCCTGCTGCAACCCCCGGTCGTAGGGCACGCTCATGTCCGGAAACGGGTTCGCATCGCCCGCCTGCGCGGGCGGCGGCAGCGGCGTGCGGGAGAGCAGATTGATGTGGTCGTCGATCACCATCAGGCCGCCCGGGCACAGCCGCCGGTCCACCCCCCCCACCGCTGCCGTGACGACGGAACTCCGCACTCCCATCGCGGCCGCGATGCGGGCCGGGGCCGTGATCACCCATGGTGGGTGACCTTCGTAGAAGTGCAGCCGCCCGCACTGCACGACGACCGGAACGCCCTCGCAGCGCCCGAAAAGGAAGTGGCCCGCGTGACCCGCGACTCCGGCCGACGGAAGGCCGGGAATCTCCCCGAACGGCACCTTCTCCTCTACCTCGACCAGCCGTTCGAGCCCGTTGAGCCCGGAACCCAGCAGCAGATGCACCTTCGGTGCCGCGCGCAGTCGCGCCCGCAGCGCCGCCACCACCGCTTCGAAGTCGTCTCCCGGCGCCACGCCCGGCGTCACAGGATCATCCCGGCCACGGTCGCCGTCATGAAGGCGGCGAGTGCCCCCCCGACCATCGCCCGCAGCCCGATGCGCGAGAGGTCCTGCCGGCGTGAAGGCGCCAGTCCGCCGATGCCGCCGAGCTGGATGGCGATGGAGGAGAAGTTGGCGAAGCCGCACAGCGCGTAGGTGGCGATCACCACCGACCGGGGATGCAGCGTGGAATCCTCCCCGAGCAGGCCCGCCAACTCGACGTAGGCCACGAACTCGTTGAGCGCCGTCTTGATCCCCATCAGCGAACCCACCTCCACCGCGTCGGCCCAGGGCACTCCCATGAGCCAGGCCAGCGGCGCCAGAGCCAGCCCCAGCACGGACTGCAGGGTGAGGTCGGGCAGGCCGACCAGCCCGCCGGCCCACCCCATCAGCCCGTTGATCAGATAGACGAGCGCCACGAAGGCGAGCAGCATGGCTCCAACGTTGAGGGCGAGGCGAAGCCCGTCGCCGGCCCCCCGCGCCGCCGCGTCGATGACGTTCACGTCCGGCTTTTCGACTTGCGTGACCAGGCGGCCCGCGGTTTCGGGCTCCCCGTCCTCCGGGTACATGAGCTTGGCCATCATCAGCGCCGCCGGGGCGGACATGACCGACGCCGCCATCAAGTGTCCGGCGATGTCCGGGAAATAGGAGATGAGGAAGCCGACGTACGCCGCCATCACCCCGCCCGCAACCGTCGCGAAGCCGGCGGTCATCACGGCGTTCAGCTCCGACATCGTCATCTTCTCGACGAAGGGCTTGATGAGGAGCGGCGCCTCGGTCTGACCCACGAAGATATTGCCGGCCGCGGACAGTGTCTCGGCCCCCGAGGTGCGCATGGTGCGCTGCATGACCCAGGCCATCCCCCGCACCACGAACTGCATCACCCCCAGGTGATACAGCACCGTCATGAGGGAGGCCAGGAAGATGATCGTGGGCAGCACGGTGAAGGCGACGTATGCCCCCGGATTGGCGACCTGTCCGGGGATCGGGTTGAACTCGCCGTTGCCGGGCTCGCCGGTGCCGATGGGGATGTTGTTGTCGACCAGGTTGCCGAAGATGAAGCGCGCTCCCTCGAGCGTGTACCCGAGCAGCCCCACCACCACCGTGTTGGCCCCCTGGAAGATCGCCAGCCCGACGGCGGTCTTGAGGATGAAGAAGGCGAAGACCAGCTGGAGCGAGACCCCCCAGGCCACGACTCGCCACGGGATGGCGGCCCGGTTGACGCTGAAGACCCACGCGAGCCCGCCCAGCGCCAGCATGCCCAGGAGCGATCTCAGGCGCCCGGGAAACGAGGTGTCCAGTCCCTCCGAGGCGATCGATATCCCGAGTCCCGGACCCTGCTGGACCGTGGCCGCCGCCGCCGCCGCCGGCACGTCCTCTGCCCCGCCCGCGCCCGGCGAGGCAGCGGCCAGGCCGGCTCCGACAAGAAGCAGGCACACCACCCACAGTATCCGGAGCGCGGGTCCGGGAACGGCTCGAGGTCCGGCAGACGGCCGGGTCATGGGGCCACCCGGGCGTCGGAAACGGTCGCGGCGACGGAGGAGTCCGGACGGCGGGAGACGGAAGGCGTGGAAGGCATGGTGGATCCGTGAGCTGTTTCGTGGCATAACGCGCAGGGGTCGAGGCTCATGATAACCCGACTGCCCGAAAACCGCCTGACCGGGCTGGGAAGTCTGCCATTTTGTCAGGTCCTGGCGGAAAAGTCTGCCATTTTGTCAGGTCTCCGGCCCGGTACGGGGGCACGAACGTTGCTCCAGACCCGGCGACACCCCGTAAACCGGGGACTCACAACCATCCAAGGAGCACAGATGAGCAAGGTCATCGGCATCGACCTGGGGACGACCAACTCGGTGGTCGCGGTCATGGAGGGCGGCGAACCGGTCGTAATCCCCAGCGCGGAGGGCGGGCGCACGACGCCGTCGGTGGTGGCGTTCACCAAGGACGGAGAGCGTCTGGTCGGCCAGGTGGCCCGCCGGCAGGCGATCACGAACCCGAAGAACACCATCTTCTCCATCAAGCGCTTCATGGGCCGCAAGTCCTCGGAGGTCAGCGAGGAGCGCAAGCTGGTCCCGTACGAGGTCACCAGCGACGCCGGGGGGCGGGTGCAGGTCCGGATCCCCAACGCCGACAAGACCTTCAACCCCCCGGAGATCTCCGCGCTCATCCTCCAGAAGATGAAGCAGACCGCGGAGGACTACCTCGGCCAGAAGGTCAGCCAGGCGGTCATCACCGTCCCCGCCTACTTCAACGACGCCCAGCGCCAGGCCACCAAGGACGCCGGCAAGATCGCGGGGCTCGAGGTGCGCCGCATCATCAACGAGCCCACCGCGGCGGCGCTCGCCTACGGGCTGGACAAGAAGAAGGACGAAAAGATCGCGGTCTTCGACCTGGGCGGCGGCACCTACGACATCTCGATCCTCGAACTCGGCGACGGCGTCTTCGAGGTGAAGGCCACCAACGGCGACACCCACCTGGGCGGCGACGACATCGACCAGGTGATCATCGACTGGCTGGTGACGGAGTTCAAGAAGGAGCAGGGCATCGACCTGTCGAAGGATTCCATGGCGCTGCAGCGGCTCAAGGAGGCCGCCGAGAAGGCCAAGATGGAGCTCTCCTCGACGATGCAGTCGGACATCAACCTGCCGTTCATCACGGCAACGCAGGAAGGCCCCAAGCATCTGAACTACTCGCTCACGCGCGCACGCTTCGAGCAGTTGGCGGACGCCCTGCTGCAGCGCACCATCCCGCCGATGAAGGCCGCGCTCAAGGACGCCGGCCTGACCCCCGACGACATCGACGAGGTCATCCTGGTGGGGGGCTCGACGCGCATCCCGAAGATCCAGGAGATCGTGCGCAGGTTCTTCGGCAAGGATCCGCACAAGGGCGTGAACCCCGACGAGGTGGTGGGCATCGGCGCGTCCATCCAGGGCGGCGTGCTGGCCGGCGAGGTCAAGGACGTGCTCCTGCTGGACGTCATTCCCCTGTCGCTCGGGATCGAGACCCTGGGCGGGATCATGACGCCGCTGATCGAGCGAAACACCACCATCCCGACGCGCAAGTCGGAGGTGTTCTCGACCGCGCAGGACAACCAGACCACGGTGGAGATCCACGTGCTCCAGGGCGAGCGCAAGATGGCGCTGGACAACAAGACCATCGGCAAGTTCCAGCTCACCGGCATTCCCCCCGCGCCGCGCGGCATGCCGCAGGTGGAGGTGACCTTCGACATCGACGCCAACGGCATTCTGAACGTCTCCGCAAAGGACCGCGCCACCGGCAAGGAACAGAAGATCCGCATCGAGGCCTCCAGCGGGCTCTCCGACGCGGAGATCGACCGCATGGTGCGCGACGCCGAGAAGCACGCCCGCGAGGACGAGGAGCAGAAGGAGAAGATCGAGGCGCGCAACCACCTCGACTCCCTGGTCTACCAGGTGGAGAAGGACACCGGCGAGTGGGGCGACAAGGTGGGCGAGGCGACGCGCGAGCGGCTCGACGAGGCGCTCTCGAAGGCGAAGGACGCGCTCAAGGGCGACGACCTGGCGACGCTCAACTCGGCCCGCGACGAGCTCATGCAGGCGTTCAGCGCGGCCGGCCAGGAGATGTACCAGGCGCAGGCCGCCGAAGCCGGCGCGGCCGAGGATGCCGACGACGAGGAGACCGGCGACGGAACCGGGAACGGGGCGGCCGAGGACGATGACGTCATGGAGGCCGACTACGAGATCGTGGACGAGGAGAAATAGGCCCTCCGGCGACTCCGCGGCGCGCCGCGCGGGACCATGTCCCCGCCGGGACAACTCTGGCGCGGCGCGGCGCATCGAAAGGGCGCACACGGACAACGAGAAACCGGTGGCGCGGGGATGGGTAGCAGCAGTCAGCATCCCTCGCGCCGGCTGCAGCGATACCACAGGAGGCCAGGCATGTTCGATCCCCTGAGAATCAAGATGAGAGTGCTCTTCTACGTCGCCCTCGCGTTCCTGGTCGGCGTGGGCCTCGCCTCGGGGATGGGATGGACGCAGGACGCGGTCGCAACCCCCGCGATCTCGGTGGCCCCCCAGGTGCCCGTGGAGTCGGTTCAGCCGGCGCGCGACCTGAGCGAATCCTTCGTTCGAGTGGCCGAGGTGGTCACGCCCGCGGTCGTGAGCATCACGACCCGCCGCATGGTGCGGTCGGCCGCCAACGACCCCTTCCGCAACTGGTTCGAGACGCCGGACCCGGAGCCGCGCGCCGGCAGCGGCAGTGGATTCCTGGTCTCGGACGACGGGTACATCCTGACCAACAACCACGTGGTGGAGGACGCCGACGAGATTACGGTCCAGCTGGAGGACCGGCGCACCTTCGAGGCGACGCTGATCGGCGGTGACCCCACCACCGACGTCGCGGTGATCAAGGTGGACGGAAGCGATCTGCCGACGCTCAGCCTGGGCGACTCCGACGGAGTCCGAGTGGGAGAGTGGGTGCTGGCGGTGGGCAACCCGGGGTTCCGGTCGGCCGGGGGACCGACTTCCTTCAACCACACGGTGACCGCCGGCATCGTCAGCTTCAAGGGTCGGCCGCTGGGCATCATCGGCAACGAGCTGCGCAACGACCCCGAGTCCCAGGACGCCGCCCAGTACGCGATCGAGGACTTCATCCAGACCGACGCGGTCATCAACCCCGGCAATTCCGGGGGCCCCATGGTCAACCTCGACGGGCAGGTGATCGGCATCAATTCCGCGATCGCCAGCGGGGACGGCTACTACCAGGGATACGGCTTCGCGATTCCGATCAGCCTTGCCCACAGGGTGATGGAGGATCTCATCGAATACCGCGCGGTGCGGCGCGCCTTCCTGGGCGTGCAGATCGGGCCGGTGGGACCCGAGGACGCCGAAGTCTACCAGCTGCCCGAGGTGAGCGGCGCGCTGGTTCAGGACGTCACCGGCACGCCGGCCGAGGAAGCGGGGCTGCAGCCGCAGGACGTGATCGTCGCCATCGACGACGACCCCGTCGGCTACTCGAACCAGTTGCAGCAGCTGGTAGCGCGCAAGCGGCCGGGAGACCGGGTGAGCATCGCATATTACCGCGATGGCCAGCGGCAGGAGACGGAGGTTCAGCTGGGTGAGTCTCCGCTCAACGAAACCGCCACCGCGGCTGCGCCCGAGCCGACGACGCGTGCCGAGGAGAGGCTGGGAATCGAGGTTTTGGACAACAGCCCGGAGGTGGCCCGGCGAAACCAGTTCCGCATCGACGAGGGCGTGCTCATCAGCGGCGTCACCCGCATGGGTCCCGCCGCCCGGCGCGGCGTCCGGGCCGGCGAGCTGCTGGTAGGCATCAACCGGCGGCAGGTGGAGTCCGCGGACGAAGTCACGGAGTTGCTGGCCGAGGTGGAGCCCGGCGAAATCGTCACGCTGGTCCTGGCCAATCCGATGAACGGCAGGCAGCGCTTCATCAACATCCGCATGCCGGAGTGACCGGTTCCAGGGGAACCGCTAAGTTTGTACCAGCTTCGGGGATGCCGCGGAGGAGAACTCCGCCCGGACCCGGGCTTTCCGCGAAAGTGGCGGAACTGGTAGACGCGCGGGATTTAGGATCCCGTGGCCCCGGGCCGTGGGGGTTCGAGTCCCCCCTTTCGCATCCTGTCCGCGGAGTCGCACTTCGCTCGCCGAAGCGAACCCTGACACAGCCATGACGAGCCTCGACCCTTGACCATCGATCCCACGCGCCTGCGCGTATCCGTCACCGAAGGCGAACGCTGGCGGCGCGACCTCGCCATAACCGTTCCCGCCGACATCGTCGGGCGCGAGCGAGCGCGCGTAATGGGCAGCGTTTCGGGCCGGGCACGCATGCCCGGCTTCCGCAAGGGCAGGATTCCGGCGAGGGTGCTCGAGCAGCGCTACGGAGCCGCCGTCGAGCAGGAAACGCTGGAGACGCTCCTGAACGAGGCGACCCGGGCGGCCATCCGGAGCGAGCAGCTGCGGCCCATCAGCGATCCCGAAGTGGGCGCGGTGCGGAGCGAACCGGGCGAGGATCTCTTCTTCGAGATCTCGTTCGATGTCGAGCCCCGGATCGAGATCGAGCGCAGCGGCGGGTTCGTGGTGGAGAGGCCGGCGGTGGAGGTCGGTGACGCGGAAGTCGACGCGGTCCTGCTACGCCTGCGCCAGCAGAACGGCGCCTGGCGTCCGCTGGAGGGCGGGTTCCCGGACGCGGGCAACGCGGTCGGGGTGAACATCCTGCAACTGGACCGCGAGGACGCCGAAGCGAGGGACTACGAGTTCATTCTGGGCGAGGGCGACGCGATTCCGGATGTGGAGCGCGCAATCGAGCAACTGGAAGTGGGAACGGAGGGAGACTTCGTGGTCCGGTTCCCCGACGACTTTCCCAACGAGGAGCGGCGGGGCGAGGAAGAGCACCTGCGCATCCGGCTCGTCAGCCGAAAGGTTCTCGACCTTCCGGAACTGGACGACGACTTCGCGGCCAGCCTTGACTTCACAAGCCTCGACGATCTCCAGGACAAGGTCCGGGCGGACCTGGAGCAGAACGCCGCAGGCCAGGCGGAACAGGTGGTCCGGGCACGCCTCATGGAGTTTGTCCTGGAGGCGAACGCCTTCGACGCGCCCGGCTCCATGGTCGACCGGTACCTGGAGGCGGTGGCCGGCGAAGGACCCGAGGACACGCCGCCCGAGAAGGTGGAGGAGATGAAGGCCGCCATCCGTCCGCGCGCGGAGAGGGCGGTTCGCACCATGCTGGCGGTGGAGAGCCTGGCCCGGGCCAACGACCTGGTCGCCAGCCCGCTCGAGGTGTCGGAGCGGGTCGACGAGATCGCGCGCAGGAACGCCGTGCAGCCGGAGACGGTGGAGGCCCAGCTGCGCCGGAACGGGCGCATGGAGTCGCTGGAGCGAGAGATCACCGAAGGGAAGGTGTTCGAATTCCTGAAGCAGCAGTCCGAGATCATCCAGGCCGGCTGAGCCGGACCAACGGAGAACGAAAACCCCATGCCTATTTTTCCTCCGTACGTCATCGAGCGGACGAGCCGCGGAGAACGAAGCTACGACATCTTCAGCCGCCTGCTGATGGACCGGATCGTCTTCCTGGGCTCACATATCGACGACAATGTGGCCAATGTCATTCTGGCTCAGCTGCTCTTTCTGGACGCGGAGGATCCCGAGCGGGACATCTATCTTTACATCAATTCACCCGGCGGGAGCGTCTATGCCGGACTCGCCATTTTCGACACCATGCAGCACCTGCGGGCACCGGTCTCCACCTACTGCGTGGGCATGGCGGCTTCGATGGCCGCGATCCTGGTGGCCGCGGGAGCGCCCGGCAAGCGCAGCGCCCTGCCCAACTCGCGCATCATGATCCACCAGCCCTCCACGGGGGCGCAGGGCACCGCGTCAGACATCGAGATCGCCGCCCGCGAGGTGCTCGACATTCGTGAGCGGCTCAACGGCATCCTCGCCGACTGCACCGGGCAGCCGATGGACAAGATCGCGCAGGACGTGGACCGCGACCGCTTCATGAGCCCCGACGAGGCGCGCGAATACGGCCTGATCGACCGGGTGCTGGTGGGCCGGGAAGAAGACGCCGCCAGGGACGTGCGTCTTGAGGAATAGCAGCCCGTGGATGAATCCACGCCAGCACCGAGAGCGGCGAGGCGCCCGACCGGCAAGGCGCCCTGAAGGCCGCATGGCAGCACCCGCATAGCCGAGCAAAGCCGTGCCCACGACCAGCGACAAGTTCCCCCGCTGCAGCTTCTGCGGAAAGACCAAGGACTCCGTCAAGAAGTTCATCTCCGGGCCTCAGGTCTACATCTGCAACGAGTGCATCTCGCTCTGTAACGAGATTCTCGCGGAAGAGGAGGAGCGCGAGGCGGTGTCCGTGGTGGTGCCCACCATGGTACCCGCGGAGGTCAAGGCAGCCCTCGACCAGTACGTCATCGGGCAGGAGGAGGCCAAGAGGGCACTCGCCGTCGCCGTCTACAACCACTACAAGCGCGTCAACCACCAGGGGCAGATCGACGACGTCGAGATCGACAAGGCGAACATCCTCCTGGTCGGGCCCACGGGCGTGGGCAAGACGCTGCTGGCGCAGACGCTCGCGCGCATCCTCAAGGTGCCCTTCACCATCGCCGACGCCACCACGCTGACCGAGGCGGGCTATGTGGGCGAGGACGTCGAGAACATCCTGGTGCGCCTGCTTCAGGCCAGCGACTTCAACATCACGGCCTGCGAGCGCGGGATCGTCTACGTCGACGAACTGGACAAGATCGCGCGCAAGTCGGAGAACCCGTCGATCACCCGGGACGTCTCGGGCGAGGGTGTGCAGCAGGCGCTGCTGAAGATCCTCGAAGGCACCGTTGCCAGCGTGCCCCCCCAGGGCGGACGCAAGCATCCCCAGCAGGAGTACCTGCAGGTCGATACCCGCAACATCCTGTTCATCTGCGGCGGCGCCTTCGACGGGCTGGAGGAAATCGTCGAGCAGCGCATCGGCCAGCGGCGCATCGGCTTCGGCAAGAGCTCCCCGGAAGGCACCGGCGACTACCGCAACCGCGACGATCTGGTCAGGCTGGTCGAGCCCGAGGATCTGCAGCGCTACGGGCTCATCCCCGAGCTGGTGGGGCGGCTGCCGGTCTCGGTAGGCCTCTCGGAACTCGACGAGGACGACCTGGTGCGCATCCTCGAGGAGCCCAGGAACGCCCTGGTCAAGCAGTACCGAAAGATGTTCGAGCTGGAGGGCGTGGGGATCACCTTCGATCGCCAGGCACTGCGCGAAGTGGCGAATAAGGCTGCCGACCGGGGCACGGGAGCGCGAGGGCTGAGGGCGGTGCTCGAGGAAGTGATGCAGGACGTGATGTTCGAGGTGCCGTCGCGGCACGACGTGCGCGAGATTGTGATCACAGTCGAATCGGTCATCTCGGGGACCCCTCCCCTGCTGGTGCTCGAAGGGGAGCGGCAGAAGAAGGAGGCCTGAGGAAGCACCCGCGAGAACCCATGATCATTCGCAGCGTCGAGTTCGCGGGCAGCCACGTCGATCCCGGCGTGTCGATCGCGCCCGAGCTGCCCCACGTCGCCTTCTGGGGCCGCTCCAACGTGGGCAAGTCATCGCTCATCAACCTCCTCCTCCGGCGCACGCGCAAGAAGGTGGCGCGCGTGTCGGCGCGCCCGGGGAAGACCCAGACCCTCAACTTCTACATCGTCAACCACCGCTTCGTGCTGGTCGATCTTCCGGGCTTCGGCTACGCGAAGGTGTCGCGCACGCTGCGCGAGAGTTGGCAGCGGCTGGTGCGCGACTACCTGAAGCGAAGTCGCGAGCTGGCCGGGGTGGTGCTCCTGATCGACGCCCGCCGCGATGCGGCGCCCGCGGACCTCGCCGCGGTCGAGTTGCTGGGTGAGGTCGGCTTGCCCGCCCTGATCGTAGTCACCAAGATCGACAAGACGCGAAAGAGCGCCCGGGAGCAGCGGATCGCGCGCCTGCGCGAGCAGCTTGCGGTGTCGAGGGACCAGTTGGTGGTGTCGTCCGCGCGCACCGGCGAGGGGCGGGACGAGCTCCTGGGCGCGATCGGGGGTCTGCTGGACGCCGGCGGCTGAGGTCCGCGGCGGGCGGACGGCCACATGGGCCCAGGGCAGGAGGACGATCCATGCGCGACCAGGATTTCTTGACCATCGCCCACCGCTGGATCCTGGCGCTGGCGTGCCTTGTCGTGCCAGCGGCGTCGGCCGCCGCGCAGGAGCCCGAGGAGGAGGACCTGGTTCCGGCCGGGTTCGGGACCCTGCTGCAGGACGAGGTCTCGCTCTCGCTCCGCTCCCAGGATCTGCTGATCAAGGCCACCCCGCTGGCCGAGGAGGTGACGCGGCTCACGGCACCCGACACCCACGCCCGCCTCTCGGCGCTGGCCGCCGCACACCGCGAGACGCTCGAATTCCAGACGCGGTCGACCGACCCGGTGCTCTTCCTGGTTTCGGTGTTCAGCTACCAGCCCGACGTCACCTACCAGCCCGAAGACATCAACATCGTCAACCAGGGAATTCGCGAACGGCCGCTGGCCATTCAGGCGATCACCCCGGGATGGGGCGTGCAGCGGCTGGACCAGCAGGAAACGCAGATGGCGATCTACGCCTTCAGCCCCTTCATCAACCTCGACCTCGACCTCGAGATCGAGTACAGGGACGCGCGCAACGCCGGCTGGCAGCGGATTCTGACCGTGCTGGAAGCCGAGCGCGCGAAGGTGCGGGCGCGGGCGGGAGGCTGGTAGCCCGGGCGCTGCGGCGTTACTCGAGGCCGTAGCGGCGGATCTTCCGGTACAGGGTTCGTTCGGCGATGCCGAGCAGGCGCGCCGCGTGCCGGCGGCTGCCGTCAACCTCCTCGAGCGCGGCCAGGATGGCCTGCCGCTCGATGTCCTCCAGCGTCATGCCCGGCTGCAGGACGATGCCGCCGGGCGGGGCCGCGGGTTCCGGGGGTTCCGGTTGGGGCGGTCGTTCGGCGGGTTCGGCCACGTCTTCGGAGGTGGCGGACGGAGCGGCGGGGGGTTGGTCGGGCTCCGCGGCATGATCTGGAGGGCGGTCCCTCGCGGGGGCTTCATCCGGGGACTCGTCGGCCGCGGGGGCGGTGGAGCCGTCGTCGCCGGAGAGGGCATCGAGGATGGGGATCGGCGCTTCGGTGGCCTGGCCGCGCTCCGCGGATGGAGGCTGTTCGAGCCCGGTGCCGGGGGCGTCGACGCGGGGCGCTACAATCTCCACGCGGCCGGTCTCCTCGGGGAGCAGCGCCTCGTCGAAGCGGTGTTCCTGCCGGTAGGCCTCGAATTCCCGGCGCAGGTCGTCCATGTCGACGCGCAGTTCGACCAGGGTGCGGAACACGAACTCGAGCTGCGGGCGAAGCTGGGCGGAATCTCCTTCACCGGGCCCGGGACCCGGCGTGGGGACGGGAAGCAGGGGCGACGAGCCGGGGGAGCGCACCTGGGCGGGGATGTCGTTGGGGCCGATCTCCCTGCCCGGCGAGAGGACGACCATGCTCTCCACCAGGTTGCGCAGCTCCCGGACGTTCCCGGGCCAGGCATACTCGCATAGAATGCGCATGGCGTCGGCGTTGATGCCCGCGAAGCGGCGGTCGTTGCGGGCGCTCACCTCCGCGACGAAGGCCTCCACCAGGCGGGGAATGTCGGCCTGGCGGCGGCGCAGCGGGGGCAGCTCGATGTGCAGCACGTTGATGCGGTAGTAGAGGTCGCGGCGGAATCGTCCCGCTGCCACCTCGTGGCGAAGATCCTGGTTGGTCGCGGCGATCACGCGCGCGTCGACCCGGATGGGCGCCTCGCCCCCCACGCGCAGGAACTCCTTCTGCTCGAGCACGCGCAGGAGCTTCGTCTGGATGGCGGGCGGTATCTCGCCGATCTCGTCCAGGAAGATGGTGCCCCGGTGGGCCAGCTCGAAGAGCCCCCGGCGCGAGTCGATGGCACCGGTGAAGGCGCCCTTCTCGTGGCCGAAGAGCTCGCTCTCGAGCACCGTAGGGGAGAGCGCCGCCACGTTGACCGCGATGAAGGCCTTATGCCGGCGGGGCGAGAGCGCGTGCACCCCCCGCGCGAAGAGCTCCTTGCCGGTGCCCGACTCGCCGGTGATGAGCACCGTCGAGTCGACGGGCGCGATCTGCACGACGCGCTCCAGCGCCTCACGGATGGCGTCGGTTTCCCCGACGATCCCCGTGAGCCGCTGCAGGCGGCGCCGTTCCAGCAGGGTGTGGGCGATGAGGAGCACCTCGTCCGGGTCGGCCGAGGAGGCGAAGGTCTCCGCCAGGCCGAGGGCGCCGAGTTCGCGCTCGTGACCGGGCGCGGCCACCCCGAACACCGGGAGGTGCAGTCGGTCGCGGGCCTGCGCCGCGAGCTCTCCCGCCGATTCGGCCAGGGCGTCGGTGAGGACCAACAGGACGCCGGCGCCCGGGTCCAGCTCCTCGCGCGGGGTGACCAGTTCCACACGGTAGCCGGACGACCTGAAGGCGCCCCGGAGCGCACCCGCGGTGGGCAGGTGGTGGGTGCTGATCAGGACCGTGTCTTTCACGGGGCAGCGGAGGTGCGTGGGGCGTGCGAGACGGAGGTGCCGCGCGAGAGCTCGACGGCGTGCTCGAGAACGGGATCGAGGACATCGAGCCCGTCGCGCACGCCGCCGGTGCTGCCGGGGAAGTTGACGATCACGGTCCCCCCGCGGAACCCGGCCACGCCCCGCGACAGGTTCGAGTAGGGGGTCTTGAGCGCGCCCCGCGCCCGGAGAGCCTCGGCGAGGCCCGGAGCCTCCCCGTCGAGCACCGCCAGGGTGGCCTCGGGGGTGACATCGCGGGCTGTGAAGCCGGTTCCCCCGGTGGTAAGGATGACGTGCGCGTCCAGGCGGTCGGACCAGTCGAGGAGCACCGGCACGATGGCGGCGGTCTCGTCCGGGACGACCGTGCGCGCGACCACCTCGTACCCGCGCGCCCGGCACCACGACTCGATGGCGTCCCCGCTGGTGTCGGCGCGCTCACCCCGGACACCGAGGTCGCTGGCCGTCAGGATGGCCACGGTCAGGGGGCGGGGGGTTGTCGGTTCGCGGGTCACGTCAGGGGCCTCCGTGCGGTCAGCGCCGGATCGAGCCGTGGCGGTAGAAGGGGGGGCGCGCCACCACGGCGGGGACATCCGCGCGGCGGATGCGCACGGCCACCTGCGTGCCGGGGGCGGCGAGGGGGGTTGGGAGGTACCCCATCGCGATCCCCTCCCCCAGCGACGGGCTCACCGTGCCGCTGGTGAGGGTTCCGGCGACCTCGCCCTCCGCGACGATCCCGTAGCCGGGCCGCGGGAAGCCCCGTTCCAGCAGACGCAGGCCGACGAGGCGGCGCGGGACTCCTTCGGCCTTGTGGCGCACCAGCGCGTCCCGCCCCGAAAAGTCGCCCTTCCCCGGCTTCACCACCCAGCCCAGCCCCGACTCGAGCGCGCTGTGTTCCTCGTCCAGATCGTTGCCGTAGAGTGCGTAGCCCATCTCGAGCCGGAGCGAATCCCGGGCGCCCAGCCCCGTGGGTTCCAGACCGTGCTCGGCCCCGGCTTCGAGCAGCGCGCTCCAGACCGCCGGCGCGTCGCCGGCCTCCAGGTACAGCTCGAAGCCATCCTCTCCGGTATACCCGGTGCGCGCCACCATCGCCGGCACGCCGGCGACTTCGCCGGTGGTGAAGCGGTAGTAGCCTACGGCGGACAGGTCCGCTCCGGTGAGCCGGACGAGGATGCCCGCGGCCGAAGGCCCCTGCAGCGCCAGCAGCGCGGTGCGGTCGGAAACGTCGCGCACCTCGCAGTCGAAGCCGGACGCGTGCCGCGTGACCCACGCCCAGTCCTTGTCGCGGTTGGCCGCGTTGACCACCAGCAGGTAGCGGTCCTCGAAGCGATAGACGAGCAGGTCGTCCAGCACGCATCCCTTCTCGTCACAGAAAGCGGAGTATTGAGCCTGCCCCACCTCCAAGCGGCCCGCGTCGTTGGTGGTAAGCCACTGCACCAGGTCGAGTGCCTCGGCGCCACGCACCTCGAATTCGCCCATGTGCGAGACATCGAAGAGACCCGCGCGCTCGCGCACCGCGTTGTGCTCCGCGCGGATGCCCCGGCGATACTGGACCGGCATCTCGTATCCCGCGAAGGGCACCATCCTGCCGCCGGCCCGAAGGTGTTCCTCGTGGAGCGGCGTGCGGGCGAGTCCCGCGCTCATGGAGTCCCTCTTCCGGTCATTGGCTGCCACCTCCGGTCATTCATCATTGCAATCCTCTCCCAGCAGTGCGATCAAGAGCGCCTTCTGGGTGTGCAATCGGTTCTCCGCCTCCCGGAACACGCGTGAACGGGGGCCTTCCAGGACCGCCTCGGTGACCTCCTCGCCGCGGTGGGCGGGGAGGCAATGCAGGAAGATCGCCCTTTCGGAGGCCCGCGCCATCAGCGCGCGATCCACGGTATAGCCCGCAAAGGCGTCCCGGCGTGCATCCGCCTCGCCCTCCTGTCCCATCGAAGCCCACACGTCGGTGGTGACCACATCGGCGCCCTCGGCGGCCTCGCGCGGCGATCGGGTGAAGTGTACGGGGGCGGCCGTGCGGGCGCGCGCCACGATCCCGGGGTCCGGGTCGAAGCCCCGGGGGCACGCCAGCGCCACCTCGAACCCAAGAATGGACGCGGCGTTAAGCCAGGAGTTGGCCATGTTGTTTCCGTCTCCGATCCAGGCGACCCGAATTCCGTCGAACCCCGGTCCGAACTCCTCCTGAATGGTCATCAGATCGGCGAGCAGCTGACACGGGTGCAGGAGGTCGGTGAGGCCGTTGATGACCGGAATCGGCGCCCAGCGGGCGAGCTGCTCGACCTCCTCCTGGTCGAACGTCCGGATCATGATGCCGTCCACGTAGCGCCCCAGGACGCGCGCGGTGTCGGCGAGCGGTTCGTCGCGTCCGATCTGCGTGTCCACCGCGGAGAGGAAGAGCGCCTGCCCGCCCAACTGGACCATGCCCACCTCGAACGCCACCCGGGTGCGGGTGGAATTCTTGCGGAAAACCATCGCCAGCGACTTGCCCCGAAGCGGCACGCGCGGACCCTCTCCGGCCTTCAGGCGCCGAGCGTGCTCCAGCAACGACGCCAGTTCGTCGCGGGTGAAATCCCGGAGGGACAGAAAGTCCTTCTTGCGGGCTGGGGTCATGGACTCGGGGAGGACGATTCCCGGTCGGCGGTCGAGATGAGGGTCGGCTGCTTTGGTCTGCCATTTTGGCAGACGTGCCCCCAAGCTACCAAGGACCGCGGTGCCGGGGAAGCGGCACCCGGAGAGGGCCAGGATCGCCGAAAACCAGCCGGCGTGGGCAACCCACCGGTTACTACAGGATGTATCGGCGCAGGTCCTCGTCCTCCGCGATCTCCTCCAGGTGCGTGCGCACGAACCCGCGGTCGACGATGAGCGGGCGCTCCATCTCCTCGCTGGGCAACTCGAAGAGCACCTCTTCCAGGAGCGTCGTCATGACGGTCTGCAGGCGCCGGGCGCCGATGTTCTCCATCCGTTCGTTCAGGCGCGCGGCGATGCGCGCGATCTCCTCGACGCCGCCGGGCGTAAACTCGGCCCGTGCACCCTCGGCCTCGATGAGCGCCTGGTACTGCACCAGCAGGGCGTTGCGCGGCTCCTGCAGGATGCGCTTGAAGTGTCCTTCGTCGAGGCTGTGCAGTTCCACGCGGATGGGAAAGCGGCCCTGGAGCTCCGGAATGAGGTCGCTGGGCTTGGAGACATGGAAGGCGCCGGCGGCGATGAAGAGGATGTGGTCGGTGCGCACCAGCCCGTACTTGGTCTGGACGTTGCAACCCTCCACCACCGGCAGCAGGTCGCGCTGGACCCCTCCCCTGCTGACGTCGGGCCCGTAGCCCCCGCGGTCGCCCGCGATCTTGTCGATCTCGTCCAGGAAGATCATCCCCATGTCTTCCGCGCGGATGAGTGCCTCGTTGACGACCTCGTCCATGTCCACGAGCCGGTCCAGCTCGTCCTGGATGAGGATGCGGCGCGCTTCCGCGACGGTCACGCTGCGCCGCTTGGTGCGCTTGGGAAGCATCTCCTGGAGCATCTCGGAAAAGTTGTATTCCATGCCCTCCATGCCGCCCATGGGCACCATCATGCCATCGATGGCCGGAGCCTGGCTGACCTCAACGTCGACTTCCCGCTCCTCGAGTTGCCCGTCCCGCAGCAGGGTGCGGAGCTTCTCGCGGGTGCGCTGTCGACGCATGATCAGGCGCTCGTCCTCCTCGCTCAGCTCCTCGCCGGCGGCATGCTCCTGCACGCCCTGGGGACCGGCGACGAAGACCTTGGGAACGCCGTCGGCGACCACCACGGGTCCCGCCGGTGAGGTGCGCCCGTCCATGGGCGGAAGTAAAAGGTCGAGAAGCTGTTCCTCGACCCGGCGCTCGGCCTCCTCCTGGACGCTGTCCTCACGCTCGGCGCGCACCATGTTCACCGACGTGTCGACGAGGTCGCGGATCATCGATTCGACATCCCGGCCCACGTATCCCACCTCCGTGAACTTGGACGCCTCCACCTTGACGAAGGGCGCGCCCGTCAGCCGGGCCAGGCGGCGCGCGATCTCGGTCTTTCCGACACCGGTGGTGCCCATGAGGATCAGATTGTTGGGCAGGATCTCGTCCCTCAGTTCGTCCTCGACGCGCTGCCGGCGCCAGCGATTGCGCATCGCGATGGCGACGGCGCGCTTGGCTTCCTCCTGGCCCACGATGTACTTGTCCAGCTCCGTCACGATCTGGCGGGGCGTGAGCTGCTCGAGCCAATCGGGCACGGCGTCGGTTTCGGCCGCGGCTGCCGAGGGCGCCGCGGGCTCCGTCGTTGAAACGACCATCACAACCTCTCGGACTGGGACCCCAGGTCCAGAACCGTAATCTCTTCGTTGCTGTAGACGCAGATCTCGCCGGCGATCGCCAGGCTGGCGCGCACGATCTCCGGAGCCGAAAGCGCGGAATGCGCCCTGAGCGCGCGAGCCGCGGCCAGGGCATAGGCTCCTCCCGAGCCGATCGCCACCACTTCGTCGTCGGGTTCGAGGACGTTGCCGTCTCCTCCGATCAGAAACAGGTGTTCGGTGTCGGCCACCACCAACAGGGCATCCAGACGACGCAGCGCGCGATCCGTGCGCCAGTCCTTCGCCATTTCCACGCACGCGCGCGTCAGGTTCGAGGGAAACTGCTCCAGCTTGGCCTCCAGCGTCTCGAAGAGCGTGAACGCGTCCGCGACCGCCCCCGCAAACCCGGCAAGGAAGCGGCCGTCCTTGAGCGTACGGACCTTGCGGGCCGCGGTTTTCACGATGGTGTCCCCCATCGTGACCTGACCGTCGGCCCCCATGGCGACCTGGCCCTCCTTGCGGACCGCGAGCACGGTGGTGCCGTGGAAACTCTGCGTGGTCATGTGTTCTCGGGTCCGGTGAGGGAAGGACATCGCGAAGCCCCATGTGCGAATGGGAGGACCGGCGAGCGAAAGATGCATCCAGTCAGGCAAAGAGTACACCCGGACGAAGGGCGGGTGCGGTCGATGGCATCCGGGAATCCGCGGGAACGGGGGCCCGACGGTCAGTGCGCGGGGGTCGCGACGGGTCGGGCGGGCTCGGGTCCCGCCGCGTCAGGCGCGCGGGTGCGCACCGCGGTAGATGCGCTTGAGCCGTTCCCTGGATGTGTGCGTGTAGATCTGCGTCGTGGAAAGCGAGATGTGGCCCAGCAGTTCCTTGACCGACACCAGATCGGCGCCGGAGTCGAGGAGATGGGTCGCGAAGCTGTGCCGGAGCGAGTGAACGGAAAGCCCCTCCGCCTCTGCCCCGCGTTCCAGCGCATTGCGCACGACATACTGGATGGAGCGCCGCGAGAGGCGGCGGCCGTGGCGGCTTACGATGGCGGCGCGGCGGTCGCCGTCGTTCAGCGATACCACGCGCTCGCGGTGCGGTTCGTAGCGCCTGAGCGCCCGGACCGCGGCCCCGGTCAGCGGCACGATGCGCTCCTTGCGGCCCTTCCCCATCACGCGCACGCGGTCGGAGATCAGGTCGACGCGGTCGCGGTCGAGCCCGTGGAGTTCGGCCAGGCGCACCCCGCTTCCGTAGAGGATCTCCAGGACCGCCAGGTTGCGCGTGCCGAGAAAGGTGTTCTCGGACGCGCGCGCCTCTGCAACACGGAAGACGGCCTCCGCGTCGGCCTGCGACATGTGTCCGGGAAGGCGCTTGTCGGCGCGGGGCGTGCGCAGAGCACGCGCGGGATTGCTCTCAATGTGCCCTTCGAGGTGCAGGAAGCGAAACAGCGAGCGGAGCGCCGAGAGCTTGCGTCCCGAGGTGCGCCGGGAAAGCCGGCGGCGGCGGCAATGTCCGAGGAAGCCCCGCAGGGCGAGTCGGTCGACGTCGGTCCAGTTCCAGCCGGCGTGCCCGGTGTAGTCGGCGAAGAAGCGCTCGAAGTCCCGAATGTCGCGCCGGTATCCGGAGACCGTGTTCGGGGAAAGTTGTCGTTCGTCGGCCAGCGACCGCAGAAACTCGCCAGCCTCCGGACTCACGCTCACGCGGCCCCGCGCCTCCTCACCGCCGCCTGCGGGTCCGGGCGGTTCTGGTGCGGCGGCGGCCCTTGCCGGCGGCCTTGCGCGCGGCGGCCCGGGCCAGCAGATCAAGCGCCTCGTCGACTCCAAGGGACTCGGGACTCCGGCCCTTCGGGATGCTGGCGTTCACCTTGCCGTCCGTCACATAGGGCCCGTAGCGCCCCCTGTAGATGTTCAGGGGTTCGTCCGTCTCCGGGTGCCGGCCTGCGACCGCGAGCACGGGCCTGCCCGGCCTGACCTCCAGGAGCTGGAGCGCTTCCTCCAGCGTAATGTCGAACGCCCGCTCCAGCGAGTCGAGGTTGCGGTAGGTCTTCGCCCGGTTGACGTAGGGACCGTACCTGCCCAACCCGGCCTTCACCGGCTGCCCCGTCCCGGGGTCCTCACCCAGCGTGCGAGGAAGTGACAGCAGCCGGCGAGCGAAGGCCAGATCGACCTGTTCGGGTGACATCCCCTTCGGGAGGCTGGCCCGCTTCGGCTCCGCATCGTCTTCACCCAATTGAACATAGGGGCCGAACGGGCCGGTGCGGGCGTAGACGTTGAGTCCGGTTTCGTCCCGGCCGAGGGGGCTCCTGCCGCGCAGCCGCAGCTCGATCAGTTCCGAGGCCTTTTCCGGAGTCAGTTCATCGATCAGGAGGTCCACCGGAAGCGTAGCCCTTGGGCTGTCCTTCGCCTCCCCCCGCTGGAGAAAGACGTGCTGCTTGCCGATGCGAACGAGGAGGGGATCGCCCGTAGCCGGGTCGTCGCCCACGGCCAGGGCCGGATAGTCGATGCGGGGAAGCTCTTCCTCGATCCGCGTCTCCAGGCCGGGCGCGCCATCGCCATCGCCCCGGAAGAAGTCCGAGAGGAAGCGCACGTGATCGACGGATCCGCCGGCGATGCGGTCGAGGGCATCCTCCATTCCTGCCGTGAACTTGAGATCCACGTAGTGCGGGAAGTGGTCGCGCAGCAGATGTGTGACGCACAGGCCCACGTACGTGGGCACCAGGACGCCCTTCTTGCGGATTGCGTAGTTGCGCTCGCGGAGCTTGGCGAGCGTGGGTTCGTACGTGGAGGGTCGCCCGATGCCCTCCTCCTCGAGCTTGCGCACCAGCGTCGCCTCCGAAAAGCGCGAGCGTGGCTGTGTGCGGTTGCCCAGGGGCTTGACTTCGATGATGTCGACGCGCGCAGCCGGCTCGTCCCCGGAGGGAGGGTTCGCAAGGGTGGCCTCATCTCCGCCCACGATCTGACCCTCCACCAGCCTGGGCAGGATGACGTCCTTGCGACTCGTGCCCCACACACGCAGGAACCCGTCGAAACGCACCACTGTGCCCACCGACCGGAAGATGTGGCCGTCTTCGCCCGCATCCACCGTGAACTCGATGATGGTGCGGGCGATGCGCGCGTCGGCCATCTGCGAAGCCACGGCGCGTCGCCAGATCATCCCATACAACTTGAGCTGGTCGGCGTCCAGTATCCCACGGAGCGACTCGGGAGTGCGGCGGATCGAGGTCGGGCGGATGGCTTCGTGCGCTTCCTGCGCGCTGCGGGAGCGGGTCGCGAACTGACGCCGCTGGTGGTAGTTGGCTCCGAGCTTTTCGCGGATGAACCCGGCAGTCTCCGCCAGCGCGGCCTGGCTGAGGCTCACGGAGTCGGTGCGCATGTAGGTGATCAGACCCTGGCGGTCGCCCCCGCCCAGATTGACCCCCTCGTAGAGCTGCTGCGCCAGCCTCATCGTCCGCCTGGGCGTCATGCGCAGCTTGGAGCTCGCCGCCTGCTGCAGGGTGGAGGTGATGAAGGGGGGCGCCGGGCGCCGCCGCGACTCCTTCTCCTCGACGCGCCCGACCCGCCAGGGACGGGTCGCCGTTGCCTCCCGGGCAACGCGGGCCGCCGCAGCTTCATCCAGCACCACCACGCCCGCGGAGCGCCGCAGCGCGCCGGTCCTGGCGTCGAAGTTCTTCGCGGTGGCGACGGTCTTGCCACCTGTGCGGATCAGATCGGCGGCGAAGCCGGCGTCTTCGCCGTCCCGCCCCGCGGGCCCGGCTTCGGCGAGGGTTGCCTTCACGGCCCAGTATTCGGAGGACCTGAACCTCTGGCGCTCCTCTTCTCTCTCCACCACGAGACGCAGCGCGGCGCTCTGCACCCGGCCGGCGCTCAGCCCGGCTCGCACCTTCTTCCAGAGCACGGGTGAGAGCGTGTAGCCGAACAGGCGATCAAGGACGCGGCGGGTCTCCTGTGCGCGGACCAGCTGTCCGTCCACCTGGCGCGGATCCTCAAGAGCGGCCCTGATGGCGCTCGACGTGATCTCGTGGAATGCGATGCGCTGAACCGGGATGCGCGGCTTGAGGACCTCGAGGAGGTGCCAACTGATGGACTCGCCCTCACGGTCCTCGTCGGTCGCGAGGATGATCTCCTCCGCGTCGCGGACCTTCTTGCGAAGCGCGGTGATGTGCTTCTTCGACTCCGGGGGAATCACGTAGACCGGCTCGAAGTTCCCGTCGACGTCAACGCCCAGCCTGGCCCACGGCTGCGAGCGAAGACGCTCCGGGATCTCCTTGGCGGTGCGGGGCAGGTCGCGGATGTGGCCAAAGCTCGCCGCCACTTCATAGTCCCGGCCGAGGAAGCGCTCTATGGTCTTGCCCTTCGCGGGCGATTCGACGATGACGAGCTTCATGATGGGTGGGCTGGCGCCGGGTTGGAGGCTGGTTCGATCCCCTGGCGGGCGAGATGCGCGATCCGATCCGCCAGTGCGGCTACGGAAACGTCCTCGCTGTCGAGTGTCAAGCGGGCGAGACGGTAGTACGGTTCGCGGCGGGCAAGCAAGCGCCGGGAGTGCTCGACGGGTCGGGGGACATCGAGGAGAGGTCGATCGACGCCCTGCCTGCGGGCCCGCTCCACCGCGGTCTCCGCGGTGACCTTGAGCCAGACGGACAGCGTGTCGGCGGCCACCCCCTCCATGTGGCCGGGCTGGGCGGCCCAGCCGCCCCCCGACGCGAGAACGGTCCGGTTTCGGCGGAGCAGGCGGCGCGCCACCCGCGCCTCGATGGCCCTGAACTCCCCCTCGCCGCCGCGGTCGAAGATGTCCGCGACCTCCTGCCCGGTCTCGCGCCGGACTTCCTCGTCGAAGTCGACGAACCGCCAGCCGAGCAGCCGCGCCACCTCGCGACCGACGGCCGACTTGCCGCTGGCCATGAAGCCGATCAGGAGGATCCGGGAAGGAGGGGGCGGGGCACCCCCGCCGTCGGCCGGGTCATTCATGACGCTGCCGCCGGTCGCGCAGGTAGGCGGTGTAGCCCTCGTAGTTCCGGCGCATTTCGGAGAGGCTGTCGCCCCCGAACTTCTCGATGAGGGCGTCGGCCACCACGAGGGCGGCCATGGCCTCCCCCACCACCGCGGCTGCGGGCACGGAGCAGACGTCGCTCCGCTCCACGGCGGCGTCGGCCACCGAGCCGTCCCGCAGGTCCACGCTGGGCAGCCGCTTGCGCAGCGTCGAGATGGGCTTCATGGCGGCGCGGATCACGAGAGGCTCGCCGGTTGTGACCCCGCCCTCCAGGCCGCCGGCCCGGTTGGAGGGGCGTGCGTACCCGCTCGGTGGCCGGTCGCCGGGGGCGGGCTGAATAGGATCGTGCACGCGCGACCCCAATCGTCGGGCGCCCTCGAACCCGAGGCCCAACTCGACCCCCTTGATGGCGTGAATCGACATCATCGCCCCCGCCAGGCGGCCATCCAGCTTGGTGTCCCAGGAGATGTAGCTCCCCAGGCCCACGGGCACATGCCGGACCACGACATCGAAGATGCCTCCGAGCGTGTCTCCTTCCTCCTTGGCCCGGTCGATGGACGCGATGACGCGGTCCGCCGCGTCCGAATCCAGCATTCGCACCGGGGAAGCGTCCGCGGCGGCGTTGAGGTCGGCCGGAAGCTCGCGCGGGAGAGTGGCCTCGATATCCCCGATCGAGGTCACGTGCGACCCTACCGTGATCCCGAACTCCCGGAGCAGGGTCCTGGCCACGGCGCCGCACGCCACCCGCGCGGCCGTCTCGCGCGCGCTCGCCCGCTCCAGAATGTCGCGGGTGTCGTGTCGGTCATATTTGAGCACCCCGACCAGATCGGCGTGTCCCGGGCGCGGCAGATGCATGCGGCGCAACGCCTTGGGGTTGCCTTCGGGATCCGGCCGGGCATGGCTCATCGCCGTGGTCCAGTTCTTCCAGTCGCGGTTCCAGAGCAGCATACCGATGGGAGAACCGAGCGTCTCGCCCAGACGCACACCGGAGATCAGCTCGATGCGGTCCGCTTCGATCTGCATGCGGCGGCCGCGGCCGTAGCCGGCCATGCGGCGCTTCATGTCGGGGTCGACATCGCGCTCGGTCGATAGGGGCATCCCTGCCGGCAGCCCTTCCAGAATCGCCAGCAGGCCGCGTCCGTGGGACTCGCCGGCCGTCCGAAAGCTGATTCGCCTCATGTGGTTGAATCTCCCGGAGAGAGGTTTGGCGGAGTCATAGCCAACCCTCCCCCGGTCGTCAACCCGGCGCGTATGCCGCGACCCGGAGGAGGCCGGGCCCGCAGCCTGCGCCCGAGCTGCATTCAGGTCTCGATGTACGGCGTCACCAGGATGACCAGATCGCGCTGGATCGTCTGCCTGCGGTCGACGCGGAAGAGGGCGCCGAGCACCGGAATCCTCATCAGCAGAGGAATGCCCGAGCGGCTCTCGATCTCCTCGGTCACCGTCAAACCGCCGATGACCACCGTTTCGCCGTCCTGAACCAGCACGCGGGAAGACGCTTCCTGCGTATGGAAGATGACTCCGGCGTCGGACGCGGCCGGGGTGAACTCCGCAAAGGAGCGTTCCGCATGCAGGTCGAGCAGGACGTGGCCTCCCTCGGTGACATGCGGCGTTACCTCAAAGACGATACCCGTCTCCTGGATTTCCACCGCAGCCGTAGGCACCACCGGAGACTGGAGCCCTCCCGCGCTTCCGGCACCCGCGTCCAGCACCCTGATTGGCGTGCGTTCGCCCACCAGGATGCGGGCGGTCTGGTTGTCCAGCACGGAGATGTACGGGGCCGCCTCCATGCGAGACAGGTTGAGCGTCTCGAGCGCTTCCAGGAAGGCCAGCAGCGTGTGCCGTCCCAACACCAGCGAGGTCAGCACGGAGAGCGCGGACCCCGAGATGCGGGTTGTTGCGTTGCCGAGTGCGGAGATGGAGCTTCCGTCCAACAACACCATGTCGCCGCTGACCGCTTCGCCGGCTGCCTCGCTCCCGGGGGCCTCTGCGCCCGTCCCCCCGGTGTCTTCGCCGGGATCCGCTGCGCCGGATGGGAGCAACAAATGGCGGCCGCGCGAGTCCCGGAGATCATAAGCGACCCCGAGTTCCTCCAGACCGGTTCGGTTCACGAAGACGATCCGGGCAGAGATGGTGATCTGGGGAGCGCGGATGTCGAGTTCCCCGACGAGCGCTTCGACCTGGGCCAGCACTCTGGGGACATCCGTCACGATGACGCTGTTGGTGGCCATCGAGAGGGATGCGCTGCCGCGGTCGCTCAGGAGCGATTGCGCGGCGGGCAGCAGGTCGGCGGCGGTCGCGTAGCTCATGTGAAACACCCCGGTTTCGAGGGGTTCAACGTCTTCGCGCCGGTTCAGGTTCTCAATGTCGTCCACCCTGAGTATGCCGTTTTCCAGCTCGTGCGCGGCCAGCCCGTGCGAATCGAGAATGACGCGAAGGGCTTCGTCCCAGGGCTGGTCCCGGATATCGGCCGACACGATGCCGGATACGTCGGCCCCGGGGACGATGGAGATGCCCGCGAACTCCGAGAATGTGAAGAGCACGTCCCGGAGGGGAGCGGAGACGAAGGTGGCGGTGATGCGCGGTTCCCCGGGCCGCTGCTGCTCAACCTGCCGTGCGAGCATTGCGGGGGTAGCCGCGCCAGCGAGATGAACATCCCGGGAGCCGGGCGCACCTGGGGACACCTCGCCGTGGACGAGGGAAACACTTATCCACGGCCACCCAAGGCACAGCCACGCGGTCAGCATCGGTCTCATCGCCCCACTCTCCCTGGTGGCCGACTCAGGTGCAGCTCCCGCTGCTCTCCAATGCCGAACCGGCGGATCTCTACGATCACGTACTCCGGCTCGACCCGGAGGACTCTCATTTCACCGAGAACCGCATCCTGGCGAAGGCGAAACGTGCCTTCACCCGTGGCGGCCGCGGCCGCCGGGATCGCCGTCCCGGAACTGACCAGAGCGACGCTCTCCCCGACGTTGGGAGAATGGATGACGCCGATGAGCCGAAGGTCCTCGAACCTGGTGCCTGCCGCGTTGCCGGGCAGAAGCCGTTCAAACGGGTCACGCCGGTCGCCTGCCGGGTAAACGAAGACTTCACGGTCGAGACCCGGCTCGCCCGTCTCGTCGCTCAGGTTCGCTTCGGACTGCGTCCCGGGGACGCCATCGCCGGCGGACGCCGGAGGTCGAGCCTGCCGGATGATGGTCCAGGGAGCAAGCAACGGGGCCACCAGGGCGACCATGAGTAACAGTTTCACATTCATCGGACGACCTCCGCCGGCGTTCCGTTCGATCCGCCGAGGGCGGGCCCCGTCCCTGTCGGCGGACGCACAAATGTCTCGATCCGAAATCGGGCGCGCACCGCCGGACCCTCCTCCACGGCCGGATCGGGGATCGAGATCATCTCCAGTTCCATCGGCGTAACGATGCGCGGCAGCGACGCGACCGCGGTCAGAAAACGGGCCACCTCGTGGTAGCCGCCCACCACGGACATCTCGTAGGTCCGGCTCGTGTAGAAGGGATTCGCCTCCTCCTCTCCGGGGCGCAGGAAAGCCAGGTCTCCGAGCCCCGACCGCCGGGCCTCGACCGCCAGTGACTCCAGAAGCGCCGGGACCTCCTCCGTGCGGGGGATCAGCTGCTCGAGGCGCGCGATGTGATCCGAGTAGCGTCTCAGTCGGCTCGCAAGTTGCGCGGTCCCCCCGGGCAGCAGGTTCCGAGCGCGTTCGTTGCCGGCCTCCAGCTGCTCCAGACGGCGCGTCAGCCGCTGCACCTCCCCTTCCCGGCTGCGGTGCTCACGATAGAACAGAGCTGCGGCCAGCGTCACCAGCACCGCCGCCAGCAGCGCGGGCCGCGGACCCGGCATCACGATCATCATGCCGGGTTGCCCACGGTTGGGCGGGGCTGGTAGGAGACACGGAGCACAAAGGCGCTGAGAACCCATTCCGCACCGGCCGGCAGTCGTTCCGCCACCTGCTCGGTACCGACCAGGCTGACGGAAGTCAGGAAGGGAGAGGCCTCCAGCCGGTTCATGAAGCGCGTCAGGGCAAAGGTGTTGGCGGTTCGTCCCTCGATCTCCACCTGGACCTTGTCCCCGCCGCCCGCTTGCGCGATACGCGTCAACCAGGTGAACTCCGGCATTGCAGCCGCCACTTCATCGAGGATGTGGGACCAGACGTACCGCCCCTGGTCGAGCTCCCGGATAACCTGCACTCGCGCGGCCACGGAATCGCGTCCGGCACGCAATTGGTCCGCAGAGGAGATCAGACCGGCCAGTGCGGTCGAGTCGCCCATGGCTCGAGTGACTCGATCCTCCAGAACTCGCTGACGATCGCGGGCACCCGGGTAAAGCAACGCCAGTACCAGGAGGGTGGCCAGCCCGGGAACGTTCGCCGCCAGGTGCCACGGCGACGCGGCTTTCGGAGGCGACGCACCCGCTGACGATCGCCGCCTGCGCGTGGCGTGGGCCGACCCCCCGGGCATCAGGTTGATTTCGATCACCGGTCGCGACTCCGTGGGAATGAGCGCAACGCCAGGCCCACCGGCAACAGCAGCATGGGCGCGACTTCTTCCAGCTCGACATCAACGCAGGCATCGGGACGGACGGGAATCCGTTCGAAGGGGTTGGCGACGTGTGTTTCGACGGAGAGGATGCGGCCCAGCGCCTCGGCCAGACCCGGGATCCGGGCACCCCCGCCGCTCAGGTAGACGCGCCCCAGACCAAGGTCGGCGGACCTCGTCTTCAGGAAGGCCGACGCCCTCCCCAGTCCCACGGCCATTTCGTCCGCGGCGGACTCGATGACCGCCTCCAGGCCGGGCGATACCCGCTGGCTGCGAATCATCGCTTCCGTAGACCGTGCCCCCAGGCCCGTCTCCCGCTGGGCGGCCTTGCACAGGGAGCGCACGCCGAAGTGGAAATCGCGCGTGACGACGGGGATTCCTTCCTCCACAACGACCACAGTGGTCGTCTCCCAGCCAATGTCGGCGGCCATAACGACACCCTCGGCCGCTTCGGGATGGTTGTGGATCAAGGCATTTCTCAGCGCAAAGCCATCTACGTCAAGGACTTCGACCGTGATCCCGGCAGTGCGCACGACTTCGGTGGCCTCATGCACCAGGTCGCGCTTGGCTGCCACCAGAAGGACATCCATGGGATCCCCGGGGGTGAGGATCTGGAAGTCCAGTTCGACGCTGGCGGTATCGAAGGGAAGATGCTGTTCGGCCTCCCAGCGGATTACCTCCCGCAACTCGGACGGCTTCATGCGCTCCAATTCGATCCGCTTGGCAATGACACCGTGACCCGCGACGCCGGTCACTACTCGACCCTGCTTCAGTCCGGAGTCCCGGAACAGTTTGACGACCGCTTCAACCACGGCAGTGCCGGCGCGTGCATCATCGCTTCCCTCCCTCAACGCGCGCATCGCAATCCGGGAGACTTCGGGAGCGTGCCTCGCATGGCTCATCTGCACGACCTTGAGGTATCGGCTCCCGACATCGAGCCCGAGGGACACTTGCGCGCGCCTGAACCAGCCCATCGGCCTAGACGGGCTCGAGCCAGGACCCCGCCGGCAGGGCCCGCATGGTCCTTAGTCCGGCATGGCTGAGCGCGCGCAGCCCGGCGCAGGCGGACGCCTCCACTCGAGCCCGTCCTTCCAGGAGGACCCGGTCGCCCGATCGGATCCACCCGGCAACGCGGGCATCGCCGGCAAGGCGGACGGCCTCCGTCGCCAGCACCAACCCTGCGAAGGTTGCGTTCGCCAGGAAGCTTGCGCCCCCGTCCACCACGAGCACCCCCTGTCCCTCGCCGCCGGTCACCTCCAGCGACCCGCGGACAACGACGACCGGCAGGTACGCCCCGCAGCTTCCGGCAGGGCTCAGGGGTGTGCCCCAGTTGCCCGCCGCGGTTGCGGGACAACCGCTGCCGAGATGGACGCGCGTGCTGCCACCAGCGGCACCGAGCGTGATGTCCGCCACCTCCGCCAAATCCTGGAGGGAAAGGATTCCCAGACTCAGGGACGGCGGACTCAGGTCGAGTGCGAGGTGCTGCCGCCGGGCCGGCTCGAGGGTGGCAGCCGGGGGCACCCAGCGCCCGCTCTCGGCTACTGCGCCATGCGGGAAGATCGAATCCGCCACCGGAAGCTGTGTGGCGCACTCGGTCGCACTCCAGGTCAACGGCGGAGCCGTGACGCGGTCACCCGCTATCAGGGCCGAATCCGAGAGCGCGATGCTGCCCCGAGCAGCGACCGCCGCCGGGAAAGCACTGAGGCGGGCGCCTGCGTCGAGCGCCCAGGTCAGCCGCCCAATCTTCGCGCGGGCTGCACCGCCCACCATCCCCTCCCCGGCAAGCAGGTAGATCTCGCGTGTGAGGCGATGGGCCGCCACGCGATAGGCGCCTCGCTGCCCGTGTGCGCCCTCGACCACCGTGCTGTCCCCGACAGGCGCGGCCGCGAGCAGCCCCGCCGCCGTGCCTGCCACCGTGCGCACTCCGCCCTCTGCGGCGAGCCGCGCGATCAGCAGGTCGCGTTCTGCTTGGGCAACGGTCAGTTCCTGGTGCGCCAGGTAGTGGAGGAGATGTCCAAAGGCGGTCGCGGCTAGCAGCACCATCAGGATCAACGGGATCGCGAATCCCCCGGCGCCCGCGTCTTCCGGGCCGGTGACGCTCCTCAAGGCCAGGTCTCCCGCGGCCACACGCGCGCCGAGTCGATTGTGGTCGCAACGGGAGCCTGGCCGAAGGCCAAGCGCAGATCGAGTCCGGCTCCGCGGCCCGACACCCCCGAGCCGACACCTGCGCCTGTTCGCAGGACCTGCGCGGTGAGCGGCTGGCGCCCCCCTCGGCCCGGCCGGTAGCGGAAGGCTCCCGCGGCAACGTGGTAGCTGCCCCGTTCAAATACTCGTCCCACGACCGCCTCCGGTACGACCGGATTAAGTTCCCAAACCTCACCGGCGGCACCATCGCCGCATGCGCCAGGCCGAGCCCGGACGAGTTTCGCAACGCGCCACACCCCATCGGCGGCGAGGACGAGCACGGAGTCCTTGGCGGGGTCGGGTCGGCGCAGTCCGGTGTAGCGCACCGCCCAAAGGGGCTGGGGGACGGTGGCGCAACCTACCCCCGTTCCCCGAAACGCCCTCAAGGCAACGGAATCTCCGGCGCCTGCCACCCAGTCGATCCCGGCAAGCCCCGTCCTCAGTTCGTGCGCGAGCGTGTACCGCGTGATCCTCCTCGTTTCGCGCACCTGCGCGTCTTCGGTCACGCTCCAAAGGGCATGCCGAAGGGTCGTCAGCGTCTGCAGCGCCGCCGCCATGACCGCTACCAGGAGCACCATGGCGGTAAGGGCCTCCACGATCGATGATCCCTGGCGGCAAGCGGCTGCCCGCGGGTGTGGCGCGCTCATGTCAGGGTGCCGGCACGATTGTCGTGACGCGCAGCAACTCCGCTCTTATGGTGTCGTGCGCGCTGGCCCGGATGACCACCTGCAGGAGCCTCCCTCCCAGGGGAACCGGATCGTCCCAGACGAGCGCCCCCCACGGGTATTGGCGCGTCCCGCCGCCCGATGCCCCGAAGAGTCCGAGGGAGTCGGCGGTTTCCCCGGCCGCCACCACCGCGGCGGACAGTTCTCCGGCGCGCCGCCAGGAATGAAGCGATGCGGTCCCGAGCGCGGCCGCGGCCAGCAGACCCGTGCACAGGAGCACGATGGCCAGCATGGCCTCTACGAGCGTGAACCCCGCGGACACGACCGCCGCAGGAGGCGCCGAACTCGACTCACTCACCGCCGGGATACCCGCCCGTACGTGGAAATCACCAGCGACGCATGTGTTGCGCCCCGCCCGAAACGAAGCGTACGGGCAGCCATCCGGCCCAGTCCGAGCGCATTGAATTCGATGGTCGCGAGCGTGTCCCGCCCCGAGATGTCGAGCGAAACCCCGTAGCAGTCTCCCAGGTCGACACGCTCCCGGAACGTGCCCGCGAGGCTGCGCTCAATGTGCCCGCGGCCCGGCACGATCGTGACCTGAGAAGCGCCGGACCCCAGCGCGTCGATCCGGGCGCGGCCGAGCAGAGCCGCGCTGGCTTCGCGCGCCTGAGTCACCGCCCAGCGATCACGGTGCAGTTGCAGGGCAGGCATCCCCAGCGCGATCCCGATGCCGACGATGGCCAGCACCACCAGGCACTCGAAAAGTGTGAATCCCCCGTTCATGCCATGAAACATGGCGTGGGGGGATCCTGCCGGGGATGGCATTCCGGGACTACCGGATGTCGAATCCGGGACGACCGGACACCAGAACCACTCCGGCCGCTACCGCGACCGAATAAGGATGGCCGTTACCGAAACTGCGTGGGGATGGTGAGCACCTGACCCGGGTAGATGCGGCTGCCCCGCAGGTTGTTCGACTGCCGCAGCGCAGCGATCGTCGTCCCGTGCGCGCGCGCGATGTCCCAAAGGGAATCCCCCCGCTGCACCCGGTAACTCAGGTGCATGGCCTGTACGCCGACTCCGCCACCCGCCGGGATCGTCAGAACCTGACCCGGATAGATCCGGCTGCCCAGAAGGTTGTTCGACTGCTGGATCGCCCCGATCGTCGTCCCGTACGCGCGCGCAATGTCCCAAAGTGCGTCTCCGGATCGCACGCGATACGATCGGCTGCCCGCAGACGCCGCCACGACGTCCTCCGCCGACCCGGCCTCCACCGCGTCCGTCGCGGCCGCCACCCGGGTCTCCGCCGCCTGGGCAGCTCCCGTCCTCAGGCCATCCACGTAGCGAGTGTATGGGTCGGGGTACAGCGCAATGTGGTAGTGGGGGGGACGGGACTCGCGCGTGGCCTCCAGGACGCCGTTCGCTTCCAGGGAGAGCAGGACATCCTCCAGCCACGCGCGGCAGGGGCGATGGTTGGACCGGCGCAGGTCGACGGCCATGCCGGTGGGATGCACCGAGCGGCTGGAGGCGTTGGGGGGCTGCCGGTTGAGCGCACGCGTCAGGCTGGTGACGACCATGACTTCCCCGCAGGCCCTGCGATACTGCCCCGCCAGCCGTTCTACGAAGGTGCGAACCTGGGGACGGGCGTACGGGAAGCTGACCTCGTCATCGATGTCATAGTCCCGGTTGCCGTACAGCGGCACCAGGTAGCCCAGTTCGACAAACCGCCGCACGTGCGCGGCGTCCCGCAGGTAGGTGAAGTCGTGGGCCCGCGCCTGCGCGTTCTGGGCGGTCAGTGAGCGGGACGACCCGCGGAGGCTCTGCGCGGCGGACGAGGAGGGCGCGAGGCCTGCGGCCAGCAGTGCGCCGCAGACCAGGACTCCTGCCCGAATGCCGTGTCGTCCCATCGTCTCCCATCCAGATCCAGGCTGTAGCGGGAGGGTGACCGGATCGCCCCACTCCGACCATCTCCAAACTTCATTTGTTTAGAGTGCGCAGGGTGTATTCTATACGCCGATTCTCCCCGGTCCGCAAGCCCGCGATGCCTGGCGGGCGGTCCTAGCCGGCGGCGGCGAAGTTGGCGGCCACGACGTCCCAGTTCACCGTGCTCCACCACGCGTTGAGATAATCGGGCCGGCGATTCTGATAGCGCAGATAGTACGCGTGCTCCCACACGTCCACGCCGAGGATCGGCGTCTGCCCGTCCATGAGCGGGCTGTCCTGGTTCGCCGTGGAGCGCACCGCGAGGCCGGAATCGGTGGCGACGACCCAGCCCCAGCCGGAACCGAAGCGGGTGATGGCCGCGGTGTTGACCCGGCTCTTCAGCTCGTCGACGGAGCCGAAGGCAGCCTCGATCGCGGAGGCCAGATCACCACTTGGGGCGTCCGCGCCGCCGGGCGTCATCAGGTCCCAGAAAAGCGCGTGATTGACGTATCCGCCGCCGTTGTTGCGCACGGCGCCGCGAATGGCCTCGGGGACATCGCCCATGTTGCCCAGAAGGTCTTCCACGCTGCGGTCCTGGAGGCCGGGATGCGACTTGAGCGCCGCGTTGAGATTAGCGGTATAGGCTGCGTGGTGCTTCGAGTGGTGTATCTCCATCGTGCGCGCGTCGATATGCGGCTCGAGCGCATCGTAGTCGTAACCGAGGTCGGGAAGCTCCTGGGGATAGGCCATGGTCGCAGGCTCCGCTGTATGAAGGGGACGTTCTCCCGGGCACCTCACCGGGACAAGGCGTGGTATGTCGGGGAATCGGCATCGTATCTTACAGGCAAGTGCCCCGGAGTTCCACCACTGGCTGCGGCAGAACCTGGACGTTGAAGATGAACCCGCCGCGCATTCTTCTGGTCGACTGCGACAGCTTCTTCGTGCAAGTGGCGCGCCTCGAGGATCCCGATGGCGCGGGACGTCGGCGACTGCTGATCGTCGGGGGGACGCCGGAGGGTCGGGGCGTGGTCGCGTCGGCCTCCTACGAGGCGCGCAAACACGGCGTCCGCTCGGCGATGCCCACCGCGCAGGCGCTCCGCCTGTGTCCCGGAGCCGCGGTGGTTCCCGTGCCGAGGGCTGCGTGCGTGCGGCGCAGCCGGGAAGTTCGGCGCGCGCTGGAAGAGTTGTCGCCCGTGGTCAGACCGGCTTCCATCGACGAATTCTACCTGGATCTCTCGGGGACGGAGAGGATGCTGGCCGGCGAGTCCTTCGAAGGCACCGCCCGGCGCATCCGCGCCACCGTGTTGGCGCGCACCGGCATTTCGGTTTCCGCGGGAGGCGGCACCCGGCGCCTCATCGCCAAGCTCGCCACCGGACTCGCCAAGCCGGCGGGCGTCTGCATCGTGCCCCCGGGAGAGGAATCGGAGTTCATGCAGCGGTTCGACCTCGAGGACATTCCGGGGATCGGTCCCGCGTTCCGCGCGGCGCTCGAGCGCCGGTCGCTACGGTCCGTCGCCGACGTGCTGCGGGTCCAACCGGAGTGGCTCGAGCGCTGGTTCGGAGCCCGGCGCGCCCGCTGGCTGCACGACCGGGTGCGGGGACTGGACGGTGAGGGCACGCTCCCGGTGCGAGAGCGGAAGTCGGTGAGCGTGGAGCGGACGTTTGCTGCCGACCTTTCGGACGACGATGAGCTGGACGGGGTGCTGTCGCGACAGGTGAACTCGGTCGCGCGGCGCGTTCGCCGACTCGGTGGGGGAGCGCGCACGATCACGGTCAAGATCCGCGACGGGGATTTCGCGACCCGCCAGTGCAGCCGCACCCTGCCCCGGCCGGTGGAATCGGACCAGGCCATCCTTCGCGTGGCGCGCGAGCTTCTCGCAGAACTCCGGTCGCGGCGCCGAACTCCCGCGCGCCTCCTCGGCGTTGCCGCCAGCGGTTTCTCGAGCGAAGGAAAACGCGCGCAACTCGCCTTCCTTCCCGAAGCCGACGATCCGGATCCGGACCGCGCCCGCCGCATCTCCCAGGTGATGGACATCGCCCGAAACCGGTTCGGCGATGGCGCCCTCGGTCCGGGACGCAGCCTCGGTTCCCGGGAGTAACTCCGCCGATCCCCCGTCTGTTTCCCTATTCGCGGGATGCTACCGACTGCCGCAGCCAGGGTTTGCGCGCAAAGTAGCCGTTGGCCTCCTCGGCCACCTTGGGCGCAAGCATGAAGAGCGCAATCAGGTTGGGGACGATGACGATGGCCAGGAAGATGTCGCCCAGGTTCCAGATCACCGTCAGGGGCAGCACCGCGCCGACGAAGTGCATGATGACGAAGACCAGCTTGTACGGCAGGACGGCGTTCGCCCCCAGCAGGTAGTACGCACAGCGGTCGCCATAGTAGCTCCACGCGATCGCCGTCGATATCGCAAACAGGAGCACCGAGAAAACAACGATCATGTGGCCCCAGTCGCCCAGCGCGCTCAATCCTCGGCGGAAGCCTTCCATGGTCAGGGGCGCGCCGCTCTCGAAGGCTTCCCCGTGGAGGGACTCGTAGGTCTGGCCGTCGTCTGTCCGGGCAAAGCCTTCGTCCGGCAAGACGGCTCCGGTGAAGGGTGTGGTATGCGCTTCGTCCACATACAGCATGTCGACGTACGCGTCGTGCCACGCGATGTGCACGCCGCCCGGATCCGCGGGGACTCCGTTCTCGAAGCGGATTTCGGCCGGAGCGTCCGCGCGCTCGTTGTTGCCCATGGCATCCACGGTGACATACCCCAGATCGCCGCCCCCCAGGGTGACTTCCGTGGGGATGCGGGCGTTCCATACGCCGGTGGTGATGATCACGAGTCCCGTCATCGAGCAGATCACGATCGTGTCGATGAAGGGCTCGAGCAGCGCGACGACGCCCTCCGACACCGGCTCGTCGGTCTTGGCCGCGGCGTGCGCGATGGGTGCTGAGCCCTGGCCCGCCTCGTTGGAGAAGAGGCCGCGGCGGACACCCCACATCAGCGTCACGAGGAAGGCGCCCACGCCGGTCCCGGCCACGCCCGCGGTCGGGTTGAAGGCCTCGCGGAAGATGAGACCGAGTGCGGGAACGATGTCGGCCGCGTTGAAGAGCAGGATGACCAGCGCGCCCAGGCAGTAGACCGCGGCCATGACCGGCGCCAGGATTCCGGTAACCCGTCCGATCCGGGTAATCCCTCCAAGGATGACCAGGGCGACGACGCCGGAGGTAACCAGGCCGCTCACCGTGGCCGGGATGCCGAAGATGGTGCGCATCGAATCGGAGACCGTGTTGGCCTGAATCGCGTTGCCGGTGAGGAAGGCGGTCAGCCCGAGCATGATGGCGAAGAAGACGGCCATCCACTTCCAGCGCGCTCCCAGCCCGCGCTCGATGTAGTACATCGGACCGCCGCTTACCGTCCCCTCCCACTTGTGAGCGTCGTGATCGGGCGCCTCGACCTGGCGGTACTTCTGGGCGAGCGTGACCTCGGTGAACTTGGTGGCCATGCCGAGCGCTGCCGTGACCCACATCCAGAAGAGCGCACCCGGGCCTCCCCAGTGAATCGCGATCGCCACGCCGGCGATGTTGCCGATGCCGACGGTTGCGGACAGCGCCGTCGTCAGCGCCTGGAAATGCGAGACGTCTCCCGGTTCGTCAGGATCGTCGTATTTGCCCGAGGTGACGGCGAACCCGTGGCCCAGCCTGCGCACCTGCACGAATCCGAGGCGCAGGGTGAGGAAGACGCCCACGCCCAGGAGCAGGATCACCATGAAGGGAACCGTCTCGTCCCCGACCGAGATGCCCAGTTCCACGATGTAGCGGTTCCCCAGGTCGGATAGTGTCTGAAAGAATTCCACGGAGGCTCCTCGGCTGCGGGGCGAATCGGGTGTTGGAATCGGGAAGGATGCCCCGCGAGCGGACCGTGGTCAACATGAGCCGATCCCGGGACGGGCGGAGTGGCGTGCGTCGCGTCGCGCGGGGAACCGCGCGGAGGACATGCCGAAAGACGCTCGGTGGATCGGGGCGACCCGGTTCAAGGCAACGGCCGCGCGAGCGCTTCCCCGAGGCGGATTTCCCGCCCGGCGGTCAGGCCGGGCACCCATTCATGGCTGTCGCGCTCGAGCAGCATGACCACGCACGACCCCAGTTGGAAGGCCATGATCTCCTCTCCGCGCGTAATGGTGAGGGCGGGCTGGTAGGTCCGGTGGCGCTCGGACGGCGGGCGGCGGTTGGTGACCCAGCCCCCCTCCCCCCCTCCCCACCCCGGGTCGAACGCGGTGGAGATGCGGCCAACGTTGTACGCCCCGACCGCCACCAGCGCGATCCGCCCGGCACCCCCCGCGATCGAGCAGACGACGCGCTCGTTGGTCGCGAGCAGATCCGGGATCTCGGCCACCGCGGCCGCATTCACCGGAAAGAGCCCGCCCGGGACGTATGACGCCGAGCGGAGCCGACCCGCCACCGGCGCGTGGATGCGGTGATAGTGCCTGGGCGCGAGATAGATGGTCGCATACAGCCCGCCATGGAAGCGGGCCGCGGCATCCTCGCCGGCCAGCAGGCCGGCCGCGGTGTAGCGGCGTCCCTTCGCCTGCACGAGCTGCCCGTCCTCCACTGTGCCGAACCGGGTGAGCACGCCGTCCACCGGCGACGTCACGAGCGAAGCATCGGACGGCCACTGCCGGGCGCCGGACGCGAGCCGCCGCACGAAGAACGCATTCAGGCTGGCGTAGTCGGCAGGCGCCTGCCCGGCTTCGTCCATCCGTGCGCCAACCATGCGCGCGAAGCCTCCGATCAGGGGCGCCCGCAGTGGGCGAGGGATTCCGGCGTCCGCAAGCCGGCCGAAGCCGCGGCTGGCGACCGCCCTCGGAAGCCGCGACAGGAGCGCGAGCAGGAGGCGCCCGCCCCACGAGGCCCGTGGCCGTCCTTCCCGTGCTGAGTTCTCCACTCGCCCCCTTCACCCCACGACGTTGATCATGTCGAAGATGGGAAGGTACATGGACACGATCATTCCACCCACCACGACTCCCAGGACGGTGACCATCGCCGGCTCGAACGCCGCCAGGAGGGCCTCTATCGAGCGCCCGGTCTCATCGTCGTAGAAGTCGGCGATCTTCGCCAACATCTCGTCCAGACCGCCGGTCTGCTCGCCGACGTGGATCATCTGCAGCACCATGGGCGGGAAGATCCCGGATGCCCGGAGAGGCTCGGCGATGGTGTTCCCCCCCGCGATCGATCTGCGGGAGTTCATGACGGCGTCGTGCACCACGCGGTTGCCCGTGCTCGCGGCGGTGATTTCGAGCGCCTCCAGAATCGCCACGCCGGAGGCCACCAGGGTGCCCAGCGTGCGGGCGAATCGGACCATCGCCATCTTCAGGCACAGCGATCCCACGATCGGCGAAGCCAGCAGCAGTCGGTCCAGAATCAGGCGGCCGCGAGGGGTGGCGCGGGCGCGCCCCAACCCGACCCACGCACCCGCGGTGAAGAGAGGTGGAAGCCACCAGAACGCCCGCAGGCTCTCGGAAAGACCGATGACCATCCGCGTGGGCAGCGGCAAGGGCAGATCCGACGCCGCGAACATCTCCTGAAAGGTCGGGATCACGAACTCGAGCAGGACCAGCAGGGCACAGGCGGCCACCACCACCACCACCGCCGGGTAGATCAGGGCGCCGCGCACCTTGCGCGAGAGGCGGTCGGTCCGTTCGAGCGAGTCGGCCAGGCGCGCCAGCACCGTATCCAGCACGCCCCCCGCCTCCCCCGCGGCGACCATGCTGACGAACAGTTGATTGAATACCGCCGGATGCTCACCGAGCGCTCCCGCAAGGGTCCGGCCCGCCTCGATGTCGTGACGCACGTCGCCTAACACCGCCGCCAGCCTCGCGTTGCCGGCCTGCTCCGCGAGCACCCCCAGACTGGGCGCCAGGGGCAGGCCGGACTGGATCATGGTGGCGAACTGGCGCGCAAAGACCGCGATGTCGCGGGACGGGACGCGGCCTCGGAACGGTGAACGAATCCGCCGCCACACCGCCCCGACACCCGGGCGCCGTTGCGACAATATCGCTCGGGATCTGCCCGCCCGCTCAAACGCCGGGAGTTCTCCCACGGACCGCTAGGAGAGCCGCGGGTCGCCGAGCGACCGGAGCAGCTCCGCGGGATCGGGGGAAACCCGCATCGCGGCCTCCGTGGACACCTTTCCGCGCATGCGGAGCTGGCGCAGTGCATCGTTCATGGTCTGCATGCCGTGCTTTCTCCCCGCCTGCATCATCGAGGGAATCTGGTGGACCTTGCGGTCGCGGATGGCGGCGCGCACCGCCGGCGTGCAGATGAGCACCTCGCACGCCGCAACGCGCCCGCGCCCACGCGCCCGCTGCAGCAGGTTCTGGGTCACCACCCCCTCCAGCACCAGGGCCAACTGGGCACGAACTTGCGCCTGCCGTCCCGACGCGAAGACATCGATGATGCGGTGCACCGAGGCCGCGGCCGAATTGGTGTGCAGCGTCGCCAGCACCAGGTGCCCGGTTTCCGCAATGGTCAGCGCCGCCGCAACGGTCTCGGGATCCCGCATCTCGCCGATGAGGATGACATCCGGGTCCTGCCGGGTCGCCGATTTCAGGGCAGCCGCGAAGCTCATCGTGTCGGAGCCCACCTCACGCTGGCTTACGACGCAGCCCCTGGACGGATGAACGAACTCCACCGGGTCTTCGATGGTGACGATATGGCCCTTCCGGGTCTCGTTGATCCGGCTCAGCATGGCGGCCAGGGTCGTCGACTTCCCGGAACCGGTAGGCCCGGTGACCAGCACGAGGCCGTGGGGCCGCTCAACCAGGCGGCGCACCACTCCCGGAAGGCGCAGGTCCTCCAGCCGGGGGATCTCGTGGGGGATTCTGCGCAAGGCCATGGCCGGCTGGCCCCGCTGGCGATGGCAACTGCAGCGAAAGCGCGCGATGTCCGGCAGATTGAATGCGAAATCTACCTCGCCCCCCGCTGCAAGCTGCTCTCTCCGAGCCTGCGTGAGCACCGAATCCACGAGCTCCGCCGCCTCTCGCGGAGCAAGCGCACCGCCGTGGCGTGCGTCGACGAGCGCGCCGTCGATGCGAAGCCTGGGCGGGATTCCGGCCGTGACGTGCAGGTCGGAAGCGTCCCTTTCCACCATCTCCGCCAGTAGCGCACGCAGCGTGGGCGGAAATCCGCGCCCGTCCTCAACCGGGCCCGAGGCGGGTACCGGTAAGGCCGCAGTCGTGTCCGTCATTGTCGCACGAAGAAGCGGCCGCGCATGGACTGGAGCGTTGCCGGCCCGATCCCGCGCACCTCGATCAGGTCTTCCACGCGCCCGAAACCACCCACTTCGTCACGGTGCGCGATGATCCGCGCCGCTAGCGCGGGACCGATGCCACGCACCTGCTCGAGCTCTTCGGGGGTGGCACGGTTGAGGTCGATGGCGGGCGCCACCTGTTGGTTCCCGGATGAAGCGGGGTTCCGGGCCGACTGCGGCGTTGCCGCGAGCGCTCCACGGGCGCGCCGTCCCCCACCGCCCGCCTCCAGGGTCAGGTGCGGCGCCAGCCGCTCGACCGTCGCCGGTCCGATCCCGCGCACCCGCGTGAGCGCCCCAACATCCCCGAACGGGCCCTCCGCAATCCGTGACTCCACGATGGCCCGGGCCGCCGCCGGCCCGATGCCGGGCAGCCGGTCGAGCTCCTCTTCGCCCGCCGTGTTCGGGTCCAGGCGCTCACCCGGGGCAAGCGGGGCCGACCGCCGCTCTCGCTCGTCGACCATGTCCCGCGAATCCGCCGCCAGCGCGTCGGCCGAAACGGTGTCGGCCTCGAGGGCAAGGGGAGACCGCACCGCTTCCAGCCCCGCCCGCGCCGCGCCCGCCAGAAAGAGGACGCCGGCCGTGATCGCCAGAGTGCGTGATTCGTCGCGTGTCATGATACGACGATCATTCGACGGCGGGGGCGAAGGAATGGCGGTTTGGGACCTTCTGCCCTCGACCGCGCGTCATCCGCTCAGGGAGCGGATCGCCGAATGCAGCCGCAGGCCCGCTCCGGCCATCCTCAGGGAAGTCCCGCGAAGGCTCCCGCGTTGTACACGAACTGGCCCCAGAAGCCGATCTGGAACTGGGTCGAACCCAGCCGCTGGCCGATGTTCGACTGGCGGTTGGTGTAGCTGGCCTGAAAGCCGACCTGCAGCTCGGAAACGACGGTGTCCAGCGTGAGGTTGAAGGTGGCGTTGCTCTGGTCCACGAAGGGCACGCACTCGTCGTTGCCGGAGGTGATGCGACAATCGCTCTGCCCCGCCTGATTGTAGCGCAGCGACGCCTGGATCGGCCGTTCCAGCCGCGCTCCCAACTCTCCCGGAGGCGTGAAGCTGCCGCTCATGGTGAAGACGTGGGTGTTGCGGCGGCGGCGGGTGTCGCCGGTGGGATCGGTGCCCTCGCCGCGGGTCATGGTGGTCCGGTAGCTGGCCGAAAAGCCGCCTCCCCAGCGCACCGACACGTCGAGCGGGATGGTTGCGTCCTCCTGCAGCCGCTGCTGCTGGGTTCCCGTGCCGAAGGAGAGTCGGCGGGTGTCGACCCGGTATCCCGAGTTCAAGGTGAGGCGCTCTACCACCGGTTGCATGAAGGACGGCAACGGAATCGACGACGCCCTCAGGACGATGTTGGGCCAGCTGCGGGTGTTCGCCGCGCGGTCGCTGCGCGTGTCGAAGGTGGCGATGTCGGTGACCGAGTAGTCCACGCTCGCGGTGACTCCCGGCAGGAGCGTGACCCCCGAACCCGCGGCCCAGCCGTCTCGGTCCACGAGCGTGGCCGCGGTGGCCCCGTCCACCACCCGGAACCCGTCGAGGTCGCTCAGCCCGAACTGATACCGCACA
Source organism: Gammaproteobacteria bacterium (assembly GCA_028821195.1). Lineage (GTDB taxonomy): Bacteria > Gemmatimonadota > Gemmatimonadetes > Longimicrobiales > Gaopeijiaceae > BD2-11. Next base: position 131,454 of record JAPPHB010000080.1, read on the forward strand.
TCCGGGTCCAGCACCTCGCGGTTGAAGCGCGAGGTGAGGCCGTCCTGCCAGTTGACCGTGATGGGCGAGAGCGCGCCGGCGAGACGGCGCATCGTCCCCTGGGGCGGAGCGTCGGACACGCCCGGCCTGGGGGGGGCGCCCCGGGCGAGCGTCCCCGGGTCGAAGATGACGGAAGCGCTCGCGCTCCGCTGTCCGCCCACGTTGCGCTGCAGGTCGCGCAGCGTGTCGGCCTCCACCACCTGGCGCCGCACCAGGGTGGCGTTGCGGTCGGAGCTGTAGGTGGTCGTCCAGGTCAGCGTCCACTGCAGCCAGTCGGCGGGCCGGGGTCCCCAGCGCATGTTGGTGCGAACCCGGCGATTCGTCTCCCAGCCCAGGTCGACGCCTCCCGGCGACCACCGCTCCCGCGCCAGCAGCGGCCGCACCGCCGGATCCCTGACCGCGAGTTCTGGAGCCAGCAGATCGCGGGTGGAAGTGAAGTCGGTGGTCGCGGTCACGGACTGAAAAGGCCGGAAGATGATGCGCGCATCCGTATCCACGCCTCTCCGGGGAGACCGGGTGCGGGTCGCGGTGGAGTCGCCGGGCAGGCGCAGGATCTGCTCGTAGCGATAGGTCTGGTTGCGCTGGTTGGCGTAGGATGCCCCGAACCCGATCCGCTCCGGACTCCAGCGCAGGCGGCTCGCCAGCACCCGCTCCTCCAGCGATTCCGGAAGCAGGGCACGCACCACACCACCCAGGAATCCAGGAACCACCGGCAGGGTGCGCGGCTCCAGCGCCCGGTCGTAGCCCACCCGCGCGTCCACCACGCGCGAATCCGAGTCCGAGGTTGCGGTCGCCGACTGCGACGATGAATAGCCGGCGCGCGCGCTCAGCCCGTCGAGGAAGATGGCCGCCAGCGGGTTGCTGGAAGGCGTCCGCTTGCGGAACGACAGCCCGACGCGGGTTCGATCGAAGGCGACCTTGCGCAGCCCTTCGAGCCGGTCGGCGCGGATATCGCTCCTCAGCAGGAAGGTGGGATCCTGGCCGGAGGTGGTATGCGAAACGGTCAGCGGCAGCTCGATGCCCCAGGAGGCGGGGGTGAAACGGCTCAGCTGCAGCGTCGAGTTCGCCGTCAACTGCTGGTCGCGCTGGTAGCTGGGATCGCCTTCCAACTGACGGAACAGGGCGCCCCGGTCGGAGACCGAGATGCGCGTGGTCATGAAGTCGGACGCGTTCAGGTCCACGTTCAGGTGGCTCGCGAGTCCGCGGTCGGTGACGGCCCGGGAAAGACGGAAATCATTGATCCACACTTCGCCGTCGTCGGGGAAGTCGCCCTCGTTCCAGACGCCCAGCGACAGCTCGCGCACCTGCGAGAGATTGGGGGCGCGCGCCCGGTCCTGAAGCACCACCGCGTACGTCGAGTCAGCGCTCCATACCACCAGCGCCGGCGCGCCGGCCGTCGGCGGATCCTCGATGAGCCGCTGCTCCGCCTCGCTGCGCAATTCGAGCCAGCGGTCGAAGTCCACCAGAATCTCCGGAAGCCAGTCCTCGGCCCGGGTCCCGTCGGGATCCACGGCCGGTTCCAGCGGCGTGCGGTAGAGATAGAAGTTGTCCTCGTCGCTCCCGACCTTCAGGAAGAAATACGTGGGACGGTCCATCCCCCAGTCGCCCCGGCGCGCCAGTGCCCAGATGCGCGCCTGCCTGTAGGTGAGGAAGTTCCTGGGACGCTGGGGAAAGCGGTGATAGACCTCCGCCCTCTCCCCGGGGGGAAGCCCCCTGTAGGTGATGCCAAGCGCCTTCTCGCTGAACTCCACGCCCTGCGCCCCCAGGGCGCTGACGGGATCGTCGAGCTGTTCCACCACGCCGGGCGGCGGGTGGTAGGCGGCACCCACCTCCACCGCACCCACCGGGCTCACCTCGATGGCGCCGCCCGTTCCCGGGTCATCGCCGGTCATTCCGGTGAGCACCCCCTCGCCCGCGCGCTTCACCCAGCGCGAGCCGACGAGGCGCATGCGCGCCAGCACGGCCGCTGCCTCGCCGTTGCCGGTGATGGTGAGACGCAGGTGCTTGACGGCGCGAAAATCGCCGTCGGTGAAGATCCCGCCCGGATTGATCGCCTGCGGCCCGCGCAGCGGAATCCGGTAGAGGCGGAATTGGGTTCCGGTCTCGATGGTGTCGCGCACCAGGTAGGGGGAGGATCCGTCGAGCTCCACCAGGTAGCGCATGTAGCGCTCGTCGATGTCCAGATTGCCGTCCCCGTCCAGGTCTTCCGAGTCGGGACGTCCGTTGCCCCGGGTGCAGTTGACCCTGGGGTCGCCGATCCGATAGACCACCGCCCGGGTCGCCAGGCACGCCTCGTCCCACAGCCCGCGCTGGTCGAGCTCGTCGTTCCATATCTCGCCCTGGCGGGGGTCGGCTTCCTGGTCGAGCGCACCGAGTCCCCACGCGCTTCCGCCCTCGCGGGTCCCTCCGGTGAGCCCGCTGGCGTCCACGAACAGCGCATCCTCGCTCACCGTCCCCAGGTCGAAGACGAGGGTGAGGTCCTCGCCCCCCGCAATGTACAGATCCAGAAACTCGGTCCGGGTCAGGTCGAGGCCTGTGCTCGCGAGATTGGCGGTGATCGAGCGCCAGCGCCTGCGGTCGAACCGTCCGCCGGCGGCGCCGTCGCCGACCCCGAAGGTGAGCAGCAGCCCCGGCTCGCGGAACTCGTTGCCTGCAAAGTTGATCTGCCGGTCGATGTCGTTGCGGGGGAGAAAGCCCTCAAAGACGCCCGTACTGTCCCCGCTCGCCCCCTCGGTAATCCAGGTATGCTGCCACTGGAGGGAGGCGATGTCGCCGGCGCCGAGCTCCGGTGGAAGGGCCTCGAGCGCGCCGTCGCGAAACTGCGGCGCGCTTCCCAGCCGCCAGCCCGTGCTCAGGCTGGAGAGCGGAAGGTCGCTCGTGGAATCGAAGTCGTGCAGGTAGACGTCGCCCGCGGTGTTCGGGCTCGGCAGAGAGAGCGCCATCTCCCCGTTCACGCTCAGCCGCGAGATGCCCGAGTGCGCCAGCCCGGGGATCCGGTCCAGCGCCCGGTCCAACGCCGGCAGTTCCAGGTCCATGCGCCCGTTCAGGCCACCCAGCAGGATCGAAGCCGGCTCGACGCCAAGCTGGGGCCGGCGCAGAAGCCCCCTCTCGCGCTGGTACAGCCCGAGGAAGTTGAGTTGGCCCGCATCCCCGAGGGCCGTGCTGGCGTTCATGCCGAAGACCGAGGTCGGAGCGATCTGAAAGAGCGCCTGTTGCTCCCAGGTGGCGCGCAGGTCCCCCTGCGGGTCGCTGGCGAAGAGGGTCTCCGCGTTGAGCAGCTGTACCTGCCCCATGTCGTAGTCGATGACATAGTCGTCGCGTGCTACCAGCGCGCGGTCTCCGAAGAAGAGCCGCTCGCTGCCGTCGCGGATGCCGAGCGCGCCCAGTGAAAAGGACGAGATGAGCCCTTCGCTGCGCACCCGGAAGGGAATGGTGAGCCAGTAGAGCCCGGCGTTCTCACGCTCGTAGGGATCGACTGCGTCGTAGATCTCCGGGTTGGCGTCTCCCGCAAGGATCTCGGAGGTCTCCTCCGCAGAGAGCCCCAGCGAGTATATCGGCGGTGGCTCGGCGAAGGGCCTGAGGGTCGGGAAGATGATGAAGGTGCCGGAGACCGCGGGCTGCTCCTCGAAGTCGTCTGCGGCGGGCTTGTAGACGTAGGCACGGTCGATGACGTCGACGGGAGATTCCTCGTCGAGCCCGAGCAGCTTCAGATAGGTGATGTCCTCTCCGGCGAGGCCGCGGGTGAAGGTCCTCCCCGCGCTCAGCTCGCCGACGGAGATGTCGAGCGAGACCGAAGGAATCTCGACGTCGTTCGAGCCCGATACCCGGTAGACCTGGTGCATCTCCAGGTCCCAGGTGGGCCGGCCCGGCTGGTGATTGGGCTCCGAGGCGCGCAGCAGCGAGAGGCGCGGCCGTCCCCCCTCGTTGTGAATGCGCTCCGGGTTGTAGTCGCCGATGGTGTCACCGGCCGCGGTGACGTAGGTGACCGCCAGCATCTCGTCGCGGCGCAGCGGGCTGCGGAGCGCGATCCACAGGCCGCTTGGATGGACGAAGTAGTCGACGCCCGCCTGCAGGTAGCGGAACCACCCGGATTCCGTCACCGTGTCGTCCCCGAGCGTGGCCGAGGCGTCGGCCTGGATGTAGCCCTCCACCTGCTGGCGGGTGACGGGGTCGTTCTCGAAGCGGTAGAGCTGAATCGGCTCCGCCCCCGGGATGGCGGAGGAGGGCACCGTGCTGGGGTCCGCCCCAAGGACGTCGATGTGCGGGTAGTCGAAGAGGTTGCGCGGGTCGGCGAGAAAGAAGAACTGGCCACGCACGTAGTCGGCGTTGTCGACCACGATGGTGTCCTCCTGGACGAAGGCGCGGTCGGTGCCCGCCCCCGCCAGGCGGAACTCCCGCGAGGACAGATCGCCCCGCTGTTGCGCGAACACGGTCTCGAAGTCCACCGGGCCCAGCTGGCCGGTGGCCCGCAGCCCGAAGTTGCCGGCCGGAATGCCCTCGGTGAGGAAGCGCGAATCGGGCAGCCCGAAGGTCACGTCCCCGACCTCGACGCCCTGGAGAATCTCGTCCTCCACGCCCTGATAGAAGACGTTGATGTTGTTGGTGGCCGAGAACTCGCGGGTCTGGTCGTAGTCGACGTTCACCACGATCCGCTCCGAGATGGTGCCGCCCATCTGGACTCCGAACTGGAGCTCGGGCACGAGCCGAGGCAGGAGTCCCGGCTGGCACCCCAGCTGGATGCCGGCATCGCAGGGACGGAAACGGGTCCAGTCGCCCCCGAACTCGCCCCTGCCCCGGATGCGCACGTCCAGGTCCTGGAACTCGATCGGCCCAGCCCCGGGGATGACGGCGGCCTCCGTCTCGGGAGGGAGTTCGGGGAGGAACGCCACCGGGCCGCCGTCCGCCGGGTCCGCTTCCGGGGAGGGGCGCGTGATGCGGCCCGCGAGCACTGCGCCCGGCCGCAGGAGGGAGGCGGCGCCGGGGCCCGGGTGCCCGAGCACGGCGGGCCGGAACCATGGCGAGCCGGCGCCCGGCACAGGATCGAAGGCGACCGGGAAGAGCAGCGGAACGCGCGCCAGCCCGAGGGAGACCAGCACCGCCGGGGGGAGGGGCGTGGAGGCGAGCTGGGGCGGCGGCGGAAAGAGCCCCCGCCAGTCGACGGCGCCCCGGCCGGGAGTGGCCTGGGGGGCGGCGGCCGCCGGCACGAGGAGCCCGATCGCCGGAAGCATCGCGGCCACCCGCCGACCCATCCCACCGGGACCACGGGCACGCTGCCGGTGTACGGTGCGAGTTGAGGGAGGCTCGCTCAACGCCCAACCCGCAACCGGCTACGGATGAACATACTCACGCGCTATCTGATCCGGGCGCACGTGGCGCCGTTCTTCTTCTCGCTCACCGTGCTCACCGGCCTCTTCTTTCTCAACCTGGTCGCCCTGCGGATGGGCGCGCTGATGGGCAAGGGATTGCCGTGGCAGGTTTATGCCGAGTTCATGCTTCTCTCGCTCCCCCACACGCTCGCGCTCACCATTCCCATGTCGGTGCTGGTTGCCGTGCTCTACGCCTTCTCGGAGTTGGCGGAAGCCAACGAGATCACCGCCATGTCCGCGGGCGGCGTGCGTCCCGCCCGCGTTCTGGTTCCGATCCTCGCCGCGGGCACGATCACGGCCGCCGTGGTCTTCGTGCTGCACGACCGCGTGCTCCCGGAGTCCAATCATCGTCTCAAGAACCTCATGGTCGACGTCCAGGGAAAGAGCCCCACATTCCGCCTGCGCGAGCAGGTGATCAACGAGATCCAGGCCGTGAACGGCGCCACCCGCTACTTCCTGCAGGCGCACAGCATCGACCCGATTACCAACGAGCTCGAGGATGTCACCATCTTCGACGTTAGCGAATACGACCAATATCGCACCATCTATGCCGACCGGGGCACGATGGCGTTCGACGAGACCGGCACCGACCTCTTTCTGACCCTCTTCGACGGCAATGCCTACGAGGTGAGCGACGTGCGGCCGTCCGGCTTCCGGCAACTGGCCTTCGCCCGTCAGATCATCCCCATGCGCGGTGTCGCGGACGTGCTGGAGCGTAGCGACAGCGAGCAGCGCGGCGACCGCGAAATGTCCACGGCGATGCTGGCGGAGGAGGTGCGCAAGGCCCGCGAGGAACTGGCCGAAGTGCGGCGGGCGAGCCTGGGGCGCTCCCGTGGCGCGCTGCGCGAAGCCCTGGGACTCGAGGCGGTGGAAGGCGAAGAGATCGACGATCTGCTGCCCCCAGGAGCGTTGGAGAGCCAGCGCCGCATCATCGGCGATCTGGGCCTGACCCCGCCGGACCAGCTCACGGAGGCGGTCACCGCCAACCTGCGCACCAACGCCGTGCGCGAGGAAGGACTTCTGCTCAATGTGAACCGCTACCGGGTGGAGTGGCACAAGAAGTGGGCGATCGCCACCGCCTGCTTCATCTTCGTGCTCGTGGGGGCCCCGCTCGCGATCCGCTTCCCCCGGGGCGGGCTCGGTACCGTGATCGTCCTCTCCGGCGCCATCTTCGCCATCTACTGGACGACGCTGATCGGAGGGGAGTCGCTCGCCGACCGGGGCCGCCTGGAGCCGAATGTGGCGATGTGGATCTCCAACGTCGTTTTCCTGACCGCCGGCGTGTGGCTGTCCTCGCGCATGGGCCGCGCCGTCTCCGCGCCACGGGATTCCGGGCGGGGCGGCATCCGGCAGCTGCTGGCGAACCGGGCGAGAGGGAGCGCGGACGCATGAGGCTCCTCGACCGGCTGGTCGCCACCAGCTTCCTGCGCATATTCGTGGCCTTCGTGGCCGCCGTGCCGCTTCTTTTCGTGGTTGGCGACCTCACCGAGAACATCGACGAGTACCTGGACCGCGGGCTCCCGATGGTGGACGTCTTCCGGGCCTACGGATTCCAGATGCTCCAGTTCGTGTTCTGGTCCTTCCCGATGGCCACGCTCATCGCGGCAGTCTTCACGATTCACGCCATGACCGTGCACCGGGAGATCGTGGCCGCCAAGGCGGGCGGCATCTCCTTCCATCGCCTCGTGGTGCCGGCGCTGGGGCTGGGCGTCGCGCTCGCCGGGGTGTCGTTCTACGTCAGCGACATCGTGCCCCGCGCCAATCGCGCTGCCTTCGACATCCTCGAGGAACGCAACTTCAGCCGCGACTGGCGCATCAACTTCGTGTACCAGACCGAGGACGGACACAGCCTGTCGGTGCGGCGCCTGACCGTGATGGCCGGGGAACTGCAGGACGTCGTGCTGGAACACCGCCCGGTCACCGCGGCGCCGGGCACGGGACCCTCGCTGCACGCGGTCGCGGACCGCGCGTACTTCAACGACGAATCGGGCTGGACCTTCAGCGACGGATACATGCGCCGCCTGCTCCCGGATGCCCGCGAACAGACCTACCAGTTCGGCAGCATGAAGACGCGCGGGTTCTCGGAACGGCCCGATGAGCTGCTCGAGGCGTCCCGCACCGGCAACCGCATGTCCGACGCCCAGAACGACCGCCTGGCCCAGATGACGCGCGCGGACATCGACCGCCAGGTGGGGATCATCGAACGCAGCGGGGGCAGCGCCTCCGAGTACCTCGTCGAGCGCGAACAGCGCGGCGCCCTCGCCCTCGCCACCTTCATCATGGTCCTCTTCGGCCTGCCCCTGGGGACCTCGTCCCAGCGCGGGAGCGCGGCCTACGGCGCGGGCGTCTCGATCGCCGCCATCACCCTGTACCTGATCCTCTTCCGGGTTCTGGGGGCGGCGGCGGGCGCGGGGGTCCTGTCACCCACCATCGCGGCCTGGACCCCCAACGCAGTGTTCCTGGCGATGGGCGCGGTTCTGATGGTTCGCGTGCGAACGTAGCAGGCCGCGGAGGGAACTCCTCCCGGGCACTCTCGGACCGGTAGCGAGCCAGCCCCGGAAGGGTCGGATCCCTCCCGGGGCTGTTGGATTTGCTTTCGGGCCGCAACGGACCCGGCCGACTCAGCTGACCGGGCGCTCCTTGGGCAGGATCTTGACCGACCACAGCCCCGAGTTGATGTCGGCGAAGAAGACGTTGCCCTTCCACGGCATCACGCCCCACGCCGCCGGGGCGTTGGGAATGTAGCCGAGCGGATCGTGCGCCTTGAAGACCGAGATCTCGCGTCCCTGGGTATACAGGTTCCCCATCAGGTCGCCGGAGATGTCCACCATGCGGAGGCCGCCCTCGTAATAGGCCTCGTAGAGGATGTCGTCCTCGACCCACATGTTGTGGGTGCCGAACTCGGACACCTCGTAACGGGCCACCATCTCGGGCGACTCCGGATCGGTGAAGTCCACGATCTGGATGTAGCCGGCGGTGGCGCGCGGATAGCCGCCCCTGCCCGTCTCGGGGTCGTACTGGATTCGGTGATCGGGGCCGGTTCCCGCCCAGGCGAGCCCCTCGCGACCGACGATCTCGTCGCCGGCGATGAGGTAGAACTTGCCGGTCGCCTCCTGCAGGTACGGGAACACCGCGTGCGTCTGACCCGAGGGAAGCGGGATGTTGGTCACGAAGACCGGGTTCTCCGGGGAGCCGCCCCAGCGGCCGTTGCCCACGTCGACAACGACGATGCCGTTCTCCCACTCCGCCGAGTAGGCGATGCCGTCGTGCACCCAGACGTCGTGCACGCGGCTGTCCGGATGGTCGTATTCGCCCACGTAGCGCGGGTTGTAGATGTCCGCCATGTCCAGGATGACGTACTTGTCGCCCGCGGACAGGACGAAGAGGTGCTCGTTGGTGGCGAACATGTTGTGCACGCCGCCGGTCACGCCCTCGTCCCAGGTTGAGGCGATGGTGGGATGGGCAGGGTTGGCCAGGTCGAGGATCACGACGCCGTTGCGGCGGTTGGAGGCGCCTTCGCGCGAGATGACTCCGTAGCGGCCGTTGGGGGACGCCTTCACGTCGTTGGTGGTGCGCGCGTCGACGATGATGGAATCGGTCTTGACGATGTTGGCCGGGTCGGTGACGTCCCACACGAAGGTGACCCCGTTCCCCATCTTGGAGCCCGTGAGCGCGTAGTCGCGCCCGTCGACCCCTTCCCAGATCCACAGGTCGGTGGTGAAGACGCGCGATTCGCGCCCCTGCCCCACGATCTCGAGCTCCTGCACGGCGCCCCGCCGGCTGACCCGCACCGATTCGCGCGCCGACAGATGGCCGGCGGTCGCGACCACGGTATAGAGCCCCGGCCAGTCGGCCACGAAACGGCCGTCGTCGACCTGCCCCGGCCCGGCGGGCGCCACGATGCTGTCGTCGGGCATGTAGGCGAGCGACCAGGTGACCGGGGCGCCCGGCACCTCGTTGCCGGCGTCGTCCAGCACGGAGGCGGTGAACTGCACCACGTCGCCGGTGAGCAGGTCGCCCCCGCCGCCGGTGAGCTGAACAGCCGTGGCGGGGAAGGCCTCCACGGTGCGCTCGACCGAGCCCCGCACCCCCTCCACCATGGCCGTCACGGTGACGGGGCCGGGGGTGTGGGCGGTGACGTTGCCGAAAGCGTCGACCGAGGCCACCTCGGTGTCCGAGACCGACCAGACGAACTCGGCGGTCGGGCGCGCCGACCCGTCCGCGTGCAGGGCGGTCGCCGCGTAGCGCACCGTCGTGCCGGCGTACAGCAAATCACCGCCCGCCTCCACCTCGACGGTCGCCACCTCCGGCCAGTCCACCACCACCGGAATCGTGAGCTGGGCCACCGGCGCTCCGCTGGCGGGCATCACCACCATCGCCTGCACGTCGTACTGGCCGGCCTCGAAGGCCTCGATGTTGCCGTCGCGGATGCGGAGCGCCCGCCGCGGCGCGCTCACCCGGATGGGAATGTCCACCGCCGCGCCCGCGGCGTCGTAGGCGGTCACCACCAGCGGCACGACGTCCCCCACCCTGAGCGAAAGCTCGGCGGGCTCGGCTTCCAGCCGGGTAACCACGGTCGGGTCGGGTTCCGGAGTCTGGGCGGCCAACTCCACCGCCGACGGGAGCGCAAGTGCCGTCAGGACGACGGCTGCCGGGAGAATGAGCCTGAGAGAACGCATGGGACCTCCTTGCTGCGGGCACGACATCCTTCAGCCTCCACAATAGCGAGGGCGGGCGAGTCGTCGAAAGGCGCAAGGCCCGATCCGGGATCTCGCCCCGCCGCCGCGCCCGGCGTCATCGACAGCACGACCGGCGTATAAGTGATGACCCCTCGATCGTCGATTGTCGCCAGGAGCCTGCCGTCGTGCCAGAACTCGACGGTGGCGGCTTCGGCGACGAACGCGTGATAGCGCATGAACGCGCCGGCGTATATGGTGCGGCCCCGGATCGCGGCCGCCTCCTCCGGGGTGACCTCGACTCGCTGGACCGCCGCGGCCGGGACGATGCGCCCGGGTCCTTCGCCGCGAGGCTGCGTTGACGGCGCGCAGCCGGCCAGGACCAGCATCATGCACAAACACCTGGTCAATCCGCTCTCTCCGGCAGTGCGGAATCGGTGGCCCCTGGCTCGGGGTAGCGTCTTAGCTTACATACTGACCCCCCGGGACCTCCAGACCGAAATCCCATGACCCAACCCACCGCCGACCTCACCCCCACCGAAGCCCGCGTCCTGGCCGCCATCGACATGGACGGGCTGCTCGACACGATCTCGCGGCTGGTGGCGATTCCCACCGACCAGGGCCGCGAGACGCCCGCGCAGGAACGGATGGCGGAGTGGATGACCCAGGCGGGCATGAACGTGGATGTCTGGGAGATCGACTTCGACGAGCTGGCCGCCCACCCGCGTTTCAGCATCGAGATCGAGCGCGGACGATCGCTGGGGGTGGTGGGTGCGCTCGGGGGCGCGGACGGCTCACGCGGCGGCCGCACCCGGCGGGGCGGCCGAAGCCCCGCCCGCTCCCTCATCCTCAACGGGCACATCGATGTCGTTCCCGCGGGCGACGTGTCCAGGTGGACGGTCCCTCCCTGGCAGGGCACCATCCGTGACGGCAACCTGGTGGGCCGGGGAGCGCTGGACATGAAGGGGGCGCTCTGCTGCGGGCTGTACGCGGCCCGCGCGATCGCGGACGCCGGGGTGGAACTGGACGGGCAGCTTCTGCTCCAGAGCGTGATCGCCGAGGAAGACGGAGGCGCGGGCACCCTGGCCGCCATCCAGCGCGGTTACACCGCCGACGGCGCGGTGGTCATCGAACCCACCCGCCTTTCCCTCGCTCCCGCGCAGGGGGGCGCCCTCAACTTCCGCATCCACGTGAGGGGACGCTCCGCACACGGCGCCCTGCGCACCGAGGGCGTCAGCGCCATCGACGGGTTCATCCCCATCTATCGGGCACTGCAGGCGCTCGAGGCGCGGCGCAACTCAGCGGTAGCGGACCCGCTCTTCGCCCACTACGAGGTGCCCTTCCCCCTCTGTGTGGGCACGGTACGCGCGGGCGAGTGGGCCTCGAACGTGCCGGAGAGCCTCTGCTTCGAGGGCCGTTACGGCGTGGCCGTGGGCGAAGAACCCGCCGAGGCGCAGACGATGTTCGAGGAGGCGGTGGCAGCCGTGGCGCGTTCGGACCCCTGGCTGGATCGATACCCGCCGGAGGTGGAGTGGTGGGGCGGGCAGTTCCATCCGGCTGCCACGGACCCGTCCGACCCGATCGTGCGCACGGTCGCAGGCGCCTTCCGGGACATCGAGGGACGCGAGCCCTCCATCGAGGGGATGCCCTACGGAGCCGACATGCAACTGTTGGTGAACGTGGGACACACCCCGACGGTGATGTTCGGCCCGGGCGACGTGCGCAACGCCCATCGTCCCGACGAATGGGTGCCCATCGCCGAACTGGAGACCGTCACGCGAACCCTCGCCCTGACGGCACTGCGTTTCTGCGGGCATGGGAGCTGACGCTCAGCCCTTCTCCAACTCGATCGCCGCCCCGATGGCTCTCGTGTACCACTTGAGGGTCTCGATGAAGCGCGCGAATGCCTTCTCGTACCTCTCCTCCCGCGGCTCCCCGTCGTCGTCGAAGCTCCGGCCCACGGTCGCAACGGCCATGTGCGCCACCGGGAGGGCCTTGAGGCGAAGGAAAAGCAGCTGCAGGTGGTTGTGGACCTGGACACCGCCGAAGGCGCCGGCCGAGAGCGTGACGATCCCCACCGGCTTCCGCTCCCACTCGCCATAGATGTAGTCGAGCGCGTTCTTGAGAACCCCGGGCATGGAGCCATTGTACTCGGGACTGACGATCACCACGGCGTCAGCCTCGCGGATCGCTTCCGAGAACGGGACCAGTCCGGGCGGCGGATCGTCTCGACGGTAGAGCCGCTCCTCCATGATCGGGAGGTCGAAGTCCGCAAGGTCGAGAAGTGGGGCCTCGGCCCCGGCGCGCCGCAGCCGGTCGCTGGCAAATCGAGCCACCTTGATCGACTGGCGGCCCCTGCGCACGGAGCCCACGAGGACGGGGATGCGCAGCGGGTCGTTCATGAAGCGGCCTCGGGCCGGATGAAGGGTTTGGGGGCGCTCTCACTCCGCCCAGATGTCCCCCACCGTGAACCCCTCCGGGAAGGGGTCGGTGTCGTCGACGACGTATTGGGCGATTCCGGTGATCCACGCTGTGCCGCTCAGGGTGGGCACGACCGCGAGGACTCCACCCACCTCGGTCTCCTCGATGAGCTCGCCCGTCCACACGGTGCCGATGATGCTCTCGTGTCGGAACTCCTCCCCCAGCGCCAGCTCCCCCCGGGCATGCATCACCGCCATCTTCGCGCAGGTGCCGGTGCCGCACGGGGAGCGGTCCAGGCAGCCCTTCCAGCTCTCGGGCCGGTCCCAGCTCGGGCGGCCGGTTGACACGGTTACCGCGTTGCGGCGGTGGGCGTCGCCCAAAGGCGGGCCGGAGAGCTGCGAGATCGATACGCCTCCGATCTCCGGAGTCAGCGGATGCACGACGGAGAGCTGCTCGGAGGCGGCCACCCGCAGCATCTCGCCGACCCGCGTGATCTGCCCGCCGTTCTCGGGGAGGAGTTCGATGCCGAACTGATCGGCGTCGGCGATCACGTAGAACATCCCGCCGAATCCCACGTCCACCTTCGCCTTGCCGATTCCGGGTACGTCCACCTCGGCGTCCAGATGAAGCGCGAAGGCGGGCACGTTGCGGAAGGTGACGCTGGTGACCTTCCCTCCCGTCACCTCCGCGCGTACCCGAATCAGCCCGGCCGGCGCCTCCAGCAGGAGCTCCGTCGCCGGCTCCTGCGAGGGCACCATTCCCGTCTCGATGAGCACCGTGGCCACGCAGATGGTGTTGCTCCCGGACATGGGCGGGTACTCGGTGTGCTCCATGATGACGAAGCCGGCATCCGCCTCCGGGTGCGTGGGCGGCAGGATGAGGTTGCAGCAGAGCGCCGGATAGCCTCGCGGCTCGCGCAGCATGCGCCGCCGAAGGCCGTCTCCGTGGCGCGCCAGCCACTGCGCCTTTTCGAACATCGACTCGCCCGGGACGTCCATCACGCCGCCGACGATGACCCTGCCGGGTTCACCGCCGGCGTGAGCATCCACGGCCGTGATCATCTTCGATACGCGCATGTGCAATTCCGTGATTTCGGGTGGGAAGGTCGGACTCCCGGACCCGGTCAGGGCCTCTCGGGCGGCGACATGTAGGGATCGGTCGCGCTCGCGGGCGGGGGCGGCGTGAGCAGGCTCACCACCACCATCAGGAACGCCGACACCAGAAAGCCCGGCAGCACCGGGTCGATCGCGTCCGCAGGCCCCCACCCCTCCCAGGCGAGCGCGGTGGTCACGCCCCCCACCATGGCGGCGGCCGCCCCTTCCCGGGTCGCCCGCCGCCAGTAGACCCCCACCACGACCGGGATGAAGAAGCTCG
>JAPPHB010000061.1 GCA_028821195.1 Gammaproteobacteria bacterium
CCGCTGAAATGGAAGAAGGGCGCGGAGATCAAGTCCGGCTCCGCTGACTACCTGCTCTACGCCGATGGTCGCGCCATCGGCGTGATCGAGGCGAAGCCCGCCGGACACACCTTGCAAGGCGTGTTGCCCCAGTCCGAGAAGTACACGGAGGGACTGGACAAGCGGGTTCCGGCTTGGAGCCGCCCGCTTCCGTTCGCCTACGAGTCCACAGGCAAGGTCACGCAGTTCACCAACGGGCTTGACCCGGAACCGCGCAGCCGGGAGACCTTCACGTTCCACCGCCCGGAGGAGCTTCTCCGGCTCCAGCGGTTGGGAGAGGCGCAGCTGCGCGCCCAACTCCGCCGAATGCCCGGCCTGCCCAAGGGCCGCCTGTGGGACGTGCAGCACGAGGCGATCCAGGAGCTTGAGCGGTCGCTGGCCCACGGTCGTCCGCGTGCCCTGATCCAGATGGCCACGGGCAGCGGAAAGACTTTCACGGCGGTAACGGCCTGCCACCGACTCATCAAGCACGCCGGGGCCGAGCGCATCCTGTTCCTCGTGGACCGCAACAACCTCGGCAAGCAGACCTTGAGGGAGTTCCAGGAGTTCCGGGATCCCGGCTCCGCATACACGTTCTCCGACGAGTTCCCGGTTCAGCGCTTGAGCGGCAACAGGATCAAGGCGTCCAGCAAGGTGGTCGTCACGACCATCCAGCGCCTCTACTCGATGCTGAAGGGCGATCCCGAGTACGACCCGGCCAACGAAGACGAGTCGCTGTTCGAGTCGGGCGGCCCGCTTGGCGGCGAGCCCGTCTCGGTCGAGTACACGCCGGGTCTGCCACCTGAGCACTTCGACTTCATCGTGATCGACGAGTGCCACCGCTCGATCTACAACGTCTGGCGGCAGGTGATCGAGTACTTCGACGCCTTCCTGATCGGCCTGACCGCGACCCCGAGCTCGCAGACAATCGGGTTCTTCAGGGAAAACATCGTGCAGGACTACTCGCACGCGAAGGCCGTGGCGGACGGGATCAACGTCGGCTACGACATTTACCGCATCAAGACGAGAATCACCGAGGAGGGCGGAGCCGTGCTGGCGGAGGCCGGGACGTACGTGCCCAAGCGCGACCGGCGCACCCGCGAGACGACGCACGCGGAGCTTGAGGCCGACCTCACCTACACGGCGAACCAACTCGACCGCGACGTGGTCGCGCCGAGCCAGATCCGGCTCGTCGCGCGCACCTTCCGCGAACATCTGTTCACGAAGATCTTCCCCGGCCGCACGGAGGTTCCGAAGACGCTTGTGTTCGCGAAGACGGACAGCCACGCCGACGACATCGTGAAGGTTCTCAAGGAGGAGTTCGGCAAGGGCAACGAGTTCTGCCGGAAGATCACCTCGAAGACGACCGGAATCTCGCCCGAGGACCTGCTGAGCAGCTTTCGCAACTCCTACCATCCGCGCATCGCAGTCACCGTGGAC
This sequence comes from Gammaproteobacteria bacterium, assembly GCA_028821195.1. GTDB lineage: Bacteria > Gemmatimonadota > Gemmatimonadetes > Longimicrobiales > Gaopeijiaceae > BD2-11. Next base: position 1,459 of record JAPPHB010000061.1, read on the forward strand.
ATGATCGCGACCGGCACCGACGTGAAGCCGCTCGAATGCCTCCTGTTCATGCGAAACGTGAACTCGGCGGGCTACTTCGAGCAGATGAAGGGGCGCGGGGTGCGCGTCATCGAGCCGGGCGACCTCAGGAAGGTCACCCCGGACGCGGAACAGAAGACGCACTTCGTGATCGTCGATGCGGTCGGCGTATGCGAGCGCGACAAGACCGTATCGCCGCCGCTGGATCGCAAGCCATCGGTCAGCATGAAGAGGCTGCTTCAGATGGCGGCGATGGGGATGGCGCACGCGGACCTGGTGTCGAGCTTGGCTTCGCGGTTGGCCCGGCTCGGGCGGCGGATGGACGAGAGCCAGGCGGCGCGGATCGCGAAGGAGGCGGACGGCGCGAGTCTGGCGGCGCTCACGGGCGCGCTGCTGACCAGCATAGATCCGCAGGGTACGCACATGGCGGCCGTCGAGCGGTTCGGCCTCGCCGAGGACGACGAACCGACCCCGGAACAACTGGACACCGTGGAGCGCGAGCGCATGGCCGAAGCGCTCAAGCCGTTCACCAAGCCGGGGCTGAGGAGGGCGATCATCGAGATCGCCCAAAGCCTCTACCAGATCATCGACGAGGCGGCCATCGACGTGCTCCTCGACTTCGGGCACAGCGAGGCCGCCGTCGAGAGCGCCCGGTCCAAGCTGGACGACTTCCAACGGTTCATTGAGGAGAACAAGGACGAGATCGAGGCGCTCCGCATTCTGTACAGTCGTCCGTACCGGGCGGGGCTCCGGTATCGGCACGTCAAGGAGCTTCGCGACGCGCTTCGGAGTCCGCCAGTTGGGATCCACGACCCCGAGAACGGGTTGTGGCGGCTCTACGAGGCGCTGGAGCCGGACAAGGTGGAAGGCAGGGGCGGAAACGCGCTCGTGGACCTTGTGGCCATCGTGAGGCACGCTATCGAACCCGGCGGGACGCTCGTTCCGGTCGCGGAGCAGGTGGAGGCCCGCTACCGCGAATGGCTCGCGGAGAAGGAGCACGTCGGACAGACCTTCACGCCCGTGCAGCGGAAATGGCTGGACGCGATCAAGGACCACATCGCGAGCAGCCTGCGGATCGAGCCGGACGACTTCGAGGACGTGCCGTTCAACCAGTGGGGTGGGCTCGGTGGCATGTACAGGGCGTTCGGCGACGACCTGAACCCGCTGCTGGCCGAACTCAATGAGAGGCTGGCGGCGTGAGAAGGCTGCCCGAGCGATGGGCCAATGCCGCCTTGTCGGAGGTCACCGAGGTCATTATGGGCCAGTCTCCCCCTTCTTCGGCGTACAACGACGTGGGACTTGGCCTCCCGTTCCTTCAGGGCAAGGCAGAGTTCGGCGCACTCCGACCCATGCCCGTTAAGTGGTGCACCGATGCTAGGAAGGTGGCGGAGGCAGACGACATCCTCGTGTCCGTTCGGGCTCCGGTTGGACCTACCAATCTCTCGCCGACCCGATGTTGCATCGGACGGGGCCTCGCCGCCCTACGGCCTTTGGCCGGCTTGGAGACCCGGTTCCTTCTCTACCAGATTCGAGCCCGCGAGCATGAGCTTGAGCGCTTGGGCCATGGGGTGACCTTCAAGGCTATTCGTAAGAAGGAACTGACTTCGTGGCCGACGTTGGTTGCCCCGCTCCCCGAGCAGCACCGCATCGTCGCGAAGATCGAGTCGCTGTTCGCGAAGCTCGACGAAGGGGTGGCCGCGCTCAAACGCGCCGAGGCGAATCTGGAGCGCTACCGCGCGTCCGTCCTCAAGGCGGCGGTCGAGGGCAGGCTGACCGAACAATGGAGACGGGAGAACCCGCCCACCGAGACCGGCGAAGACCTGCTTCGGCGTATCCTGGCCGAACGGCGGAAGCGCTGGGAGGCCGTACAACTCGCCAAGTTCGAGGCGAAGGGCAGAAAGCCGCCGAAGAACTGGAAGGCGAAGTACAAGGAGCCGGCCACGCCGGACACGAGCGGGTTGCCGAGGCTGCCGGAAGGGTGGTGCTGGGCGACGGTCGATCAGGTAAGCGATGGTGTTCACTATGGCTCCTCGACGAAGACCTCTACCGAACACGAGGGCGTCCCGGTGCTTCGCATGGGGAACATTCAGGACGGCATGCTCAATCTCGACAACCTCAAG
>JAPPHB010000008.1 GCA_028821195.1 Gammaproteobacteria bacterium
GCGAGCGCACCCGGGAGGCGGCGCGCATCGGGAACAACCTGAACCAGATCGCGCGGTGGGCCAATACCCACAAGGGGGCGGCCGAGGCCGTCGAGGTCCTCGCCCGCCTCGTCGCCATCGAGCGGGCGCTTACGGCGCTGGCCCGCTTCGAGAGCCCGGACGGCGACGATGCACCTTAAGTTTCTCGCGCACGGGACCGGGTCGGCGCGCGCTGCGGCCAAGTACCTGCTCGGGGAGCAGGACGCGGCAGGAAAGCCGCGCGAGGGCGTCGAGGTGCTGCGGGGCAACCCCGACATGGTGGCCGCGGTCGCCGACTCTCTGGAGTTCGAGCACAGGTACACGTCCGGCGTGATCGCATGGGCGCCGGACGACCGCCCCACCGACGAGCAGATCGAGGCGGTATTGGACGCCTTCGAGAGGTCGGCCTGGGCGGGTCTGGAGCCCGACCGATACGCATGGGCGGCCGTGCTGCACCGTGAGGAGGGCGGCGGTGCCCATGTCCATGTCCTCGCGGCGCGCTGCGACCTTGAGACGGGCCGGAGCCTCAACATTGCCCCTCCGGGCTGGCAGCGGACGTTCGATCCGCTCCGGGACGCCTTCAACCACGAGCACGGCTGGGGCCGCCCGGACGATCCGGCCAGGGCCAGAGTGCAGCAGCCCGGACACCGCGCCTACATCGAAGCGGCGCAGCTGCGAGCCGGGCTCCGGCTCGAATCCTCCCCACGCGACCTGATCCGGGACTACCTGATCCAGCGCGTCGAGCACGGCATGGTGAGCAACCGCGCCGAGGTCGTCTCCGCGCTGCGGGAGGCGGGCCTCGAAGTGCCGCGCCAGGGCAAGGACTACCTGACCGCACTGGACCCCGAGACCGGGGACCGCTGGCGTCTCAAGGGAGAACTGTATGGAGAGAACTTCGACCGCGAACGACTTGAGCGACCGGCTGCGGAAGCGGCTGGAGAGCGAACGCAGGGAGATCGAGGAGTTGACCGCGAGCGAGCTGAAGCGGCTCGCCGAGAACTCGCGGCGCGTCGCGAGGAACGCGCTCGGTACAATCGAGCGCGATACGGAGGTGGCGGTCGGGAACATGCGCGAGTTGCTGGCAAAGGCGTGGCAACGGCCCCTGATCGTCGGCCTGAGCCTTTGGATCGGTTTCTTCGGCGGAAGCTGGGCGACGATGCGCTGGTTGGCGTCGAGCATTCGGGACCGGATCGAGACGCTCGCCGAACTGGACTACGACATCCAAGACGCGCGGCAGACGCTCGCGCAACTGGAGGTGGACACCTGGGGGGTCGCGCTGCTGGAGATCGAGGGAGAGCGGGTCGTGGTACTTCCAGCGGGGACGCTGGACAACACGGGCTGGACCTGGCGCGATCAGCCTGCCGTGAAGCTGTCGAACGAGTGAAGGAGGTCTATGACCGCGTTAGAGGAGCAGTTGACGAGGGCCTTGCGGAGGTTGTCCGAGCAGTACGAGCAGGAACAGCGGCGGCACTCCGGGCAGATCGAAGCCTTGCACGAGTACGCCGAAGTCTTGCGAGAATACGTCGAAGCCTTGAGGCAGCACGCCGAGCGGCAGAGCGGGGAGAACGAAGTCTTGCAGCGGCAAATCGAGCGGCTCGACGGGCAGTTGACACGCTTGGCCGAGTACTATGGGACATCCACCGGCGCGAGACCGAGCGGACGCGGCTGGTGATACGGCCGCCGACGCCCGGGCCGGACCGCGACACCGGACCGAGCCGCTGATGGTCGCGTTCGCAAACGGGAGCCGTGAGTCTGGCGCGGGCGCACTCTCTCCGCGAGCTTCCGGGAAGGCGGATCGTGCAGTCCATCGAATCGAGAGGAATCGAACGATGGCACGCACGAAACGAGGACGGCGCAGCTACAGCGCCGGCGAGTGGGGCCGGAACCGGGTGAGAGTGTTCGCCGATCCCAAGACCGGCCTCTACCAGATCGAGTGGCGGGAGAACGGGCGCAGGCTCACCAGATCACTGAAGCACCGTGACTGGTCGCGGGCTAAGAGGCAGGCCGACGAGGCCGCCGCGGGGCTCGCGGTTCATGAGCCCAGCGGCAAGGCCGAACCCGCGCCCGAGCCGCTCACGCTGGATCGGCTTTTTGAAATCTACGGTGAGGAGGTGACGCCCACGAAGGGCGAGAAGTCGCGGCGGCACGACGAAGCCGCGATGAGGATGTTCCTCGACTTCCTCGGGCCGAACCGAAGACCCCAGACGCTGTCGAAGCGCGACTGGGATCGCTTCATTCGGGCACGTCGCGCGGGCAGGGTCGGACGGAGCGGCCAGCCAGTGTTGAATCGGACGATCGAGAACGACCTGAAGTTCCTGATCGCGGTCCTCAACTGGGCTTCCAAATCGAGGGACGAGCAGGGCCGTCTGATGCTCGACTCGAATCCGTTGCGAGGGCTCAAGCTGCCCAAGGAGAAGAATCCCACGCGGGTCGTGCTGTCCGACGAGGAATACGAGGCGATGCTGCGGGTGTCCCGCCGGGTGGACTGGCGATTCCACGTCGCGCTCGTGCTCGCGCACGAAACCGGTCACCGCATCGGTGCCATACGGCATCTCAGGTGGTCGGATATCGAATTCGAGGACAGGACCATCCTGTGGCGCGCCGAGCACGAGAAGAGCGGATACGAACACCGCACACCCGTGACAGCCGAGGCCATCGTCGCCTTGGAAGAGGCGCAACGCAGGAACCCCGGGAACGGGGACACTCCGGTGCTGCCCGCGGCCAGGGATGCTTCCAAGTGCATGGGCCGGTCGCCGGTTCGCTACTGGTGGAACAGAGCCGAGGAACTCGCGGGGCTGGGACGCTTGCGCGGGCGCGGCTGGCACTCGCTGAGGCGGAAGTTTGCGTCCGACCTTATGGACCTTCCGCTCAAGGTGCTCTGCGAACTCGGCGGGTGGAAGGAGGCCCAGACCGTGCTGCGCTGCTACCAGCAGGCCGACACGGGACAACTCAGGAAGGCTCTGGAGAGCCGCCCGAGGGTCCGCACCTGATCCCAGTCGACTTGGCGGGAATCAAACAGCGGGAACACGCCCTCCGGATCCCGTAAGCTCAACGTTCACAGTAAGATGTGAATTTGCTAGCTCATGTCGAAGCGGCTGTTCTACCCCGAGGTCTCCATCCTGCTGGCGCTCTCCACGACCTGGGAGGGACGCATCTGGGTCCAGCGACGGGGTGAGGACGCGGGAAACCGGGTGCCCTTCGGGCCGCCCGAGCTGGGGTGGTTCGGGCCGAAGGCTTGGCACACCCCGGGGCCGATCGACGTCGTGACCGCCGACGGCCGCTACGTCGGCACCTTCACCACCGAGGCAACCGCGCTCCCCGACGCATTCGGCCCCGACGGGATGGCCGCCTTCATCGAACTCGACGAATTCGACGTGGCGAGCGTGGTGGTTCGGCGGCTGCCCGCGGCGGTGCGCTGAACCGCTGCCCTGATTGACCATCTGCACACCCACGGAGGCCCTACATGCCACCCATGCCGGAGGGACGGACCGAAATGCCGGTGATTATGCCCTTGCGTCAAGGGGATCATGGGGTTACCTTTCATTATGGGA
>JAPPHB010000078.1 GCA_028821195.1 Gammaproteobacteria bacterium
CGCCGCCGAGCGCGGCCAAGCGATACCTGCTCCTGAACTGATCCCCATAGCGCCACGCCGCGAACTCTCCGCGCGGCGGCTTGCCAATGCGCACCAGATCAAGGCCCTCGCGGTGGCGAGCAATCCCGATATTCTCGGTCGACGACCGCAGCGGCGTTTCCCGGAACACGCGCTCGCAGGCCTCGACCGCCTCCCAGCGCTCTTCCAGCGGCGTGAGGTTCCAGCGCTCGCACTTGGTGCATACGACCCAAAGCCGTCCCTTGGCTGCGTCGAAGGCCAGACGGCGGCCGACCGGGAAGGTCTCCAGCACTTCGTTCGAGCCGAGGGGCTTCTTGCAGAACAGGCAGGTGGTATACATGGCTACCTGCCGGACCTTCCTCGACCTGAGTGGCGCTCCACAAACTCGTCGGTGCCCGCAGGCAGGAGGAGGTTATCCGAGATCGCCGCAATCTCCTCGGCTTCCCGCCACGCGCGTTCTAGCAGCCAAAGCTCGCCTTCGAGCGCCCGCCGCTCCTGCTCCTCGTGAAGTGCCATCTCAAGCGCGAGCCGCGTGGGTTTGGACATCTTCCGGACCCATCCGGGTCCCGACCGCCGGGACTTCACCCGGCGCCCGGGCGTGGGCAATTCGCGTCCAGTGGCAGTGGACCCTCGCCCGGTGGAATCGGCAATGAACCGATGCGGGTCGCCGTGGGACTCGATCTGGGACACCGCTTCCCGGATGTGATGAGTCACGGCGCCTGCGCCATTGACCAGTAGGAGGACAGCGTTGATGGCTCGCCCGGCATCGTCGCCCTCGAACGAGTCCGGCCCCTTCCGTGAGAGCGGTCCCCTGTGGATCTCGATGCGGAAGCCGGGTTCATGGTCGTGGGCCAGTATGCGGGCGAATTCGGTGACCTGATCCCGTGAGAGCGTGTAGGGCGTACCGTCGGAGCGCCGGAACTGAGCCACATTCGCCTGCCTGTTCAGCATCGTCTGCACCGCCCACAAGGCCAACCCGGCGGCGGCGCCACCCAGTGCAGCTGTCCCCGCCGACGCGATCACTCCGCCCGTCGCCAGGTTGATGGTCGTCCAAGTCGCGAGGTTCGCCGCGACGCCCGCCGACCCGGCCGCGATCCAGCGCCGACGCCGACGGCGGAACTGATCGCCGTACCGCCAGGCCGCAAACTCGGGACGGAGCGGCTCACCGATGCGGACCAGTTCGAGGCCCTCGGCGTGCCGGGCCAAGCCGATATTCTCGGTGGAAGTGCGGATCCGCGTCGCGCGGAAGAGCCCTTCGCAGGTCTCGACCGCCTCCCAGCGCTCTTCGAGGGGCGTGAGGTTCCAGCGCTCGCAGGTGCGGCAGACCACCCAAAGGCGGCCCTTCGCCGCATCGAAGGCAAGGCGACGACCGACCGGGAAGGCCTCCACGACCTCGTTGGAGCCGAGGGGCTTCTTGCAGAACATACAGGTCGTGTACACGGCGGTTGCGAACGATTGGATTCAGAGGAGCAGCTCCGGCGAGTCTTCATATTCGCCCATCCCGTTCTGCAACGGCAACGGTTCACCGCGGCAACGGTCCGCCCACATTCGACGGTGGGAGGCCGCGCATCCAATTCCGGACGCCGGCGGATGGCACCCCTCAATCTGGACACCAAAGAGGGTCCCGCCAAGATCCGCCGCGCCAACGGGCAATCGGCGCGGAAATCCGGGGGGTCAAAGGGGGGCGGAGCACTCCCCTTGCCAGTCCGCCACGTTCAACGTGGCGTGGGCTGGCTTACGGACCAAAAGGCCGTCAGCCAGCCCCGCGGGACGCCCGCGAAAGACGTCCCACCGGGCATCGCCCGGAACAGTCTCTACCGGCCGACGCGGGAAGCTGCGCCGCGTCGCCGTCGGGCGGCTCGCTCTGCCGCGTCGTCGCTTTCGGCCCTACCTCTACCCCTCGAAGATCCGAGATCGTGCGTCAGCGGCGATCCTGTGGCCCGTAGATTCCCCGAAAAGCCCCTCGGATCGCCGGAAACGGGCTCTGAGCCTGTCGTGGAGGGGAGATGGGGCCGAATGGCCGCATCAGGCTCCGTTCCCCGCGCCCCGGCCCGCCAGATACTCGGCCCACTGCTCCATCAGGACACGGCGGCGCTCGAAGAGGTCGGAGCGGGCGTACGCAGCCTCGACCTTGTTGCGGACCGCGTGCGCCAGCGCCGCCTCCATGACCGCGTGGGGGGCGTCCGTGCATTCCGCCGCCCAGTCCCGGAAGCTCGAACGGAACCCGTGAGGCACGGCCGGGATCCCCAAGTCCCTGAAGAGAGCGCTGAGGGGCGTGGGTTGCAGCTGCACTCCTCTCGCGGACGGGAACACCAACTCCGACCGGGGCGCGTTCGCTTTCGCCTCGGCCAGGACCTCCAGCGCCCGCCGCGACAGCGGCACCCGGTGCTCGCGGCGGCTCTTCATCCGCTCCGCCGGAATCGTCCACACCCCGGCGTCCGGATCGATCTCCGTCCAGCGCGTCCCACGCACCTCCCCGGATCGGCAAGCCGTCAGCGCCAAGAACTCAAGGGCCAGCTTTACCGATGCCCGCGCCCCGGATCTCCGGATCGTCTCGATGGCCCCGGCGACCTCCCCGTGGGGCAGCGCCTTGAGGTGCTTCTGGACATGGCCGGGCTTGGGCAGCGCCGCCCTGATCGCCTCGCCCGCCGGGTTGTCCACCCGGTAGCCCTGCGCGATTGCCCACTTCATTACCGTCCCGATCCGCTCCCGAATCCGCTTGGCCGTCGTGTGCTTGGCGGTCCAGATCGGCATCAGCACGCCCATGACGTCCGCCGACGTGATCCGGTCCACCCGCTTCCCTCCGATCCTCGGGTGCGCGTACATCCGGAGCGTCGAAGCCCACTGGACCGCGTGCTTGTCGGTCCACGTCGTCCGGTGCATGGCGAAGACCTTCGCCGCCGCCTGCTCGAAGGTGGGAACCGAGCGCCGCCGCGTCTTCCTCGGGTCGCCGCCCGCGCGGGCCACCTTGCGGTTGGCCAGCGCCGCGTCCCGCGCCTCGGCCAGCGTCACGAGGCGGACGGAACCGAGCCCCAGCTCCCGGCGCTTGCCGTGGATGAAAAGCCGCTGTATCCACTGCTTGTACCCGGACGGCTTGACGCGCAGCACGAGCCCGTGCTCGTCCCAGTACAGGCCCGGTTCGTGTACGCTTCGCACGAAGGCGGCGGTGAGTTTTCTGCCGTGTTTGCCCATGTGGTCACCCTTTCGCAATCACCCTGCTGGTCACCCTTTCGGTACTGGAACGTACCGAACGCCCTGACACGGCAGTATAACATAAGTAACTCAATAACAACAACTTCACTTACCATATTGGATTTCTCAAGACCACGCTGGATCATGCAATCGCGGAGCGATGCTCAGGCATGAGCGCACCGGCGACGGGGTTTGGGGGCATCGCCCCCGCGCGTCCGCTGCCCGGGCAGCGGCGCGACAGTTCGGGGGTCTAAGGGGGCCGGAAAGCCCCCTTGCCAGCCCGCCGTGTTCAACACGGCGTGTGCTGGCTGCCCGACCAA
>JAPPHB010000111.1 GCA_028821195.1 Gammaproteobacteria bacterium
GGGTCAATGTCAGGCCACGACACGGTGGATTCGCTGCCCGAGATCGCCCGAGAGAACCGCGATCACTGCCGGGACGAGGGGACGCAATTCCTGCAATCGGGTGCGTCCGGGGATCATGATGACGACGGGGATCGGGAGGTTCCGAACGCTCTGCTGATACGCGAACCCTTGGTCCACCGTGACGAGCACACCGAACCCATGGTCCGCCGCAAGGCGCAGCAACTCCCCGTTCGAGCACCCGGCCCAGCCCATCTGCTGGACCGTGCGCGCCCCGAACGACTCGGGAAACTCAGCCGCGAGCCGCCTTGGAACGGATTCGTCCAACAGCACCTTCATCGGGCATCGCCCACCAGCTGCGCCGTCGCCCGTTCGAGCACTCCGACGGCCTGCTCTCTCGTCACCGTGGGGTAGTCGTCCAGAAAGTCGTCGAGCCGGTCGCCCGCCTCTAGATGCTCCATCAGGATGCGCACGGGAACTCTGGTCCCCGAGAACACGGGCGTGCCGCCCAACACGTCGGGGTTTCTGTCGATGAGCTTCTCGGTCATGGTGAACTCCTCTCGGGTCGGTCGGATGTCGCGATCAGCAACGCGCCAATGCGCCGTGCGGCGTCGGCGAAGTGCTGGACTTCCTCTGGTAGAAGTCTCCGGCCCAGGACCGCACTCTCCCGGTAGGACAACCACTTCTTGAGCACTTGGTAGCCGCCAAGCCGGTAGTCCCAGACGGAGGAGGGGACGTTGCGCCAGAAGGCGGCTCCGTTCAGGTACACGTCGAAGGTCGTCTCACCAAGGACGGCAACGTGTTCCGCCAATTTGGAGTGCTCGTCCGGTCGGTAGGCGCGTTCAACGATGTGGCCCCTTCCGGGCATCACGGCGTCCCCCGCCCCGAAGTGGCCCCAACCCGCAGTAACGGCGAAGTCCTCGCCGTCCATCTGGCGTCTCGTCTCGGTGTCCGGCACCGCGATCTCGGGACGCAGGGGCATCCCGGTCCCGCTTGGCACAGCCTGTTCCGAATCGAGCAGTACGGCGATCATACGGCCTCTGGTCGCTGATCCAACGTCCGATTTCGTTTTCGGATCTGTTGCGATCATTGGACTTGCGGAGTTTGCGGGTCTGATTCCCGCCCTTCGGTTCCCGCCGAACGGGATCAGGTACGAACTCGGCAGCGGTTTGCGAGCGCGGTTCTGAGCTGTCCCTCGTCGGCTCTCTGATAACACTGGAGAACGGTCTTGGCCGTCTTCCAGCCGCCCAGCTCGCAGAGCACCTTGAGGGGCTGGTCCATGAGGTCGCTGGCGAACTTGCGCCTCAGCGAGTGCCAGCCCCGCCCGCGCTTGGGCTCCAGTCCGGCGAGCCGTTCGGCCCTGTCCCACCAACCTCGGGCCACCCAAGTGGCCACGCTCGACGAGGGGTCCTTCGGCGAAGGCAGGACCGGCGCGTCGCCCGGCGCCGGGTTTCGCCGCCGCGCCTCCTCCAAGGCGGCAACCGCCTCGGGGGTGACGGGCGTGACGTGCTCGTATCCGGTCTTCTCGTGCTCGCTGCGCCACCGGATGGTTTCGCCGTCGAGGTCGATGTCGTTCCACCGGAGCTTGCGGACGGCCCCGATGCGGTGTCCCGTTTCGTGCGCGAGCACGAGCGCGACGCGGAACCGCCAGTCCACCTTCCGGGACACTCCGAGAAGCGCCTGGTACTCCTCCTCTGTGAGAACTACCCGGGTGGGGTTCTTCTCCATGGGCGTCCTCAATCCCCTGAGCGGGTTCGACTCGATCAGCAGGCGGCCCCGCTCGTCCCTCGACCTGGAGGCCCAGTTGAAGACCGCGATCAGGAACCTCAGGTCGTATTCGACCATGCGGTCCGACACGGGCTTTCCGCTCGGTCCGACCCTTCCGGCCCGGCGCGCCCGGATGAACCGGTCCCAGTCCCTCCGGGAAAGCGTTGCCGGGTCGCGGTTCCTTCCGAGGAACCCGAGGAACATCTTCATCGCGGTCCGGTCATGCTGCCGCGAGTGCCGGGTCTTGGTCGGGGTTACCTCTTCACCGTAGATGTCAAAGAGCGTCTCCAGGGTGAGCGGCCCGGGCTCGGCCTCCTGCTTGCCGTTGGGCTCCGGCTTCGCGAACCCGGCGGCGGCCTCGTCGGCCTGCCGCTTCGCGCGCCTCCAGTCGCGGTGCTTTAGCGACCGGGTGAGCCTGCGCCCGTTTTCCCGCCACTCTATCTGGAAGAGGCCGGTCTTGGGGTCCGGGAACACCCTGACCCGGTTGCGGCCCCATTCTCCGGCGCTGTAGGAGCGCCTGTCACGTTTCGTGCGTGCCATCTTCCATTCCTCTCCGGATGATGGACTGCACGATCTGCCTGTTGGAAAACTCGCGGCGCGGGGCGTCCCGCACCAGTGGCACGGCGGGTGGCGTCGCCTTCCGGGGCAGGTGGATGCGTGCGATCCTGGGCGCGTTGAGCCTCCCGGCGTTGGGGATCTTGCCGTCGCGCACGAGGCGGCCCAGATGTTCCCTTGAGTAGCCGCTCTCACGGGCGGCCTCGACGAGCGACAGCGTGGTCTCGTCGCGGTCGCGGATCGTGGTTTCGAGGTCTTCGGCGCAAAGGTCCAGCACGAGAGCCGCGGTCTCGCTCCCGTACCTGCGGAGCGCCTTGGCCTTCCCGCGCCAGTCGGCGGGCAGGCCCTCGACGGATGCGGGCTTGGTCTTCCGTCTGGACTTCCGGGTCATTTCCAGTCTCCTTCGTCGTCCTGTCGCAGCGAGTCCGCGAGGCCGGCATCCCCTTCGCCGCGCCTTACGGACCGTTCGGCGAGATCCACGCGGCGTCCGAGGTCGGCTAATCCCGTGGTGCGGGCGATGGCGTAGATCGCGGCCGCGACGGCGGCGAGGACAAGCGCGATGTGGAGCGCGAGCGCGACTCCGTGCTCCGCGAGGATCGCGGGCCAATGGGGCGCGAGGTATTCGAGGCGGGCACCGCCGATGAGGAATGCCGAGCCCGCAAGTGCGGAGGTGAGTCCGGCGCTGATCTTCCATGGCTGCATCGTGGTTCTTCCTTCCGGGTCAGAGTTCGACGGACGCGGGATTGCGGTCTGCGGGACCCTTGAGCCAAGAGCCGCCTTCGCCGTCTCCAAGCCCGAGGCCGCGCAGCAGCCCCGCCGCGGCGGGTCCGTCGGCGTGGAGCCGGAACCCGGCGGCGGCCTTGGCCCGGACGGCGGGTTCGCGGTAGTTGCCGGAGACGGCCTCGATGTTGACGCGCCCGGTTCGTCCTTCGGCGTCCTCGTACTCGATCTGCGCGTCCGGGTAGAGCACTTGGTCCCCGTCGTCGGTCGGGAGACCGAGTTCCCGGGCGATCCGGTGCCGCTCGGCGTCGGCGGCCTGTTTGCCGTCCTTGAGCCGCGCCGCCTCGCTCCGGCGCGCGACGCTGCTCTTGAGTTCGCCCCCGAGCCTTATCCGACTCACCGTGGCTCCCCGCTCCCGGAGCCGTTTCCGCTCCT
>JAPPHB010000063.1:0-5264 GCA_028821195.1 Gammaproteobacteria bacterium
GCTCAAGGGAAAACAGGAGATCCGATCTTGAACGACACCGCCGTTACGTCAGGGTCAAGGGGCTACCAGTCCTCTTCAGGTTCATCCCAGGTCTGAGCCCAGAACTCGTCCTCTTCGGCCCGCGCTAGCTCCACGTCCACCGGTTCGACATCTTCCGCGTCCACGCGGCCGACCGTCTCGATCTGACGGACGATATCATCCGTCATCCGGCTCCGGGTCTGGTGTCGCAGCCGGTGCCGGATCCGCCAGCCGGCGACGGCCACGAGCACGGCGAGTGCTACGAACAGGTATCCGGTCACCGCGCTGGAGGCTCCTTGTTCAAAGAGAGGGCAGCGGACTTTCCAAGCCGGTCATAGCCAGTCTTAGCCACAGCGAGATAATTGGTCAACGATGGCTGAATTGGCGCCGATCCACTTGCGTAGGCGCCGCAGACACCTAACCTCGAACCATAGCGATCCCATGCCGCAACCGGAGCCCCGGGCATGACCTTCCAACCCCTCGACCTCGCCGCCTTTGCGGGCTTTCTCGCCCTCGTGGTCGGGGTGTCGCTCTACGCGTCGCGCGGCAGGCACGACGCGGCGGGCTACTTCCTCGCGGGCCGGAATCTGCCGTGGTGGCTGATCGGCTTCTCGCTGATCGCGTCCAACATCTCCACCGAGCACTTCGTGGGCATGGCGGGCCGCGGATACGATCTCGGGCTCGCCATCGCCAGCTACGAGTGGATGGCCGCGGTCACGCTCGTGCTGGTGGGTCTGTTCTTCCTGCCGCGCTTCCTGCAGGCCGGCATCTACACAATTCCCGAGTTCCTGGAGTACCGCTACGACGCGCGCACGCGCACGCTCATGGCGGCGTACATCATGGCGGCCTATGTCCTGGTCGCCCTCGCCACGGTGCTGTATTCCGGGGCGCTGGCGCTGGAATCCATCTTCGGCCTGGACATCGGGGCGGGCATCTGGCTGATCGGGATCCTGGCCGGCGGCTACACCATCTACGGGGGCCTGAAGGCCGTCGTGTGGTCGGACCTCATCCAGGGCGTGGCCCTGCTCCTGGGCGGCGTGCTGGTGACGGTGCTCGGCTTTCGCGCGATCGGGGGCGTGGCGCCCTTTCTCGCGGTCGCCGACGGCAAGCTGCACACCGTTCTCCCGTGGAATCACCCCGAGATGCCGTGGCTGGCGGTCTTCATCGGCGGACTCTGGATCCCCAACATCTTCTACTGGGGGCTGAACCAGTTCATCACCCAGCGGACGCTGGCTGCGCGCAGCCTGGCCGACGCGCAGCGCGGCATCTTCCTCGCCGGCTTCATCAAGCTGCTCATCCCCTTCATCATCGTCTTTCCGGGCATCATGGCCGCGGAGCTGTTCGCCGACCAGGTGTCGAATCCGGATCAGGCGTATCCGGTGATGATGCGCGAACTGCTGCCCGCCGGGCTGACCGGGCTCATGTTCGCGGCGCTCTTCGGGGCGGTGATGAGCTCGCTCGACTCGATGCTCAATTCGGCCGCGACCATCTTCAGCGTCGACATCTACAAGCGACATCTGCGCCCGCACGCCTCATCGCGGAGGCTCATGACCGTCGGCCGGGTGACGACCGCGGTTCTGGCGCTGATCGGGTGCCTGTGGGCGCCGCTGGTCGCGCGGGCGGGGAGCGTGTTCGAGTACATCCAGATGTTCTGGGGGTTCATTTCGCCGGGGATCGTGGCCGCCTTCCTGTTCGGTCTGTTCGTGCCCCGGACGCCGCCGCGGGCGGCCTTCGGCGGGATGGTGCTGGGGGTGCCGGTGTACGGCCTGCTTCTCTGGCTGCTTCCGGAGGTGGCGTTCCTGCATCACATGGCGATCACCTTCCTCGTGATCTGCGCGTTCATGCTGGCGATGACGCGGGTTCGTCCGCTGGCAGAGGCGCGCACGCTGCCGCGGTCCGAAGCGGCAGTGGATCTGACACCGGCGCCAGGCGGGCGGTTGTGGGCCGGAGGCGTCATTGCCGGGGCGGCGTTGCTGTACATCGTCTTCTGGTAGGGGCGCAGACAACGCCCGTCGTTTGCCCCGGTCTCGCGGGCTGCGGGCCGGGCACGCCGGCAATACGTTGCAGGACCGTGCATCGACCGGGGACCGTGCACCGACCCTGCGAGAGGCCGATTCCCCGCCATCTTCCGGGAGGAACCATATCGTGATCCGCAACACCGCTGTTTCCGTCCTCGCCACCTGCGCGCTAGCCGCTTGCGGCTCTTCCGGAGACGGATCGGGCGGGGGCCCCGACGCCGGGACCATGGTCTCGGCCGCCGACGGGGGCGCGCCCGTGACCCAGGCCATGGCATCCGCGGACCACATGCCTTCGGATGCCGACCGGGCAGCGATCCTCACCACGGTCCAGTCGCTCTTCGACGCCCTCGGCGAACGGGACACGGAGTTGCTGACCGCCATCCTGCATCCCGACATACTGATGCGCTCGGTGGAGCGATCAGCCGGGGGGGAACGGTCCGCGTCGACATCCACGCTTGAGGGCATGGTCGCGCGCCTCGAAGCCGACGGGCCCCGCATGACCGAGCGCATGTGGGACCCGGAAGTGCGCATCAGCGGCGACCTCGCGACGGTCTGGACGCCGTACGACTTCTACGTCGGAGAGGACCTGAGCCACTGCGGCGCCGACGCCTTCATCCTCATGCGCGACGGGGACGACTGGCAGATCACCTCACTTTCGTGGACCCGGCTGCAGCCTCCCGAGTGCGAGCTGCATCCGGACGGTCCACCGAACTGAGATTCGCGTCGCAAATGGTCGCCGGACGCTCGTCTGGCGCGCCGGGCGCATCCGCTTTTGCGCCTGAGCAGCGAGGACGTACGTTCCAGTACTCGTCTCACCTCTCGGAAGCGATCCCGACCATGAGTATTGCTCGACGCCTCACTGCTTCTCGCAGGTTTTTGGCCCTTCCCTCTTTCATCGCCCGCGCATGCCGCGACGAAGAGCGGGCATCCGCCGGTCTCGCCACCGCCTGCGGTGCCTCACTGGTGGCGCTGGCGACCCTGGCGGCCCCTGCGCTCACCGCCGCCCAGCAGCCCTTCACCCCGGAGATCGCGCTCGACGTACGCACCCCCGGCATCGCGGCGGTGACGGTCGACGGCGCCCGGGTGGCCGTGACGCTCACGTCCCGGCGGGACCGGACCGACGTCGACCACCAGCGCTTCGGCGATCCCACCTACATCTCACCCGTGTCGACCCGGCTGATGGTGATCGACACGCGGACCGGAGATCCCACCTGGGTTCAGGCGGAACTCGCGCAGCTGCGCGGCTACGCCTGGTCGCCGGACGGAGGGCGGCTGGCCTATTTCATGGTCGAAGACGGTGAGTATCGGCTTCGCATCTTCGACGCGGTCACCAGCGCCGGCAGGACCGTCACGCTGCGCACCGACAGGGAAATCGCATCCTCCTCGCCGCTGGTCTGGTCGCCGGATGGCGCCCGAGTTCTGCTCGGGCTGCGCCCCGCCGGATGGGCGGAGGAGGCGCGCGCGGCCTTCCACTCCCTCACGGATGCGGCCGTCATCGTGCAGGACTCGCGCAACGACTTCCTGGCCTGGGACCGGGTGAGAAACCTCGCCAACCGGCAGGAGACCGTGCTCGTGTCGGTCGTCGACGGCACCGTGCGCGAGGTTCTCTCCGAGGTGGCCCCAGTCGATCCGGGCTTCTCGGAGGACGGATCCTACATCACGTTTTCGACAGCCACCCGGACGAAGACATCGTACACCCGCCGGGACGGCACCGAGTACGAACTCTTCCGGCTGGATCTCGCGGCCGGCGGAGACCCGGTCTCGCTCCGGGACACGGGCGAGGAGCGCCTGAACGTAGCCTGGAACGACGCCCGCGACGCCTTCGCGTATGCCGATGAGGGCTCCGTCTTCGTGCGGCGGCTGGACGAGGACGAGGCGGTGGATGTGACACACGATCATCGAGATCCTGCAGACGACTCCGACGCCGGCGACGCAGCCGGTGCAGGCGCAGACCTCGACAATCCCGATTCCGACGATGACGAGTCGGATTCCGATGGACTCCGCTTCGCCGTCGAGCGCTGGAATCCCACCGGCGACCAGCTCCTCCTCAGCTCGCAGGACGCCTGGCACCTCCTCGACCTCGGCAGCGGCGACATGCGTACGGTTCTGGAACTCGAAGAGGATGACGACCAGCGCCCGCGCCGCCAGGTGCAGCGGTGGAGAGAGGATGGCCGGTTTCTCTACTTCAGCTACTCCGCCCCGGACCGCTGGCAGCGCGGCCTCAAACGCCTCGACACGGCGTCCGGCGACATCGAAACGCTGATGGTGGATGCAGGCCTCTACCGGTCCTGGAATGTCTCGGAGGATGGCGCCACGCTCGTCTACGCCATGTCGGACGGCGACCACCCCAACGAGATATGGGTCGCGCGCGGGGACGGATCGTCACCCCGGCAGCTGACCGACGCGAATCCCGGGCTCGATGGCGTGGCGCTGACGCGGAGCGAGCTCGTCGAGTACCTGGATGTCGACGGCAACACGCTCTACGGCATCCTGTACTATCCGGCCAACTACGAGCCGGGGCGCGCCTATCCCATGGTGGCGGAGATCTACGAGGAGTACTTCGACAACGGGTTCAACGAGAACATGAACCTGATCACCGCCCAGGGATGGTTCGGGTTCCGGCCCTCGGTGCGCTTCGAGGAGGGCTTCCCCGGCGAGGCCTGGCTGAAGGCGGTGCCCAACGCGATCAACAAGATCATCGAGCGCGGGCTGGTCGACCCGGAAAAGGTGGGCGTGTACGGACAGAGCTACGGCGGTTATGCGACCAACCTGCTCATCACCCAGACCGACCGATTCGCCGCTGCGGCCAACGTCTCCGGCAAGGTGAACATCATTTCCTTCCTGGGGGACTCGCCCAAGATCACCACGCGCAACTACGCGGCCGCCGAAGTGGGGCAGGACCGCATCGGCGCGACGCTCTGGGAACAGCCGCACAAGTACATCGCCCACTCGGCGGTCATGTTCGCCGACCGGATCGAGACGCCGCTGCTGATGCTCTCGGGCGAGGGCGACTGGAACGTGCCGGCCACCAACCAGCGCGAGATGTACTACGCGCTGCGGCGGCTGGGGAAGGAGGTGGTGTGGGTGCACTACACCGCGGGCGGCCACGGGGCCGGGCGCGCGAGCACCGAGACCGACTTCGTGGACCACTGGCAGCGCATGTTCGACTGGTTCGCCGAGCACTTCGGGGAGGAGCGTGAGCGGAGTGCGGCGCAGGACGGCAGCTGA
>JAPPHB010000063.1:5364-142421 GCA_028821195.1 Gammaproteobacteria bacterium
CGCCGAGCACTTCGGGGAGGAGCGTGAGCGGAGTGCGGCGCAGGACGGCAGCTGAGACGGGGGAGAGCCTTGTCCGGTTCCCTGAGGGGGCAGATCGCCGTCGTGACCGGGGCCAACTCGGGGGTGGGCCGGTCGGCGGCGGAGATGCTCCATGGAGCCGGAGCCCGCGTCACGATGGTGTGCCGCAGCCGCGAACGCGGCGAGCGAGCGCTGGCGGAATTGCGGGCGAGCGCGGCGGTCGAGCCCCGGATCGAACTGGAGCTCGCGGACCTCTCCCGGCAGGAGGATGTACGGGATCTGGCTGAGCGGCTTGCCGCGCGGCTCCCGGCGATCGACATCCTGGTCAACAACGCCGGCGTCACGCGGCCGCAGTGCGTGCATTCGCCGGAGGGATTCGAGCTCACTTTCGCCACCAACCACCTCGGACACTTCCTGCTCACCCGCCTCCTGCGCGAGCGAATTGAGGCCGGGCGCGGACGCATCGTCAACGTGAGCTCGCGGGGGCACCGGAGCGGCGATCTGCGGCGGGCGGGGCTTGAGGACATCGCCCGCGGCCGGGCGTGGGAGGGGGCGCTGCAGGCCTACGCCGACTCGAAGCTGGCCAACGTGCTTTTCACCCTGGAGACCGTCCGGCGTTGGGGGGCGCGCGGAATCACGGCCAACGCGGTGCATCCCGGCGTGCTGGCTACTGAGATCTGGAAGAAGACGTCGCTGGCCCCGCGCCTGCTGCTGCTGCCCTTCACCTGGTTCATGTCGAGCCCGGATGTGGGCGGCAAGGCCGTGATGAATCTCGTCGAGGATCCCTCCCGGGACGACGTGACAGGCCGGTACTTCCACGTCCGGCGGGAGGAAGGCCCGAGCGCGCAGGCGCGCGACGACGCGCTGGCGTGCGAGCTCTGGGAACGCAGCGTGGAGTGGACGCGCGGCTGATGCTCATTAGTTTGTTGGCGACTCACTACCAAAGGAGACCATCATGAGGATCGATATCAAATGGCGTCAGGAGGGTGACATTGCGATCGCGTTCATCCTCGGTCGCATCGACAGCGCCAGCAGCGATCGCTTCCAGGCCCTGATGGAGGAGGGGCTCAGTTCCGGTCCCCGGTCCCTGCTAATGGACTTCGAGCGGGTATCGTACATCAGCAGCGCCGGGCTTCGCGTCTGCCTGGTGCTCGCAAAGCGACTCCGCGGTACCGGGCAGGCCTTGGCGATGTGTTCGCTGTCCGATGTCAACCGGGAGATCGTGGCTGTGAGCGGCTTCGACAAGCTCATCATGGTGCACGAGGACCCGGAGAGCGCGATTGCGGCCATGAGATCCTGATCGCGCGGCCGCTCACATGCCCTCCCCCATACCCACATTCTCCGCAGGAGCAAACCATGACCGATGGCAGCGAGAAAACGATTAACCTGAAGAAGGCGTTTGACCAGAACATCGTCGGGGAGAACATTCTCGAAATCGCCGAGTTCGCCGTGGAAAAGTACGAGTTTCGCCACGACTCGACACTCTCCGACGAAGTCCGGGAGGCGGCGCTGAAGGAGGCCGCCCAGGCTCTCTGGAAGATGGTCGAGGAGCTCCGGCTGCGGCGCAAGCAGATCTTGAAGCGGATGTTCGACCTGGCGGATGCAGCGGTAAAGGGGGCTGTCGAAGACGGATAGCGCCGCCCGGCTACCAACTCCTCCATCCGCGCCCGCGGTGTCCGAAGTCGAAGCGACCCGGGTGCAGGCACTCCGCCAGGATCTCCGCCGACTCCACCACGCGCGGCCCCGGCCGGTTGAAGTACTGGTTGCCGTCGGTGATCACCACTCGGCCCTCGCGAACAGCGGAGAGCCGGCGCCATTCCGGCCGGGCGGTCAGCGCGGGCATCTCCCGCTCGGCCCGCTCGATGTCGAACCCGCAAGGCATGACCGCGATCACGTCGGGGTCGGCAGCGACGAGTTCATCGATGTCCCGATAGCCGGAGTGCTCTCCGGCCTCCCCGAGCGGGTCCACTCCCCCGGCGCAATCCACCAGCTCCGGCACCCAGTTGCCCGCCATCATGAGTGGGTCGATCCACTCGATGCAGGCGATGGAGGGCCGCCGCAGCGTGCGCGTGGCGTGGCGGAGCACCTCGAGCCGGCCCGTCAGGCGCGCCACCAGTTCGTCGCCGCGCGACGGCTCCCCGAGCGCGGCCGCGACCGCCCGGATGTCGCTCCACACGTCGCCCAGCCCCATCGGCTCGAGCGACACGATCCCCGGCTGCGAGCGCACCAGGTCGCACACCGCGCGCTCCACGTCCCGCAGGCTCACCGCGCACACCTCGCACTGGGTCTGGGTGACGATGACGGTCGGGGCCAGGCGATCGAGCAGGACCGGGTCGACGCTGTACACCGACAGGCCGTCGCGGACGATCGCCTGCACCTGGTCGTCGATGGCCCGACTGGAGGCCTCCACCTTCACCTTCGAGCTCGAGCAGGTGGGCAGCCGCACGACGCCGGGGGGGTAGTCGCACTCGTGCGACCGGCCCACGAGCTCGCGCTCGAAGCCCAGCGCGCACACGATCTCGGTCGCGCTCGCGATCAGCGAGACGATCCGATGCGGCATACAGGTGTCCTGGCGGTCCGGGATGCTACGTGCGGCCGGACGCGAACCGGTAGAGCGGGATCGGTGCCGGATTCCTCAGGGCCACGCGGCTGAACAGGAGCGGCAGGAAGACCGCCATGCTGATCAGGGTGTTGCGGAAGAAGGGAATCGCGCGCACGTAGCAGTCCACCAGTCCGGAGAGCGTCTTCGGGTAGAGCAGACCGTCGCCGAAGGCCCATACGCCGAAGTTGGTGATCACGAAGAACCCGACCGACGACGCCAGCCCGGCGCCCGCGACCCGCATCCACGAAGTCTCGCCCCGCAGGGCGAATCCCGTGGTCGCCACCAGCGCGAGCGACAGGTAGACCAGCGGCTGGTCGGGGTAGAACGCCCAGTCGACCCGGCCGGTCAGCGCCAGGATACCCAGGTCGCCCAGCAGCCATGCGGCGAACGGGAGCAGGTACGCCGTCCGCGCGCGCGCGAAGAACGCTCCGCCGAACAGGCAGAGCGGCAGCATGGGCGAGAAGTTCCACGGATAGGTGGTCCGGTCCGGGTCGATCGACATCCCGAACTGCGCCAGCAGGTATGGCGCCAGGCGCGCGCAGACGGCCACGGCGACAATCGCCACAATCACGGAAAACCGCGGTTTCATCTCGATTCCTCCCTGTTTGCTGTTCTCGGTCCTATCCTTCTCCGCCGCCCACCACCAAGCTCCCGCCAACGTAGACGGCCCGCCCGGGCGCGGCGAATCCCCACACCTCCTGGTAGGATTCGTCCAGCAGGTTTTCCACGCGCAGCGTCAGCCGCATCCCCGGATTTCGCGCGCCTGAGCGCAATGCGAAGCTCGCCGCCAAGTCGACCACGGTGTAGGCGGGCAGCGTCACCGGGTTGGCCGGCCAGATGCTGAAGTCGCGGTCGCTGCGCTCTCCCGTGCGCCGAACGCTCGCGTCCAGCCCGATCCCGCTCGCGACCTGGGCGAAGGCGCTCGCCCCGATGGTGTGCCTTGGCCTGCGCAGCAAGGGCTCGCCCTCCACGAACGTCGCCGACGGGCCTTCGTCGAAGCCCGAGTCCTCCACTTGCGTGTCCAGGTACGTGTAGAAGCTCGATAGCCGAACCCGGCTGGCGGCAACCGACGCCTCCGCCTCCAGCCCGCTGCTGCGCGCCCTGGCCACGTTGTGGTAGTGGGGGCCTCCCGGCTCGGGCGGCGAGAAGGTGTACTGGATGAGGTTGCGGTAGCTCTGGTTGAATCCCGTGAGCGACAGCCGGGCGATGTCCCCCAGTTCCTGGTCCAGCCCCGCCTCAAAGCTGGTCGATTCCTCCGGTTCGAGCTCCGGATTGCCGGTCGCGAAGCCGGTGGCATACGTCTCGTAGAAGGTGGGTTCCTTGATCCCGGTCCCCGCCGACGCCCGAAGACGCGTGCCCGAGGAAGCGGCGCGCCAGGCAGCACCCGCGCGCCAGGTCATCGCCGAGCCGAAGCGCTCGTTGTCCTCGAGACGCACCCCGGCATTCAGCGCCGCTGGCCCGCGGAACTCCGACAGTTGCGCGTAGAAGGCCCGGTTTCCGCGCTCGTTGCGGGAGTTGGCCGCACTCGGGCCGTATTGGGAGAGCGATTCGCTGAAGTCGCGCACCGACTGCTGCTCCAGTTCGTAGCCGGTGGCGACCGAGGTTCCCTCGCCGGGACGCCAGATGGCTCGCCCACCGACCGTCGTCCGGCGCAGGTCGGCGAGGCTCTTGAAGCCATGGAAGCCGAGCGTGTCGGCCGGACCGTCCGGAGCGTCATCGGTGCCCGAGTCCGACTCGTGGACGTTGACTCCGAACCGGGTTTCGAAGACGTCGTTCCAGCGCCGGCCCGCATCGACGTTGATCGACAGCGCGTCCCCGAAGCTGTGGGCGTTCTCGTCCACCAGGTTTCCGGATCCGTCGGTGGGGTAGTGGAAGCGCCGATCCTCGTAGCGCACCGAAACCGAAGCGTCGGTCGCATCATCAAGCTGCCCCTGGACCCGGCCCGTGGCCGTGGAATGGAGGAACTGGTTGTTGAACTCGAGGATGCCGTCGGTCTGGTTCCTCCCGACGGAGAAGGCGTAGGAAAGCGAGCTCGTTCCTCCCGAGAGCCCCCCCTGCCAGCGCCGGGTGCCGTAGCTGCCTCCCTGGAACGAAAGGTCCTCCCGGGACCGGCCGTTTCCCCGCCGGGTGAAGATCTGGATGACCCCGCTCACCGCGTCGGAGCCGTAGAGCGCGGAGGCGGGCCCGCGCACGACCTCGATGCGTTCCACGTTGTCGGTGGTGAGCGAGGCGAAGTCGAAGGCGCCGCCGGGCTCGTTCACGCGCACCCCGTCGATCAGCACCTGCACATAGTCCGACTCGCCTCCCCGCACGAAGAGCGAAGTGATGGCGCCGAACGAGCCCCCCCGGACCAGCGCCACGCCCGGCAGCTGGCGCAGGGCGTCGGCCACGTATTCGATGCCGGCCCGCTCCAGTTCGGCGCCGTAGAGGATGGTCGTGTGGGCCGCGGCGGCCCATTCGGGCTGGGGTAGCCGGTTGGCGGTGACCACCAGCCCCTGCAGGTTGCCCGGTTCCTGGGCGGCAACGGGCACGGCAAGGCAGGCGGTGGCGACGGCGGCGGCAAGGCGGGCGGATCGAGCACAGCTCATGTCGGCTCTCCTCTGCCGCGGAAGAAAGAGGAGTTGCCGACCAACGCGAACGCGCTTTGGAAGGCGCCCCTCACCTCCCCGCGGAGGTGGTCGAAAAGGGCGCCGGACGGGCTCGTCTCCTGGCTTGAGGCCTCCGGTCCCGCCTTCCCGGGCTCGCTTCGGAACCCGGTGGCACATCGGAGCCGGAGTTGTTCGGGAAAACCCGGACCTCATCACAGTGGCGGGGCCGCGCCGGATTCGCACCGGCTTCCGTGGGCCCCTCCGGCCTCTGCTACGCCGGGATTCTAGCCAGCGGCGTGAAGGGGGTCAACGGCGGGGACGCTACAGGGGAGCCTCGTAGAGGCGGTAGGTGCGGTAGATCCTGCCCCCCATCCGCTCGATTGCGGCGTTCATTCGGTGGTTGCCCTCCAGGATCCAGGACATGTCCGCCTCCGTCATTCCTGCTGCGCTGGCGTTTCGGAACAGCGCGAGGTAGAGGAGCGCATCGATGCCCTTGCCCCGCCACTTCTCCAGGAGCCCCAGAATGAGGACGCGCAGGCGGGTGATCCTGCGCTTGTGAACCAGCAGCTTCATGATCGCGAGCGGGGTGAGCCGTCCGTTGAGCTTGTGCAGAACCTGGTTGAAGTCCGGAAAGGCGACCGCGAGCCCGATCACCTCCCCTGCGGGGGTTTCTGCGAAGAGAACGAGGTTCGGGTCGATGATCGGCTTCAGTTCGGCGGCCATGTGATCGATCTCGGCGTCCGTCAAGGGGACGAACCCCCAGTTCTTCCTCCAGGCGGAATTGTAGAGTCGCCGAACGAGGGCGAGTTCCTCGTCGAACCTCGACATTTCCAATGTGCGGATGCGGATGCCGTAGCGGTGGGTCACGATTCTCTCGGCGCGAAACAGGTATTCGGGCCAGTTCCCCGCCACGATGTGCCAGGCGTAGAGGTCTTTCACCTTGCGGAGCCCGCAGCCCTCGAGCAGGGCCGGATACCAGGGCGGGTTATGAGCCAGAAGCAGTGCCGGCGGCCCCCTGTCTCCTTCGACGAGGAGGCCGGTGGTCTCGTTGGTGGAAAAGCTCGTCGGGCCGCGCATGGCTGTGAGACCGCGTTCGCGGAGCCATCCGCGAACCGCCCTGAACAATCCCTCGGCCACCTGCAGATCGTCAATGCACTCGAACCAGCCGAAGAAACCGACCGCCTCCCCGTGCACCCGTTCGTGATTCCGGTTGCGGATCGCGCAGATGCGCCCCACCACTCTGCCGCCACGGAGTGCGAGCCAGGGCTGGACCTCGGAGTGAAGGTGGAAGGGATGTCTTGCCGTGTCGAAGGCGGTGCGGACGTCCCGCTTCAGGGGCGGCACCCAGTCGGGGTCGGCGCGATAGATCGACCACGGCAGGTTGATGAAGCGCCGGAGGTCGGCGCGGCTTTCTACCGGGACGACGACGGGCGAAGAAGTGGGACTTGTCATGGCTGGCGTCTTGCGCCCTCGGTGACCCAGCAGTACCCCCGTTCCAAACCGCTTACACAGTCGCCAAAACGCTTAGAAACAAGCTTCTGGATTCAGAATCGCTTACGCATGCAATCGCCAGCCCGTCAGCCCATGGATGCATCGCCGCTTGAATGTCGGGAAGAGTTCGTCCTCGGGGCCTACCGCTCCACCTGGTTGCCCGCGATCCACACCGATTCGATGGAACGCATGTTCATGATGTCGGCGAGAGGATCCTCCGCGACGACGATGAAATCGGCCCACTTCCCGGACTCGAGGGTGCCCACGTCGTCGAGCTCCAGGCAGGCGGCGGCGTCGCGGGTGGCCGTGGCCAGGATCTGGGCGGGAGTGAGGCCGGCGTTGGCCATGATCTCCATCTCCATGTGCTCGAAGAAGCCCTGGAAGCGCCCGACGGGACCCGTGTCGGTTCCGAAGGACAGCGTGACCCCCGCGTCCGAGGCCGCCTTCAGGTTGTCGAGGGCGACGTCCAGCGCCTCCTCGTAGAGCGCCGCCGAGCGGCTCTCGAGGAACGAGCGCCGCCGGTCCTCCTGATCCAGCCCGGCCACCTCCTCGGCGTTGGCGTGGCGCGTGAAGAAGTCGTCGAAGAAGAAGTCGGGCTGCTCCCGGTAGATGAAGGTGGACACCTCGCGGGTGAGGGTGGGGCAGTAGCAGACCCCGGCTTCGGCTATGAGGTCGATGAATTCCTGGTCGATGGGCACGTCGCGCACGCTGTGGGCGAGGAAGTCGGCGCCCGAGCGCAGCAGGTCCTTGCCGTCGTCCAGATAGAAGAGGTGGGCCGCCAGGCCGACGCCCATCTCGTGCGCCGCGTCGATGGCCGCGCGGTAGGCCTCGGGAGGCATCTTGGTGCTGGCGCCCAGATTGTCGTCCACCCGCAGCTTGAGCCAGTCGGGGTTGAGGCGCGCGTTGTCGGCGACCTCGGCGCGCACCTCCTCGGCGGTCGAGCCGGTGAGGACCGGCCCCGCCATGAGCAGGCGCGCGTGCGTCAGACCGGAGTCGTCGTTGTTGGCATCCCGTACGCGCATGCTGGGTTCCGTGCCCCCGCCCAGGCTGTTCACCGTGGTGACGCCGTAGGCCGCGTACAGCCGCAGCTCGTTTCGGACGGCCTCGTCGGCGGCTTCTCCCTCAAGCCCGCCGGCGGTGCGGCCTACGTGGCCGTGGGTGTTGATGAGTCCGGGCACCACGTGCCGGCCGCTCAGGTCGACCTGCTCGGCGCCCTCCGGGATCTCCACGCCGGCGGCCGGACCCACCGCCTCGATGCGCCCGTCCCTCACCACCATCGCCGCGTTCCCGACGGGGTCGCCCCCGAGGCCGTCGATGAGGCGCATGCCGGTGAAGGCGACCACGCCGTCCGGGGATGGTGCGTCGGCGGGAGCGCAGCCGGCGAGCGTCAGGACAAGCAGGAGGGCAGCGATACCGTGGATTGAGCGAGGCGGTGGATGATCGAACATGCGAGACCGTCCTTTTCGCGGGCGAAACTTCGGCTGGAGGCCGCGGAGGCGAGCCTGAACGCGGCGACCCCCGCCTCATTCAAGAGATTGGCCCGCCACACCCCGGTCAAGGATATACGCGCCCGCCCCTGCCCGCGGACTCACCGTCGGGGGCGTGGTTGGACGATGTGCGGATCGGTCGGCGATGCGGGCGCGCCGGGTCAGGGACTACCGCCGCCCGCGGCCATCAGCGGATCGGCCAGGCCGATGACGTGCACCGCGATCAACCCCAGCACGCCAATGACCGTGAGGTAGTAGATGGTGGGCAGGATGGTCTTGCGCAGCGTGACCCCCTCCTGCCCGAGCAGGCCCACCGTGGCGGACGCGGCCACCACGTTGTGGATGGCGACCATGTTGCCGGCGGCCGCTCCGACGGCCTGCAGTGCCACGATCATCGCGCTCGACACCGCCAGCCTTTCGGCCACCCCGTGCTGGAAGAGCGAGAACATGAGATTGCTGACCGTGTTCGATCCGGCGATGAAGGCCCCCAGCGCCCCGGTGACGCCCGCGAACATCGGCCACACCTGCCCCACGTTGTCCGCGACCCAGGCGGCCATGGCGATGGGCATGCTGACCAGGTCGGCCGCGTTCACGCCCGACTGGATGTAGATGCGCACCATGGGTACGGTGAAGATGAGCACGAAGCCCGCGCCCAGGAGCACGCGCGACGACTTGGTGAACGCCCGCTGCAGCTCGGTGAACTTCATCCGGTGCAGGAAGAAGGTCACCGCGACCACCGCGATCAGGATGGTACCGGGCAGGTAGAGGGGCGTGGTAGTGGCGGTGATGTCGGTGCCGAACACGTTCGCCCAGGTGATGGCGGGGGCGCGCAGCCAGTTCTGCACGGGCAGCTCCGACAGCCGGCTCAGGACCAGCAGCACGGCCAGCAGCGCGTAGGGCGCCCAGGCCATCCCCACGGAGACCCGTTTGTCGTCGTCCTCCAGGTCCTGCCGCGCTTCCAGCCCGCTGGCCCAGCCCTGGCCCCAGCGGCTCCGCTCCGGGAAGTCCCAGGTATCGGCCGGAATCAGGAACCCCCGGCGTGCGGCGAAGATCACGATCGCAAGTCCGACCGGCGCACCCAGCAGTGCGGGGAATTCCGGCCCCAGCAGCCATCCCGTGAACATGTAGGGGACGGTGAACGCCACCCCCGCGAAGAGCGCGAAGGGGAAGATCGACAGCCCCTCCGTCCACGACCGGTTGGCGCCGAAGAAGCGGGTGGTCATGACGATCATGAAGGTGGGCATCAGGGTGCCGGCGATCGCGTGCAGGACCACGACCCGGTCGGTCACCAGCCGCAGGAAGTCGTCCATGGTGATGCCCGCGGCGAGCAGTTGGGCGTCGAAGGCCTCTCCCCCCAGGCCGCCCTGCACGCCCACCAGCACGGGCGTGCCCACGGCCCCGAAGGTCACCGCGGTGCTCTGGATCATCATGCCGATCATGACCGCGCCGGCGGCCGGGAAGCCCATCGCCACCATTAGCGGCGCTGCCACCGCGGCCGGCGTGCCGAACCCCGCCGCGCCCTCGATGAAGGACCCGAACAGCCAGGCGATGATGATGATCTGAACCCGGCGATCCTCGCTGATGCTGCGGAAGCTGCGCCGGATCGCGGAGACGCCGCCCGACTGTTCCAGTGTGTTCAGCAGGAGAATCGCGCCGAAGATGATGACCAGCAGATCGAAGGTCAGGAACAGCCCCTGGACCGACGACGCCGCGACGCGCACCGGAGCCACCTGCCACGCCGTCAGCGCCACGACGACGGCCGAAACGTAGGCGATGGGCATCGCGAACTTCGCCGGTACCCGGAATCCGACGAGCAGGGTGCCCCCGATGAGAATGGGAAGGAGCGCGAGCGCGGCCTGAACGCCTGGTGACATGGAAGCCTCCGGGTTGAATCGCCTGACGGACCGCGCGAATGTGCGTCTCTGCCTCCCGTGCGGGCAAGCGGAGGGCCATGCGACGCAGGACGCGGCTTTGCGTTATCGTTTCCCCGGCAAGCGGATGCCGGGGGACGAGAATCCGGAGAGGGCACTTGAGGAGGCTTGATTTGTTGGGGCGTTGGCGCGGGCTGCTGCCGCTGCTGGTGGTCCCAACCCTGGCGGGATGCGAGCGGGCCAGCGATCCGGTCGAGCCCGCCGCCGGGTCCCCGGCGGTCGCCATCACCGTAGTGTCCGGCGGGGGTCAGCCGGCCTTTGTCGGCACCCGGCTCGACGAACCGATCGTGTTCCGCGCCGAGGATGCGGGAGGGCTGCCGGTCGCCGGCATCCCCGTCGACTTCGTGACGACCCCGGGGAGCGGCCTGGTGGAGCCCGCTCGCGCCACCACCGACCAGAACGGCGACGTGGCGATCACCTGGACCGTCGGATCCGATCCGGGGACCCAGACGGTGCTGGTCACGGGGGGCCTGGCCGCCACGGCGATCCATGCCTGGGCAGTCGACCTGGAGGCGGAACTCGAGGTCCTTTTCGCGCCGCCGACCGCCGACGAGATCGCGGCTGTGCGCGCTGACTGGGCGGATCGCGACATCTCGCCTGCCGCCCTGACCATCGAGTTGACCGAAGCCTATTCCCTCTTCGGTTCCCCGGCGACGCTGCGGGTGGTGTCTCACGAGGTCGGCGAGGCGCGTCACTACGGAGCGATCGTCGTCCCGAAGTCGGGGAAGGCGGCCAGCCTGCCCGTCCTGATGTACCTGCACGGAGGCGACAACGGCGTCGACGTGGACGATGTCCAGTTCCTCGCCTTCGCGCTCGGGGAGCTGCGCGACAGCTTCGTGTACGTGGTTCCGTCGTTCCGCAGCGAGCCCCTGGAGCATGACGACCGGGAGTGGGTCTCAACCGGTCCCGGCGGGCACTGGGACTACGACGTGGACGATGCCCTGGCGCTCCTGAACGTCGCGCTGGCGATCACGCCGCAGGCGAAACCCGAGGCCCTCAGCCTGGTGGGAGCCAGCCGGGGCGGAGGCGTCGCTCTTCTGGCCGGAATTCGCGACGATCGGGTCGCGAACATCGTCACCCTGTTCGGTCCCACCGATTTCTTCGACGAATGGGTGCGCGAGATCGTGCGCGAGGCGGCGCTGGGAATGCCGCGCGAACTCACCGGGGTGGCACACATGGACTCCACGCTCGTCCAGCCGTACATGGGAGGGCGGATCGAACTTGCCCGGGTGCGATTGGAGCTGGTTCGCCGCTCCGCCGTGCTGTTCGCCGAGGATCTGCC
Source organism: Gammaproteobacteria bacterium (assembly GCA_028821195.1). Lineage (GTDB taxonomy): Bacteria > Gemmatimonadota > Gemmatimonadetes > Longimicrobiales > Gaopeijiaceae > BD2-11. Next base: position 16,764 of record JAPPHB010000063.1, read on the forward strand.
CGCCGTCCAGCTCCACCACGGGACCGGCGACGAGACCGTCTCCGTCAGCCAGGCCCACTCCTTGATCCGGGTCATGGAAACGCTCGGGCGGGAAGCACCGGAATTCGAGGCCTTCATCTACGAGGGCGCCGGACACGACGTCTTCGACCTGAACGGGGTCATCCCGCGCGCGGCGACGTTCCTGCGAAGAGCGCTGGGAGGGGACTGAGGCGCCATGCGAGTGCGGCCCGACTTCACGACCGCCGAGGCGGAGGCTCTGGCCAGGGACCGCTACGGCATCCTGGCTCGCGCCAGAGAAATCCCGAGCGAGCGGGACCGGAACTTCCTGCTCCGCGCGACGGGGGACGGGCGGAGTTCGAGTCGGGAGCCGAGCGAGGGGGCGAGAGAATCCGGAGCCGAGGGCGGCGCTGACGCGTTCGTGCTCAAGATCGGGAGCCCGGAGGAATCCCGGGCGTCGCTGGAGATGCAGGGCGCGATCCTGGCGAGGTTGGCGAAGCGATGGCTGGAGGACGGCGGTGCTCTGCGGTCGACGTTCCCCGCGGTGGTTCCCGATCTCGCTGGAGCCCCTCTCGCGACGGTTGAAAAGGGGGGAATTCACTACCCTTTGCGCCTCGTCACCTGGCTGCCAGGCGTGCCGGTCGCGGAGGTGCGCCCGCAGAGTCCGGAGCTCCTGCGTTCCTGGGGAGGCGTGCTGGCCCGCCTGAACGCCGCCCTCGCCGACTTCGAGCATCCCGCGGCCGAGACGGGCTTCCACTGGGATCTGCGCACCGCGTCCTCCATCTTCGAGGAGCGGGTGGGGAGCGTGAAGCGAGAGGACCGCCGGGCGTTGCTGCGCCGCCGGATGGCGGACTGCGAGGAGAGGCTCGCGCCCCTGATCCCGGGCTTGCGCACCCAGGTGGTCCACGGCGACGCCAACGATTACAACGTGCTCGCCAATCGGGTCGAGGACACGCCCCCGGGCGGGCGCTACGGGGACCGGCGCGTCACCGGCATCATCGACTTCGGCGACGCCATGCGCACCTGGCTGGCTTCCGAGCCGGCGGTCGCGGGGGCCTACGCGATGCTCTCCAAGCGCGATCCCGTGGGGGCTCTGGCGCGGTTGTTGAGCGGCTTCCACGAGGAATATCCCCTGGGGGAGGAGGAAATCGCCGCCGTCTTCCCTCTTACCGGGATGCGGCTATGCCTGAGCGCCACCATGGCCGCCTGGCAGCGCGCCCGCGAGCCGGACAACGAGTATCTCAGCATCAGTGAGACGCACGTCTGGGAACTCCTGGAGCGCATGGACCGCGGGGAGGAGTTCCACCCGGACTTCGTGCACTATCGGTTGCGCGAGGCCTGCGGACTGGAGCCGAACCCGCGTGCTCCGGGCCTGCGCGCATGGCTGAGGCGGCAGCGCGACGAAGGGCGCTTCGCCTCCGTGCTGCCGTCGGAACTGGCGGAGAGCCCACACACCGTCTTCGACCTGAGCGTGGGCAGCCGGTGGCTCGGCACTACGGGCGACCTTGACGCGCGCGGCTGGACCGATCTTCTGTTCCGCCACATGCGGGCCGTTGGGGCTACCGTCGGGATCGGCCGCTACGACGAGGCCCGCCGCTGGTACGACTCGGACGCCTTCGCCATCCGGGGCGAGGACGGGCTCGAGCGGCGGACGGTTCATGTGGGCATCGATCTCTTCGCGGAACCCGGCACACCGGTCCACGCTCCCTGCGATGCAATCGTCCACAGCTTGCGCGACAACGACGCTCGCCTCGACTACGGGCCAACCATCGTTCTGCGCCACGAGGGGGGTGGTGTCGGCGAGTGGTACACCCTCTACGGCCACCTCTCGCGCGACTCGCTGGCCGGACTAAGGCGCGGACAGCGGATCGCGGCCGGCGAGGAGATCGGCAGGATCGGGCCGTATCCGGAGAACGGCGACTGGGCCCCTCATCTCCATTTCCAGCTCATGACGGACCTGCTGGGGCGCGAAGGCGACTTTCCCGGCGTGGCGCCGCCCAGCCAGCGCGAGGTGTGGCTCAGCCTTTCGCCGGACCCCAACCTGATGCTCGGGATTCCGGGTCTGACTCCGGCCAGGAAGAACGCGGCCTCGGAGTTGCTGGGTGCGCGCCGGAGGCTGCTGGGTCCCTCGCTTTCCATCTCCTACCGGCGTCCGTTGGAGATCGTGCGCGGCAGCGGCGCCTACCTGTATGACGACGGGGGCCAGCGCTACCTGGACTGCGTCAACAACGTCGCGCACGTGGGTCACGCGCACCCGCGCGTGGTGGAGGCCGGTCAGGACCAGATGGCTGTGCTCAACACCAACACCCGCTACCTGCACGACAGCCTCACCGAGTACGCCGGACGCCTGGCGGCGACGCTGCCCGACCCGCTGGGCGTCTGCTTCTTCGTGTGCACCGGGAGCGAGGCCAACGAGCTGGCGCTGCGCATGGCGCGCACCCGCACCGGGCGCGAGGGCATGGTCGTCCTGGAGGGCGGGTATCACGGCAACACCAGTTCGCTGGTGCAGCTCAGCTCCTACAAGTTCGACGGGCCGGGGGGTGCGGGGCCGCCGCCCTGGGTGGCGTGCGTCCCCATGCCGGACGGCTATCGAGGCCGTTACCGGTCCTCCGATCCCGACTGCGGCGCGCGCTACGCAGAGGAGGTCGGTCGCGCCGTCGACGCGCTCGCGGGACGGCCCGCCGGCTTCCTCTTCGAGTCGATTCTGAGCTGCGGCGGCCAGATCGTGCTTCCCGACGGCTTCCTGGCGGACGCGTTCGAGCGCGTACGGGCGGCGGGCGGGGTGTGCATCGCCGACGAGGTGCAGATCGGGTTCGGGCGCGCCGGTTCGTCCTTCTGGGCCTTCGAGGACCACGGGGTGGTGCCGGACATCGTCACCATGGGCAAGCCCATCGGCAACGGCCATCCGCTCGCGGCCCTGGTGACCACCCCGGAGATCGCCGATTCCTTCAACAACGGCATGGAGTACTTCAACACCTTCGGCGGCAACCCGGTGTCGTGCCGCATCGGCCTGGCGGTGCTGGACGTGATCGAAGAAGAGAGGCTGCAGGACAACGCCCGGCGGGTCGGTGAGCGGCTGCTCGCGGGGCTGAAGGGCCTCGTGGAGCGCCATCCGATCGTCGGGGACGCGCGTGGCACCGGGCTCTTCCAGGGCATCGAGCTGGTGACGGACCGGGAGTCGCTCGATCCGGCCCCGCGCCACGCGACCTGCCTGGTCGAGCGCATGCGCGACCGCGGCATCCTGCTGAGCACCGACGGCCCGCTCCACAACGTGGTGAAGATCAAGCCGCCGCTGGTCTTCGACGAAGACGACGCCGACCGGCTGGTGGGCAACCTCGACGAGGTGTTGGGGGAGGACGCGCTGCGCCTGACCTAGCGGACTAAGCTAACAGAACTTAGTCATTTCCGGCCCACACCTTCACCAGGGTGTGAAACTCTCCGTTCTCGCCGAAGCGGTCCACGCCATCCGGCAGCCGCATCATCGCCTCGCGGTCGAAGCGCTGGCCGACGGCGAGAGCGCCCAGCGCCGCATCGGTCACGGCGGACACCTCGCAGATGACGCCGCTGGCCTCCAGATCCGCCATCAGCACCTCGTAAGGCACCTGCCAGATGGGGAAGTGGAGCGATGCGCCGCGCGTCTCCGCCAGATCCCGGAATGCCCCCGTGCGCCACTCGCGAATGTGTTCGAGGTGCAGATCGCCGAACACGCAGCGGGTGATCGCGGGAATCGACGTGAGGGCTTCGGCGATGCGCGCCTCGTAGGCGAGGCCGGGATGCAGGGGAACGCCCATGAGGGGCACCCGCAGGTGCTCTGCCTGTCGGACCACCAGCTCCACCCGGAGCTCCTGGTGCGCGATCGTCCGGCTCGCCGCGTCGAAGGTCGTGAGGAGGACCACGGGGCGGGCCCCCTCGCGCAGCAAGGCCCGGTAGGCGAGAAAGCTGTCCTTCCCGCCGCTCCAGAAGAGCACGTCTACGGGCTCGGGCCCGGGGCGCAGCGGTGTGAGCCACAGCGGAGGCTCCACGGCCGCGACGCCCTCCCGGCCATCCACCCTCTCAGCCTCGTAGGGGCAGTGCCGGCACCCGCTCCAGCAGCAGCTGCCCCGCTCGCGCAGGCCGAACTCCGTGAAGACGGCGAGGCCAGTCTCCGGGTCGAGGTAGAAGGTCTCCCCGTTACTCGAAGCTTCTTCGTGAAGCCGGCCGGTGATGGAACGATTGGATGTCATCGGAGGATGGCCTGCCCGCGAGACGGTGAACTGCGTTTCCGGGACCAGGGCACCAATACTATTGAGGGAGCCCACTGGCCAACAGCGCCGTCAGGCGCGATGATGGCACGCGACCCCCATCCCGGACACAACGAATCCGAGAGCAGAAGATGCACGTGTTTCCGCTGGCGACCCTCGACCGCGAACCCTCGGACCCGGCCAACTTCACCGGCCCCGGGAGCCTGCGCCGCATCGAGGGCGCGCTTTCCGCCGATCCGCGCGTCAACGTCTACCGCGTGCATTTCGAGGCCCGCTCGCGCACCAACTGGCACACGCACAGCGGCCATCAGATGCTCTTCATCGTGGAGGGCCGCTGCCGATACCAGAAGGAAGGCGAGCCTGTCGGCGAAGCCGGACCCGGAGACCTCATCGTCGTCGAGCCCGGCGAGAACCACTGGCACGGCGCGGCGCCCGGCGGAGCGATGACCCACATCGCGCTCAACGTGAACGCGGTTACGAGCTGGGGCGAGCCGGTGAGCGAGGACGAATACGATGCGGGGTAGCGAGCGTCAAATGGAGTCCGAAACCTGGATCCGCAAGACCTTCCGGCGCGTGAGGAAGGGTCTCCGCGCCGCGGGCGAGATCTACGAGGGCATCTACTTCGCCCCCTATCGATCCCAGATCTATCGATCGTACCGCCAGGAGCGCGACACCTTCCTGCTGCTGGGATTCGCGGATCTGCTGGGCGCCCCCAACCCGGTGGCGTTCTACGCCCTCGAGATCTATCCCGACGTGATCGAGGAATTCCACCAGTGGCACGTGCGCATCGGCATGCCCCGTGCTCCCGACGGCGGATTCAGATGCTGCTGAGAGCGACGTCGATCTGAGCTGATGGCCAGGCCACGGCGCATCCTCGACCGGGAGGTTCTCTTTTTCGGCGGCAAGGGCGGGGTCGGCAAGACCACCCTCGCCGCCACCATGGCGCTCGAGGCCGCGCGCGAGGGGCACCGCACGCTGCTGGTCTCCACCGATCCCGCGCACTCGACCTCCGACGTGCTCGAAACCCGGCTCGGCGGCACGGCCCGGGAGGTTCGCCCGCGGCTGTGGGCGCTCGAGATCGATCCCGCCGAGGAAGCCGACCGCTACATCGACGACGTGAAGGCGCGCATCGCCGACAGCACCCCGCCGCGCCTGATGGCGGAGGTCGAGCGCCAGATCGACATCGCGCGGGTGACCCCCGGCGCCGAGGAATCGGCGCTGTTCGACCGGTTCACCCGGATCGCCGAGGAGGCCGGCCACGCATACGACCGGCTGATCTTCGACACCGCGCCGCTGGGGCACACGCTGCGGCTGCTCTCGCTGCCGGAACTGATGGATGCGTGGATCAGCGGGCTCATCTCGCGGCGCAGGAAGGTCAACGTGCTCGGGCGCATGTGGCGGAACGTGGCGGGCGCGGCGGCGGGAACCGAGGACTCCGGGGAGGATCCGGTGCTCGGCGCGCTCACCGAACGCCAGGCCCGCTTCCGCCATGCGCGCGCCCTGATCACGGACCCGCATCGCACCGGCTTCGTCTTCGTCGTCACGCCGGAGCATCTGCCCGTGGCGGAGACCGAGCGTTCGGTGAAGATGCTCGACAAGTACGGCATTCCGGTCGCGGCCATCTTCCTCAACCAGGTGGTGCCCGAGGACGCGGACGGCACGCTGCTGGGGGCCCGGAGGGAGCGTCAGCGCGAGTACGCGGATCGGGTGCGCAGGAGCTTCTCCAGGTATCCGGTGCACGCCATCCCCCTGTTCGATGGCCGGCTGCACGGGCTGGAGGAGCTGGAGCGCCTGGCGGGGACGTTGCCGATGTCGGAGCGCGCGACGTAAACTGACCGTTCCGCGCCCGGCAGGCGGGCGAACGCGTCTTGCTTCCGCAACACGTCGTCTCCGTGTCCCGAACAAAGGACGGCTTCCGTGAGTTCAATCGTACTGCTACTGGTCGGATTGTCCGCGTTTGCCACCGGGTACCTGGTCTACTCCCGGTACGTCGCCCGCAAGATCTACCAGCTTGACCCCGACTTCCGCACGCCGGCGCACGAGTTCGAGGACGGGGTGGACTTCCTGCCCACCAACCGCAACGTGCTCTTCGGCCACCACTTCACCTCGGTGGCGGGGGCGGCGCCCATCGTGGGGCCGGCGATCGCGGTCATCTGGGGATGGCTGCCCGCGTTCCTGTGGGTGGTGTTGGGGACGATCTTCGCGGGGGCGGTGCACGACTTCGGCACGCTGTGGATTTCGACCCGGCACAAGGCGAACTCCATCGGGACGCTGGCGGGAAAGATCGTGGGGGATCGCGGCCGGGTGCTCTTCATGCTGGTGATCTTCTTCCTGCTGCTGCTGGTGAACGCGGTCTTCGCGGTGGTCATCTCCAACCTGTTCATCGGCAACCCGGGGGCGGTGCTGCCGGTATGGGGCAGCCTCGTGGTCGCGATCACGGTGGGATTCCTGATCTACCGCTCGGGCGCCGGGCTGCTGCTGCCGTCGCTGGGCGCGCTGGCGGTGCTCTACTTCCTCATCTGGGTGGGCCAGTCGGTCCCGCTCGAACTGCCCGACTTCTTCGGCTTCGACCCGACCCCCGCCCAGCTTGAGGCTGCCGGGGGCGATCAGGCGGCGGCCGCGGCGGCCGCGACCACCGACGGCGTGCGCGCGGGCTGGGTCATCGTCCTCTTCGTGTACGCCTTCTTCGCCAGCGTGCTGCCGGTCTGGCTCCTGCTTCAGCCCCGCGACTACGTCAACAGCCATCAGCTCTTCGTGGCCCTCGGCATCATCGGCCTCGGCATCATCTTCACCAACGCGCCGGTGGTGGCTCCCGCAATCAACACCAATCTGCCACCCGACACTCCCAACTGGTTCCCGCTCCTGTTTGTGACGATCGCCTGCGGCGCCATCAGCGGCTTCCACGGGCTGGTTTCGTCGGGGACCTCATCGAAGCAGCTCGACAAGGAGACGGATGCGCGTTACGTGGGCTACGGGGGCGCGGTCGGCGAGGGATCGCTGGCGCTCACCGCGATCCTCGCGACTACAGCGGGCTTCGCGGTCGTGGTGGGGGTGGACGGCTGGCACGATCACTACGGTTCGTTCGCGTCGGCATCGGCAGGCGCCACCCAGGCGTTCGTGCAGGGGGTGGGGTTCCTGGCGCAGGGGATCGGCATTCCCCAGGGGCTCGCGGTCACCTTCGCGGCGGTGGTGGTCATCAGCTTCGCGGCCACCACCATGGACACCGGGGTGCGTCTGCAGCGCTACATCATCTCCGAGCTGGGGGCCGAATACGGGGTCAAGCTCGCGCAGAATCGCTGGATCGCGACCACGCTGGCCGTATCCAGTTGCGCCCTGCTGGCGCTCGGCGTCGACCGGGGCGCCGGGGGGATGCGCCTGTGGCCGCTCTTCGGCACCACCAACCAGCTCACCGGGGCGATGAGCCTGCTCGTCATCAGCCTCTTCCTCTTCAGCCTGAAGCGGCGGATCTGGGTGACGGTGATGCCGCTGGCCTTCCTGCTGGTGATGACGACGTGGGCCATGGTGATCAACATGATCGGCTACTGGACCAGCGAGACCTGGCTCCTGTTCGGCGTCGGCGGCGCGATCTTCGTGCTGGTGCTGTGGCTGGTGTTCGAGGCGCTGGCGGCGATTCGGTTGGCGATTGCCGCGAGCGGACCGGGGGCGCCCGCGCGCCGCGGGTCGTGAGCGCGCTCCGGTCGGGGACCCTCCGGGTGCGGTTCCGGGCGGGCCGGAGCGGCGGAAGGAACGCAAGGAAGTACTCGCGGCGAATCGCGGGTTCAGGGGCGCGACCGCGGCGACTTGGGGTGGTCGGGTCCGTGTTCCTGTCGGCTATGGCTGCGGCGGCGTTGTGGGCGGGCGTGCCTCGAGCGGGTTTGGCCCAGGCTCCGGATGCCTCGGTTCCCGGTGACCTGACCACGCTTTTCGAGATCGGCGGCCTGGTGCTCGATACCAACGGCGACGAGGTGCCGGACTTCGTCAACGCCTCGCTGGTGACCGGTGAGACCCCCACGCCGGCCGAGACGCGCGCGGCCGCCGAGATCGCCGCCCGCCTGGGCTTCGAGACCATGGCGCTGGACCTGCCGGTGGCCCGCGGCACGGCGGCGGAGGGCGTGCTGGTCGTGGTCGGCCGGGGAGGGCTGGCTGCCTCGGGGCTGGTTTCGCCGGGGGTCGACCCGGCGTCGCTGGACGCCGGCGAGGGGGCGGTGGTGGTGCGCGAAGCCGATGGCCGCCGCTGGGTGCTGGTGGTGGGTGGGGATGACGAGGGGCTGGTCGCGGCCGCCCGCATGTTCGCGGGGGTATTGCCGCACACGCGCACTCTGTCGGCGCCGCTGCTGGGGGATGCGGGGGACGATGTGCGCGCGGCGCTGGAAGGATCGGGTGTCGAGGTAGAGGCGGTTCGGCTCTGGCAGGCCCGTGCGCGCGCCGGATCTGACGGGGTGAACCGTCTGATTGCGAACGTGGCAGTGGCGGCGGCCGACGTGGAGGAGGCGGCCGGGGTGCTGCGCGCGCTCGCCGCTGGAGAGGAGATCCCGACCGCGTCCGGGCAGGACGCGCCGACCGAGGAGGAAGCCGACCCGGCTGTCCCCGGGGCGGCCCCCTCCGGGCAGGACGACCCTCAGGAAACAGATGCCGCCGACCCGTCGGACGACCCGTTCGCCGACCCCGGCCTGGGTTCCGTGGAGGTGCGCCTGGCGTCCGGTCCCGCGGTGCGCATCCCGGGCAGGGCCGCCCCGGACGCGCCCGGACCAGTCGCGGGTCGACCGGGCAGCGGAGGGAAGGGGTCGCTCGACCTGTCCAACCTGTACACCCCCGACGGCCTGCTGGGCGACTCGGACAACAACGAGATCCCTGACCGCGTCGACGCCCTGCTCGCCCCGGGCGCCGCCGCGGTGGAAGCGCTGCCCGACCTGGCCGCCCGCCTCGGGCTGGAGGCGACCGGGCTGGTGGTGCCGCTGGTCGAGCCCGCCGCCGCCCTGGACCGCCCGGCCTCCCGTCCCACCCTCGTGCTGGCCGGCACCGACAACCCGCTCACGCAACAGTTGGCCGACAGCGGCAGAGTCGACCTCGCAGGCCTCGAGGCCGGAGAGGGGCTCATCCAAATGGTTCCCGACGCCTTTGGCAGCAAGCCCTCGCTGGTCGTGACCGGGGGCGACGCCGCGGGAGCCCGGCGAGCCCTCGACCACCTCGCCCTCACCCTCCCCCACCTGGACGCCCGGGGCGACGACCGCCCCACCCTCGACCACGTGGAACAGGCTCTGTGGAGCGCGCTCTCCGGCCGCTCCCCCGCGGGTCAGGCGGCCATCGGCCTCTACAAGCTCGACCGCATCCTGGCCGATCTCGCCGGCCGCGACCTGGCCGCCGCCGAAATCCTCGTTTCGCTCGAGAAGCCCGACCCCGGCCTCGCCGACCTCATTCGCGAGCGGGCGGCCGCACCGGGCGCCGGCGAACTCGACGTGATCATCGACGACCGCGACGTGCAGAACGCAGCGCCCATCTTCTCGGAATCCATCACCCTTCCCTCCGAGGTGGACCGCTTCCGCGCCATCGTCGAAGAAGACGTCCTCCCGGCCGTGGCGTCCGGCGAGGCCGTCACCATCCACGCCCGCCTGAGCGAACCACCCGAGGTGCGCCGCCGGCTGGAGGAAGAAGTCCGCACGGCCCTCCTCGAACGCGGCGCCGACCCCGAAGCCACCGTGGTGGAAGTCCGCTCGGCCTTCAAGCAGGGCTACTACTGGCTCCAAGAGGGCGTGCGGCCGCGGCTGGAAGGCGCCGACATCGGCGAGATCCTAATCCGCTTCCGCCGCAACGACCCGCCCGCGGAGTGGCCCCAGCAGGCCATCCACACGCCCGTGCGCTGGCTGCACGAGATCTTCCCCATCGACGAGGTGCTGGCGCGCGACCTGGGCATCGATCTCGACCGCATCCGCTTCGAGCAGATGCTGGAGGGCCCCACTTACGAAGTGATGGTCACGGATTCCAGCGGCGACGTCATCCTCACCGAGAGCTTCGATCCCAGGTGGGTGATGCGCCCGTACGTCGACCGCTTCCGCGACTACGAGCACGTGCGCGTCACCACCGGTTGGATCGACGCCCGCGCCGGCGACCGCACACTCGCCGACGAGCGCATCATAACCGACCCGGAGCTGTTCTGGGACTACTACCAGGGCACCACCCTCCCGGCCATCTACGACTACGTGATGGAGCTCCATGAGGGAATTCCGCGCGGTGGCAACGCCGACGCCCCCTTCTTCGGCGAGCTCGTGGTCGAAGCGCAGTTCAGCGAGCCCGACTACCGCCTGGACATCGACAACGAGATCCACTCCACCATGGACGCCCTCCACGAGGAGGTCTACTTCGGCACCATCGAGTTCTTCGACCTGATCGGCCGCAACTCGCGAGGGCAGGGGCTCACCTTCCCCGGCCGCATCATCCCCGTGATGCTCCCGAAGTCCGACGGGGCCGCGGGCACCGCGAACATCTCCTTCTCCGGGTTCGCGACCTCCCGACCGGCGGTGGTCGTCAACTATCGCGAGAGCTCCGGCGCGACCGGCGAGATGCGCCTGGACATCCCGCGCATCACCATGGAGCGGCCCTCGGCCCGACGCGCGCACGTGCGCGAAGGCACCCCCGGCCTCTCCCACCTCGCGCTGCGCGTACGCGTCGACACCGACGCCGACATGCGCGACAGCCTGCTCGCGTACGCGCAGCCCCTGCAGGTCGACGAGCGCATGCTCTCCGCAGAGCAGGTGGAGGCGGCCATCGGCCACATCGAGGCCATGCGCGCCCGCGGCATGTACGCGTCGGCGCTGGCGTTCCCCGGTCTGGGATCGCTGGAGTTGCACGCCGAGTGGACGCACGAGGAGGACCCCGAATCCCGCCGCACGGTGCATCTCGCCGTCAACGGCAACCCCGACCCGCTACCGGACTGGCGCGCGCTCCTCCCCGAGGGCTGGAGCTACTCGGGTGAGCGCCTGGTGCAGTGGGAAACGCCCATGCCGCCCCCGGAAGGGCATCGCATCCTGGCGCAGATGGGGGCGACCTTCGAGGAGGCGCGCGTCTACAAGGCCGGCGAATCCTACCTGGGCAGGACCACTTGGGCGATGGACCTGATGCCGCCCATTACCGCCTCGCACTGGTCGCGCGCCAAGGCGACCACCCACAAGCCGACCGTCATCTACTCGGTGCGCCAGCACGCCAACGAGGTGTCCTCCACCAGCCATGTGCTGCGCCATGCCGAGTTGCTCCTCACCGACCCGGAGCAGCGTCGCAGACTGGATCGTGTCAACGTCATCATCCACCCCTTCACCAACCCGGACGGCGCCCAGCTTGCGTACGACCTGTACCGCTCCACCCCCGATTACATCCTGCATGCCGGATACCTGGGCTCGCTCGGCATCGACGTCAGCTCGGGCTCGGGCGACGACCATCCCATCTACCCGGAGTCGAAGGTGCGCGGAAGACTCTGGGAGGCGTGGCTGCCGGACATCTTCCTGAACCCGCACGGCTATCCCTCGCACCAGGTGGTGCAGCTCTTCTCGGAGTTCATGGGGCTCGTGCGCCGCGGGCGCGTGACCGAGCGCAACTGGGGATTCAACAAGGGCTGGTTCATGCCCGGATTCGGCTACGTCGACAGCCCCGAGTTTCCGCGGCACCGGGACGCTGCCTTCCAATTGCGCGACTACATCACCCGGGGCATCAATTCGAACCGCGATGTCTTCGAGATGAACCAGCGCACCTACGCCCGCTACCAGCGCTACGGGGCCGACTTCCACACCGATGTCTTCCGTCTGCCCATGACCGACAGTGTCCTGATCCAGATGCCCCTCAAAGGGTCATCGGGAGGCGGCGGAGGCGGCTACAACCCGCGGGTCACCATCTGGAGCGGCACCACCGAGGCGCCCGACGAGACCGCCCATGGCCCGTGGATGGAGCTGGTGGCGAAGGCCGGGCTTTCGTGGGACCAGGCCATCCTCGACTACCTGTACGAGGGCGACCACAAGGTCGAGCGTTCCGGCTCCACCTTCTTCGGCGGAGTCACGCTGCGCATGAACCGCCCGCGGCCGCCCGAAGAGGAGGAAGAGGATCCGCCGCCGGTGAGTGACTGAGACGCGGAGTCGGGCCGCCCGCCGCCCCCCGCGATCCCGGACAGGCGGTAGCCGCGGAGGGCGCCGAGCCACCAGGTAGACTCCTGGCTTGAGGCAGCGTGATACTATTGGAGCATATCGCGTGATACTACCGATCGGCGCCGACCGCTTCGCTCGCCGTGCCGGTCAACGAGACATCAAGCCGCACATGGTCGTACGGCACGCGCGGCACCAGCGTGCCGCGCTCGCCCCGCCGCAGTTCCACCAGTCCGTATTGCGACATCGTCTTCAGCGTCCGTGACAGGTTCGACTTGCTCCGCCCGGCCATCTCCGCAAGCTCCGTGAGCGAACGCGGACTCTCCTGGGCGATCAGCTCCAGGAGGCGCCGGTTATGCTCCGACAGCAACTTCGCGAAGCTGTCGAGCGAAGTGAACCACACCTTCGGCTCACCCCTGGCGGGCGTGTGCTCGCCCCGCGCGATCGCCATGGTGCGCGCCTTCATCCGGTCGTAGTCGGCGATGCCGATCGTCAGTGTCCTCATGGAATCGATCCCCTTTCGTTATCATACTTTGATAACCAGAGGCAAGGCTAGAGTTGAATGGGATCGGTACGGACGCGAGCCTGCTCGCCGTCCGCAGCAGACGCCCCGGTCCTTCCATCATAAGATCCGCAGCGACCTGGAACCTCCCTGACAGCCCAATTTCTGTAGTAACATTAATCATGCGGATCGAGTTCGACGAGGCGAAACGCGCGGCCAAGATCATCAGCTTGAGGAGGGCCAATGAACGAGAACGACGGCTCTACGGCCCGAGGTCTTGACCCGGACACCGCACCTGACCTCTCGAAGGACGGCTGGCCCGAGAAGTTCGCCAAGGCACCCGTTCGTCGGGGGCGTCCCCCCAAGGCGCGGCCGAAGGTTTCGACCACCATCCGGCTATCCCCGGAGGTCATCGACCATTTTCGCGCTGGAGGCCGGGGCTGGCAGACGCGGATCGACCACGCCCTACGCGACTGGATTAAGCAGCACGAAGTTGCCTGAGGGGATCCAGCAATTCGCGTTTGACCCAGGTCAATCGGCGGGAGCCAAACAGGCGGAAACCGGCCGGCGGATCAACGCCACAGCACCACGTTTCGGCGCCCCCGTCTCTCCAACGAGCGGGGGCGCCGAACCCTGACCTGCGGGCCGTCAGGGTGATCCGCGAAGACGGGATCGGTCACATCTGCGCTACGGCTGCTTCTCAAAGGTGTTGGTCTTGTAGTGCCCGGTCTCCTCGCCGATCCGCACGTGCCCGACCAGGCGGTAGGTGCCTGGCGGGAACTCCTCATCGTCGATGTTGATGGGGCAGACCGAGCCACCTGGGTTACTCGGGTTGTAGGTTGTCCCGGCTCGATGGGCCTCGTTGTTGTCTTGGGCGACGACCCAGCCGCTCCCCACCGCGCGCTGCCACTCAGACCAGATCACGCCGAAGGTCTGGCCGGCGACCTGGATGACCTCGATCTGGAGGCAGATGGAGAGCGCAAGGGGCGGGGCACCGGCTGCCAACTCCGCAAGTAGAACGCCGTCCTCCCTCACCGTGATTCCCGGCAAGCTGTCGTACTCCTCCTGGTGCACCCGCACCAAGATCGAATCCTGGGTGACCGACAGCCCGTCCTCGTTCGTGGCCGTCACCGAGAGCATCGCCTCGCTGACGCCGACGCTGTCCGCGCCCGTGCCCTTCGTTGTCAACCTGCTGCCGTTCACGGCAGCCACCGCCACCGTCTCGTCCGAGGTCGCGGCCGTGTAGGTCAGGTCGCTGTCCTCCTGCTCGAAGTACGAAGACACGTCCAGCACCACCATACTGTCCACGATCATATCGTGGGTCGGGATCGTATCGACGATCTCGGGCGGCACGGGGGGCGGCGCTACGGTCACGCCGAACATCAGGCTGGCCGAGAGCATGCCCGCATCCGACGCGGTCACGGTCACGGTGGCGCTCCCCGGTGCGACGCCCGTGACGGTCACCACGGCACCCTCGGTCGCCACCGTCGCGACCGCCTCATCCGAACTGGTCGCGGCATAGGTCAGTTCATCGTCGTCCGGGTCGCTGAAGTTGGCGCTAACGTCCACCGCCACCTCGCTGCCCGCGTCTACGGTCTGGTCGTCGATGGTCCCCTCCGCCACGGGCGGCTCGTTTGCTTCCTCGACGGTCACGCCGAACTCCTGGCTGGCCGAGAGCATGTCGGCGTCCGACGCGGTCACGGTAACGGTGGCGCTCCCCGGTGCAACCGCCGTGACGGTCACCATGGCGCCGTCGGTCGCCACGGTCGCCACGGTCGTATCGGAGCTGGTGGCCGCGTAGGTCAGTTCGTCATCGTCCGGATCGCTGAAGTGCTCAGTCACGTCCACCGTGGCCTCGGCGCCAACGACCAGGCCCACGTCGTCGATGGTCCCCTCCGCCACGGGCGCCTGGTTGGCGGCTTCCACCGTCACGCTGATGCTCTGCGTCGCGCTCAGTCCGCCGGGGTCGCTTGCCGTCACGGTCACGGTCGCCGTTCCCGCGGAAACGCCGGCGATGGTCACGTTGCTCCCCGATACCGAAGCCGTGGCGACCGCGTCATCGGAGCTCGCCGCCGCAAACGACAGCGTGTTGCCGTCCGGATCGGTGAAGTTCCCGGCCACGTCGACGGTGACGCTGTCCCCGGCCGGGATTGTTTGCGCCGCGATGCTGCCCGTGGCGGTGGGCGCGCGATTCGCCGGCGGCGGGGGAGGTGGGGGCGTGGGAGGCGTGGTCGGGGTCGGTGTGGTTCCACCGTCACCGCCGCAGGTCGCCACCCACAAGGGGGCTCCCGCCGCAATCAGGACCAGGGCCAGGACTCGAAATGCTCGCATTTGCGCTCTTGCTCCGCGTGGCTGGTGTGCGCTGCGCCTCCAACAGGCGCGGGCCGTCGCGCACGAGGAGATCCTCAGGCATGACGAGCCCGAACACACGCAAGGCTATGACATGCTCGCAGAGCACGCAACGCGACAGGAACGCAGTCTGACGGCCCGCGGACGCGCTCCCCCGGCATTCGAAGCCGCGATGCGTCCGACCCCTACCGCCCTCTCCGCGACCCCCTCCGGTTCATCGGCGTTCCCAGCCGGTACATCACTCGGAGCATGAAGTACTGTCCGAGCGAGTCCGTACGCGACTCCTGGATGTAGTTCGCCGAATTGGTGATCGCGACGCCCTGGTTCTGGTTCAGGAGGTCGTAGGCCCGCAGCTCGATCTCGGCGCGCTCGTCGAGCACGCGCCGGGAGATGGCGGCGTCCCAGCGGGCGACGTTGCGCGCCCGGCCGAAGAGTCCCTGGTCGAAGACCCGGTGGCGGAAATCCGATTCCAGGGTCCAGGCGTCACCGATGTGCCAGGTGGCTTCCGCGCGGTACTGGCTGTTGACGTAGCCGCGGTCGAGCTCCTGGTTCAGCGAGTACGCGACGTCGTTGAAGTTGAAGCTGACCGAAGCCCGCACGTCGATCCGGTCCTTCTCGCGGTTGTCCACCCCGATCTCGAGCGAGTTGCGCAGGATGCGGCTCTCGTTGGCCGCGTGGTTCACGAGCTCCGTCCCCTCCGAATAGCTGACGTCGTATTCGAACTCGACATCGATGCCCAGCTTCCTGATCGGGGTGTCGAAATTGGCACCCAGGCTGCCGGACCACTCGCCGCTGGTGTTGACCGGCATACGCGTCTGGAAGCCGCGCTCGTCGAAAACCCGCGACATCGAGATGTTGTTGTCGGTGTAGGTGAAGCGGGTGAAGGTGCGGAGGTTGATGAAGGTCACCTCGTTGAACAGACGGAAGTCCGCGTTGACCCGGTGCCGGTATTCCGGGCTCAGATCCGGGTTCCCGGAATAGATGTTGAGGGGATCCGTGTTGTCGGCGTAGGGCTGCAGCTGCGTGAGCGACGGTTCGCGGCTTGAGCCGTCGTACCGGATCTGGAGGGTTTGTCCTTCCTTGATCTCCTTCTTCAGCCGCGCGTTGGCGAGCAGGTGCGTATAGCCGTTGGCGATGGACGCGCCCCGGCCCAGGATGACGCCCTCGAAGTTGGATCTCTGGAGGCGAATCCCGAGCGTGAGCCACGAGGTTTCGGTGTTGCGGCTGTAGCGCGTCCCGCCTTGGAGATAGGTGTAGGCTCGTTCGAATCCCGAACTCATCCCCGGGTTGTGAACCAGGGTGCCGTCGATGTGATCGTAGACCGCGTTGTTGCGGTCCTGGTGGGTCGCATTGCGCTGGCCGAAGAGCTCGACCGTGTGCCCTTCCGCGAGCGGCTGGGTCAGCGAGAGGCGCGCCGAATTGGTCCGGGTCCACCCCACGCGCGAGTGGTCCTGCAGGATCTCGCGCACATCGCCGGCATCGTCTTCGCCGTCCCTGGTGCGCCGCTCTCCCGTAACCAGCGAGGACAGGTCGGCGGAGACGTCGGAGTCCTCGAGGTCGCTCGTCAGCTCCGCGACGATGCTGCGGCCCTCTTCGTTCAGGCGCCTGCGCCAGGTGAGCCGTCCGTCCCCGCCCAGCTCGTTGCCGTCCACGAAGTAGTCGGTGGTGGCGGAGTTGAGCATGTCCCCGCCGAGGGTATGCGTTTGCCGGTTGGCGAACGAGGTCAGCGACGACGAGCGCGCATTGCCTCTCATGCGCAGGCGCAGCTCATGCCCTTCGGAGAATTCGAGTTGCCCGTTCAGGTCCAGGCGATGACTCACGTTGCCGGCCTCCTGTTTGCTGGTCTGATCGACCAGCGACGCGACATCCGATCCGAAGAGGGCGCGCTGCTGCAGGCTCCGGTCCTGGAGATTGTCCAGCTCCCTGATGGTGTAGCTGCCCCGCACCCAGGTCTCCTCGCTGAATTCCCGGCTTCCGTTTACCCCGAGGCTCATCGTCTCGGTGAGACCGTCGCTCGACCTCCCGCCCCCGCCCCCGGGCATGCCGGCGGCAAGATTCGGAAACCCGCCGCGGGAGCGTCCCTGGTTCACGTTGTTCGCGTTTGCGGTCAGCGCCAGTTGGATGGTGGGCGAAAAGCGATTCAGGGAAAGCGAACCGTTGTACCTCGCTTCGCTGCCCACGGGCGCGGCGAGTCGGGCCCGGCTGCCCCCGTCACCGCCGATGTCGCCCCTGGCGCGGCCGAAGTACCCGGCTTTCGCCTCTTCCTTGAGCTTCAGGTTGATCGTGCGCTCCTCCTCGCCGTCGGGGATGCCCGTGAACTCGGCCATGTCCGACTCCTTGTCGTACACGGCGATCTGCTCGATGGCGTCCGCGGGCAGGTTCTCCATTGCGACCGTCGGATCGTCGCCGAAGAACTCCTTGCCGTCCACGAGGATTTTCGCGACCGCCTCGCCCTGTGCCGTGATCGACCCGTCGGCATCGACGTCGATCCCGGGGAGTCGGCGCAGCAGCTCCTCGACGGTGGCGTTGGGCGGCGTCGGAAACGCCTGCACGTTGTAGCTGAAGGTGTCGCGCTGATTCACGAAGGGGACGTGTTCCACGCTGACCACCACCGAGTCCACTTCCAGCGCCGTGACCGCCAGCGCCACTCTGCCGGCGTCCACGCCGGCGTTCGCGACATCGAAGTCGCGGCGCAGGGTCCGGTACCCGATCAGCGTGACCTGGAGGATGTAGCCGCCGGCGGGCAGGCCCTCGATCGTGAAGCGTCCGTCCTGGGACGAGAGGGTGTACTCGGCCAGCACCGAGTCCGGCCTGGAAAGCACGACCACCATGGCGTTGTGAAGCGCCGCGCCCGCCGAGTCCGTGACGACGCCGCGCACCCAGTGCTCGCCCGGTGCCTGCGCGCTGGCCGCAGTGGCCTGCGCGAGCCCGCCGATCACCAGAATGGCAAGAGCCCGGCCTCCGACCGTGGGTCGGTGGCGGGCTCTCGCCTTGTTCCGCTTCATCTTCCTCTCCACCCCAACCTCTTTCGGGTCCCTCCCAGGGGCGTCGGCCCGTGTTCGGAATCCCGCCGGCGCCCGGAGTTCCGCTCCGGAAGCGCCGGTCAGCCTTAAAGACTCCTTCCTACAGCGGTCTGTTGGGGTTTGCGATCGTGCGCCACATGTGCGCGACCGGGCTGTTGTCGAAGCCCAACCCTTCCTTCGGGTGCTTGAACTGGCGCCCGATGATGTCGGTGAACACCTCGATGTTCACGTCCATGCCGTCCTGGAACGCGTAGGTGTCGTTCACCGTGATGAGCCGCGACTCGGCGTAGTACCTGTGGTTGCGCGCGTACTCGTAGGCCTGCCTGATGTAGGGCTCCGGCACGTAGTCGTGCCCGAAGATGCGGTTGTACATCTCCGGATACTCGTATCCGAACTCATCGTCGGGATAGAAGCGCAGCGGCCCGTGATAGCGGATACCCCAGGCGATGCGCTCGTCCACGTAGGGCTCGATCAGCTGGGCGCCCCACCAGCCGTGGTCCACCTTGATCATGTTGAGCACGACGTCGTGCATCAGGCACGCGAAGATGGTGCGCTCGGGCTGCCCCGTGGTGAGCGCGTGGGTGGCGCTCTGCAGGACGTGGTTCGCGGGCGCGAAGCGGAGCCGGAAATAGTCGAGGAGATGCGGATTCTCCGGCATCGGCTCGAATTCCTCTTCGCGGGGCTGGAAGAGCCGCCCGGTGCCTCGCGGCGCCCGGGGTCCCTCCTGCTCGAGCTCGTCGAGGGTGATGATGGAGCCGGCTTCACCGTCCGCCTCCCCTCGCCGTGCGGCGATCTTCTTGTCCAGCTCGTCTTCCATGTAGTGCTCGAGGGCCTCCGCCTTGTCCTCGTGGGACATGACGGCGAGAGCACCCGCGGGAAGGCTTGCGAGGAAGGTTTTGCGATCGACTTCCACCATCTCGACCTCCAGCCAGGGTGAGCGGCTTGCATCCCGCCACCGATCCCCGGCGACGCGAAGAGCCTTGCATCCAATTGACTAGTAGGACGCGTACACGCGCGCGGCAAGCAATAGCCGTATATTGGCACCCCGATCATCCGGGACTGGCGGCGACCGTCGCGCGACACAGATCGTTGCCGGCAGGCTACGTGCGGACCGCGCTGAAGCTCATCGGCCGCCTTGAACAGCTGAGCCAGGGGCGCTCTCCATGAAGAATGTTGAGTACTACGCAGGGCTTTCCTACCAGGAAGACGTGAGCCTGGAGGATTGTACCGACGGCACCCGGTGCTACCTCGCGCGCGTCGTCGAGTTGCCCGGATGCGAAAGTCACGGAGACACTCCGCAAGCAGCCCTGAGGAACCTGCAGGAAGCGAAACGTCTCTTCATCGCGACCTTGCTGGAGAATGGGGTGAGACCTGCTGAGCCGTTCTCCGTCCAGATGCGGTGAGGCGACGTTGTCCCGTTTTGCAGGCGCGAAAACGGCCCGCCCCCCGGGCGGGGGACGGGCCGTAGCTTCGGTGGGACTTCCCCGCTAACCTGCGTCTGCCAGTTCCCGCACGGCGTCCGCGAGCGTCTCCACCTTGGCGGCATCGAGCGCACCGCGCGCGTCCCCGCGGAGCGCATCGGCGAGCGAGCGCAACGCCGAGGCGCGCCCCGATCCCATCATGCCCTCGGCGGCAGCCAGTTCATCCCGCGCCGACGCGATTCGGGCCGCGTCCAGCCCGCGGTGCCGCTCGAGCTGGTCCAGGTAGGCCCGAGCCAGCGCGAAAGTGGCCGGCCACTCGAAGATGGGCTGGCCCTGGGAATTCAGATGGGTCAACTGTACCGCGTTGGCGGCATCGATCTCGTTCTGCGTCATCGCCTCGCTGGGGACGA
Organism: Gammaproteobacteria bacterium; assembly: GCA_028821195.1. Classification (GTDB taxonomy): domain Bacteria; phylum Gemmatimonadota; class Gemmatimonadetes; order Longimicrobiales; family Gaopeijiaceae; genus BD2-11. Next base: position 36,830 of record JAPPHB010000063.1, read on the forward strand.
GCTCCAGGATATCCAGCCCGCGCGCGATCTCGGAGTTGACGATCACGCCGTTGTACCAGTAGACCGACCAGCTTCCGCCCATCCGCATCACCTCGCCGTCGACGGGCCCGCGGTCGAAGTACGCGATCTCCACCGGATTGGTGGGATCCGTCCAGTCGATCAGGGAGATGCCGCCCTGGTACCAGCCCTGGATCATGATGTCGCGGCCGGGGATCGGAATGAGCGAGCCGTTGTGCGCGACGCAATTCTCCTGCGGCGTCTGCGGTGCCGGCAGCTTGTAGTAGCTCTGGAACACCATCTCCCCGTCCTCGACGGTGAAGATCGCGTTGGCGCCCCACTCCGGCGGGTCGGAGGCACGGCACTTGGGCGCACCGCCGCCGCCCCACTCGTCGGTGAACATGACGGCAGTGCCGTCGTTGTTGAACGTGGCCGAGTGCCAGTAGGAGAAGTTGGAGTCGGCCACTTCGGAGAGCCGCACCGGGTTCTCGGGGTCGCTGATGTCGATCAGCATGCCGTACCCCTCGCAGGCTCCGCCCGCGAGCCCGATGGCCGGATACACGGTGATGTCGTGGCACTGGGTGGGACCGGTAGCCTCTCCATGCGCGCCGCCCGTCATCTCGGCCACCATCGCCGGGAGGGCCTCGCGCAACGTGGCGCTGTCGGCCGCGGTCGGCGGACCCTCGCCTCCGCGCTGGGCGACGATCTGCGCCAGCATCTGTTCGGCCGAAGGGTTGGGCAGGATCATCTGTTGGCCCATGATTTCCACGATGAAGGCGCCGCGCTCGCGGGCGGCCTCGATCTGGGCGAGATCGTCCGGCGCGGGGCCGTGCGTGGGGGGCGCCACCAGGTCCTCGAAGATGCGGGGCGAACTCACGATCGCGGCGCTCGCCGGATCGGCCAGCGGGACCCTGATGACCTCGATGCGGAAGAGCGCCGTGTTGGGATCCTCATCCGGGGGTGCGCCGGAACAGCCGGGCAGCTCTTCGGCGGGCCGTACCGGAGCCGAGCCGGAGACGTAGACGTACACGTTGTCGTCGTCGCCGGGGTGCTCGAGCACGGTGTGCGTGTGCGAGCCGCGGCAGGTCTGCACGTTGGCGACGTACTCGGGCGCGGTGATGTCGGAGATGTCGAAGATGCGGATGCCGCGCAGGCGGTCGTGGCTCACGGCCTCCTCGATGCCGTCCCCGCCGCAGTCGAGCCGCCCGCCGAACCCCTCGCCCGACACGAACAGCAGATGTTCGTAGACGGAGACGTCGCTCTGCGAGGCGGGGCACACATAGGTGATCACCGACTCGGGGCTGGCCGGATCGGAGATGTCCCAGATCTGGATGCCGTCGTAATTGCCCTGGATCGCGTACGGGCCGGTGAAGGCCAGGTCAGAGTTGGTCTGGCCCACGAAAGGCTCGGTCGGAGGCGTGGCCGAAACCAGCCGCAGGTTCCAGATCGCCTCGCCGGCGTCGAAGAGTCCGGGGGCCAGCCCCACGCGCGGGTCGGGCGCAGGGGGATTCACGCTCAGCGGCGTGAGACCCGCGGGGGTCATGCCGGTATCGGGCGACGAAAAGCCGCCGCACGCGGACAGGAGCACGAGCAGCGCCGCGCAGGAGAACAGGGCGCCGGGGGACGCCGGCGCTCGGACGCGGTCACGCGTCGATGGAAGAACGGTCATCGGGTTCCTCGATTCGAGTGGACGGATTCAATGTTGACGGTCATGAGGCAGCCAGGTCGCGCACCGCGTCGGCCAGCTTCGTCACCTTGGCGCCATCCAGCGCCCCGAGTGCATCCGAGCTCAGCGCGTCGGCCAGCGAGCGCAGTGCTGCACCCCGCGCCGGCCATGCCATTGCCTCGGCCCGGGCAAGCTCGTCCCGCGCCTCCGCGATCCGCGACGCGCCCAATCCGCGGTGCCGTTCCAACTGGTCCAGATACGCACGAGCCAGCGCGTAGGTTGCAGGCCACTCGAAGATGGGCTGACCCTGGGAGTTGAGCTCGGTCAGGCGCACCGAGTTGGCGGCGTCGATCTCGTTCTGCGTCATGACTTCGCTGGGGACCAGCTCGAAGATGTCGAGCCCGCGCGCGATCTCGGAGTTCACGATCAGCCCGTTGTACCAGTAGACCGACCAGCTGCCGCCGCTGCGCATGACTTGTGCGTCCACCGGCCCGCGGTCGAAGAACGCGATCTCGACGGGATTGGCCGGATCGGTCCAGTCGATGAGGGAGATGCCGCCCTGGTACCATCCCTGGATCATGATGTCGCGGCCCGGAATCGGGATGAGCGAGCCGTTGTGCGCGACGCAGTTTTCGAGGGTGGTCTGCGGCGCCGGCATCTTGTAGTAGCTCTGGAACACCATGTCGCCGTCCTCGATGGTGAACACGGCGTTGGCGCCCCACTCCATGGGGTCGGACTCCCGGCACTTGGGCGATCCGCCGCCGCCCCACTCGTCGGTGAACATGATGGCGGTGCCGTCGTTGTTGAACGTGGCCGAGTGCCAGTACGAGAAGTTGGAATCGGCCACCGCGGACAGCCGGAACGGGTTCCCGGGGTCGCGGATGTCGATCAGCATGCCGTAACCCCCGCAGGCGCCGCCCGCGAGCCCGATGGCGGGATACACGGTGATGTCGTGGCACTGGGTCGGGCCGGTGTCGCCCCGGGGGGGGATCTGCGCTTCCAGCTGCGGGATCATTTGTCGCAGGGTGGCGCTGTCCGCCGCGGTGGGCGGGCCTTCGCCGCCGCGCTGCCGGACGATCTGTTCGAGCAGATCGGTCACCTGCCGGTCGCGCATCACCCTCGGCTGCCCGCGGACCTCCATGACGAAGGCGCCGCGCGCGCGCGCCTGCTCGATCTCCTCGATGTCGGCGGGCGCGAGGCCATGGGTCGGAGGCGCAACCAGGTCCTCGAAGATGCGGGGCGAGCTCACGATTTCGGCGGCGGTCGGGTCGGCCAGCGGCACCCGGATGACCTCGATGCGGAAGAGGGCCGTGTTGGGATCCTCCTCGGGCGACAGTCCGGAACAGCCCGCGAGTTCCTCGGCGGGCCGGACCGCGGACGAACCCGACACGTAGATGTAGACGTTCTCGTCGTCGCCGGGATGCTCGAGCGCGGTATGCGTGTGCGAGCCGCGGCAGGTCTGCACGTTGGCGACGTACTCGGGCGCCGTGATGTCGGAGATGTCGAAGATGCGGATGCCGCGCAGGCGGTCGTGGCTCACCGCCTCCTCCACGCCCTGGTCTCCGCAGTCGAGTCGCCCTCCGAGCCCTTCGCCCGACACGAAGAGCAGGTTCCCGTGGACGGACACGTCGCTCTGCGAGGCGGGGCACACGTGGGTGACCACCGACTCCGGGCTGGTGGGCGTCGAGATGTCCCAGATCTGGATGCCGTCGTAGTTGCCCTGGATGACGTAGTCGCCGGTGAAGGCGAGGTCGGAGTTGGTGCTCCCGACGAATACCTCGGATGGCGGCGTGGCCGAGACCAGGCGCAGGTTCCAGGCGGCTTCTCCTGCGTCGAACAGCCCTGGGGCCAGGCCGACGCGCGGATCCGGGGTGGGCGCGTTCACGCGCAGCGGCGCGAGAGCGGCGGACGCCATGCCGGTGTCGGGGGACGGATTGGCGGAGCAGGCCGGCAGGAGCGCCAGCAGCACCGCGCACGACAGGAGCGCACCGGGGCGCGCGGGGACGCGGTCACGCGTCGATCGCTGGGAGGTCATGTCACTTCCTCATCTCGAGTGGATGTATCCGTCAGAACAGGCGGGTGGCGGGTTGGCAGGCGGGTAGGTCGGAGGGGGCCGGCGCGTCCAGATCACGGGCCGGGCGCCGTCATCTCCTCGAGCATCAGCTCCATGCGGGCGATCTCGGTCGCCTGATCGACCTGGATGTCGGAGGCGATCTTGAAGATGAAGTCGCCCTGGGCCGCGCCGTCGCTGGCGAAGAGGTCGTGCACCATGGTGACGGCGCCCTCGTGGTGCTGGATCATGTAGGTGAGGAAGAGCCGGTCGAAGTCCGCTCCGCGGGCCTCCCCAAGCTCGCGCAACTGCTCGGGCGAGATCATCCCCGGCATGTTCATCGCGTGCTCCGGCCCGTGGACCATGAGCGTGCTGCCCTCGATGTGGATCTCGGGCACCGGAAGGCCCCGGTCGCGCAGCCAGCGCTGCATGATGTCGATCTCGTCGCTCTGGGCGTTGATGATGCGCGCGCACAGGACCTGGACCGCGGGGCTGGCGCCGTTGTCGGGCGCGAAACCCGCCATGACCAGCGCCTGGGCGTGGTGCCCGATCATCCCTGTGATGAAGTGCACGTCGGCCTCGTGCGGGTTGAGCAGAAGGCTGTCGGCGCGCGCCTGGTAGATGGCCTCGAGCCGCGCGACGCGGTCGGCGTCGGGGCGCGCGGCGGGCGCGGGAGCGCCCGGACCGGAGCCCGCGCATGCCTGGGTTGCGGCGAGCAGAACGAAGAGCACGGTGCGGCGGGTATTCATGGCCTCCAACATACTAGGTTTGCGGATAGTTCGCTTCAGCGGTCGGCGGCGTCGGGCCTGTGTGGTATCACGATCTCCTCACCGCCCCACCCCCTTTCGCGGAATGCGGGCATCCGCGATCGCGGCGTGATAGACGAAGGAAGCCATGATGACGGCGTTCTTCATCAGGTCGTCGATGGGGAGGGTGTCGTAGAAGTCGAGGTTGGTGTGGCCTCCCGTGCCGCCCACGCGCGCCTGCAGGAACTGGAAGGCGGGCAGGCCGGCGCGGTCGAAGGGCACGTGGTCGGTGCTGCCTACGCCCTGGGTCGAGAGCGTGGTCATGCCCATGTCGCGCAGCGGCTCCATCCAGGCCTCGAAGATGGGGCGCACGTGCTCGTTCTCCTGCAGCCAGACCCCCCGGTACTGACCGGGGCCGTAGTCCTGGTTGAAGTAGACAGAGAAGTTCTCGTACTCGCGGGTCGTGCCCGACATCGGATTGCCGAAATGCTGGCGCACGTACTCGCTGGAGCCGAACAGCCCCTGTTCCTCGCCGGACCAGAGCGCCACCCGGATCGTGCGTCGCGGCCGCGCGCCGATGGCGTTGAGGATGCGCGCGGCTTCGAGCATCACCGCCACCCCCGAGGTGTTGTCGCTCGCGTTGGGACTCGCGTGCCAGGTGTCGAAGTGAGCCCCCAGCATGACCACCTCGTGGGCGAGGTCGGTGCCGGGGATCTCGCCCACCACGTTGCTTGCCTCCGTGACGTCGTCCCCGTGCCGGTTGCGCACCTCCGCCTCCACGGTCACCGGGATGCCGCGCCGCAGGATGCGGTACATGCGGTTGTAATGCTCGGGGGTGACCGCCACCACCGGCACGGAGGCCAGGGTGGCGTCGCGCGACCAGCGGTCCATGCGGGCGCCGGGGCGGGCGAAGCCGCGCACCGCCCCCGGCCAGCCGCTGTTGGACTCGAGCACCAGCGCGACCCCTTCGTCGACGTAGAAGGCGAGCCGCTCGGCCGCGGTGAGGATGTCGAGGTTGGCCGGGGCATCGGGGTAGAGGCCGGAGAAGTAGTCGTCCGGCGCGGGTGCAGGCGGGATCACGGCCTCGGCGAGCGCGCGCATCTCCTCGTCGGTGCGGCGCGGGGTGCCGGTCGCGAAGCGGCTCAGGTCGATGGCGGGGGGCGGGGTGGAGAGCACGGCGCGGCCGCGCAGCGTCCCCCGGAGCGGTGCCAGGCCGGTCCAGGTGCGCACATCGGCGATGACGACGTCCAGCTCGAGCCTGCCGTCGGTGCCCGGCGTGTGGGCGATGGGGTAGGCCACCAGGGGCTGGTAGGCGGGCGCGGTCATGTGGACCGACACGTACTCGTTGTCCCAGCTCACCCCGTACGGCATGAAGGGCTCGCGCGCGACGTTCACGAGGCCGATGCGCTCCATTTCGCCGACCACCCAGCGCTGCGCCCGGTCCATGGCGTCCGAGTTAGTCAGGCGGCCGCCCAGCACGTCGGTCATGTAGGAGAGGGTGCGGGCCAGTTGCGAGCGCTTGAGCCCCTCCTCGCGGATGCGCGCGATCGTCGCCCGGTCGACCGGGAAGGCCGCGGCGGGGTCGGTGGGGGGCGCATTCTGGGTTGCCGCGGGCGCCGGGATGGCCAGAAGAGCCATCAGCAGGGCGGACGGCGGCATCCGCGTCAGCGTCCGGCCAGCACGACCTGTGCGCGAGGTTGCCGGGGGTGCCAGCGGGCTGTGGGGGCGTCCGGATGTGGCTGCGTGACAGGTCATGTCGCTCACATCCCCGCAGGGCGCACGCTGTAGTTGTCGTTGCGCCACATGCGCATGCTGCCGTCGGGCATCTCCTCGAAGATGAACTCCTCGCCCAGGTCACCGTTGTCGCGCACGCGCCGGAAGGTGCCGTCCTCGATGTGACGAAGCCGGGTGAGGGAGCTGAGCGGGTTGTTGGTGGGGAGCGACAGCACCTGCACGGAGCCGTCCCACATCAGGACCTCGCTCTCGCCGCCGAGGGGCCGCTGGTAGGTGCCGGTGTAGCGCTGCAGGTACGCCGGGCCGGTCACAGTCACGATGCGGGCCATGGCCTCCTCCATCGGCGAGTCGGCTTGGGCCCGTTTTGCGGCGGCCTGCAGCGCGGGCGCGACGATGTCGAACGCGGTCTGCGCGAACTGGCGGGAGTTCACGCCCTGGCCGTTGGTCATGAAGGCCGTGGCGACCTTGTCCTGCGGGCGCAGCAGCAGGTGGCTGCGGTACCCGGGGCACGAGCCGCCATGGCCCACGAAGGTGTCGTCGTCGGACTTCCACACCGAGAAGCCCAGCCCGTAGGTGGTGTTGCCGTCGGGCTCGGACCAGTGCACGCGGTGCATTTCGCGCAGCGTGTTGCGGTCGAGCAGGGCATCGCCCCCCTCGAGCACCCGGAACTGCCACGAGGCGAAGCGGCCGAGATCCTCCACCGTTGAAATGAAGCCGGCGGCCGGGCTGATGCCTCGTACCCAATAGTCGGGAATCACATGGCGCTTGCCGTCGCGCCCGCGTGCCGTGTAGCCGGTCGCCAGGCGGTTGCCGCGGAAGCGGTCTTCCAGGTCGGTGAAGGTGCTGGTCATCCCCAGCGGGTCCAGGATGTTCGCGCGGACATAGTCGTCGTAGCTCTGTCCGGAAGCCTCGGCCACGATCTCGCCCGCCAGGGTGAGGGCCAGATTCGAGTACTGGAAGTACGTCCGAGGGGGGTAGAGCATCGTCTGCGTGGGCAGCGTCTCGACGATCTTCTCGTGAGTCGGGAAGGGGTAGTCGGGGCCTGTCCAGTAGGGCACCCCGGCCTCGCGCGGCAGGCCCGAGCTGTGCGTGAGCAGGCCCTCGATGTCGACCGGGCCCGCCTCCGGGTACTTGTCCTGGATGTTGAACCAGTCCAGATGCTTCGCCACGGGATCGTTCAGCGCCAGCTTGCCCTGGTCGCGCAGCTGCAGCACGCCGACGGCCGTGAAGAGCTTGGAGATGGAGCAGATCGAATACATGGTGGAGGGCGTCGCCGGCTCCCCGCTCTCGACGTGCGCGAAGCCGTAGCCCTTCGCCCAAACCAGCTCCTGGTCGTGGACCACAGAGAGCGAAGCTCCGGGGATGCCCCCGTAGGCCTGCGCGGCGTCCATCCAGATGTCCAGGAGATGGAGGGCCGTCGCGACTTCGGCGTCGTCGGCAAGCGACTGCTGTGCTTCGGCTGGAGGCGCTGACAGCAGAAGAAGCGCCAGGGTGGCCACGCCGGCTTGTTGGCGGATTCGGTGGTGTCTCATCGGGGCATCCTCCTCGAGATACTGCGGAGCGGGCTTCAAGGGCTGGGAGCGTTCGGAGAGGCGAAATGGCATGTCCGCGTCCCTGGCAGGATACAGTGTAGTGCGTGCCGTCCTACGCGGACAACGGCGGATTCCCGTGCGGACACGGGCTCCGGAGGCCCGACCTCGGCGTCCGCGGCGTCCGGGCCGATTCACGCGCGCCCGACAGGCTCCCGTTGCGCCCGGACGGCGCGTAGAATGTGAGTTCGAGCGAGATCTGTTCCGAAGGAGAAGACGACAATGAACTCCAATGAGTGGCGGTGTGCGGTGTTCACCTGGACGGCTGTGACCGCTGTGCTGATCATGGCCTGGCCCGCGGATGCCGCGGCGCAGACGGATGCGGCGAGGATCGAGGCCGCGGTCGCCAGCCTGGAGTGGCGCAACATCGGTCCGACCATCATGGGCGGCCGGGTCTCGGACCTGGCCGTGGTGGAGTCCGACCCCGCCACCTTCTACGTGGGCACCGCGACCGGCGGGGTGTGGAAGACGGTCAACCACGGCACCACCTTCGAGTCGGTGTTCGAAAACCAGCCGACCCAGTCGGTCGGGGATGTCACCGTCGCGCCCTCCAACCCCAACGTGGTGTGGGTCGGGAGCGGCGAGCCGCAGAACCGCCAGAGCTCGCCGTGGGGGAACGGCGTCTACAGGTCCACCGATGCCGGGCGTTCCTGGCGGCACATGGGGCTCGAGGAGACCCACCACATCTCCCGCATCCGCGTCCACCCGCGCGACCCGAACATCGTGTACGTGGCGGCGGTCGGGCGGCTGTGGGGCGCCAACCCCGAGCGCGGCGTCTACAGGACCACCGACGGCGGGGGGAGCTGGGAGCTGGTGCTCTTCGTGGACGAGGACACGGGCGCCATCGACCTGGCGATGGACCCGAACGACCCCGAGACCCTGTTCGCCGCGATGTACCAGCGCCGGCGCACCGGATGGGGCTTCAACGGAGGCGGACCCGGAAGCGGCATCTACCGGACCACCGACGGCGGGGCCTCCTGGGTGGAGCTGACCGAGGGGCTGCCGGATGGCGACATGGGACGCATCGGGCTGGACATCTTCCGGGGTGACGGCAACCTGGTTTTCGCCATCGTGGAAGCCGACAAGCGCACGCCCGGGCAGGGATTCGGCGGGGGTGGAGGCGGCTCGTCGCAGAACGGCGTGTACCGCTCGACCGACCGGGGCGAGACGTGGGAACAGATCAGCACGACCAATAACCGTCCCATGTATTACAGCCAGATCTGGGTCGATCCCACCGACCCGGAGCGCATCTACACCGCCGGGTCGAGCCTCTTCAAGTCGCTCGACGGGGGCAACAACTTCACCCCCGACGCCGCGTCCGAAGTCCACCCCGACCACCACGCCATGTGGATCGATCCTGCGAACTCCGACCACATCATTCTGGGCGGCGACGGCGGCGTGTCGATCAGCTGGGACCGTTCCGACACCTGGCGCCAGCTGACCAATCTGTCCCTGGCCCAGTTCTACGAGATCGGCGTGGACATGCGCGACCCCTACCATGTGTGCGGCGGACTCCAGGACAACGGCTCCTGGTGCGGCCCGAGCGACACCTGGTCCAACCAGGGCATTCGCACCCGCGACTGGTACAACGTCGGGGGCGGCGACGGCTTCTACACGGTCATGCACCCGACCAACCCGCGCGTGATGTTCTCGGAGTCGCAGGGCGGCAACCTCATGCGCGTCGACCTGGTGACCATGGAGCGCACCCGAATGCGGCCGGTGGGGCGCCCGCTGGAGGACGGGGAAGACCGGGATCTGCGCTGGAACTGGGACACCCCGGTGCTCCTCTCGCAGCACGACGGGACCGCCGTCTACGTGGGGAGCAACGTGCTCTTCCGCTCGCGCGATCTGGGGATGACCTGGGAGGAGATCAGCCCCGATCTCACGCACGCCATCGACCGCAGCGAGCTGGAGATCATGGGCGTCCTCGGCTCGGAGCCGCAGATGTCGGCCAACGATGGACAGGCCTCCTACGGCAACCTGGAGACGATTTCGGAGTCGCCTTTCGACGCCGGGTTGCTCTACGTGGGCAGCGACGACGGCAGGGTGCACGTAACGCGCGACGGAGGCGGCTCCTGGACGGACGTGACCGGGAACATCCCCGGGCTGCCCGAGCGCACCTACGTGAGCCGGGTGGTGGCGTCGGCGCACGATCAGGGCACCGTCTACGCCACCTTCGACGGCCACCGCAACAACGACTTCGCGGCCCACGTCTACGTGAGCGACGACTACGGGGAGAGCTGGCGGCGCATCGTCGACGGGCTTCCGGCGACCTCGGTCAACGTCGTCGCCGAACACCATCGCACGGCCGGCCTGCTCTTCGTGGGCCACGAGCTCGGAGTGTCCTTCTCGGTCGACGGCGGGGAACAGTGGGTGGCCCTCGACAACGGGCTGCCCGCGGTTCCGGTCGACGACATCAAGATCCACCCGCGCGAGAACGATCTCGTGCTGGGTACGCACGGGCGCGGCATCTACATCATGGAGGACATCGCGCCGCTGGAGGGTCTTACTGCCGAGGTGTTGGCGGCGAACGTCCACCTCTTCCCGGTGCGGCGCGCCACCTCGTACAACCCCTACACGCCACAGGGCTGGACGCCGGGGGTGTACGTGTCGCCCAACCCGGCGGCGGGGGCGCTGATCAGGTACTACCTCGGTGAGGACCTTCCGGCGGCAACGCAAGTGGCCGCGTCCTCCGAGGAGAACGGCGATGGGGACGACGGCTCCTCCGACGCCTCCGGCCAGCCGAAGATCACCATTCTCGACGAAGCTGGCGAAGTGGTGCGCGAGCTCACCGGGGCGGGGGCCGCGGGCATCCGGCAGGTGCGGTGGGATCTGCGCATCGAGCCTCCCTACACGCCGTCAGGTCCGCCCCAGCAGTTCGGCGGAGGCTTCGGGGGTGGCCAGGCGCGCGGCCCGCGGGTGCTTCCCGGCACCTACACGGTGCGGCTGGAGGCCGCCGGCGTCACACAGGAAGAACAGGTGGCGGTGCGCCTGGATCCGCGGGTCGAGATGAACCGAGCCGATCTGGAGGCCCGTCAGGCGGCGCTGATGAGCGCCTACGACCTCGCGGGACCGGTCTACGAGGCCGGGCAGGCCGTCCAGCGCGTCACCACCCAGCTCATGGAAGTCAGCGCGCTCCTGCGGGAGCAGGAGGAGGGGCGGGAAGACCTGAGCGATGAGGTGAGCGCCCTGCTCGAGGAGGCACGCGAACTGAGGGGCGACATCAACCAGGCGGCCGCGGGAGCGCGGGGCGCGGGCGCCATCGAGTCGTCCAGCTCGCGCCCCACGGCCGACCAGCTCTGGCAGCTCGACCAGGCCTGGGAGAAAGTGCCGCCGCTTATCGAACGCCTGAACGAGATCGTGACCGGTGAGATGCCCGCGCTCTACCGCCGGCTTGACGAGCTGGGGATCCGCCCCGACCCGGGCGAGGCGGTGACGATGCCGATGCGGCGGCGCGGGGAGTAAGGCCAGACGCGCTCCGCCCGCAAACCCTGACGTTACGTCAGCCTTCGCGCGATCCACACCGTGCGGAAGACCGCGGTGGCCACCGTTCCCACCGCGGTCACCACCAATGCGCCCAGCAGGACCGTGCCCGGGTCGCGCCCCAGGAGCGCGGCGCCGGTGCCGTCGAGGATCGCGCCGAAGCCGATCAGCAGGAGCCGCTCGGCGCGCTGCATGACGCCCGCCGTGCACAGCACCCCCTGGCTCTCGCCACGTGCGCGTGCATAGCTCACCAGCAGCGAGCCGCCCAGCGCCGCGGCCACCACCGCGACCGCCCCACCCGAGGCGCGAAAGGCCACCGCCAGCCCGACGAACGCGGCCACCTCGGCGAACCGGTCGATGGTCGAGTCCAGGAACGCCCCCCGCGGCCCTGCAAGGCCTCGCGCCCGCGCAACCCGCCCATCCATGGCATCCGCGACGCCGCTCAGCAGGACCGCCCAGCCTCCCATCGCGAACCGCCCCGAGGCGAAGAACCACCCCGCCGCCGCGCCGAAGGCGAACCCCAGCAGGTTGTAGAAGAGGGGCGAAAGGCCGAGGAGCAGCGACGCCCGCTCCACCGGCCGCACGAACCAGAAGAACCAGCGGCGCACGAAGGATCCGAGCACGAACTTGCCCCGGGCCGAGGACTCGAGCGCGTCCCTCGCGCGGTTGGCGCCACTCAGCACGAAGACCGGCATGGTGGCAAGCGCAATCCCCACGATCACGACCAGGGCCGTCAACTCGGATCTCACGATGACCGGGTACCGTTGGCTGCTCGCGAGCCCGGGCTTGCGCCGGCCTGGGCCCCGGGTCCCGGGCGCCTGCGGCCATCCGCGGACGTCTGTTCCCCTCGCGCTCCCGCGCGCGCGGCCCGCAACACCCGCAACGCCTTGGGAAGCAGCAGCGGAAACGGAAAGCGCCGCTCGAGGGGTGTGATCTCGAACGTCATCCCGGTGCGCCGCTCCACCTTGCGCACGATGTAGGGGAACCAGCTGTCGAAGGTCAGCATGTGCTTGACCCAGCGGGTGGTGGCGCGCGCCTTGCTGATGCCGAAATACGCGTTCAGCCTGAGCTGGGCCACGGACGACGCGGGACGAGTCGCGCGGTACTTGCCGTTCGATCGCTCGAGCACCCCGGACGCGACCTCGGCCTCGAGGATGGGCGTGTAGATGCCGCGCAGTGTTTCCCGCTGAGCCTCGTACACGGCGCTTACCCGGCCTCCGCGTTCCGGCCGGATCTCTCCGGCGTACGAAATCTCGAGCATGCGCCGGCAGAAGTCGTCCACGGAAAACGAGCCCTCCAGGAACGGAAGGGTCCAGTCGAGCACCATCCGCCTCGCCCCGGCGATCAGCTCCTCGACCCACGCGGCCGCTTTCGGGTCGCGGGCATGCACCACCGAGATGTGATGCGCCATGCGGCCCAGGCAGAAATGGTCCAGGCGGCGCGGCCCGAGTTCCCGCTGGAAGTCGGCGCGCGAGAGCACGAGGCACTTGGCCAGCGGACCGTCAGGCGGAGCGGGCCAGAAGGCGATCACGGTCGGAGCCAGCACCCGGCTCACGGTCGCCAGCAGGCCCGCGCTGCGCGCCGTGTAGCCGCCTTCGGAGAGCGCGCGATAGAACGCCCCGTAGTCGTCAACGACGACGATCAGGTCCCAGGCGCTGTGCCGGTCCGGGCTTGCCGACACGAGCCGCGAGCCGTACGCGAGCACGGCCACCAGGCCGTCGCCGCCGGTGTTTCGCAGCCCGGAAACCAGGTGCTCGATGGATGCCTCCATCCCGTTCATGCGGGCTCCGCCGCCGCGGGGACGCCCCGCATTTCGCCGAGCATTCCGGTCATGACGCCCCGCATCTCCCCGATGAACGCATCCAGATCGTCGTCCGCCGCGGGTGACTCGAAGGGTCCCCGGCACTCGACTCGGGTGCGCATCAGCGGTAGGTTCCCGAAGAAGTCCCCGAGTCGCGTCCACTTCCACAATCCGTCCGCCACCACCACGTACACGCTCCAGCGGCGTGCCGCCAGAATGGTCGCCAGCCCCAGCTTCTTGAAGGGGCCGATGCGACCGGTCCTGCTCCGGGTTCCCTCCGGGTAGATGATGAGGGGATGCGTGGAGGCGGCCGCCTCGCTGCGAAGCCGGTTCAACTCGCCGCGCAGGGTTGCTCTCGCATCGACCAAGGGGTATCGGTACAGCCTTGTCATGTGGGATATTAGGGGTACGCCGCGTGCGTATCGGCGGCGCGTCACGATGCGGGGGTAGACGCCGTGCATCGACGCGACGACGAGCGGGATGTCCAGCAGCGACTGGTGGTTCATGAGTACCAGCACGCCGGCGGTTGCCGGGATGTCCGGCAGCTCGCCGAAACGGACCCCGCCCATATGACGAAGAAAAAAAATGACCACATGAGCCGTGAAGCGCTGCCACCCGGTGAGCAGAGCGTCACGATTCCCCGGCAGCAATCGCGCCATGGGTGCGATCAGGAGGCGCTGAATCACGTCGCAAGCCAGCAGAGCCGCGCCGAGCGCGGTCAGGGTCGAGGCGCCACGGAGGTCCAATGACGTGTCCTGTATGGCGGGTGTGGTCCGATCGGAAGAACATCGGGCAAACATATGAGTGACAACGGAAACGCTAGCAGGAAATCCGCTTCGGCGTCAACGCGACGGGTGGCCCGCGACGGGACCCGGGATGGCTTCGCCGCCGGGACGGACGGAAGGACGGCGGTCGCCCCGAGCCGGGCCGAGCCGGCGGATGAGCGGCCGCCGCTTCGCGGACTCAGCGACTACGACTACACCAACTTCTACTTCGCGGCGGGCACGGATCCGTTCGGGATCCTGGAGCCGTTCGGCGAATGGTGGAAGGACGCCGAGTTCGACGGAGGCTACTACCTCTACGGGCTGCCGATGGGCTCTGCGCCCGCGACGCGCGTCGAGATCGGCGATCCCAAGACGAGCGAGACGCGCGAGGGACTGATCAACTTCGCGTCCTACAACTACCTGGGCCTTTCCTATCGTCCCGAAGTGATCGAGGCGGTCTGCGATGCGGTTCGCAAGTACGGCGCCGGAGCCTCGGGGTCGCCGGTGCTCTCGGGCACCATGGACCTGTACAAGCGGCTGGCGACGGAGATGGCGGACTTCAAGGGCAAGGAAGGCGCCCTCATCTTCCCGACGGGATACAGCGCCAACGTGGGGCTCATCTCGGGGCTGATGCGTCCAGGCGACCTGATCGTGGCCGACAAGCTGGCCCACGCCAGCATCGTCGACGGCATGATCCTCTCCAAGGCGACCTCACGTTTCTTCAAGCACAACAACCCGGAGGATCTCGACCGCAAGCTCCGCGGATTCAGCGGCAAGAAGCTGGTGATCGTCGAGGGCGTCTACTCGATGGACGGCGATGTCGCCAGGTTGCCCGAGATCGTCGACGTCTGCAGGAAGCACGGTGCGCGCCTGCTCATCGACGAGGCGCATTCCACCTTCGTCTACGGTCCGAACGGCCGCGGCGTCGCGGAGCATTTCGGCCTCGACGACGAGGTCGATATCCACCTGGGTACCTTCTCGAAGAGCCTCGGAGGCTTGGGCGGGTTCGTCGCCGGCCCGGCGGAACTCATCTACTACCTGCGCGGCTTCGCGCGCTCCCGGGTGTTCTCGTGCGCGCTTCCGCCCCCGGTCACGGCCGGCCTGCTGAAGGCGCTGGAGATCGCGAGAGCCGAGCCGGAACTGCGCGATCGGCTCTGGGACAACGCCCGCTACATGCATGGGCTGCTCGGAGAAGCCGGCGTGGACGTCGGCGATTCCACCTCGCAGGTGATCTCGATCATGATCCGCGACGACGCCGGCATCTTCCAGATCGCCGAGGACCTTCTGCACCAGGGGGTCTACATCAACCCGGTCCGCTTCCCCGCCGTGGGCAAGCACAAGTCACGCTTCCGCATGTCCATCTCGGCGGCGCACACCCGCTCCGAACTCGAGGAGGGCGCCGAAATCATCATCTCCATCCTCCAGAAATACGGAAAATGCCCCTGACCCGGTATCACTATTCCCAGGCCGTCAGCGCCTTTTTCGAGATCGCCACGTCGGACGCCCGGCGCATCCTTCCTCCGCACCTTCAACCGCTCGAAGTCCAGCACGAAGCCAGCATCCTCGCCGTCACTGCCTTCGACTTCACCGGCAGCATGGTCGGCACCTATCAGGAGATCGTGCTCTCGGTGATCGTCCCGCCGCTGATCGCCCCGGGCCAGGGCATGGCGAAATCGGCGTTCTATCCCTTCCTCGTGGGCACGAGCACCGAGGCGTCGCGCGAGCACGCCATCGAGCGCTGGCACCTTCCGCACTACATGGAGGACCTCGACATCCGCTTCCTGCCTTCGGACGGGCGCATGCGCGTGGAGGTGCGCGAGGGCGATCGGCCGATCCTGGACTTCGAGGTCGCGGACCACGATTCGGAGCCTGTCGATCACCTGTACCAGTCGTTCATGGTCAATGGCGAAGACCGCTTCAAGGTGGACATCCACATGCGGGGGCCGCATAGCGAGCACGAGGAGGAGGCCGGGTCGCTGAAGCTCCACGAGCATCCGATGACCTCCCAGCTCACGCTGGACCAGGTGGCCACCTATCCGTTCCGCGAGCAGTGGATGACGGACGGCGTCCAGGTATTCGAGGAGCTCGAGCGCATCTGAGCGGCGGGGCGCGCACCTTCGTCATCTTCAACCCGGCCTCGGGGCACGGCCGGGGCGCGCGCCGCATCCCGCTCTACCGGGAACTTCTCGGCAGGCACCTTGCCTCGTGGGAATGGGCGGCGACGACGGCGCCCGGCGAGGAAGCCGAACTCGCGGACAGGGCCATCGCCGGGGGTGCGAAGCTGGTTGTGGCGGTCGGAGGCGACGGCACCTGGAGCCAGGTGGCGGATCGCGTGGTGGCGGCCGGGCGCCCGGATGTCACGTTGGGACTGCTGGCTTCGGGAACCGGCAACGACTTCGGCAAGAGCCTCGGGCTCAGCTACGGCGACCCGGAGCAGGCCGTGGCGGCGTTGGCGGCGGGCCGGACCCGCCGTATCGATGTCGGGCGGGTGGTGTCGGAATGGCGGCCGGCCCCGCATCCGGAGGTGGATGACGCCGAGCCCTGGCGGGATGCGCCGCGCCACTTTCTCAACCTGGTCGGCTTTGGCTTCGACATCGCGGTGATAGATGCCACGCTGCGGGCACGCTTCCTGCGGGGGGCGGTCCTGTACAAGGTCACCGCGCTCCAGCAACTGTTCCTGTACACGAGTCCGCGGCTCCGCCTGACGGACGGCGGTGGATGGAGCACGGAAGGACGGCATCTCATCCTCACGATATCGAACGGACGCATCTTCGGGGGCGGGTTCCCGATCGCTCCGGACGCGGACCTCGAGGACGGTCGGTTGGACGCCTGCGCGATCGCCGATTCCTCGCCTCTCGGGCGCGCCCGCCTGTTCAGTCTGGCCGAGAAGGGCAGGCATGTGGGGGCGAAGGAGGTCTCTTTGCGTCAGGACCGCGCTTTTGCCGTACAGTTCGACGAGCGCGTACGTTACGAGGTCGACGGCGACGTGCATCAATCGAGCACGGGCGAGGTGCGGGTGGATGTCGTGCCGTCGGCGCTCCCGGTGATCGTTCCGTGAAGGAGGCTGGATGGATCGCCTTGCTGCCGCTCCGCCGAGCACTGCTCAGCCCATCCGCGTAGTGACGGCGGCGTCGCTCTTCGACGGGCACGACGCCGCCATCAACGTGATGCGCCGGATCCTGCAGGATTCGGGCGCGGAAGTCATCCATCTGGGGCACAACCGCTCCGCCCTCGAGATCGTGGAGTGCGCGGTCCAGGAGGACGCGCACGCCATCGCGATCAGCTCGTACCAGGGCGGGCACATGGAGTTCTTCACCTACGTGCGCGACCTGCTGCGCGAGCGGGGCGCGGACATCCGCATCTTCGGCGGTGGTGGTGGGACCATTCTGCCCGCGGAAGCCGAGGAACTGCACCGGCGTGGCATCGACCGGGTCTTCTCTCCCGACGACGGGCGGGCGATGGGGCTTCAGGGGATGATCGACGAGGTGCTGGAGGGCGCGCGTGCTTCGGTGCGCTCGTCGCTCGATGATCCGGAAGGGGAGGTGCGGGCGCTCGGGCAGGGGGACGTGGGCGCGGTGGCGCGCCTGATCTCGGCGGCCGAGAACGGCTATCCGGGCGCGGACGAAGCGATGGAGATGGTGGCCGAGATGGCGGCGGCCCGGCGGGTGCCGGTGCTGGGCGTGACGGGCACGGGCGGGTCGGGCAAATCGTCGCTGGTGGACGAGCTGGTGCGGCGCTACCTGTCCGGCACCTCGGACGGCCGGGTCGCGATCATCTCGGTGGACCCGTCCAAGCGGCGGACCGGTGGCGCGCTCCTGGGCGACCGCATCCGGGTGAACGCCGCCAGCAGCCCGCGGGTCTACATGCGCTCGCTGGCCACCCGCGCCTCGAAGCTCGGCCTGTCGCCGCATGCGCGCCAGGCCGTGGACGTCTGCAAGGCCGCCGGCTTCGACCTGGTCATCATCGAGACGCCCGGGATCGGTCAGTTCGGCGCCGAGGTGGTGGGGCATTCGGATGTGTCGCTGTACGTGATGACGGCCGAATACGGCGCCGCCAGCCAGCTCGAGAAGATCGACATGCTGGACTACGCGGACGTGGTCGCCATCAACAAGTTCGACCGCCCGGGAGCGCTGGACGCGCTCCGGGACGTGCGCAAGCAGTACCGGCGCAACCACCGCCTGTGGAGCGTGCCCGACGCGGCGCTCCCGGTGTACGGCACCGTGGCCTCGCGCTTCAACGATGCCGGCGTCAACCGCCTGTACCTGGCGCTGCTCGACCAGTTGCGGCGGAAGACCGGCGCGGCACTCGCGACCGAGCGCGACCCCGTCGACGACGACCGCGCCGAGCACACGCCGATCCCCCCCGAGCGCACCCGCTACCTGGCGGAGATCGTGGAAGCGGGCCGCGACTACGGCCGCCGCGTCGACGAACAGGCCGCGCTGGCCCGCCAGCTTTATCAACTGGACGGGGCGATCCGGCTGCTGGGACAGGACGACAGTGCGGCGTCCCGTGCGGCCGCGTCCGGAAGCGGCGGCGCGACAGGCTACCGCGCGCCCGCAGCCGCCCGCGACGAACCGGAACAAGTCGCGCCCGAACTGCCTCCCGCAGATGGCGAGGACGAAGCGCTCGCCCGCCTGATCGACCTCTACCGGCAGACGCGGGCGCGGCTCGACCAACGCAGCCTGGCCCTGCTCGAGGAATGGCCGGCGGTGAAGCGCCGCTACCGGGCCGACACCTACGCCTACCAGGTACGTGGCCGGACGGTGGAGCGGAGTCTCTTCAGCGAATCGCTCGCCGGATCGCGCATCCCGCGCGTGGTGCTGCCCCGCTTCCGCGACTGGGGCGAGGTGCTGCGCTGGCGGCTCACCGAGAACGTGCCGGGGGCGTTTCCCTACACCGCCGCGGTCTTCCCCCTGCGGCGCCTGGAGGAGCACCCGCAGCGCATGTTCGCGGGCGAGGGCGGCCCCGAGCGCACCAACCGGCGCTTCCACTTCCTCAGCCGCGCCAGCCTGGCCAACCGGCTCTCCACCGCCTTCGACTCGGTCACGCTCTACGGCGAGGACCCCGACGAGCGCATGGACATCTACGGCAAGGTGGGCAACTCGGGCGTGAGCGTGGCTTCGGTCGACGACGCCAAGAAGCTCTACTCCGGCTTCAACCTCGCCGACCCGTCCACCAGCGTGTCCATGACCATCAACGGGCCCGCGCCCATGCTGCTCGGCTTCTTCCTCAACGCGGCCATCGACCAGCAGTGCGAGCTCCACATCCGCGAGAGCGGTCTCGAGGCCGAGGTCGAGGAGCGCATCCAGGCCCTCTATCGCGAGCGCGGCGTGGAGCGTCCCCGCTACCAGGGCGCGGTTCCGGAGGGCAACGACCGCCTCGGCCTGATGCTGCTCGGCGCGAGCGGCGACCAGGTCCTTCCGGCCGATGTCTACGAGCGCATCCGGCGCGAGACCCTCGCCGTGGTCCGCGGCACCGTCCAGGCCGATATCCTCAAGGAGGATCAGGCCCAGAACACCTGCATCTTCTCCATCGAGCTGGCGCTCCGGCTGATGGGCGACATCCAGCAGTACTTCATCGACGAAGGGGTGCGGAACTTCTACTCGGTTTCGATCTCGGGATATCACATCGCGGAAGCCGGCGCCAACCCCGTCACCCAGCTCGCGCTCACCCTCGCCAACGGCTTCACCTACGTCGAGTACTACCGCTCTCGCGGGATGCGCGTCGACGACTTCGCGCCCAACCTGTCGTTCTTCTTCTCCAACGGCATGGACCCGGAGTATGTGGTGCTGGGTCGGGTGGCCCGCCGCATATGGGCGAAGGCGATGAAGCACGTCTACGGCGCCAACGCCCGCTCGCAGAGGCTCAAGTATCACATTCAGACCTCGGGCCGCAGCCTGCACGCGCAGGAGATCGCCTTCAACGACATCCGCACCACGCTGCAGGCCCTGTACGCCCTCTGCGACAACTGCAACTCGCTGCATACCAACGCCTACGACGAAGCCATCACCACGCCCACCGAGGAAAGCGTGCGCCGGGCCCTGGCGATTCAGCTTGTCATCAGCAGGGAGCTGGGACTGTCGAGGAACGAGAACCCGCTGCAGGGCTCGTTTATCATCGAGGAACTGACCGACCTTGTCGAAGAGGCCGTGATGCGCGAGTTCCTGCGGCTGTCGGAGCGCGGAGGCGTGCTCGGGGCGATGGAGCGCATGTACCAGCGCGGCCGCATCCAGGACGAGTCGCTCGAGTACGAGTCGCGCAAGCACAGCGGAGAACTGCCCATCGTGGGGGTCAACACCTTCCTGGGTCCGGAGGGATCGCCCACGCGGGTGCCGGATGAAGTGATCCGCGCCACCACCGGCGAGAAGGACTACGCCATCGCGTCAAACCAGGCCTTCAGGGCGCGCAACCGGGGCCGTGCCGACGTCGCCCTCGACGAGCTGAGGCGGGAGGCGCTGGCGGGCGGCAACACCTTCGCCGCGCTCATGGAGGCCTGCAAGGTGTGTACGCTGGGGCAGATCACGGGCGTGCTGTACGAAGTGGGCGGGCAGTACCGGCGGAACATGTAGGGCGTGCACGGACTCCCGGAATCCGGATGAAGTTCTTCCTGAAGCGTTTCGCGGGACGTTTCGCGCTCACGCTGCTGCCGCTCTTCTACCAGCAATGGCTGCGGCTTCGGGAGATCTCCGGGAGGCTGGCGAGGGTCGTGGGGTCGTAGATTACCCGAGGGCCATCCACGAGAGATACCGGACGAGGTGACATGTCATCAGACTGGCGATGGGCAGATAGCAGGGCGATTCGGCCGGAGCGCAGCGTCGAGCGACGCGCCAGGGTGGGACGTGCGGGCGCCAGGATGCCGTCAGTGGTACAACAGGGGCTACTGGGCGCGGTCGTGCTGTGCACGATCCTGATCGCCGCCTCCTGCGCGCCCCCCGGGCCGCGCGCCCGCATCTCCGAAGAGGTGCGCGTCCTCGACACGTACCCGTTCTCCGACCCGAATCCCGTGCCGGTGCTCGCCACCGACCGCAGGCTGTATCCGTACCACACCTTCGAGGGATATTCCGCGACCCCGGAGCCGAGGGAATGGAAGGTGGTGCGGATGGAGAACGACCTCATCGAGGTCTTCGTCCTTCCCGAAGTGGGCGGCAAGGTGTGGGGGGCCGTGGTGAAGGCGACCGGCCACGAGTTCATCTACCGGAACGAGGTGATGAAATTCCGGGATATCGCCCTGCGTGGGCCGTGGACCTCGGGCGGGATCGAGTTCAACTTCGGGGTGATCGGGCACACGCCGGCCACCGCCACCCCCGTCGACTATGACCTGCGGGAGAACGCAGACGGGAGCGTGAGCGCCATCGTGGGCGCCATGGACCTCCCGTCGCGCACGCCGTGGCGCGTCGAGATACGCCTGCCCCCGGACCGGGCCGCCTTCGAGACGCGCGTACTGTGGTACAATCCGACCCCGCTGGAGCAGCCCTACTACAACTGGATGACGGCCGCGGCCTTCGCGCAGGACGACCTGGAGCTCTTCGTGCCCGGCAACGCCTACCTGGAGCACTCCGGGCGAGTGCGCCCCTGGCCCGAGGACCAGGACGGGCGCTTCCTGCCTCTCTACCGCAACAACGCGTTCGGGGGAAGCAAGTCGTACCACGTTGTGGGCGCGCTGAACGACTTCTTCGGCGGCTACTATCACGACGATGGCTACGGCTGGGGACACTGGGCGCCGCATGAAGAGATGCCCGGGCGCAAGATGTGGCTCTGGGCGCTGTCGCGCGAAGGCGGGATCTGGGAGGACCTCCTCACGGACACCGACGGACAGTACGTCGAGTTCCAGGCGGGACGGCTGCACGTTCAATACCAGCCGGGGGCGGATCGCAACCCCGTCTCGCAGGCCGGGTTCGAGCCTCTCTCTGCCAGCCGCTGGACGGAGGTCTGGTTTCCGCTGGAGGGGACGGGCGGCCTGACCGACGCCTCTCCCCACGGCGCCATGCACGTCGAGCAGGAGGATGGCCGCCTTCGCGTGGTGGTCCAGGCCTTCGGGACAAGTGCCGACACGGTGACGGCGTGGTCCGGCGGCGAACAGGTGGGGGCGCGCACGGTGGCGCTCGAACCGCTGGAGCCGGTGGTGGTCGAGTTCGACGTGGACCCCGACGGCCCTTGGCGCGTTTCGGCGCCCGGACTCGGTCTGGAGGGCTGCTCGAATCCGGGAGAGGCCGGGTTTGGCGGAATTTGCGGACTCGATGGTGATCGCGCGCTGTCCCGGCCGTTCGCGACGAACGCCGAGGCCTGGGATGCCCTCCCGGAGACGGATCGGCTCGTGTTCGAGGCACGAGAGCTGGCGCGTGGCCGGCTCTACCCTGAGGCGCGGGCGCTCTACGACCGGGCGCTCGCCGCCGAACCGTGGAATCGGCAGGCGCTGCTGGGTCTCGGCGCGCTGGCGCTGAGGTCGGCCCGCTACGAGGAGGGCTTCGTCCATGCGCGCCGTGCGCTCCAGCTCGACACGTACGATCCGGAGGCCAACTTCCTTGCCGGGAACCTGTACCTCGCCCTGGGGCGCCGCGCCGACGCGCTCGACTCGTTCGGCTGGGCGGCTCGGTCGGTGGCCTTCCGGGCCGCGGCGCGCGTTCGGCTGGCGGAACTGGCGCTCGACGGTGGAGATCTGGCGGGGGCACGCCGCAACGCCGCGCTGGCGCTCGAACATGATCAGGGGAGCATTCCGGCGCGGGAAGTGCTGGCGATTGCGTCGCGTCTGGCGGGGGACGGGATCGGCGCGGCGCGCGTGCTCGCAGAGCTGCTCGAGCTTGATCCGCTCAACCATTTCTTCCTGGCCGAACGGTACCTCGCGGCGCGCGACGACCGATACGGAGAGTCCGCCGACGGAGCCGCTGCCCGCCTCGCCGCATCGATGCGGAGCGAGTATCCGGGGCAGACGCTGCTGGAACTGGCCGTGGGCTACGCGAACCGCGGGCTGCCGGACGATGCTACGCACCTGCTGGAGCTGGTCGACGAAGTGGGGGGCGGCCCGGTGCCCGCGGCGTGGCGCGCCTTCCTGGCTGACGATGCGGGCATGCTGAGCGGTGGAGTCGATCCCGCTTTCGCCTTCCCCTACCGGCCAGAGACCCTGCCGGTGCTGCGCTGGGCGGCTGCCGAGGATCCGCACTGGGCCTGGCGCTACCTGCTGGGCCTGAACCTGTGGGCGCTCGATCGCGACGCCGAGGCCGCCGACCTGCTGGCAGCCCTCGGCGACGAACCCGACTACGGACCCGCGTACGCGGCGCGCGCCCACCTGACGGAGGCCATGGGCGGCGACCCGGCGCCGGACTTCCGTCGCGCGGTGGCCCTGGATCCCGACAGCCGTCTCCTCCGCATCGCCCTCATCCGGCACCTGCAGGAAGCGGGCCAGTGGGATGAGGCGCTGGAGACGTCCGGTCGGGGACGGGAACTCTTCGCGGGCGACTTCAACCTCGACCTCCTCCATGTGCGCGGGCTTCTCCAGGCGGGCGACCACAGCGAGGCGATCCGGATCCTGACGGACACGCGCGTCCTTCCCTCGGAAAACGCCCGCGAGAGCCACCGCCTGTACGAGTTCGCGCATGTCGGGGCCGCGCTGGACGAACTCGATGCCGGGAATCGCGCGGCCGCTCGTGGCCATCTGGAGACGGCGCTCGAGTGGCCGGAATCGCTCGGGCAAGGCCGTCCCTTCGACCCGGACGAGCGGCTGGTGCGGTTCCTGCTCGGGGTCGTGGGGGACGATGCGGGCGGTGGGCCTGGGGCCGAGTCTGCGGATGCCGAGGCCGCGGACGCACTGCGCGCCCGCGCCGATTCGCTCGCCGGCGCGGCGTCGCCGACTGAAGTGATCGAGCGAGTCCTCGTCCGGCGGGCGCTCGCGGCGGCGGGACGTCTAGTCGGCAGGTAGCGCCTTCAGCTTGCCGCAACCGGGCGGCCGATGGGCCGCGTTCGAGGTGAAGCTGGGGCCGTGAGACGAAGGACTTGGAACTCTCAGGCGTCAGGTTGCACATTGGTGCAGCCTGCGCCTGGCGACGTACGAGCCGCGCGGACGGAGCCCGACGGAACATGCAGGGGAGGATGATGGACGCGGAGGCATTGGCGGCGGCGCTTGCGGAATGGCGGGAACGCCGGGCAACCATGCGTGAGGAAGATGACGAGCGGCTTTGGAGGAAACTGCGCCTCGAGTGGAATTACAACAGCAACCACATCGAGGGGAACACGCTTACCTACCACGAGACCAAGTTGCTGCTCATCTTCGGCCGCACGGCCGGTGGGCACCCGATACGGCACTACGAGGAGATGAAGGCGCACGACGTCGCGATCGACCATACGCGACATCTGGCCAGCGCAGAGCGGGTCCTGGGCGAGGGCGACATCCGGGATCTGAACAAGATTCTTCTCAAGGAGCCGTTCTGGCACGTTGCACAGACTCCCGACGGGCAGCAGACGCGGAAGCGGATCGTTCCGGGAGAATACAAGACACAACCGAACCACGTACGAACTGCTACCGGGGAACTACATCGGTTCGCGGAGCCTGAGGAGACGCCCGCGCTGATGCAGGCGTGGGTCCATGACTTTCGGCGCGACTTGCACAATTCGGACGCCAGCGAGTCTCAACTGCCGCTGTTTCTGGCTCAGTCACACTGGAGCTTCCTGCGGATTCATCCGTTCGGTGACGGTAATGGGCGGACCGCGCGCCTGCTGACCAACTACGTCCTGCTGAGGTCCGGTTTGCCTCCGATGGTGATCAAGAGCGCCGAGCGGGACCGCTACATCGGGGCGCTGCAGAACGCCGATCTGGGTCGAGTGGCGCCGCTAGCGGGGTTCATGCTGGAGAGTGTCCTGTGGTCGCTTGGCCTTGCGATTCGAGCCGCGAAGGGAGAATCACTCCGAGAGAGCGAGGATCTCGGCAAGGAGATTGCTCTCTTCGTCCGACGCCACAGAGCTGATGAGCCGAAGGCGTCCGATGTCGAATTGCTGGACGATGTCGTTAGCCAATGGATTCGTCCCACGCTTCAACGTGTCAAGGAGACGCTTGAGCCCTTGGGTGATTTGTTTGCGGCTAGCAGTTGGCAGTTCTTTGTCAAACGCGGTCAGGGAGATGTCGTCCAGGGCGTAGGCTTGTTCGAGAGTCGCCTGTGGGAAAGCCTGAAGGAGTCCTATGTGGCGGTGCCGGGATTTCGGCTCTCCAACGAACAAAGGCTCAGGTTGGAGAGCAGATCTCTTTGGCGGGACTACACGGGTCGCGAAGGGAAGACCTTTTCGCTTGAGCTCTTTCTCATCTGGGAATTCGACGACAAAGGGGTAGTGTTCGCGGTCGAGATCGACGGTAGGCGCATCTTCGTCCAACGTGTTCGTTACGCCGAGGTGCTGACGCTTGGTGCGGAAGCGGATCGCACCGAGGACTTTGTCAGCCAGGCCATGATGGCCGAGATCGACCATCGTTCAGCGGAGCAAGAGTGACTCTGCCACGCTCCGACGCGGAATTGCGAATCCGCGATTGAAATCGTTGCAAGGCCACGGCTGGGATCGTTGAGAACTATCCCGGGAGCGGCTGTGGCACCCTCGCCAGTGCGCGCGCCTTCGCGACCACCGCCTCGGCCGTAATCCCGAACTTCTCGAACAGCACCGCGCCCGGCGCGGATGCCCCGAAGTGGTCGATGCCGACCGAGGCGCCGTGGTCGCCGGTCCAGCGGGTCCATCCGGCCGTGGTCCCCGCTTCCACCGAGACGCGCGCGGTCACCTCCGGGGGCAGCACCTCGTCGCGATAGCCCTGTGGCTGACGGGCGAAGAGGAACCAGCTGGGCAGGGAAACCACCCGGGTCGGCACGCCCTCCGCCTGGAGGACCGCACGCGCCTGCACGGCCACCTCCACCTCGGAGCCGCTGGCGATCAGGATCAGCTCCGGGTCGCCGCCGTCCGCTTCCAGCAGGACGTATCCGCCCCGGTGCAGCCCGCTCGCGGGGGCAGCCTCATCCCGGTCGATGACTGCCACCGCCTGGCGGGTAAGGGCCAGGAAGCTCGGCCCGCCGGCGTACGTGAGCGCCGCCCGCCACGCTTCCGCCGTCTCGGGCCCGTCGCCGGGGCGCAGGTCGAGCACCCCCGGGATGGCTCGCAGTGACATCAGCTGCTCGATCGGCTGGTGGGTGGGGCCGTCCTCGCCCACGCCGATGCTGTCGTGGGTGAACACGTAGGTGACCGGCAAGTGCATGAGCGCCGCCAGCCGGATCGACGGGCGCATGTAGTCCGAGAAGATGAGGAAGGTGCCTCCGTACGGGCGCACCCCCCCGTGCAGCGCCATCCCGTTCAGGATGCCGCCCATGGCGTGCTCGCGGACGCCGAAATGGATGGTGCGCGCGCCCGGCGTCCCGGCGAGCAGGTTGTCCTCCCAGGGCAGGGTGGTCTTGTTGGAGCCGGCCAGGTCGGCCGAGCCGCCCAGCAGGTTGGCGATGCGCCGGCCCAGCCCCTGAAGCACCTGCCCGGAGTACACCCGGGTCGCCAGCGGCTTCGGCGGCGCGCTCAGGTCGGGGATGTCCGCGTCCCAGCCGGCCGGCAGCTCGCCCGCCAGGGCCGCGCGCAGCTCTTCGGCCGCGACCGGATGCGCCGCCCGGTAGGCCTCCCACCGCCCCCGCCACTCTTCCTCCAGCCCCGCACCCCACGCCGCCGTCTCCCGCCAGTGCGCCAGCGCTTCCGCCTCCACGTGGAAGGGGTCGCGCGACGGGTAGCCCAGGTTGCGCTTGGTGGCGCCCACCTCCTCCACCCCCAGAGGCGCGCCGTGCGACGACGACGACCCCGCCTTGCCGGGGCTGCCGTACCCGATGGTGGTGCGCACGACCACCAGGGAAGGCCGCTCCGTCTCCGCCCTTGCCCCCGCGAGCGCCGTGTCGAGGGCGGCCAGGTCGGTGCCGTCGTCCACGCGAAGCACGTCCCACCCGTACGAGCGGAAGCGCTGCTCGTGGTCGGTGGAGCACGAGAGGTCCGTCCCGCCGTCGATGGTGACCTGGTTGTCGTCGAACACCCAGATCAGCTTGCCCAGGCGCTGGTGGCCGGCGAATTCCGCCGCCTCGTGCGAGATCCCCTCCATGAGGTCGCCGTCGGAGCAGAGCGCCCAGGTGTGATGGTCGACCATCCTGTGCCCGGGCCGGTTGAACCGGTGCGCCAGCCAGCGCTCCGCCAGCGCCATCCCCACCGAATTGGCCACCCCCTGGCCCAGCGGGCCGGTCGTGGTCTCCACCCCCGCCGTGTGCCCGTACTCCGGATGCCCCGGCGTGCGCGAGCCCCACTGCCGGAACTGCCGGATCTCCTCGAGCGGCAGGTCGTACCCGGTCAGGTGCAGCAGCGAGTAGATGAGCATGGACGCGTGCCCCGCGGACAACACGAAGCGGTCCCTGTTGCTCCACTCCGGGTTCGCCGGATTGTGACGCAGGTGCCGGGTCCAGAGCAGGTATCCCACCGGCGCCAGCCCCATCGGCGCCCCCGGATGACCGGAGTTGGCCTTCTGCACGGCGTCCATCGAGAGCACGCGCACGGCGTCGACGGCGAGGCGCGAGAGTGTGGGGTCCGGAAGCGGGGAAGCGGGCATTTCAGCCTTTCCTCAGGGTGCGGGAGCCAGTACGCAAAATGCGTAAATTGTGTAAAATGCGTAATCGACGGGTGGCGAGGCGGCGGCACGTCGAATCGGCGTAGATGGTTCGCGCGGCACGCCCGCGTTTCGGGAGGGAACCAGCCTCACCCGACCACCAGGTTGATCAGCCTGCCGGGCACGTAGATCACCCGTCGAACAGACCCGTTCTCGAGGAAGCGCGCGACGTTCTCCTGCTCGCGCGCGAGCGCCTCTGCGTCTTCCCGGCTCATCTCGGAAGGGCCCTCGATGGTGCCGCGCACCTTGCCGTTCACCTGAACCGCCAGCTTCACGATGCGCCGCCTGGCTTTCTCCGGGTCGTATCCGGGCCAGCGCGCGCGCCCGAAAACGCCGCCCTCGTGGCCGAGCCGCTCCCACAGCTCCTCGGCGATGTGCGGCGCGAAGGGCGCCACCATCAGCACCACGGGCTCGATCTCGGCCCGCGCCGGCCGCCGTCCCCCCGCGCGCACCGCGTTCAGGTACTCCATCATCCCCGAGATGCAGGTGTTGTATTGGAGATCCGCGATCTGGCGCGTCACCTGCTCGATGGTGCGGTGCAGTTGCCCCTCGAGGCGGGGATCGGGGTCCGCGTCGTTGTCCGCGGCGCGCAGCACGGCGTCCCAGAGCCTCCTCAGAAAGCCCAGCGGTCCCCGGATGCCGTCGTCGCGATAGTCCCCGCCCTCGGTGAAGGGTCCCAGGAACATCAGGTACAGGCGGAAGGTGTCGGCGCCGAACTCCTCGATGACCGGATCGGGCGTGACCACGTTGCCCCTGGTCTTCGACATCTTGCGCCCGTCCTTGACGATGATACCGTGGGCGCGGAAGCGGGTGAAGGGCTCCTCGAAGTCCAGCAGCCCGATATCGTGCAGCGCCATGGTGATGAAGCGCGCGTACATCAGGTGCAGCACCGCGTGCTCGTTGCCGCCGATGTAGCTGTTCACCGGCAGCCAGCGCCGGGTAATGTCGGGGTCGAAGGCGATTGCGTCGTCTCCGACCGAGGGATAGCGCAGGAAATACCAGGAGCTGTCCAGGAAGGTGTCCGAGACGTCGGTCTCGCGGCGCGCGGCGGCTCCGCAGGCCGGACAGTCCACGCTGTACCACGACTCCACGCGCGCGAGCGGGCTCACGCCGTCGTCGTCGGGCTTGAAGTCCTCGACGCGGGGAAGGATCACCGGCAGTTCGCGCTCGGGAACCGGGACCGAGCCGCACTCGGGGCAGTACACGATGGGGATGGGCGGGCCCCAGTAGCGCTGGCGCGATATGCACCAGTCGCGCAGCTGGTAGTTGACCTGCTGCTCGCCCAGTCCCCGCTCCGCCAGATCGGCGGTGATGGCGGCCTTCCCCTCCGCGACGCTCATCCCGTCGAAGCGTCCGGATTTGACCATGTGGCCGGCGTCGTGGTCGGTGTAGGCTTCGTCGAGCGGGGTGTCGGCGTCCTCGTCCGGTCCCGCCACCACGCGCACCACCGGCAATCCGAACTCGTTGGCGAACTCGAAGTCGCGCTCGTCGTGGCCGGGCACCGCCATGATCGCCCCGGTGCCGTACCCCGCCAGCACGTAGTCGGCGATCCAGATCGGGATTTCGGCCCCGGTGGCGGGGTTCACGCAGTAGCCTCCGGTGAAGACGCCGGTCTTCTTCTCGCCGGCGGTCTTCTGGCGGCTGACCACGTCCATCGCGGCCACGCGGTCGACGTATGCGCGCACGTTCTCGCGGTGGGACGGGGCGGTGATGCGCTCCACCAGCGGGTGCTCGGGCGCGAGCACCATGTACGTCGCCCCGAAGATCGTGTCCGGGCGGGTGGTGAAGACCTCGATCACGTCATCCGAGCCGGCCACCGGGAAGACCAGCCGGGCGCCCTCGCTGCGGCCGATCCAGTTTGCCTGCGCCTTGCGCGTCGACTCCGACCAGTCGATGTGCTCCAGGTTGTCGAGCAGCCGCTGCGAGTAGTCGCTGATGCGGAAAAACCACTGCGCGATCACGCGCTGTTCGACGGTGGCGTCGCAGCGCTCGCAGCGGCCGTCCTCGACCTGTTCGTTCGCCAGCACCGTCTTGCACGACGTACACCAGTTGACCGGCGCCTTCTTGCGCTCCGCGAGCCCGGCCTCGAACAGCTTCAGGAAGATCCACTGGGTCCAGCGATAGTAGTCGGGCGCCGTCGTGTCGACCGAGTGATCCCAGTCGAACATCCCCCCGATGCGGCGCAGCTGACGCGTGAAGTTGGCCACGTTCGCCGGGATCAGATCCATGGGATGCGTCCCGTGCTTCAGCGCGAAGTTCTCGGAGTGGATGCCGAAGGCGTCGAAGCCGATGGGTTCGAAGACGTCGTGCCCCTGCAGCCGCTGGAAGCGCCCGTGGATGTCCGCCCCGGTGAAGGCGTAGATGTTGCCCACGTGAAGCCCCTCGGCAGAGGGGTACGGGAACATCATCAGGTTGAAATAGGGCGACCGGGAACCGCGAAGCTCCTCTGTCGAGAAGGAGTTGGCGCCGCGTTCCTCCCAGATCCGCTGCCACTTCGCTTCGACCTGGGAGGGGGAGTAGCTGGGGGAGGACCTCTCTTCCATACCCCTACTTTCGCGCCGGGCACAGCCTCTCGCAACCTCCGCGCCGGCCCCCGGCCGGCGCCCTCCCGGGTGACCGCGAGCGGCTACCCGCCTCCGCCGCTTCCCATGGTGGAAACCTCGATCAATCCGTTTTGGAAGCCTATCCCCCAGCGCATGGTGGCGTCGGCGGGGCTGTGAAAGCGAACCCACCGTACCTGGTCGGCGCCCAGCGTTTCCAGGATCGCCTTGGACTGCGCAGCTCCGCCATCAACGACCACGGACTGCGGTATGCTGCGCAGGTTGATCCAGCGGGGGCGCAGCTGACGGATCGCGTCGAGGAGCATCATGGTCGAATGGTTCGCCAACTCCTCGGCCACGATCAGGTCGGGATCCCGGCGGATCCCGTTAGAGCTGCCCGTGGACACGCACGCCTGGGCAAGCATGATGATCGACGCTGCGATCACGAGTCTCATTCCGATTCGTCGCATGACGTCTGCCTCCGTCCAGGGGGGATTGCTACAGTTTGTCCAGGCGCGGATGTGGTGTTACTCGCGGGGATCGGTGCCCAGGAAGCGGATCAGCTCCGCGTTGACGATGTCCGGCGCCTCCTCGTGGGGGTTGTGGCCGATGTTCGGGATGAGAAAGACCCCCCCGTTGGGCAGGATCTCGGCGGCCCGGCGGGCGTTGGCGGGAAAGTCCGGTCCGTCGATCTCGCCGCCGAGGATCAGCGCCTTGGTCCTGATGTGCGGCCAGTCGTCCACGATGGTGTCCATCGAGCGCAGGTTGCCGCCGAGCCGGCGCACGTACGCGAGCCGGGGCCAGTCCCCGCTCAGCCGCTGGCCGTGCCGGATGCGCAGATGGTCCAGGAACTCCGGCTTCCACTCCACGTAGCGGCGCGTGTCGGTCCGCACGTCCGCCTCGTAGGCGCGCTGGAGGTCCGGGTCGGCGTCGATCTCGCCATCGAATGGACGAAACCCGCGCCCGGCGCGGTTGTCGGTCAGACCGATCTGGTTGATGGTGACCAGATGCGTCGTCTTCTCCGGATACAGGAAGGCGAAACGGGTCGCCATCTGCCCGCCCATGGAGTGTCCGATGACAGCCGCCTCGGAGATGCCGAGGTGTTCCATAAGCCTGGCCGTGTTCGAGGCGTGCAGGCTCATGCTGTACGGCAGAATCGGCTTGGACGATTTCCCCCAGCCGAGCCGGTCCTTCACAACGACGCGGTACCCCTCGTTGGCGAGGGCCTCGATCTGGCTCTTCCAGTACCACCCGTAGTAGCTGCCTCCATGGAGGAAGACCGCGGCGCGACCGTTCGCGGGCCCGACCGGAGCGATGTCCATGTAGGCGATCCGCACATCCTGGTCGTAGACGCGCAGGTTCATGAACTCGACCGGATGCGGGTACTCGAACTCCTCCAGGTTGATCGAGATCGGCCCCCACTCGGCGGGCGGCTCGGCGGGCGGGCTATGGGACTGCGCCGCGCCCGGATGCGGTGGGGCGAGGGCCAGCGGCGCGGCGAGTGACAGCGCGGCGCACAGGTGCGTCGTGGGGCATACGGTGGTGGTCATTGGTCTTCTCCTTCGCTGCATGTCCACTGCCGGGGTCGGTTGGGGCGAATCTCGTCCATTGTACGTCTATCCCGGGTTGCCGAGCACCTCGAACGGGTCCCCGGCTTCCCCGGTCCCCGCCTTGATCGCCGCGATGGCCGAGCCCAGATCACCGTCGTGTTCATCGAGCAGCGCCTGGAAG
Source organism: Gammaproteobacteria bacterium (assembly GCA_028821195.1). Classification (GTDB taxonomy): domain Bacteria; phylum Gemmatimonadota; class Gemmatimonadetes; order Longimicrobiales; family Gaopeijiaceae; genus BD2-11. Next base: position 68,576 of record JAPPHB010000063.1, read on the forward strand.
TCGGGCAGGCGGTGGTAGTAGCGCATGCGCGCGAGCAGCGTGGCGTTGTTGAGCGGAGTGTCCACGAAGCCCGCGTAGGTGCTGGCTTCGAAGGTCGGCTGCACTTCGGCGGTGAAGTGCTCGAGAGCCTCGGTGAAGATCCGTTCACGCGCCGACAGGCGTTCCTCGCGGGTGAGCGCGGCATCGCCGTAGACGCGCTCCAGGTCCGCCACCAGGCCGTCCAGGAAGACCGAGAACTTCATCGCATCGCCCCACCGCTGCCGCGCGCGCGTGCACCGCACGGTCGGGATCTCGCCCGAGTCGGCGCAGAAGAACGCGGCCGCGCCGGCGTCGCCCACGAAGGTTGCGAAGCTCTCGTTGAAGCGGACGCTTCCCGGCACCCAGAGGTGGGCGTGCGAGACTTCGTGCAGGATCGTCTGCACCACCCCGATCTCGTCCTGCCGCAGCACCGTGGACATCAGCGGGTCCGAAAACCACCCCAGGGTGCTGAAGGCGGAGGTGGGGCGCAGCCAGGTGTCGAATCCCTCCTCTTCCAGCTTGCGCTGTTCGCCGAGGGCGTCGTCCAGGTCGAAGAATCCCCGGTAGGGAACCCGGCCCACCACCGGAAACCACCAGGTCCTCGCCGCCAGGCGGTCCTTCTCGGCCGCGGAAAGCACCATCGCCAGGGTGTCGCGGTCGAGGTGGGTGTACGTGGTGTACGAATCGCCGACATCCAGCCCCAGCTCGTCGATGGCGAACGCGCGCGCCAGGCGGGCAAAGGTGAGCTTGCCGCGCGTGCGGTCGTCGGTGTCGGGGTCGACAATGACGTCCTCGATCGGCCGGCGGGCCGTGAGGATGCGCGCCTCCTCCCATCCCGCGCGCAGAACGTACAGGGGTGAGCACGACGTCGCCGCAGCCACCAGCCCGGAGGCCGCGACCCCCAACAGCAGCAGGCGCCTTCCCCTTCCCATCGGATGCGTAACGGTCCGCGGGCCGCTAGTTGCCGCCTCCGAGCGAGCGCATCAGCGGGATCCCGCCCTCGGTGGGCACGTACACCACGGAGCCCGCTGGCAGTTCGCCCAGCTTCTCGATGTAGTGGAAGGTCAGGTACTCGGGGGTCAGGCCCTGGGAGATGATCCGCTGGGCCTCGGCAATGCCTCTCGCCTCCTCGATCTGCTGGCGGGCGCGCTCCTGGATGATCTCCGTCTGGAAGCGCTCCTGAGCGACCTGCTGTTCGCGCTGCTGGCGTTCCTCGATGGCCTGGCGTACGCCGTCGGGGGCCTGGATGTCGCGCACGAACGCCTGCACCACGTTGATGCGGTCCTCGGCGCTGGCCTGGATGGCGGCCTCGATGTTGTCGGACAGCTCGGCCCGGTCCGGGGAGAAGATCTCGTTGATGGAGCGCGTCGCGACCGCGTCGCGGACTCCGTTGCGCACGGAGTTGAGGACGATGGCCGCAGTGATCTGCCGCTCGGTCCCCAGCTCCTGAAAGAGCGTGGGAGTCCGGCTGGGCTCGATCTGATAGAGAACCGACACCTCCAGCGTCACGTTCAGCTGCTCGCTGGTCTGGGCCTCGATGCGCTCGACCGTCCCTCCCTGCGGGAAGCTCTGCTCGCGCACCGACATCTTTTCGATGTTCGCCAGGGGATTCACGACGTGAACGCCCTGCGCGTGCGGGCGCTGGTTGACGCGCCCCAGAAAGTGTTCCACCCCGACCTCGCCGACATCGATCAGGATGACGGAGTTCATCGCCAGCAGCGCGACGCCCGCCGCCATCACCCCGTAGGAGATGAGCCTGGTCATGCCGGGATTGCGGCCGGTGGTGGTGGAAAACAGGCGGATGAGCCCGCCGGCGATGATGGTGAATACGGCAACCAATGCGGACGTCATGGGTCATTCCTCCTTCCAGGTGGATCTTCGCCCGCGCGGCGGGCGAGTTCGGCGCCGACGGAGTGGAGCGAGACGCCCGCGCCCAGCAGCGCGACCATCAGGTGGTACAGCAGGTCGGCGGCTTCCCCGGTGATCGCCGCGGGGTCGCGCCGGGTCAGCGCGACGGTCAGCTCCACCAGCTCCTCGCCCAGCTTCTTGAGGCGGAGATTCCTGTCCGCGAGCAGGCGCGCGGTGTTACTTCCGGGCGGCATTTCCGCGGCACGGGAGCGAAGGGTGATCCAGAGATTGTCCAGCACTTCGCCTCCCCGGAAGGTGGGTCCTCCCTCCGAGTCGTCCTCCTCGGGCGCGGCGGCGGTCGGTTCCGGTTCGTGCTTCCCCGGGTCGACGAAGCAGGTCCGCGTCCCCGTGTGGCATACCGGCCCGGCCGGGCGCACCTTCGCCAGCACCGCGTCCGCATCGCAGTCCACATGCAGCGATACCAGCGACAGCACGTTCCCGGAGGTCGCGCCCTTGCGCCAGATCTCCTTTCTTGATCGGGACCAGAAGTACATCTGGCCCGTATCCAGGGTCAGGGCGAGAGAGGTGCGGCTGGCATACGCCAACATGAGCATTTCGCCGGTCCTGGCGTCCTGCGCGATCGCGGGAACGAGGCCATCGGAGTCGAAGCTGACGTAGGACAGGTCGCGCGTATGCTGAATGCGCCGGCCGGGAAGAGTGGCCGGCGGCCCGTTTCGGGTCCGTGCATCCGGTGGGACGGTCATCTCTGGCTGCTCCTTTCAACGCCGTTCGATGCGCGCATCGACATACCGCGCGCCGTGAGGGCGGACTTTATGTTGGTCACGGTGGTCACACCGTCGTGGAGGATGCCGGCCAGCAGCGCGGCCGAGGCTCCTCCCGAGGTGAGCACCTCCAGCACGTCCTCTGCCGAGCCGCCGCCGCCGGAGGCCACCACCGGGACCGATACCCGCGACGCGACCTGCCGTGTCAGCTCCAGGTCGTACCCGATGCGCGAGCCGTCCCGGTCGATGCTGGTGAGCAGGATCTCGCCCGCCCCCCGGCGCGCGCACTCTGCAGCCCACTCGACCGCGTCCAGGTCCCTGGGCAACCTGCCCCCGTGCGTGTACACACGCCATCCATCCCCCTCGCGGGCCGCGTCGACGCTGGCGACAAGGCACTGGCTGCCGTAGCGCGCCGCGGCCTCGGCGGCGAGTTCCGGCTCGCGGGCGAGGGCGGAGTTAACGCTCACCTTGTCGGCGCCGGCCCGCAACAGCGCGCCCACATCGTCCACGGTTCCCACCCCGCCCCCGACCGTCAGCGGGATAAAGAGGGCCTCCGCCGTCCTGCGCACCGTGTCGAGCAGCGTGGCGCGACCCTCGTGGGACGCGGTGATGTCCAGGAAGACCACCTCGTCGGCCCCGTCGGCCTCGTAGCGGCCGGCCAGCTCCACCGGATCGCCCACGTCGCGCAGGTTCACGAAGCGGGTTCCCTTCACCACCCGTCCGTCGCGGACGTCCAGGCAGACCACGATGCGCGGGCGGAGCATGCCGGACCTAGTTGTCGGGAGCGGGATCGCGGGTGACCCGCACCGCGCCCTTGGTGCTGAAGACGCTGTCGCCCTCCTCGAGCGCCTGGCGCAGGGCGAACCCTGTCGCCTTCACCGCGGCCTCGATCACGTGATGGCGGTTGCGGCCCCGGACGACGCGGATGTGCAGGGTCGCGGCGAGATGCGTTGACAGGCTCTGGAAGAAGTGATCGGCGAGGCTCGTGGGCAGATCGCCGACGTAATACGCGCGCCCGCCGGTGTCGATCGCGGCCTCGACCAGCGCCTCGTCCATCGGGACCAGGGCCCAGCCGTAGCGCGCCGCGTGCTCGGGGACGATGTCGGCCAGCGCCATTCCCAGCGCGATCGCCACGTCCTCCACGAGATGGTGGTGCAGGTCGCCGCGCGCCTCGACCTCGAGCTCCAGCCCGGCGTAGCGGGCGAACGTCACGAGCATGTGATCGAGAAAGCCGTCCCCGGTGTCGATGCGGGGAGGGCGGTCTCCGCGGTCCACCGCGACGCGGACCCGCGTCTCGCCGGTCTCGCGCAGGATCTGGGCCATCGTCACCGCTCCTTGCCTTTCGATTGCCTCATCCGCCGAAGTCACGCGCTACCGCCTCGACGGGCAGGGTACCGTCGTAGAGGGCCATACCCAGGACCGCTCCGGCGGCTCCCATCCCGCCCAGACGCCGCAACTCTTCCACGGAACTGATACCCCCGGACATCCATACGGGATGCGGCGACGTCCGGATGACGGTCCCGGCTCGACGCAGGTCGCTGCCCTGCACGCGGCCCTCGCGCGCCACGTCCGTGCACAGTACGCCCGCCAGCGGAAGATCGTCCAACGCCGCCAGAAAGTCCCCGATGGCGGTTTCGCTGCTGCGGGTCCAGCCCCGGCGCAGCACCATCCCGTCACGCATGTCGGCCGCGACCACGACCTGGTCGGGGAAAGCTGCCGCTGCGCGGGCGAGCCACGGGGAATCCTCGACGGCCCGGGTGCCCACGATGACCCGGTCGGCGCCGGCCGCGAGCGCCTGCTCGATGCCCTCGCGGTCGCGCACCCCGCCCCCGAACTGGGTGACCGCCTCCGTGCCGGCGATCAGTTCGCGCACCAGGGCGCGGTTGTCGCCCCTGCCCAGCGCGGCGTCCAGATCCACGACGTGCAGGGTGCTGAAGCCCTTGCGCCACCAGCGCGCGGCGACCGCCGCCGGGTCGGGGAGGGAGACCTGCTCGGTTTCCGGAAGCCCGCCCACCCACTGGACGCAGCGACCGCCGCTGAGATCGACGGCGGGGACGGCGATCACGGCGGGGACCCGGCTGTCGTTTCGAGCCGCCGGTTGCGCCGGGCCGATCTCCCGGTCACCGCGCCGCCTCCTTCAGGAAGTTGGCGATGATGCGCAGCCCGGGCCGGGAGCTCTTCTCCGGGTGGAACTGGGTCCCCCAGCAGCGCCCGCGCCGCACGGCGGCCGCGAAACGGTCGTCCTCGTACTCGGACCAGGCCGTCACCGAGTCCTCGTCCCGGGGACGGCAGACGTAGCTGTTGGCGTAGTAGGCGATGAGGTCCGGCGTGTCCGCGAAGAGCGGATCGCCGCCCGTGGCCACGTCGTTCCATCCCATGTGGGGCACGATCTCTCCCTGCAGCCGCTCCACCCGTCCCCGCAGAAAGCCGATTCCCGGGCCGCCGCCCTCGTCGCTCTCCTCGAACAGGATCTGCATGCCGAGGCAGATCCCCAGGCACGGCAGGCCATCCTCCAGCGCCTCCCGCATCTCGTCTCCCGCGCCGGAGAGCGCCCGCGCGGCGGTTGCGAAGGAACCCACCCCGGGAAGAACCAGCGCGTCGGCCGAGAGCGCCTCTCGGCAGTCGGTGAAGATCTGCGTGGACGCACCCGAGACCTCGATCGCCTTGACCAGGGAATGCAGGTTGCCCGCGCCGTAGTCGAAGACGCCGACGCGCAGCGTCATCCGGCGGCCTCGGCTGCGACGGCTTCCTGGCCGGCATTCCCGGCGACCGGGCGGCAGATATCCACCCACGCCTCGATGAACCGCTCGATGACCGGCGGGGGCCCCACCGTCACGCGCAGCGCCTCGCCCACCCCGGGCACATTGGGGAAGGGGCGCACGGCGATGCCCCGGGCGATCATCTCCCGCGTCACCTCGACCGCGGGAGCCGGCACCGGCAGCATGACGAAGTTCGCGGAAGAGGGCAGCGGGTCGCCGCCGCGCCGGCGCAGTTCGGCCACCAGCCGTTCGCGGCACGCGACGATCTCGCGTACGGTGGGCTCGAGCCAGCCCGACCGGTCACACAGCGCCGCCGCCGCCGCCCGCTCCGCGAGCAGACCGACCTTGAAGGGACCGCGGGCCTTCTCGACTTCGCCCAGCAGATCCGGGTGGGCGATGCCGAACCCTGCGCGCAGCCCGGCGAGACCGTACGCCTTCGAGAAGGTCCGCGCGATCATGATGCGCGGAACCGCGAGCGCGCGTTCCACGAGCGATGTGTCGCCCGGGTCGTAGCCGGGGGATGCCACGTTGAACTCGTAGTACGCCTCGTCCAGGATGACCACCGGACCAGTAGTTCCCACGCCGTCCAGAAGCTCTTCGATCCAGGCCCGGGAGAGGGCTGTTCCGGTGGGGTTGTTGGGGGTGCAGACGTAGATCAGGTCCGCGCCGGCATCGAGCAACTGCCGGGGCGAGGGCGGCCGGCGCGCGTCTCCCAGCGGAACCCCCTGCAGGCTGTTGACGACCAGCAGGTGCGGGATCATCAGGAATGTGGGGTTGGGAAACGCCACCCGCGCACCCGGATCGCACACCGCCCGGAAGGTCGAGTCCAGAACATCGTCAGAGCCGCATCCGGTGATGACGCACTCGGCGGGGACGTCGAACGTGTCGGCGACGGCGTCGCGCAGATCGCTCGAGTAGGCCTGCGGATAGTTGGAGATGTCGCCCGAGGCGGCGTCGCGCATCACCGCAAGAGCGTCGGGATGGCAACCCCAGAGATTGGTGTTGTCGGAGAGCTCGATTTCGACCGGGTCCTCGATCGGGGTGTAGCGCCTGAGAGCGCGAAAGCCTTCGCGGGGAAACGGGGTCATGGGGTGATCCTTGCAAGAGCGGTCTCGGCGTGTCCGGGGAGTCCTTCCAGCCGGGCGAGGCGAGCCACCGGCGGCGCCAGCGACGCGGCCGCCTCGGGTAGAATGCGCTGCCAGGTAAACGAGCGCACGAAGTGGTCGGCCGACAGGCCCGAATACGACCGCGACAGGCCCCCGGTGGGAAGGACGTGGTTGGCGCCGGTCATGTAGTCTCCGAAGGCGACCGAGCTGGCAGGGCCCAGGAAGACCGTGCCTGCGGTGGGCACCTGCTCCATGGCCGCGTCCGGGTCGGCGACGTAGAGGGCGAGGTGTTCGGGCGCGTACTCGCGGGCGAAGCCGGTGGCCTCGTCCAGCGAGCGCGTCAGGACGATCGCGCCGCGGGCTGCCAGCGCCTCGCCGACCACCTGCCGCCGCGCCGACTCCGCCACGACCGCCATGAGCTCTCGCCGCGCCGCGGATGCGAGGCGGGCGCTGGGCGTGATCAGCACGGCCGATGCGTCGGGGTCGTGCTCGGCCTGGGCGGCCATCTCGAGCGCAACCAGTCGGGCGGGTGCGGTGCCGTCCGCCACCACGGCGATCTCGGAGGGCCCGGCGGGCGCATCGATGACCACGTCGCCCGCCACCTGCCGCTTGGCCTCGGTGACCCAGCGGTTTCCCGGCCCCACCACCGCGTCGACCGCGGGTACCGACTCGGTGCCGTATGCCATGGCCGCCACCGCGCCCGCCCCCCCCACTGCGAACAGCCGGGACGCGCCCGCCAGCGCGCACGCCGCCAGGACGGCCCCGGGGGGTTCGCCGTCCGGCCCGGGCGGGGAGCACACCGCCACCTCTCCGACCCCGGCCTCGCGGGCGGGGATCACCCCCATCAGGACGCTGGACGGGTAGGCGGCCAGGCCGCCCGGCGCGTACACCCCGGCGGCGGCCAGCGGCACCCGGCGGCGCCCGACCACCACGCCCGGCTCGGTCTCCATCTCCCAGTCGACAGGCAGTTGCGCACGGTGGAAGGCGGCGATGTTGGCGGCTGCGCGCTCGAGCGCTGCGGTCACGTCTGCGGAGAGCCGGCGCGCCGCCTCCCGCCACCGGGCGCGCGGAACCTCAAGGGCGTCCAGTTCGACCCGGTCGTGCTCGCGCGCCAGTTCGCGCAGGGCGCCGTCGCCGCGCGCGCGCACGTCGGCGACGATCGCGGCCACCGCCTCGCGCACGCCCGCCTCTTCCGGAGGGCGCCGCTCCAGCAGCAGGCGGCGTTCATCCGCGCTCATCGCCTCCAGGGGCGCATCGAAGGCCAGCTTCAAGGCATCAGCCTCTCGATCGCGGTGACCAGGATGCCCTCCGCCCCGAGCTTCTTCAGTCGCGGAATCGTGCTGGAAAGGCAATCCGCGTCGACCACCGCGTGCGCCGCGACCCAGGGCCCGCCTCCCATCACCTCGACGATGGTCGGTCCGGAAATGCCGGGAATCACCTGCCTGACCTCATCCAGCCGGTCACGGGGCACGTTCGCCATCAGGTATCGCTTCTCGCGCGCGAGACGGACCGATTCGAGCGCCAGACAGAGTTCGGAGATCCTGTCGGCGAAGTCGGCCTGGTCCAGCACCGCTTCGCCCGCGATCAGGCGGGCGGTGGACTCCAGGATGGTTTCCACCTCCCGCATCCCGTTCACGCGCAGCGTGGAGCCCGTCGCCGTGAGGTCCGCGATGATCTCGGCCACCCCCAGATGGGGCGCGATTTCGGCGGCCCCGGACACGGTCGCGATATCGACCGCGATGCCGAACCTCTCGAAATACGATCGCGTCAGCCGGGGAAACGCGGTGGCCACGCGCGTGCCCGCGGGGATGTCGGCGATGCCGCGGATGTCGCTCTCATCCTGCACCGCGACCACCAGCCGACATCGGCCGAACTCCAGATCCGCCAGTTCCCGCACCTCGCAGCCGCTCTCGGCGACCAGGTCCGCGCCCGTGACGCCCACCTCCGCCGCTCCGTCCGCCACCAGCTCCGGGATGTCGGCCGCCCGCAGGAAGATGGCCTGATGATCGTTGCCGAGAGGCGCCGTGAGCGAACGGTCGCTGCGCATGCGGGCGCGCAGCCCGGCCTTGCGCAGGAGCGCCAGGGCGCTCTTCGAAAGGCGGCCCTTGTTGGGCAGCGCGATTCTCAGGGACGGCACGCGATTCTCCCCGTTCAGGTCCGGGAATGGCTGCTAGCGGGGAAGGGTGACGAGGGCGTCGGCGCGGGAGGTCGCGACCGGGATGATCCTGTCGAAGCCGCTGATCTGGAAGACTTCGGAAATCATGGGGGACAGCGAGCATACTACGAAGGGGACGTGCTTCTGGTCGAGATGCCGGGTGACCCGGAGCAGGACGCGCAGCCCGGCGCTGCTCACGTAGCTGAGCTGCTCGCAGTCCAGGATCACGCCCCTGCCTCCCTTGTCGAGGAGGCCGTCCATCCCGGACTGGAAGTCGCGCGCGTTGCCGGAATCGATTCGGCCGCTCACGCTCACGACGAGTGCCCGGTCCTGATGTTCGCTCCGGATTTTCATTCTGGCTTCTCTCCCTGGATGGTTACGCGGTATCCCGACCGGGTTGCGGGCCAGTAATCCCAGATCGCGTGATGCTGCGTGCACCGATTGTCCCACATGGCCACCGAATTGGGCCGCCAGTGGAAGCGGCACTGAAAGTGAGGACGGCTGACATGGTCGAACAGGAAGTCGAGAAGGGCCCGGCTCTCGCCGGTGGGAAGGCCGATGATGCACTGCGTGAACAGCTTGTTGACGAAGAGCGCCTTGCGGCCGGTCACGGGATGGATGCGGATGACGGGGTGCTCCGCCCGCGGGTAGGTGCGCCCTCGGTGGTCGCGGTCGAGCAGCCGATTCACGCGCTGGTAGTAGGGCGCGCCGTCGTGCACCGCCCGCAGCCCGTCGAGCAGAGCCCGCATCCGCTCGGAGAGGGCCGCGTACGCGGCGTACATGCAGGCGAACAGGGTGTCTCCGCCGGTGTCAGGGACGGTGTGCATGCGCACGATCGAGCCCATGGGCGGCAGCGGGTCGCACGACACGTCGGAGTGCCATTCTTCGCCGGTCGCACGCACCGAGTTCTCGTCCGCGTGAATCGGCATGACCTCGGGATGGCCGTCCACCCCCGGGTCGTTGGGATGCGCGACCAGCTTGCCGAAGCGCTGTCCCAGCAGCTTCTGGCTCTCGATGGAGATGTCCTGGTCGCGGAAGAAGAGCGCTCCGTGGTCCATGAGGCCGTCATACAGAACGGCGAACTCGGAGTCAGACAGATTGCCGAGGTCGATCCCGTCGACGTTGGCGCCGATTACGGGGGTCACCGGCGTGAAGGTGATGGCGTTTCGACTCATGGTGGGAATCCGGTGTCGACGACGGTCTGATCCGGCGCACAACGTGGTTTGTCCCGCCCAACGGGCGGTGTCACGGTCTCCGAAGTATGCCGGAATCGGGATCAGGTTCCGGCTCCGGCCCGCACGGGCGGGACCGGACACGCCGGAATGCGGAAACACGTTGGCACGAAAGGTGTTCGCGAGCAACCAATCGACCCGGGGGCGGGTGCTTCGGTCGGGCCCTGGGAGCCCGGCGAATCCTCAGAGATCGTACCTGAGGCTGAGGATCATCGTGAACGCGCTCGCGTCGCGGGTGTCGACCGTGTACAGGATGCGTGAGCCACGCCCGACCGATGAATCGTGGCTGCGGAGCTGGTCCCACTCCCGCGGTTCGCTCACGAATGCCCCGAGGCCCGTCGCGTAGCGGATCCTGTTGCCGATCGTGAGCCCGTCGGCGACGCGGTAGTCCACGCCCCCCAGGATCTGGACGCTGAATATGGTGTCGTCGAGCGCCGCCGCGCCGAGGGTCGTGGTGCCGGCCAGTTTCGCCCGCAGCGCGGCGTCCTCGAAGGTCGCGATCCGGGCCGGGTCGGGGTTGCGCTTCCACAGGCTGAGATAGTCGATGGCCACGCGCTGCACGCCTGCGCCCACGCCGAGGTAGGTGTTGAGCCGCTGCCGGGCCCCGCCGAGATCGACCGCCAGGTTGGTGAAGAGGCCGTGCATGGTTACGTCTCGGCCGCCACCGACCGCCCTCTCCAGCTCCTGGTCGGCCTTCTGGGCCGTCACGACGTCGCCGATCTGCGTCGGCGCGAAGTCGTTGTGGGATGTGGCGCGATACCGGTACTCGACCTCGGCGCGGAAGCGGCCGAACCGGTAACCGGCTGCGAGCCCCGCCGCGATCCCCTGCCCGGAACCTGATTCGTTGGTCCATTCCGTCGGTGGAGGCGGCGTGTCGCATTCCGTACCGGTCTCCAGCCCGTTCGGGTTGATGAGCAGATCGCAGCGCGTCCCCCAGTCGTTGTCCGTGGCCACGAGCCGCAGGTTCGGCACCAGCGAGAACCCCAGCTCGGACCCCAGGTATGGTTGTGCGGTCGCGTCACTGGCAGCCAGCGCGAGCCCCGCCACCCAGATCCATCGTATCATGGCTCTCCCTCAAGTCGATGTCCGTTCCTGCATGCGCCGGTACACGGTGGCCCTGGCCGGAGTGCCGGCGTTTTCGGCAGCAACAAGATACCGAGGGGACTTCCTTCAGCGAGAACCCGCGGGCATGAAGTAGCCAACGCCGCGCTCATTGCGGATGTAGGCCGGGTTGGCCGCGTTGTCGCCCAGCTTGCGCCGCAGCCGCTTCACGACGGCCCGCACCAGTTTGGGGTCGGGCGGGCGCCGATCGCCTCGTGGCCACGCCTGGCGCAGCAGCGACTCGTGTGTCAGCACCCGTCCCGCGTTGACCGACAGCACGCGCAGCAGCTCGTACTCGGTGGGGGTCAGTTGCACGGACCGGCCGGCGACGGCGACGCGCCTTTGGTCGTACCGGATGGTCAGTTCCTCCAGGACGAAAGGCTCGGGCCCCGCTACCCGTCGAAGCGCGGCCCGCACCCTGGCCGTCAACTCGGATGGAGAGAACGGCTTGACGATGTAGTCGGCCGCGCCCGCGTCCAGCGCCCGGACGGTGGCCTCGTCCCGTCCGTAGGCGGAGATGAAGATGACGGGCAGGTCGCTCAGCTCCGGTACCCGCTCCATCAACGCGATTCCGTCGGTCCCGGGCAGCAGCAGGTCCAGCAGAACCAGCCCGGGCTTGTGCGCCGCGATGAGGCTGGCCACTTCCTCGGGGTCCCCGGTCACGACCGGGGCGTAGCCCGCCCCGGTGAGCGCGTCCCGGAGGTACCGAAGCATCCGGGGGTCGTCGTCGACCACCAGGATGCGCGTCTCCTCATGGTCTTCCACCGCCGTGGGCCGGCTGGCGCGTGCCGGCCCCGGGGCGGCGGTGACGGGCTCCTCGGCCACCGGCACCGTGAAGGTGAACCGCGTGCCCTGTCCCACGCCGCCGCTCTCGGCCCAGATCCGGCCCCCGTGCGCCTCCACCAGGCCTTTGCAGATGCTCAGGCCGAGGCCGGCCCCCGCCACGCCCCTCTCCCGGTCTCCGCCGGTCGGCGCCGCGTACTTGCGGAACAGATGCGACAGTCGGTCCGGCGGCACGCCGCGGCCCCCGTCGCTCACGGAAATCGCGACATGCACGCCTTCCCGTTTGGCGTCGATCCGGATGGGCGACGATTCGGGAGAGTACTTCGCAGCGTTCGACAGGAGGTTGCCCAGGACCTGGACGATGCGCGTCCGGTCGGCCAGCACCCGAGGCAGGTCTTCGGGCAGATCGATCTCGAGCGCGTGCCGACCTGTGCCGCTCACGAACGCGCTCCGCGCCGGGTCTATCAGGGAGACGACCTCCACCGGTTCGGGCGACACCGACAGTGTGCCCGTCACGATGCGCCCGTGGTCGAGCAGCTCGCCGATCAGGCCGCGCATGCGGTCGGCCTGGTCGTCGATGACCCGGAAGAACTGCAGCATTTCCGCCGGATCCGGCGCCGGCGATGCGCCCAGAACGGTTGCCGTGGAGCCCTTGATCGAGATCAGCGGCGTGCGCAACTCGTGGCTAACGATGCCAAGGAATTCGGCGCGCATGCGCTCCAGTTCCTCCAGCGGCTCCAGATCCTGCAGCGTGACCACGACCCTCAGGACCGTGCCGTCCTCCTCCTGGATCGGCGTCGAGTTGACCAGGGTGGTCACGCTCCGGCCATCGGGGACCGACAGCGTCATCTCCTCGGCGCGCACCGTCTCGGCAGTGCCCAACAACTGCGCGAGCGAAAACTCGGCCAGGGCGACCTCTCTTCCATCCGCGCGGCGACATGTGATCGTCTTCAGTAGCTGCGCCGGAGTCGACCCGGGGTGATTCAGCGCGTCGACGATCCGGCGCGCTTCCCGGTTGAACGACACCGGGGCGCCGGTTGGCCCGTCGAATACCACCACTCCTACCGGCGAGGTCTCGATAAGCGTCTCCAGATCCGCGCGCGCCCTGCGCTCGTCGCGGTGCGCGCGCGCGTTGGCGATCGCGGTCGCCGCCTGGGCCGCGAACAGCGTCAGTACTTCCTCGTCGGCGTCGGTGAATTCGCGCCCACCTTCCTTCTCGCCGAGAAAGAAGTTGCCGACGTTCGTGTCGCGATGTCGTAGCGGCGTGCCCAGCATCGTCTTCGATGGCATCACGTCATCCGAGAAGCCCAGCGCCCGGACATAGGCCGGCAGGTCCCCTAAACGAATCGGCGCGGCAAGACTCTTGAGCTGTTCGAAGAGCTGCGGGCCGTCCGCCCAGGCGACCAGCGCGTCCTGCTCTCCCGGATCGAAGCCGGACATTACCCACTCTTCGGCCTGTCCGGTGCCGCCGACGGTGACGATCACGCCAAAGCGCGCCCCGGTCAGGACGCGCGCGCTGTCGACGACCTCCTGCAGCACGGTGTCGAGGTCCAGGCTGGCGCTCGCTCGCAGCACGGCCGTGCTCAGCCTGGACACCCGTTCCCGGAGCGCCTCGATCTCCATCCTCAATCCGCCCGAATCGCCCGCCATTCTCTCATCCCTTCCGAGCCGCCCGATCGCGCACGGCGCATGCGCCCCGGACGGCTCGCCCGTTGCTCGCGTGTCGCTCACTTGTCACGAAGATATATCCGATTTATCGCGCGACAAGCGGCAGCACATCCAGATTGCTTCTTCTTGGCCGACGCCCCCCGACCGGTAGTATGTTTTCCCATGGACCATCCGATTCGCCTGAGGGGCGCGAGCCAGCACAACCTGGCGAACCTGGATCTGGACATTCCGCGGCGGGCCTTCACGGTGATCACCGGGCCGTCGGGATCGGGGAAATCCTCCCTGGCGCTGGACACGCTCTTTGCAGAGGGCCAGCGCCGCTACGTCGAGTCGCTCTCCACGTACGCCAAGCAGTTCCTCGACCGCATGCGGAAGCCGCGGGTCGAGTCGGTGGAAGGGATTCCGCCGGCGGTGGCCATCGAGCAGAAGAACCCGACCCGGTCCAGCCGCTCGACGGTCGGCACCGCGACCGAGGTCTACGACTACCTGCGCCTGCTGTGGGCGCGCGTCGGGCACACGCACTGCCCGCGCTGCGGCCGGCGGATCCGGCGGGACACGGTTTCGGGGGCGGTGGACGGCGTGCTCTCGCTGCCGGACGGGGAGCGGATCATGGTCGCGTTTCCGCTCCAGGCCAGCGGGCGCGCCACCCACGCCCAGGTGGTCGAGACGCTGCGCGCCGCCGGCTTCCTGCGGGTCATGGCGGACGGCGCCACGATCGACCTGGCGGCGTCGGGCTCGGGTGATCCCATGCGCGCGGGCGCCGACCTCACGGTTGCGTGGGAAGCCCTGGTGGTGGTCGACCGGCTGGCCGTCGCCCCCGGTGTCCGCGACCGCCTGGCCGACTCCCTGGGAGTGGCGTTCGTCCAGGGGCTGGGCGAAGCGGTGATCGTGCGGCCGTCGGCAGCCCCCGGTGGATCCCGCCTGCGCTTCACCGAGCGCTTCCGCTGCCCGCTCCACCCCGACATCGAGTTCGCCGACCCGACCCCGAACCTTTTCTCCTTCAACAGCCCCTACGGCTCCTGCACCACCTGCACCGGCTTCGGCGCGACCCTCGAATACGACGAGGATCTCATTGTGCCCAACCACGGGCGCTCGCTGGCGGGGGGCGCGGTGGACCCGTGGGAGAAGCCGCGCTACGTGCGCGAGCGCGCCCGGCTGCGGGACTTCGCCCGCAAGCGCGGGGTGAGCCGGCACGAACCCTGGAGCGAGCTGCCCGGGTTCTTCCGCGAGGAGGTTCTGCGCGGCTGCCCCGAGTTCATCGGCATCATCCCCTTCCTGCGCTCTCGCGAGCGCCAGCGCCGCAAGCAGTTCATCCGCGTCTTCCTGCGTCGCTACCAGAGCGCCGTTCCCTGCGCGAGTTGCGGCGGGGCCCGCATCCGCGCCGAGGCCCTCAACGTGCGCGTGGGCGGACGCACCCTCCCCGAGGTCTGCGCCTTCCCCATGGACGAGCTGCTGCCCTGGATCGACGGGCTCGAGCTCTCCGGGATGGAGGAGGAAATCGCGGAGACCATCCTGCGCGAAATCCGCGACCGCCTGGGGTTCCTGGTAGATGTGGGGCTCGGGTACCTGACGCTTTCGCGCCAGACGCGCACGCTCTCGGGAGGGGAGGCGCAGCGCATCAACCTGGCCAACGCGCTCGGGTCGCGGCTGGTGGACACCCTGTACGTCCTGGACGAGCCCACCGTGGGGCTCCATCCGCGCGACACGGCGGCCATGCTGGCGCTGCTCCGGCGGCTCTCCCGCACGGGCAACACGGTCGTGGTGGTGGAACACGACCCCCAGGTCATCGTTGCTGCCGACCACGTCATCGAGCTCGGTCCCGAGTCGGGCGAGAAGGGCGGGCAGGTGGTCTTCGAGGGTCCACCCGCCGGGCTCGCGGACGCCGGCACCGCCACCGGACGCCTCATCGCCGGCGCCGCCCATCCTCGGATCTCTCGCAAGCGCGGCCACCCGGGCGGCCGCATCGAATTGCGCGGCGCCCGTCTGCACAACCTGAGGGACGTGGACATCGACGTACCGCTGCGCGCCCTCACCGTAGTGACCGGGGTGTCCGGCTCGGGCAAGTCCACCCTGGTCAACGACGTCCTCTACCGCGCCCTCGAGCGCCAGATGAACGACGGCGAGACCACCGCCCGCCTGCACATCGGCGAGCTCGTCGGAGAATACCGCTCCATCGCCAACGCCTCCCATCTGACCGACGTGGCGCGCATCGACCAGTCGCCCATCGGGCGCACGCCCCGGTCGAACTCGGTCACCTACATCAAGGCGTGGGACGAGGTGCGCAAGCTTTTCGCCGCCCAGCCGCTCGCGCGCAGGAAACGGTATCAGCCGCGCCACTTCTCCTTCAACGTCGCCGCCGGCCGTTGCGAGGCCTGCCAGGGAGCGGGCCAGGTCGAGATCGAGATGATCTTCATGGCGGACGTCTACATACCATGCGACGTCTGCCGCGGGACCCGTTTCAAGGGCGAGATCCTGGACGTGACCTACAAGGGGCTCCACATCGCCCAGGTGCTGGAACTCACGGTCGATCAGGCCATCCGCTTCTTCATGAGGCAGAGGCGCCTGGGCAAGATCCTCTGGCATCTGCAGGACGTGGGGCTCGGCTACCTGCGGCTCGGCCAGCCCGCCCCGACCCTTTCCGGGGGGGAGGCCCAGCGGCTCAAGATCGCCCGCGAACTGTCCGGCGCGTCCGGGCGCCGGGGCAGCAAGCTCTACATCCTGGACGAGCCCACCACCGGACTCTCCGGCAACGAAGTGGCCAGGCTCCTGCAGGTTCTGACGCGCTTGATCGATGCCGGAAACACGGTCATTGTCATCGAACACAACCTGGATGTGATTCGCGCCGCGGACTGGATCATCGATCTGGGACCGGGTGCCGGAGCCCGCGGAGGACGGGTAGTCGCCATGGGCCGCCCGCACGAGGTGATGGCCGAGAGCGCGAGCGTGACGGGTGCCTGCCTCGCCCGCCTTCCGGAGCCGACCCTGCAACGGACGAGGCTGACGTGAACAAAAAGCGAGACGGTGCCGCGGTTCCATCCGGGCCGTCCGTCCTGGCATGCATCGCGCTGATCTGGGCCGCCGGGGCCGGGCCGGCGCACGCCCAGGCGTTCGAACTGCCCCCGATCCCCATCGACACCTTCTCGCTCGACAACGGGCTGCGCGTGATCGTGAGCGAGGACCACTCGGCGCCGGTGGTGGCGGTCAACATGTGGTACCACGTCGGCAGCGCGCACGAAGTCCCGGGAAGGACCGGCTTCGCGCACTTCTTCGAGCACCTGGTGTTCGAGGAGACCGAAAACCTGGGCAACGGCGACTTCGCCCGGCTGGTCAACAACGCCGGCGGAACGTTCAACGGCACCACCTCGACCGACCGCACGGCGTATTTCGAGACCCTCCCCTCCAATCGGGTCAACCTGTCCTTCTGGCTGCACGCGGAGCGGATGGCCCGCCTGGTGGTGAGCGAACGCGGCTTCGAGAACCAGCGCGAAGTGGTGAAGGAGGAGCGCCGCCTGCGCATCGACAACGTGGCGTACGCGCAGGCGAACATCGTCCTGGATTCGCTTTCCACCGACTACGAGCCCTACCGGCATACGCCGATCGGCTCGATGGAGGATCTCGACGCGGCCACCACGGATGACGTCAAGGACTTCTACGAGCGCTACTACGTGCCCAACAACGCCACCCTGGCGGTGGCCGGTGCGGTGACCACCGAGCAGATCCGGGCGCTGGCGGAAGAGTATTTCAGCTCGATTCCCCGCGGGGAGGACGTGCCTCCGCTTCCCGACCCGCCGGTCACGCCCCGCGCCGACGGGGAGCGCACGGCTTCGGTCAGCGACGAACACGCCCGGCTGCCGTTCCTCTACATGGGGTACAACGTCCCGGAGGCCGGCCACCCGGATGTCTACCCGCTCGCCGTGCTTTCCCAGGTTTTCAGCGCGGGCGAGAGCAGCCGCCTGCACCAGCGTCTGGTCAAGCAGGACGAGCTGGCTCCGGTGGTCATCTCGGGGTTGCAGCAGCGGCTCGGATCCGGGCTCTTGCTGTTCGGAAGCCTGCCCCACGCCGGCGGCAACATCGAAGAGATCCGCGCCGTCATCGAGGAGGAGATCGAGAAGCTGAAGGCCGACGGCATCACCGGGCGCGAGTTGGAGAAGGCGCTCAACCAGCAGCGCGCCGCCCAGGTCGCGAGCCGCATGACCGTCAGCGCCAAGGCCGGCACCCTGCAGTCCTTCGCGCTCACCTACGGCGATCCCTTCGAGGTCAACAACGTGCTTTCCCGCTACGAGGCGGTGACCCTCGATGACGTTCTGAACGTCGCCCGCAAGTACCTCGTTCCCGAGAACCGAACCGTTGTCGTCGCCCGGCCCACCGGAGGAGTGATCCCATGATCGTGCCGCGCAGAACCCCGGGCCGCGCCCCGCTCGCCGCGCTGGTCCTGGCCGCAGTCGCGCTCGCGAGGCCGGCAATCGCCGCCGCGCAGGATGGCCCTCCCGAGCCCCTGCCGCTCGACGACATCCCGTTTCCGGCCTTCGAGGAGCGTCTGCTGTCCAACGGCGCCGACCTGATCGTGGTGCCCCACGACGAGCAGCCGTACGTCACGGTGAACCTCGTCGTGCGGGCGGGCAACGCCGCCGACCCCCGCAACCGCGCGGGCGTGGCCGCGATGGTGGCCAGCCTGCTCAACAAGGGCACGGACAACCGCACCGCGCTGGAAATCGCCGATGCCACCGACCACATCGGTGCGACCTTGTCCGCGGTCGCGGGCGACGACTGGACGAGCGTGGTGCTCGGCGTCGTGACCTCCCAGCTCGACGCCGGCCTCGAGCTCCTGGGCGACATCGTCGTCAACCCCGGGTTCCCCGACGAAGAGATCGACCAATACCGCCAGCAGACGGTCACGGGCCTCCAGGTGCAGCTCGGCTCGCCCGGATTCCTGGCCAGCCGGGAATTCCAGCAGGCGGTGTACGGACGCCATCCCTACGGGCTTGTCCCCACGCCCGAGAGCATCGAGCGCATCCGGCGTTCCGACCTGATCGCCTACCACCTGCGCCACTACAAGCCCACCAACGCGCTCGTGGTCGTCGCGGGCGACGTGACAGTGGACGACATCGAAGCCCGCCTCAACCAGGCGCTGGCCGACTGGGAGCCCGGTCCCTCGCGGCCCCCCACCTACTTCGACATTCCCGCCCGCGAAGAGAAGGAGATCATCCTGGTGCACCGGCCGGAATCGGTGCAGTCGACCATCCTGGTCGGACAGTCCGCCATGAAGGGCGACCACGAGGACTGGATGCCGCTCAACCTGGGCAGCCGCATACTGGGCGGCTCCAGCACGGGCCGTCTCTTCCAGGTGCTGCGCGAGGACAAGGGGTGGACCTACGGATCGTCCACGTCCGCCGTGCGCAAGCGCGATCTGGGCTATTTCCTCGCCAACGCCGAGGTGCGCAGCGAGGTCACCGACAGCGCCCTCGCCGAGCTGCTCAACCAGGTCGAGATCATCCGCTCCGAGCCGGTTCCCGGCGACGAGCTGTCGGACGTGCAGGACTATCTCATCGGATCGTTCCCGCGGACCATCGAGACTCCCCAGGCGATCGCCAGCCAGGTCATGACCTATCGCCTGCGGGGCCGCTCCACCGAGGAGCTGGTTTCGTACCGCGACCGGGTCGCGGCAGTGGCGCCCGAGGACATCCAGGGCGCGCTGGTGGAGCACTTCGATCCGGAGCGCGCGGTGGTTGTGGTCGTCGGCGACGCGACTCGGATCCGCTCGAACCTCACCCCCTTCGGCCGCGTGCGCATGGTCGACGCCGAAGGCAACCAGCTCACCATCGACGATGTCGAGGTCAGGGATTCCGACATCGCCTACGACCCCTCGGTGCTCGAGCCCGGCATCTGGCGCTACCGGCTGATGGTGCAGGGTCGGCAGGTCGCGGACATGGAGCGCGTACTGGGGTTCGCCACCCGTGACGACGAGCGCGCCATGTCCCTGACCAGCACGATACGGGTCAACAACCTCACCCAGGTGTCGGAGGTGTTCTTCTCGCCGCGCAGCTTCCGCCCCATCGCCAACTCCTTCCGGCTCGTCACCGCCGAGGGGCAGGCGAACTGGGAGCTGGAGATCGACGGTGAACGCGTCACCGGCCGGGCCACGGCTACGGGCCGCGACGAAACGGAGATCGAACGGGAAGTGGTGCGCGGGGCGCTGCTGGGCGAGATGGATGAGCTGGTGGCGTGGATTTCGGAGCTGGAGGAAGGGCAGGAGTTGCGCTATCCTGTCGTCCAGGCCCAGAGCGGCCGCGCGCGCACGGTGACGCTGAGGGTTCGCGGCAACACGGAGATCACGGTTCCGGCGGGGACGTTCGAGGTCGTCGAGGTGCGCTTCAGCGGCGGGGAAGGCAGCCAGCGCGCGTACTTCACAGTCGAGCGGCCGCGTGTGCTGGTTCGCGCCGAATCCACCGGATCCCCGGTGACCGTCGAGCTGGTGGAGATACCCGGCGGGTAGCCGCGGACGGACCCCGGAGAACGCAGGCTCGCCGAGGCCCGCAAACGTAGCTCTGCCCTACGTTTTCCGTTAGTTTCAACAGGTTCCGCAATACCGCCGATTCGTCGGCTCCCAATGCGTTCATTTCACGAGGAGAAGGGGATGAGGAACGTTCTCGCCATTCTCGCTCTCTCCGGAGTCCTTGCGGCTTGCGCCGGCGTGCAGTTGCCTCCCAAGGCGGGTCCGGAAGAAGTCGAAGTCATCGTTCCCGCGATGGGTCAGGCCGCCCGCGAAGGCTATCGCACCATCGGTCCGGTTACGGCCCGCGCGCCCCTGGGCACATCCAACGAGGACATGCTGCTCATGCTCCGGACCGAAGCCGCGGCGCTCGGCGCGGATGCGATCATCTTCGAGCGCATCGAAGACACCACGCGCAGCCAGGCGACCGCCGACATCGGCCGCAACCAGGGACTCATCGGCCACGCGCTCGCCATCTACTATCCGGCACCGGGCACCTGAAGCCCATCACGAGCGTTTCGTCCCGTCTTCGTCTCGGATGAAGACGGGGTCTGCCGGCAGCGTGCTCCCGCGCGCGTAAACCCCACGAGGCACCTGCATGGATTCCGCCCCCGGAGAACGGATACTCGCGCGCCTGCTTGAAGACGAAATGCGGGAGTCGTTCATCGACTATTCGATGAGCGTCATCGTCCGCCGCGCGCTCCCCGATGTCCGCGACGGCCTGAAGCCCGTGCACCGTCGCATCCTCTACGCCATGAGCGAGCTGGGGCTCGGCCCCGGCCGCCCCTACAAGAAGAGCGCGACCGTCGTCGGCGAGGTGCTGGGCAAGTACCATCCGCACGGCGATTCGGCGGTCTACGACTCCATGGCGCGCATGGTGCAGGACTTCTCGCTGCGCTACCCGCTGGTCGATGGCCAGGGCAACTTCGGTTCCATCGACGGGGACTCGCCCGCGGCCTACCGCTACACCGAGGCGCGGCTCACCCCGCTGGCGACCCAGCTGCTCACCGACATCGACGAGGAAACCGTCGACTTCATCCCCAACTTCGACGGGCGCATCGACGAGCCCACGGTGCTCCCCGCGCGCGCGCCCAACCTGCTGGTCAACGGCAGCTCGGGGATCGCGGTGGGAATGGCCACCAACATCCCGCCCCACAACCTGCGCGAGGTGGTCGACGCGACCATCGCGCTGATCGAGAACCCGGACCTCCCCCAGGAGGTGCTGGAGACCATCGTCACCGGGCCCGACTTCCCCACCGGCGCCTTCATCTGCGGCCGCCGCGGCATCCGCGACGCCTACCGCACCGGCCGCGGCCGCATCGTGATGCGCGCCCACACCGACGTGGAGGATGCGGGCAAGCGGACCAACGCCCGCATCGTGGTGCGCGCGATCCCGTTCATGGTCAACAAGACCCGCCTGATCGAGCAGATCGCCCAGCTGGTGCGCGAGAAGAAGCTCACCCAGGTGTCGGCGCTGCGCGACGAGTCCGACCGCGACGGCATGCGCATCGTGATCGAGCTGAAGCGCGGCACCGTGCCCCAGGTGGTGCTGAACCTGCTCTACAAGCACACCCAGATGCAGGCGACCTTCGGCACCATCCTGCTCGCGCTGGTGAACGGCGTGCCCCGCGTGATGGGACTGCGCGAGATCCTCTTCCACTTCGTGGATCACCGGCACGACGTGGTGGTGCGCCGGAGCGAGTTCCGCCTGGCGAAGGCGCGGGAGCGCGAACACATTCTCGAGGGCCTCAAGATCGCCGTCGACAACATCGACCGGGTGATCGCCATCATCCGCTCCTCGTCCGATACCGCCACCGCCAGGGCGCGGCTGCGGGCGGAGCCGTTCTCGTCCCCCCTCACCGAGCGGCAGGCCGAGGCCATCCTCAACATGCGCCTCGCCCGCCTCACCGGACTCGAGATCGACAAGCTGGAGCGGGAGCTGGCCGACGTGCGCGCCGTCATCGCGGAGCTGGACGAAATCCTCTCCAGCCGACCGCGGCGCATGCAGATCATCGTCGACGAGCTCCGCGAGGTCGCGAAGCGGTTCGGCGACGACCGGCGGACCGAGATCCTCACCGGCGTGGCCGACCTGGAGATGGAGGACCTCATCAAGGATGAGGAGGTCGTGCTCACCGTCAGCCGGCAGGGCTACCTGAAGCGCATCCCGCTGACCACCTACCGCGCGCAGCGGCGCGGGGGGCGCGGGCTGAAGGGCATGGCCACGAAGGACGAGGACGAGGTCGGGCACCTGTTCGTGGCCTCCACCCACGACTACCTGATGATCTTCACCCGGTCGGGGAAGTGCCACTGGATCAAGGTCTGGGAGGCGCCCGACGCGGGGCGCTACTCGCGCGGGAAGCCGGTGGTGAACCTGCGCGACATCGACCCGAAGGACGAAGTCGCCGCGTTCGTGCCGGTGCGCACCTTCGCGCCGGACTGCTACCTGCTGTTCTGCACCCGCAAGGGCATCGTCAAGAAGACGCCGCTGTCGGCGTACGGCAACGTCCGCATGGTGGGCATCCACGGCATCCGGGTGGATGAGGACGACGAGCTGATCGACGTTCAGATCACGGACGGTGCCAGCGACGTGATCCTGGCCACGCGCGACGGCAAGGCGATCCGTTTCCGCGAATCGGATGTGCGTTCCGTGGGACGAATCGCGCGCGGAGTGCACGGCATTCGCCTGCGGGAAGGCGACCAGGTGGTGGGCATGATGGTCCCCTCCGAGGACTCGTCGATCCTGGTGGCCACCCGCGGCGGCATGGGCAAGCGCTCCGCCGTCGATGACTACCGGCTGCAGCGGCGCGGCGGGTTCGGGGTGATCAACATGAAGACGACAGGGAAGACGGGCCCGGTAGTGGCGGTGAAGGCCGTGCACCCGTCCGACGAACTCATGCTGGTGACGCGCAACGGCGTGGTGAACCGGCAGCGCGTGGACGAGATCCGCGTGATCGGCCGGCTGACCCAGGGAGTGCGCCTGGTGAACCTGGACGAGAACGACGAACTGGTCGATCTGGCGCGCGTGATGGGCGACAACGGGGACGAGGCCGGCCCCGAGGCTGACGACGGCGGCCTGCAAGGTGGCCGGGAGGCGGTTTCCGGCGCCGGCCGGGAGAGTGCCGGGTGACGGTTCCGTCGCTCGAAAGCGTACGTGCGGCGGCGGCGCGCCTGGAGGGCGTGGCGGTACGCACCCCGCTGCTCTGGTCCCCCGATCTTTCCGATGAGGTGGGCGCGAGCGTGCGCCTGAAGTGCGAGTCGCTCCAGCGTTGCGGCGCCTTCAAGCTCCGCGGGAGCTACAACTTCATCTCCCGGCTCTCCGATGAGGATGTGGCGCGCGGGGTGATCACCTACTCCTCGGGCAACCACGCCCAGGGGGTGGCGCTGGCCGCCCGCATCCGCGGGGTGCGCGCGGTGGTGGTCATGCCGACCACGGCGCCGGCCGTGAAGCACCGCGGCGCGGCCCGGCTGGGGGCCGAGGTCGTGTTCGAGGGCACCACCTCGGTGGAGCGCCGCGCGCGGGCGGAGGAGATCGCCGCCGCCGAGGGGCTCGCGATCGTCCCGCCCTTCGACCATCCGGACATCATCTCCGGCCAGGGCACGGTGGGCCTGGAGGTCGCCGCGGACTGGCCCGAGGTGGACACCGCGATCGTTCCCATCGGCGGCGGCGGGCTGGCGGCGGGCACCGCGGTGGCTCTGCGGGCCCTGTGCCCCGGCATGCGCATCATCGGGGTGGAGCCCGAGGGGGCCGCGTCCATGCGGGCCGCGCTGGACGCGGGCCGGGTGGTGCGCATCGACGGCATCGACACCATCGCGGACGGGCTCGCGCCGGTGCAGGTGGGCGACCTCACCTACGCGCTCGTGCGCGACCTGGTGGATGAGGTGGTGCTTGTGTCCGACGACGCCATCCGCGACGCGGCCGTCTTCCTGCTCGAGCGCGCAAAGCTGGTGGCCGAGTTCTCGGGAGCGGCCACGGTGGCGGCGCTCCGGTCGGGGGCCGCGGGCCTCGGCGACCGGGTCGCGGCCGTGATCAGCGGCGGCAACGCGGATGTGGCCGCGCTGGTGGCGAGCGCGGCTTCGTCGGCGGAATCGTGAAGCGCCTCATCCTTTTCGATATCGACGGCACCCTGGTGTGGGGCGGTCCCGCCAAGGAGGCGTTCACCGTCGCGCTGGCGCGGGTCTTCGGCGCCACTCCTCCCGTGAACCTGACGCTCGATCGGGTCGTCGAACTGGCGCCCAAGGTCGTCTTCGCGGGTCGGACCGATCCGCAGATAGCGCGCGAGCTCCTGCGCAAGGCGGGGCTCGACGATGGCCGCATCGACGAGGGATTGCCCCGGCTGTGGACGCTCTACCCGCGCGAACTCGAGCGGCGCCTGCCCGCGAAGCCCGTTACCGCCCTGGCTGGCGTGCCCGAACTGCTGGCGGCGCTGGGCGACCGCGAAGACGTGGCGATGGGTCTGGTCACCGGCAACATCCGGGAGGGCGCGCGCCTGAAGCTGGGGTCGGCCGGGCTGGTGTCGGCCGCCTTTCCGGCGGGCGGCTTCGGCTGCGACCGGGAAAGCCGCAACCACCTGCCCGCCGTCGCCGTCGGCCGGGCGGAGCAGATATGGGGGGTGCGCTTCCCGCCGGAGTCGGTGGTGGTCGTGGGGGACACCCCGCTCGACGTGGAGTGCGGCCGCCACTTCGGGGCGCGCACAGTCGCCGTGGCCACCGGGCACTTCGGCGCGGCCGAACTGGAAGCCACCGGCGCCGACCACGTCGCGCCCGACCTGACCCGCACCCGGGAAGTGGTCGACGTGCTGATGGCGTAGGCCGGGAAGGCGCGCCGGGCCGGGGTGGGGCGTCCATCTTGTGCGCGGGTTCGCCGACGCGCCAAGTTAACCTGCGGCCGGAGGTGCGGGTCGCACATCGCGCCCGCCACCCCATCACGCGATCACAGGCGCGTGGTTTATCGACAACGACCGGCGACGGAGCAGCGGAGATGTCCAGCAGAGCACGGCAGCGAAAGGAAATGAGGCAGAAGCCCACCGGCGGCGGCGTCAAGCGCCTTTACTTCATCCTCGGTGGGGTGGTGCTCATCGGCGTGGTGGCGGCGGTCTATACGACCGGATCGACGGTGTTCAGCAACGCCGTCACCGAGCCGGTGGACCTGGGCGACCTCTCCGACGAGGAGCTCGTCAACCTGGCGTACGGGGCCGAACTGGGTGACCCCGACGCGCCCATCTCGGTCGTGGAGTTTGGAGACTATCAGTGTCCGGCCTGCGCCATGTTCGCCTCTGGGATCAAGCCGCTCATCGAACTGAACCTGGTCGGCACTGGACGAGCGAAGTTCGTCTTTTACGACCTCCCTCTGATGGGACTTCACTCCAACTCTTTCCTGGCGTCGAGGGCTTCCCACTGCGCCGGCGACCAGGATCGGTACTGGGAGTACCACACCGCGCTCTTCGACAACCAGTTCTCCTGGGCTTCATCCGGGGATCCGGTCGGTAACTTCGTCGGATACGCCCGTGCCCTCGGGCTCGACGACGGCGCGTTTCGCGACTGCCTCAACTCGGACCAGCACGCCGACCGGGTGTCGGCGAACCTCCGACTGGCCAGCGCCCTCAATCTGACCAGCACCCCGAGCGTTCTGGTCAGCCGCGGGAGCGGAGCGGCGAGGCGGCTCCCGGACAACACCTACCCTACCATCGAGGACGCGGTCGAGCAGTTGACGGAAGGACAGCCATGAGCGGAGGCGAGACCGCCACGGTGCGCCTGGTCTTCGTCGACAGAGGGGTCTATCACCACGAGGACGTCCGGCTGCCCAGCGCCGGTCTGAACTCCAGCGAGCGCCTCATCGACTGCCTCCGCGAAGATCCGCACGTGCTCGGGGATCTCTACGTGGACCTCAAGCGGCTCTGTGCCGCATACCGGGTGGAGGACGGGGAAGAGTAGGAGAACGAACGCGAGTTCCCGGCGTCCGACCGGGGGCGGTGAAGGTGGTTCAATCCGGGTCGTCGATGTCGTTCAGCACCCCGAGTGCCCGTTCCCGCGTCCATTCGTGCACAACGGGAGGAGGCCACGCGCCGGCGTGCGCGCGCTCCAGGATCCTCTCCGCTTCCTCTCGGGCGCGCCGCGCCGTCGGTGCCTCCAGCGCGCCCGCGTTCAGCGCGTCCCGAAGTTCGTCCTCGTCGAGGAGCCTCGGCGCCTTTCCCGGCTTCATCCACACATCGAGAAAGACATCGGTGGTGTGCCAGATGTTTCCGGGCAGGATCTCCACGGGCGTGAGCAGGTTGGCGTAGAAGCCGGTGAACGCGCCCCGGGCGTCGTGGAAACGGCCGATGTCGTGCCAGAGGCCCGGAAAGGTGAACCAGACGATGTCCGACCCGGTCTCGAGCACGACCTCCCCGTCCAGTTCCATCGGCGAGGGGACGCGGATGCTGCGCGAGAAGGTGACGATCACCTGCGGGTTCTGATGGATGATGGGCTGGCGGAAGGTCTGGAGGTGATCCGGGGGCCGCAGATAGTGGATGGTGACGTGGGGAAGAGAGCGGCCCGGCTCCGGGCTCATACCCGCTCCACGAAGATGTCCATGATGCCGCCGCATACCGCCGGGCTCCACCCCAGCAGGTCCTCGGTGAGGTCGACCTTCACCAGGCGCGGGACGCCGTCCTCGATCACCTCGTGCGCCGCCTCGATGACCTCCGCCTCCCCGCACCCGCCGCCGACCGTGCCCACCAGCCCGGTCTCAGGGTCCACCAGCATGCGCGAGCCGGCCTTGCGCGGCGTCGAGCCCCGCGTGGAGACGATGGTCGCGAGCGCCGCCGGCCGGCCGGCCCGCACCGTCGCGAGAACGGCCTCGTAGACGTCCTGGTCGCCCGGTGCACTCATTTCACACTCCCTGTAGGCGGTTTCTTCGCCAGAAAGCGCTCGACGATGCGCTCCCGGGTTCGCAGCGGCGCGCCCGTCCCGCCGCGCCGCTCGAGGATCATCTCTCCCAGGACGCTGATCGCGATCTCGGCCGGTGTCTGCGCACCGATGTCCAGGCCCACCGGAGCGCGCACGCGGGCGATCACCTCGTGAGGGATTCCCTCCGCTTCGAGCTGTATGAAGGTGGCGCGCACGCGGCGGCGGCTGCCGATCATGCCGATGTACGCCGGCTGGGCGTCGCCGTGACGGGCCAGCAGCCGGCGCAGGCACTCGTAGTCGTACTTGTGCCCGCGCGTCACCAGCACGAAATGGCACCCGGCGTGGACGTCGATGCCGGAGAGGGGATCGGCGAAATCGATGGTGCGCACTGCGGCGGCCTCCGGGAACCGTTCGCGGGTGGCGAACTCGGGACGGTCGTCCAGCACGGTGACCTCGAAATCCAGCAGCGTGCCCAGGGTGGCGAGGGGCTGGGCGATGTGTCCCGCGCCCACCACGATGAGTTCCTGGCGGGGACGGTGGCCTTCCGCGTACACCTGCAGACGCCGGCCCGCCGGCGTCTGCAGGTTGTGGAGGGACCCGCCGTGCCCGCGCGCCAGCCGCTCGCGGCTGGCGGCGGCCAGCGCGGCCGCGTTCAGTTCGGGATCCCCGAGCGATCCCTCGACCGCATCCGGGCGCACCAGCATGCGGGCACCGGCCGCGCGCCCTTCGCTGTCCGAGACCACCAGCAGCTCGACCGTGCCCCGCGACCCCCGCAGCGACTCCAGGATGCGGGCGGCCGCCGCAGCCGCGTCGGGGCCGGCGAGATCGTCCGGTACGTCGGTGGGCGGGTCTGCCGCATCGGACTCGCGCACCTCGGCCGCGTCTGACCCCGGCAGCTCGGCCATGGTCACGCCACCTGGAAGTGGCGGCGGTACTCGGCCGGCGTGTCGATGTCGGCGACCACGCCGGGGTCCTCCACCGGACACTCGTGGACGCGGGAGGGGCGCCGCCGCACGACCGTGCGGGCTCCCTCGGGAAGGGCGGGATCGAGAAGTTCGGGGAACACGCGGCGATGGAAGATGGCCGGGTGGCCGCGCCGGCCGCGCCAGGTCGGAAGCACGATGTCGGCCGACACCTCCCCGAAGCACGCCGCCAGCGACCGCACGGTGGCGTCCGTCACCAGCGGGTGATCGACCGGGCAGATGGCGCATCCGTCCATCCCGCCGCCCCACCCCGCCAGCGCCAGCCGGATGGACGAAATGGGTCCCTCGTCGGGGTCGGGGTTGGCCGCCGCCACGGCGCCGGCAGCTTCCGCTTCCCGCGCCACGGCGCCGTCCGCCTCCCTCGCCACCACGACCACCGGGTCGCATCCGCCCGCCGCGAGGGCGGACACGACCCGCACCAGAAAGGACTGTCCACCCGCATCGAGAAGCGCCTTGGCGCTTCCCATGCGGGTCGACAGTCCGCAGGCGGGCACTACGCCCAGCAGCTTCGGTGGACGGTCCACGAGGCCGGGTCCCGGCCCGGGTGACCGGGCGGGCGCCCGTCCGGTCCGGTCAGAGGATGGGCCGAACCTGTGCGTTGCTCTCGTCGAGCGTGAAGGTCACAGGCTCACCTTCCACCGTCAGCGGGACGTTCCAGTAGAGCTCGTCGAAGGAGCGCTCCCAGCGCGCGTACACCCAGTACTGTCCGGCGGGCGCCGCCGTGAGCACGCTACCAGAGGCGTCGGTGGTGTCCACCACCGGGTCGAGGCCGCTCACGTCGATCAGGAACTGGGCGACCGTGCCGTAGTCGGCGAACGCGTCGTCGCCCCACATCTCGCGGAGCATCCTGACCTGGTCGGCCTGCTCGATCATGGATCCCTGGATGGAAGTGAACTCCTCGAAGGCGGCGTCGCGTTGGCGCTCCACCTGGGCGAGTCGCTGCTCCTTCTCGTCGAACTCCATGAACAGCACCCGGTACTGGGCTTCGGCGGGATTGAGCCGCTCCATTTCCGTGCTGAGACCGAGCAGGTCCTCCCTCAGCAGCGACCACTCGCTCTCCCGGCTCTGCCATTCCGCCTGTGCCGCGGCGACCTGGTTCTGGGCCTCGAGCAGATCCGGTGGAATCTCCGGCTCGGGGGTGCCGGCTTCGCGCGCCAGCGAGTCGAAGATCGCGTCGCGGTCGAAGGGAAGGAGCTGGATTTCCATGTCGGCCAGCGGCCTCACCTCCGTTCCCTCGGCGCCGGCAACCTCCATCTGCGCGTTGATCGTGACGTCGGTCGGCCCGCATGCGGCGGAGGCGATGGTGCCGGCGAAAGCGAGGAAAAGGATTGCGTTCCTCATGGTGCAGTTACTCCAGGCTATCACGTTGAAACTTCCGAGCTGGCTCCTTCCGGCTCGCAGGCGATGCTTCGACGGAATTCGGGCCGCAAGATAACTGCCCCCATACCGATGCATCAAGACGGCGGCCCCCCCGGTCCGTAGACCAGCACGCGTGGCTCGCCGAGGCCGGCTGCCGCCCGCTGGACCTCCTCGGAAGACAGACCCTCCATGGGCGCGCGCAGTTCCCCCGGCCCGCCGTCCGACTCCGCTTCGATGAGCAGTCGGCGGCCCTCGCGCTCGGGATCCGCCATTGCGAGCGCCCGTGCCGACCGGAACCTCCGGTACTGCCGGTTCAGGTCGTCCGGGGGATGGTTGCCGGCGGACAGATGATCCACGATGTCCACGATGCGCTGCTCCCAGGCCCGCACGGTCGGCCACTGGGCGGCGATCGTCACCTGCAGCACGGGCCCGCCGGGCAGCTCGCGCACCTCGACCCGGCGGCTGATCAGTCCCGGAGCGGGAGGGTTGATCCCCAGTTGCTCCCCGATCACGTGCGCGAGGAATTCCATTGGCCGTCGCGGTGTCCTTCCCTCAAACGGGTAGGCGGCCCGGATCCAGTTGTTCGTGATGTCGTCGGCCACCGAGGTCCGGCCGCCCGTCTCCCACGCCCACCCCGGGGTGCGCGGCGGCAGCGGTGCGCCCTCCACCACCCAGGCCTGCTCCCCGCGCCGCGCCATCGTACGGTGCGCGCCGACGATGGAGGCTGCCTCGGCCGGTTCGACCGCGCCCACCACGGCCAGCCGCGCCTCGTCCATTCGGTAGATGCGCGCCCGCGTCGCCTCCAGTGCCTCGACCGTCATGCCGTTCACGCTTGACGGAGTGCCCATGGGGGGCCGGGCGCGCTCCGCCCCGAGGAGCGTGCGGCGCGCCTCCAGTTCGAACGCGCGCACGGGCGCGTCACGCTGGAAGAACACCTGGCCCGACAACTCGGAGCGCGTCTCCGCGGCCAGCGCCGCATCGAGCGGGTCGGCGAACAGCGTGCGCGTGAGGGTGCCGTACGCCGCCGCCCAGTCGTCCGACGTTGTCAGCAGCGTAACCCAGGTGCGGTCGCCCTCCACTTCGATGGCCGCGACCGCGCCCGTTTCCGCCAGGCTGGCGGAAACGGCTCGCTCGAGCACCCTGCCCAGGAGCCAGGCGGTTCCCTCGGCGCCGGGCGGGTCGTCGCCGTATCCGCCTGCGAAGGAGAGGGTGACGGCGACGGCGGACGTCCACGGCCGCTCGCTCACCACCACCAGCTGCAGCGTATCAGGGACCGCGGCCAGACCGCTCGCGGGCCGGACGCCCGCCGCCGCCACCGCGGGAGCGGCGAGCGACAGGATCGCCCACAGCGACGTCCACGTGAGCCGCGGCCTCCGAGGGGGCGACTTGAGCATCAGTTCGCCACCTCGGCGGAAATTGCCTCGGCCGCGGCGACCTCGTCGAGGAAGGCGGCCATGACTTCGAAATCGACCTCCTCCAGGCGGCGCAGATAGTCCGCCGCCGCGTCGGCATCGCCCGTGGCGTCCAGATGTCGGCCGATGACCTCCGCCAGCCCGCCGGGCGAGCGCCCCTCCAGGATCAGCTCCGAGCGGAGCGAAGACTTCGCGTTGCGCACGATGGTCGGGCTCAGCGCCGCCCGCAGGTCGCGGATGTAGTCTCGAACGCGGACGCGCATCGCCGTCGCGTTTCGCGAGAAGGCCGCCGCTGTCAGCACCAGCCACGACCGTTCTCCGAGCTCCCACCGCTCGAGTTGGGGCTCGAACTCGCCGCCCAACTCCCGGAGGCGGTTGTTCGCGATGCGCGCGAGCAGCGCGGAGCGCGGATCCCGCGCGTTTCCGGATGGATATGCCTCCCCGTACCAGACCCGGATGCGTTCGGGTCTGATGGCCGGGAACCTTCTTGCAGCCGCCTCCGGGAGCCGATCCGTCTCCGGCGCCGGCCCGGCCTCCCCCAGCTCTGCCAGAGCCGAGAACGCGGCCTCCAGCGGCAGGTCGGCCACCACGACCACGGAGAGGTTGCCCCGGCGGTGCGATTCCCGCCAGCGCTCCACCAGGCGGGCCGGGTGCAGCGCCGCCAGCGACTCGAGGGTTCCCGTCACCGGCGGAATCGGTGAAGCCATGCGCGAGCGAAGCCGGAGGCGCAGCGCGCCCCGGGCGGTTTCCCGCTCTTGCCGGTTCATGCCTTCGAGGCGCGTTCGGGCCGCCACGAAGCCGGGCGATGCCGGGCGGGCCAGCAGCTCCCGCGCAACGCCGGCAAGATGGTCGAAGTCCGCGACCGCGCCGTTCAGGCGATAGACGAGTCCGAGCGAGGTGCGGTGCGCCAGGACTTCGATGCCCAGCGTCTCCCGGAGTCTCCGGACGCGTTCCAGCGCCATCAGCTGAATGAGGTAACCGGCTCCGGCGCCGGACTCGGACTCGACGAAGGGAACCGTGATGCGGATCGCCGCCGCCGGTGAACCGGTGGCTTCGACGAAGGCGATGGTCGGGCCGTCAGGCGGGCGGAGAACCGTGTCCGGACGGAGCGCCTCGGGGTCGGAGATGGCGCTCAGGAGGGCGACCCCGGCGAGGAAAGCGGCCGTCACCTGCTCTGGGCCGGATCAGGGAATGACGTCGATTACGAACCGGTGCGGATCGATCGGCCGTCCGTTCTGACGCACCTCATAGTGGACATGCGGAGCCGTCGTGATCCCTGTGCTGCCCACCAGCGCGATGACGTCGCCGCGCTCCACTTCCTGACCCATCCGCACCAGAATCTGGCTCGCGTGGCCGTACAGCGTCTCGTACCCGAAGCCGTGTTCGACGAGCACGGTCAGGCCGTACCCGCTCCGGCTGCCGGTGGAGGTCACCGTCCCCTTGGCGGTAGCCACGATGGGCGAGCCCGCGGGGGCCGAGATGTCCATGCCCTCGTGCGGGAGCGGCCGGTGGTGTATCGGATGCATGCGGGAGGAGGAGAAGCGGCTGGAGATGAAGCCGCGGGCCGGAAGGATGGAAGGAAACGACTCCAGCCATTCTCGATGCCGGTTCAGCGAATCCGCAGCCTCGGTAAGGCTGGTGCCGAGCAACTGAACCCGACGCTGGAGCGCCTTCAGATCGAAGGAGGTCGCGAAGGCGTCCTTGGAATACAGCGAGTCGAGGCCCCACAGAGGGTGCGAGCGAGGCGTGGTGGTTCCGGGGCCACCCACACCCGCCTGGAGCACCTCGGCGTCGATGGACTCCAGCCCGGCCAGAGCACGGGCCTGCGCATTCTGTTCCGACAGGCCTTCGACCGCGCCCTCAAGGCCCGCCAGCTGCTGTCGGATGCCGGTCAGCTCCTCGCCCATGGCCTGGTTTTTCGCGGCCAGCTGCCGTGCCTCCATCCGGTGCGCGCCACCGGAGAAGACGAAGAAGGCGGCCCCCAGGAGGAGGACCATGACGCCGGCCCAGGAGAGGAGCAGCCGGGGCGAGACTTCGAACTGCCGGTGCCGCCCGCCGCCGGACGGCACGACCAGGATCGAAAACCTGGTCTTCAGCTTGGCGCCGAATGATTTGTTTGGCATGCCTCAGGAGTGATCGAGGGCAGGGAGCGACAAACACAGCAGGGGCTTCAACCTATCCGTGCCGGCCGAAGCCAGTCAAGCCGAGGGCAGCCGTACCCGCGGGAAGAGAGGTTTGCCCCGCGTGACGGCTCGTCCCGCCAGTGGAGCGTCGAGTGCCCGGTCCAGGGTGGGAACCCGGGCAAGCCCCAAGGTTCCCGCCAGCACGCCCATCTTCGCCGGCATGACCGGCTCCAGCAGTGCGGCGAGCACCGTAAGGCAACGCGCGAGCGAGGCCAGCGTTTCGTCGAGGTCCGGTGCTCTCTCCGGATCCCTCGCCTGGGCCCACGGCTCCCGCTCCTCCACGTATCGGTTCGCGTGCCGCGCGAGATCCATCGCCGCGCCCAGCGCGCGATGCAGGCGAAGGCCGTTCATGAAGTCCCGGTAGCGGCCAAGGGCCTCTCCGGTCTCGGTCGCCAGGCCCTGCCCCGCGGAATCCGGTAGGGCGCCGTCCCGGTAGCGCGCGATCATCGACGTCACCCGGCTGGCGAGGTTCCCAAGCACGTTGGAGAGCTCGTCGTATCGGGTGAGGAAGCGCTCGGGCGTGTACGACGCGTCGCTGCCGGTGGGCATCTCGCGCACCAGATACCAGCGCACCGCGTCGACTCCGTGCGTCGCGATCAGGGCGAGGGGGTCCACCACGTTCTGCAGCGACTTGGACATCTTGGTTTCGCCCACGAGCCACCATCCGTGGGCGAGGATATGCCGCGGCAACTCCAGTTCGCACGCCATCAGGATGGTGGGCCAGTACACCGCGTGGGTGGTGAGGATGTCCTTGCCCATGACGTGCAGGTCGGCGGGCCACCACGACTCGATGGGGGCGCCGAATCCCTGCTCGTCCGGGGCGGCCTCGGGGTCGATGGCGCCCGA
The DNA here is from genome assembly GCA_028821195.1 of Gammaproteobacteria bacterium. Lineage (GTDB taxonomy): Bacteria > Gemmatimonadota > Gemmatimonadetes > Longimicrobiales > Gaopeijiaceae > BD2-11. The sequence goes on from JAPPHB010000063.1 coordinate 102,186, forward strand.
TGCGGTCACGTAGTTGATGAGGGCGTCCACCCACACGTAGCAGACGTGTTCAGGGTCGAAGGGGAGGGGAACGCCCCAGCTCACGCGGCTCTGCGGACGGGAGATCGAGAGGTCCTCGAGCGGCTGCTGCAGGAACCCGAGCACTTCGTTCCGCCGCACGGCCGGAATGATCCAGTCGGGGTTGGCCTCGATGTGGCCCACCAGCCGTTCCTGGAAGGTGCTCATGCGGAAGAAGTAGTTGACCTCCTCGATCTGGCGTACGGGCCGGCGGCAGTCCGGACAGGTTTCCCCCGGCCCCAGGTCCTTCTCGGTCCAGTAGCGCTCCTCGTGGATGCAGTACCATCCGAGGTAGCGGTCCTTGTAGATGTGTCCCTTGTCGTGGAGCCGTTGCAGGAAGGCGGTGACGACGGCGATGTGATCCGCCTCGGTAGTGCGGATGAAGCGGTCGAAGGAAATGTCGAGTTCATCCCACGCCTCGCGGAAGCGGCCCGCCATGCGGTCGCACAGCTCGATCGGGGTCAGGCCGCGCCGGGCAGCCTCCTCGGCGATCTTGGGACCGTGTTCGTCGGTGCCGGTGAGGAATCTCGTTTCGGCGCCGGTCTGGCGATGAAAACGGGCCAGCACGTCGGTGAGAATCGTGGTGTAGGCGTGCCCGATGTGGGGCTCGCCCGACGCGTAGTAGATCGGCGTCGTGAGATAGCGTCGTCGGCTCATGTCCGGGTCAGTCTGAGCGTTTCCCCCGGGGAACCCCGGACACCTCTTTCTTGAGTTCCTTCAGCGTCACCTTGCGGCGGGCTCCGTCGCCGGCCAGAAGGGTGACCGTCTCGCTCCAGATGTCCACCGCGACCACCTTCTGCCGCCCCAGCGAAGTGTTCACCGACCTTCCCTCGCGCGGGAACCGCCGACGCGCCCGAACATACGCGTCGTGCTCGTACTTGAGGCAGCACATGAGACGGCCGCAGCAACCGGAGATCTGCGACGGATTCAGGGAGAGGCGCTGGTCCTTGGCCAGTTGAAGGCTCACCGGACGCAGGGAGGGGAGCCAGGTCGAGCAGCACAGTTCGCGCCCGCAGCGGCCGACTCCTCCGAGCATCGCGGCTTCATCGCGCACGCCGATCTGGCGCAACTCGATGCGGGTGCGGAAGGTGCGGGCCAGATCGCGGACCAGGGCCCGGAAGTCGACCCGCCGCTCGGCCGTGAAGTAGATGATCAGCTTCTTGCGGTCGAACTGCCACTCCGCCTCGGTGACCTTCATCTTCAGCCTGTGGGCGGCCACCTTGTCGCGCGCCATCGCGCGCACGCGATCCTCGTCGGTGCGAAGCTGGCTCACGTGCCGGATCTCGTCGGCGAGAGCCTGCCGCAGGATCTTCCGGGACGGTTCCGGCGTTGCGCATCCGCCGGATGAGGAGCACTTGCGTTCGGCGATGGCGCCCAGGGCGGTCACGCGGCCGAGATCGCGGCCGCGCTCGGCCTCGACCATCACCCAGCTACCCGGCTGAAGCGCGCCGGGCTGGCAGGCGAAGTAGTCCTTGCGTGTTCCCTTGAACCGGACTTCCGCGAACTCTGGCATCTACTCTCGAACCCGGGTGGGGTACGTCCTCAGCCGCCGGCTCTCATGCTTCTGCCGCCCTCCGCATCGAGGCGCGGGCCCGTGAGTCCGGATTCCTCGATCGCCTTCCCGGCCCAGTCCCCGATCGCCTCGTACTTGCGCCAGCGCCGTGCCAGCAGTTCGTCGGTGTCGAGCGCGGTCAACTCGGCCAGTTGCCGCCTGAGAGCGACGGACACGCTCCTTGAGGCGGCTTCCCAGTCGGAGTGGGCGCCCCCGACCGGCTCGCCGATGATGTCGTCCGCGACGCCCAGCCTGAGCAGATCGGCCGAGGTCAGGCGCAGCGCCTCGGCGGCCTTCTCGCGGTGGTCCCGCGATCGCCAGAGGATGGCGGCGCACCCTTCCGGGGAGATCACCGAATACACGGCGTGTTCCAGCATGAGGATGCGGTCGGTCACCCCGATGCCGAGCGCGCCGCCGGACATGCCCTCGCCGATGACGACGGAGACGGTCGGAACCCGCAGCGCCGCCATCTCGCGAAGGTTGCGGGCGATGGCCTCGCCGATGCCGCGCTCCTCGGAGCCGAGTCCGGGGTAGGCCCCGGGGGTGTCGATGACGGTCACGACCGGACGCCCGAACTTCTCCGCCATCTTCATCAGGCGCAGCGCCTTGCGGTATCCCTCCGGATGAGGCATGCCGAAGTTGCGGCGCAGATTCTCCTTCATGGCCCGGCCCTTCTGCTGGCCGATGACCATGAGGGACTGTCCGTCCAGGCACGCCCAGCCCGCCACGATGGCCTGGTCGTCCCGATAGCTCCGGTCGCCGTGGAGTTCGATCCAGTCGGTGAAGATGCGCTCCACGTAGTCGAGCATGTACGGGCGGTTGGGATGACGCGCCACCTGCACGCGCTCCATGGGGGCGAGGTTGCGGTAGGTCTCTTCGGTCATGGCCGCGAGACGGCTGCGAAGGACTTCGATTTCGCGCACCACGTCGATGCCCTTCTCGTCCGCCAGCGCGCGAAGGCCGTCAATCTGCCGCTGCAGTTCGGCGATGTCGCGCTCAAACCTGAGATGTGTGGTCCCTGCCAAGAGCCGTCTCCATTCATTTCATGTTGGGCTTCTGGTGGGTAGGCGGAAACTGCCATGGTCGCGCATCGGGGCCGCGAATACAAGTGTTTACAGCTTCGATCCCGATGGGGGCCCGTCAGTTGCCGCCCGTCTGCATGAGCAGATAGTCGTCCGGGTCGAGGGTCGTGCCGGAAGGCGCGGCCTCGAGCGGGATGCGGAACGTCTGTTCCCTCCCGGTGACCTCGACGCGGCTGCGTTCAGCGTTGCCGCCCACCTCGAACTCGATGTCGAGGGGGAGCCGGAAGGCGGGCCAGTCGGCTTGCTGCGTCTGCCGGATGGTGACCACCGCCTCGCCGGCATCCGCATCCCATGCGGTTTCGGAGGTGACCACCGGATAACCGGGCCGGTAGAGCCACTGCTCGAAGAACCAGCCCAGGTCGGACCCGGACGCCTCCTCCATGACGGCGCGGAAGTCGGAGGTGCTCGCCACGCTGTCGCGGAAGCGCGCGTAGTAGCTGCGGATGCCGGCGAAGAACGCCTCGTCGCCCAGCATGCCGCGCAGCATGTGCAGCACCCATCCGCCCTTCGGGTAGTTGTTGGCGTTGAGCAGGTTGAACAGGTTCGTCTCCTCGCGGTCGACCACGGGACGGTTGACGTCGTTCGAGGCGAGCACGCGCTGCCGGCTTCCTTCCATCCTTCCGCGGAAGTCCCCGGGTCCGTCGGCCTCTTCGAAGAAAAGCGCCCCGAAGTAGGTGGCGAAGCCCTCGGAGAGCCACAGGTCGTACCACTCCGACTCCGTGACGCTGTCGCCGAACCACTGGTGCGCGATCTCGTGCGAGACCGTGCCCTCCATGTTGCGGCCCTGGGCGATGCCCTGCTCGGTGTAGAAAATGGCCGAGGAGTTTTCCATGCCGCCGAAGCGGGTGGCGCTCTGCACGTTGGCCAGCTTCTCGTAGGGGTAGGGGCCGATGAGGTCGGTGAAGAAGTCGACCATCTCCGCCGCGCGCCCGAAGATGCGGGCGCCGTTGTCGACGTCCTGGGGATAGACCCAGTAGGTCACGCGGGTGCAGCCGTCGCTGCGCGGTGAAACCGGGGAGTCGTCGCAGGCGGCGAGCCCCACCTGGCGCACGGCGAGGTCGGCGCCGCCCACGACCATGGTGTAGCTGGGGATGGGCACCGAGGTGGTCCAGCGCCAGGTGCGGCGGCCTTCCGCGCCACCCAGGGCGTCGTCGTCGGTTGGGGCAGGCGGCGCCGCGATGGTGCCGTTGGCGATCACCTGCCAGGCGGCGGGCGCGTGGATGGTGTACTCCACCGTCGCCTTGTCGCTCGGGTGGTCGACCGACGGGAACCAGAAGCGCGCCCGGTTGGGCCAGTTGTCGGCGAAGGCCGCCGGGTCGCCGTGCACGTTGTCGCGCAGGATCAGGCCGTCGTCGGGGGTGCCGCCGTAAGCCACGGCCACTTCCACCGGGCCGGCGGCGTTCGGGGGCGCGAAGATGCGCAGCTTGCCGTCGGAGTACTCGAACGGCGTGCGGACGCCGTCGACCTCGATGGCGTGAATGGCCAGCCCCACCAGGTCGAACTCCATCGGCGTTTCGGGGTCGGCGGGGGGCGCGACCAGAATGCGCGCGCGAGCGTCAAAATCGCTCCGGTCCAGGTGGAGCGACAACTCCAGGTCGTAGTGGAGGACGTCGAAGGCGCCCGCGTACTCGCCGGGGAGAGGGGCTCGCCCGGCCTCCACGGGATCCGGCTCGGGGATGCTCATCACGGCCCCGGGCTCGAGCGGAACGTCCGGGGCGAGCTCGGGGGCCGGGGTGCTGGCCGAGGGTGGGGTGGCGGGGGCGCAGGCCACGAAGCCGAGGCCGGCCAGGGCGAGTGCAATCGAGGTGCCGGCGAACCGTCTGGAATACACGCTGATGTCCTCCGGGGCGGCGAGGAAAGCCGATGACCGCCGCGTGATTTGCGGGCATGATCCGTAGCGGTCCAATATCACGGTGTCGTTGTCCGTCGCCAACCGGAGCGCATTGGGCCGCTTGCCGTGCCCTCGCCCCGCAGCTTCGGCGGATGCGTCTGTTGCCCGCCATCCTCCGAAAGGATCCGCCGACATGGTCCGCTCCTGCCGCTCCACCCGTCGTCTGCCGAAGCTCACGACCGCGTTGTTGCTCTCGCTGGCGACGTTTGCGGGGCACCTGGCGGTCCCGGCCCTCGCGACGCCCGCCCCGGCCGCGGCCCGGGCGCAGGAACTTCCGCGCGTCGCACCCGCCGAGGCCGGGTTCGCGCCCGGCCGTCTGGAACGCGTCGGCGCAATGCTCGACGACTACGTCGCTGACGGCCGCCTCCCGGGCGCGGTCGTTGCCGTTCTCCGCGACGGCGCCGTGGTCTACGAGCACGCCACCGGGTTCGCCGATCTCGAGGCGCGCACGCCGCTGGCAACGGATGCGATCTTCCGCATCGCCTCACAGACCAAGGCCATCGTGAGCGTGGCCGTGATGATCCTGCAGGAGGACGGCGCGCTGCTGATCTCCGATCCGGTCGGGCGGCACCTGCCGGCCTTCGCGGAGACCACCGTGGCCGAACCGCTGCCGGACGGCGGTTACGACGTGGTGGCGGCCGGGCGGCCGATCACGGTTCGCGACCTGCTTACCCACACGGCGGGGATCGCGTACGGCATGGGCGGGCCGGGAGCGGACCGCTGGAGGGAGGCGGAGATCACCGGGTGGTATTTTGCCCACCGCGAGGAGCCCGTGCGCGCGACCGTCGACCGCATGGGGTCGCTGCCCTTCCAGGCCCAGCCCGGGGAGCGCTTCGTCTACGGCTACAACACCGACATCCTGGGGGCGCTGGTCGAGGCCGTCTCGGGACAGACCCTCGAGGCCTTCCTGCACTCGCGCATCTTCGAACCCCTGGACATGCGCGACACCCACTTCTACCTGCCGCCGGAGAAGCGGGACCGGCTTGCCACGGTCTACAACCGCAGGACTCCGGGGGCGCTGGTGCGGGCCCGCGACGGCGAGGGCATGGACGCACAGGGGCAGTACGTCGACGGGCCGCGGACGAGCTTCTCGGGCGGAGCCGGGCTGCTCTCCACGGCGCGCGACTACGCCCGTTTTCTGCAGATGATGCTCGACGGCGGCACCCTCGGCGACGCGCGCATCCTGTCTCCCGCGAGCGTGGCGCTGATGACCAGCAACCACGTGGGCGACCTCTTCGCGCCGGGGATGGGATTCGGGCTGGGCTTCAGCGTGCGTCTCGACCTGGGGGAAGCCGGTGAGCCGGGCTCGCTCGGGGACTACGGCTGGGGCGGCGCCTACCACACCACGTACTGGGTGGACCCGCTGGAGCGGCTGGTGATGGTCTACTTCACCCAGGTCATTCCCGCCGCCGGCCTGGACGACCACCGGAAGCTGCGGGTGCTGGTGTACGGGGCGCTCCACTAGCCTCGGTTTGCCGCCGGTAGTGCAGCATGCGCGCCGCGTGCGCGAAACCGTAGAAGTACTTTCGCAAGCCTTCCGCCGACCCGGGGGGCACGTCGGGATCGAAGAAGAGGCGGCAGAATTCCTCGCGCGCCCTGAGAATCTCCTGACAGCGGTGACCGTGCCAGCGCGGGTCGCTGGCGGTCAGGTCGAAGAGCTCCAGCGCTCGCTCAAGGGCACCTTCGAACCGGCTCCGCTTGCCAGCCTTGTGGAACCGGATGGCGCGCTCCACCTCGCTCCCCACGTTCCCGAGCTGCTCTACGAGTTCCAGGCGGTTCCAGGCGCCCGCGGCGGCCCTTTTGTGGAGCGTTCGGGCCATGTCCGGCAGATCACTCTGCTCTCCGCGGGAGATGGGGGTCGAGACCACCCGTCCGGTAGTCAGCTCATCGATTCCTGGTTGCCGGGGTAGCCGGTGCCCGCCTGGTGTTCCGGATGCGGCGAAGCATGGAACATAAGTCAATCGCCGGTAACCGTGCGCGGCGACGATTCCGGTTGCCTCACAAAACAGGTGGTGCAAACCTTTGGGCCATTCCACCCCTCGGGCCTGCGGTATTCTCTTCCCCCCGACCCCTGCGAGCGCGATCATGTCCCAAGGTACTCGGAGAACCACCATGGCTGCGGCCTTCGTGGCTGCCTGCCTGACCCTTACCGCCCCGCCCGCGGTCCACGCCCAGGAGCAACCCGCCGGCGCTCCCGACTCCCTCGCCACCGAGTCGCTTCCGCTGGAGCCCACTCGCGAGGTCCGCTTCCGCACCGAGGAGGGCTCGTGGATGTCGGTCGACGTGAGCCCGGACGGCAACACGCTCGTCCTCGACCTGCTCGGCGACCTCTACACCCTTCCCATCGAGGGCGGGACGGCAACGCCGCTCCTGACGGGCCCCGCGTTCGAGAGTCAGCCGCGCTTCAGCCCGGACGGCACCGAGATCGTGTTCGTCTCGGACCGGAGCGGGGGACAGAACCTGTGGGTGCTCGCAGCGAACGGCTCCGACACCACGCAGATCACGCGCGACAACGACAACCTGTACACGTCGCCCGAGTGGTCGCCGGACGGGGACTACCTGGTGGCGTCGCGCACCTTCAGCCCACTGGGCGGGGCCGCCAAGCCGTGGCTCTTCCACCGCGACGGCGGGAGCGGGATCGCCCTGATCGACGAGCCCGAGCAGCTCAAGGCCATCGGTGCCGCCTTCGACCCTGGCGGGCGCTACATCTACCTGGCGCAGGGGACGCGCGACTGGACCTATGACGCGGCCTTCCCCAAGTACCAGCTCATCCGCTACGACCGCGAGACGGGACGGCAGGCCACGGTGACCGGCCGCTACGGATCGGGGTTCCGCCCGGCGGTGTCGCCGGATGGCGGGACGCTGGTATACGGTTCCCGCCACGAGGACGCCACCGGGCTGCGCGCCCGCGACCTGGCCACCGGCGACGAGCGCTGGCTGGTCTACCCGGTGCAGCGCGACGACATGGAAAGCCGCGCGACCCTCGATCTGCTTCCGGGCTACGCCTTCACGCCCGACGGCTCGTCGCTCGTCGCCTCCTATGGCGGGCGGCTCTGGCGGGTGCCGCTGGACGGGAGCGAGCCCGCCGCGATCCCCTTCACGGCCGATGTGGTGGTCCACGCGGGGCCCCGCCTGGACTTCGACTACCCGGTCGAGGACACGCCAACCTTCCGCGTGCGCCAGATCCGCGACGTCGTGCTCTCGCCGGACGGAAGCGAGGTGGCCTTCACCGCGCTGGGGCGGCTGTATGTCATGGACGCGGATGGGGGCGCGCCGCGGCGCATCGGGGCGGACATCGAAGGCGCCCTGTTCCACCCGGCCTGGTCGCCCGACGGCGAGACCATCGCGGCGGTAAGCTGGCTGGAGCCCGGCGGCGGGCACCTGTGGACGGTGCCGGCCGATGACGGCGACGCCCGCCGGCTCTCGCAGGCGCCGCACTACGTGCAAGCCCCCGTGTGGTCGCCCGACGGCAACCGGATCGTGGTCCTGCGGGCCGCGGTGCGCAGCCGCCTGCCCGGAGCGGGGGGCGGCAGCCAGACCGACGTCGTCTGGTACGGATCCGGCGCGACCGGCGCACCCACCGTCGTGGCCGAAGCCCTGGGCCGCTCGCAGCCGCACTTCCGCGCCGACCAGCCCGACCGCATCTACATGCACGCGGGCGCGCGCGGGCTGGTTTCCCTGCGCTGGGACGGCACCGACGAGAAGGAGCACCTCAAGGTGACCGGTTTTTCGGCCAACCGGGGCGGCCCGCCCGCCAACGCGTCCTCGATCCGCATGTCCCCAGCCGGGGGCCGCGCGCTGGCCAGGGTGGGCAACGACCTCTACCTGTTAACCGTGCCGCAGGTGGGCGGCGAGGCGCCGACGATATCGGTCCGCAATCCCTCTGGCGCGCCCGTGCCCGTCACCCGGATCACCGACTTCGGCGGCGAGTTCCCGTCGTGGAGCCGCGACGGCCAGATCGTCGTGTGGGCGCTGGGCAACGCGTATTTCCGATACGACCCGGCAGCGGCGGAGGCGTTCGCGGACAGCGTCGAGGCGGCCGGCGACGACCCTGAGACGGAGGAACCCGCCGGCGATCCGGCCGCGGACGAGCCCGCCGCCGCCGACGCGCGCTACCAACCCGTCGAAGTGCGCGTCGCCCTCGACGCGCCCCGCGATCTTCCGACGGGACGACTGCTCCTCAGCGGCGCGCGCCTGATCACCATGCGGGACGACGAAGTCATCGAACGGGGCGACATCCTGGTCGAGAACAACCGCATCGCCGCGCTGGGGCCGACCGGGTCGCTGGACATCCCCGAAGGCACCGAAGTCCACGACGTCACCGGCATGACCATCACACCCGGCTTCGTGGACACCCACGCCCACCTCCGTCCGCCGGCCGGCGTACACACCACGCAGCCGTGGGGCTACCTCGCCAACCTGGCCTTCGGCGTCACCACCACGCGCGACCCTCAGACCGGCGTCTCGGACGTTCTCACCTACGCCGACCGGGTGCGCTCGGGCGACATCCTGGGGCCGCGCATCTACTCCACCGGGCCGGGGGTCTTCGGCAACTACCAGGCACGCGAGGGGATCCGCGACCTCGACCACGCGCGCGACATCCTCAAGCGGTACTCGGAGTACTATGATACCAAGACGTTCAAGATGTACCTCGCGGGCAACCGCCAGCAGCGGCAGTGGCTGGTCATGGCGGCGCGCGAACTGGAACTCATGCCCACGACCGAGGCCGGCCTGGACTTCCAGCTCGACCTCACGCACGCTATCGACGGCTACCCGGGCATCGAGCACAACCTGCCCGTCTATCCCCTCTATAGGGATGTCGTGCGGCTCTTCTCCGAGACGAAGGTCGTGAACACGCCGACGCTCATCGTCTCCTTCGGCGGTCCCATGGGCGAGATCTACTGGTTCACGCGTGGAGGCGTCCACGACAACGAGCGCCTGGCCCGCTTCACCCCGCACGAGACCCTCGATGCGCGCACGCGCCGCCGCGCCGGGGCCGCGGGGGCAGTGGCCTGGGCCATGGACGAGGAGTACGTCTTCGAGGACCATGCCCGCTTCCTCGCCGATGTCGTGGCCGACGGCGGTCTCGCGGGGGTGGGGAGCCACGGCCAGTTGCAGGGCCTGGGCTTCCACTGGGAGCTCTGGATGGTGGGTTCAGGCGGAATGTCGAACCACGACGCCCTCAGGTCCGCGACCATCTTCGGCGCCCATGGCATAGGGCTCGAGAGGGAGCTCGGGTCGCTCGAGCCCGGAAAGCTGGCCGACCTGGCGATCCTGTCGCGCAATCCGCTCGACGACCTGCGCAACTCCTTGTCGGTCGAGCAGGTGATGATCAACGGGCGGCTCTTCGAGGCCGAGACCCTGGACGAGGTCTGGCCGCGGCAGCGCCCGCTGGGCTATCGGGGCTTCGTGGAGGATGAGCCGGGCGGTGGCGAGCGATGACTGCCGGCCGTAGCTCGCGGGGGAGCGCCGACAATGTTCCTCATCACCCGTCGGGCATCCGAACCGGCACGGGTTGGCGCCCGCTCCGCCGATAGATCCGGAAATCACCGTCCAGCGTAAGGACCACGCTGCCCGGGTGTTGCTGCGACATGCGGACGATGCACGCATCCGCCAGCGACATGGGGACGTCGTGATACTTGTCCATCATACGCCGGACCGTACCGGCTTCATCGTCCAGCCGAAACGACACGTCGAGGACGCCGCGCTCGATCAGCGAGACCACCGCCGCCTGCGCTCCGGTGGCGAGGCGATATGCAAGAAAACAGGCCTCGGCGATGACTGCTTCACAGGTCAGGAACGGAGGGCTTGCCCGGGTCCACTGCTCGCGGGCCCAGCGGTGATACCTGTCCCGGGGATTCAGGAACGCGATCAATGGGCCCGTATCGAGGATGACCTCCGGTTTCAACGACCGAACCCGCGCATGTAGTCCGGGTTCACCGACAGGTCTTCCGGTCCGGGGAAGGCGCCAGCGAGGTCTGCCGCCTGGGACAGAGCCGATTCATGCTGCGTGGACCTCTCCGAGCGCAGAAACGCCTCGAGGATCTCGCGAATCAGCGCGGATCTGCTGACGCCACGGCGACGCGCGGCCTCGGTGACCTCCCGGGCCAGTTGCCTCGGCATCTTCAACGATATGGGCGTCATCCGCAGTGGATCTCCTTGCAAGGTATAACGATTATGGGGAATAACGTAGTACCGTCAACAGTATTACCCCGTGGCGTCCGGGGTCAACCCGGGTTCTGGAATGGCTCGGGGCGTAGAGCGCCTCACTCCCGCTCCGGCTCGGGCAGCCTGGCCCACACCATCCATCCCATGCACAGCACCGCGACCGCCCCGATGACGGTGTTGCCGCCGAATCCCAGGTTCGCATAGGAGTACCCCGCCAACATCGCGCCCAGCGCGAATCCCACCTGCCCGAGCGCAACCGTCAGGCTCATGAGAGAACCGCGCCGGTTGGCGGGCACGAGGGCCGTCAGGAGCGCCGAGTAAGGGCTCGTGCGCATCGCGATCAGCATCATCATCAAGGCGTAGAGCGGATACGCGACCCAGAGGCTGGTGATGAGCGGCACCGTCGCGAGCATGACCACCGAGAGGCCCAGGCAGGAGGAGATCACCATCACCTTGCGGCCCACCCGGTCGGACAGTCTCCCGGCCTGGGGGCCCGCGATGACGTTGGCCACCCCGGCCACCAGGAACAGCGATGCGATCTGCCCGGAGGTGGCGTCGAGGGAGGCTTCCAGCCAGGTGGGGAAGTAGACCACGAAAAGCGCGACGCCGAGCGACACGGTGAAGAAGGCGAGCGCGGCAAAGGCGATCTCCGGGCGGCGCAGCATGACGGCGTAGCCCGCGATCGCGCGGTTGACCGTCAACCGCGAGCGCCGGCGCTTCACGGGGGGCTGCGGCAGCCGCGTGTACACCAGCAGGAAGGTCAGCGCCATCATGACGCCGAAGAAGTAGAAGGGGCTGCGGAAGCCGAATTCACCCGCCAGCAGGACGCCCACGGGGATGCCGATGATGAGGCCGACGGCCGACCCGCTCATGACCCAGCCGGTCGCCCATCCGCGCCGCCTGTAGGGGAAATAGTCGCCGACGTAGGACACGGCCGCGCCGGAGAGCACGCCGCCCGCGGCGCCCGCGAGCATGCGCACCACGAGGAACTCCGGAAAGGAATCCACGAAGGTGTGCAGGGCCAGGGCGCAGGTCATCGCCCCCGCTCCCAGCAGCAGGATGCGGCGCCGGCCGATGCGGTCGGAGATCGGGCCGGAGATCACGGCCATGATCCCCACCATCAGGCTATAGACCGTGACCAGGGTGCCCAGAAGGGCATCGGCGATGCCCAGCTCTTCGCGGATCAGGGGCAGGATCGGGGCGATCACCATGGTCTGACTGCTCGCCGAGAACACGAGCAGCCAGAGGGCGAAAACGACGAGGTAGGGGTGGGCCGGTGCGGTATGCGCCTTCACGAGCATGGTCCGGGTTGTCCCGCGCAACGCATCCCGGACCGCTTCGGCCGCTCCTGCCGGAGGAGTGCCGCCGTCAGCTGCCCGACGGTGCCGCCGCCCCTCCGTCCGGGCTGCGCGGGTCGGGCGCGCCGATGAACTCGCCGGTCTCCGGATCGACCCCGATCGAGCTGGCCCGCCCCTGGCTGCCCCTCACCTGGACCTCATGGCCCATCGCCTCCAGCGCCGCGAGGTCCCTGTCCGAAATGCCGCCTTCCTCGATGCGCACGTTGTTCGGGAGCCACTGGTGATGGATCCGGGGCGCGGCCACCGCCTCCTCGATGGTCATGCCGTGGTCGACGATGTTGAGCACCAATTGCATCACGGTATTGATGATGGTGCGCCCGCCCGGAGTGCCGATGACCGCCACCAGCTCGCCGTCACGCGACAGCACCGACGGGCTCATGCTCGACAGCATGCGCTGCTCGGGCCGGGCCAGGTTGGCTTCAGTGCCGATCAGTCCGCGGTCGTTGGTGAGGCCCGGCTTGCCGTTGAAGTCGCCCATCTCGTTGTTGAGGAGGAAGCCCGCGCCGGGCACCGTGATCTTCGAGCCGTAGCCCTGCTCCAGCGTGTAGGTGACCGAGACCGCCATCCCGTCGCGGTCCACCACCGAATAGTGGGTGGTCTCGGTGCTCTCCTCCGCCATGGCCAGTTGGGACGGCTCGGAGTGGCCGGCCTGGTCGGCGTGGATCCTGTCCCGCAGTTCGTCCGCGTAGTCCTTGCTGGTAAGCCGCTCCAGCGGCACGTCGACGAAATCGGTGTCGGCCAGATGCTGGGCCCGGTCGCGGTAGGCGAGGCGCATCGCCTCGGTGAGATGATGGACGTAGGCGGCGGAATTGTGCCCCAGCGCCGTCAGGTCGAAGCCTTCCAGGATGTTGAGCATCTGGACGATGGCCGTGCCTCCGCTCGAGGGGGGCGGCATCGAGACGAGGTCATACCCGCGGTAGGTCCCGTGGATGGGAGTTCGCTCCTGCGCCTGGTAGCGGGCCAGGTCCTCCTCCGTGATCATGCCGCCGCCGCGCACCATCTCCTCGGCCAGCAGGCGCGCGGTCTCGCCGCTGTAGAAGCCGTCGTGGCCCTGGTCGCGGATGCGCGCCAGCGTGCGCGCCAGATCCGGCTGCCGGAAGAGCTCTCCCTCCTCGTAGGGAACGCCGTCCTTCGAGAACTGCGCGACGCTTGCGGGATAAGGCTCCATGCGCGGGAGGACGTTGGCCAGTGAACGCGCCAGCGCAGGGCTGAGGGTGAAGCCGTCGCCGGCCAGCCCGACCGCGGGCTCCACGAGATCCGCCCAGGGCGTTGCGCTGCCGTAACGCTCGTGGGCGAGGGCGAAGCCCGCCACCGTGCCCGGAACGCCGACGGCGAAATAGCTGGTGTGATGGATGTCGAAGGAGTACTCGCCGTCCTCGTCGGTGAACATCTCGGGATGGGCCGCGAGCGGCGCCTTCTCGCGGAAGTCGATGGCCGTTGCGCTGCCGTCCGGGCTGCGGATGACCATGAAGCCCCCGCCCCCGATGTTCCCCGCGGTCGGGTGGACCACCGCCAGGGCGAGGCCGGTGGCGATGGCGGCGTCCACCGCGTTTCCTCCGCGGGCCAGCACCTCGGCGCCCACCTCGCTGGCGATCAGGTTGGCGGACGACACCATCCCGTGCTGTGAGCGCAGGCCCGGCGTCGGGGGGGCGCCATCCTCCGCCCGGGGGGGCACTTCGCCTCCCTGGCAGGCGGTCACGGCAACGAGCAGCGGGACGATCCAGCGCGACGTCGAATTCATCATCCGGTTCTCCAGTCTCGATTCGGATTACGAACCCGGAATATGCACGGGTGCGCCGCCGAATCACCAGACCCGGCGCGCGAATCCCGGAACCAGCCGCGCCGGGCGCTGGTACTGATGGCGCGGGCGCGGCTCCATGGCAGCCAGCCCATGCCGCTCCGCCTCCAACCCCTCACGAGACCGCGGACGGAAGGGCCGGCCCGAGATGACACCGTGGGTACGAAGACTGATCACCGCCAACGTGGTGGTCTTTCTGCTTTTTGCGGTCGCGGGGCCGCGGTCCGACGGCTTCTGGGTCCTCACCCTGGTGCCGCAGTTGGCCTATCTGCGGCCGTGGACGCTCCTCACCTACATGTTCCTCCATGCGGGCTTCTGGCATCTCGCCCTCAACATGCTGGGGCTCTACTTCTTCGGTCCCCGGCTGGAGCTGCGCATGGGGTCCGCGCATTTCCTCAGGCTCTACCTGTTCGGCGGCCTTGGAGGCGCGCTTTTCTCGTTCCTGCCTCCCATGGCGCCGGTCGTCGGGGCCTCGGGCGCGGTGTTCGCGGTTCTGCTGGGTTTCGCCCGCTACTGGCCCCGCGAGCCGGTCTACATCTGGGGTATCCTGCCGATTCGCGCGCGATGGCTGATCCTGTTTCTTGCGGGCTTCAGCCTCTTCGCGGGCATCACTCAGTTAGACGATGGCGTGGCGCACTTCGCGCACCTGGGCGGCTTCGCCGGCGCGCTGGTCTATCTCTGGGCCCGGCAGCGCCGCCGGCGGATGGTGCGGCGGCGCATGCAGGGAGTGGTCAAGGCCCGGCCCGAAGCGGAGATGCGGCGCAAGTGGGACCTCATCCCCGTGGACGAGCTGCACGAACTCAACCGCGCCGAGGTCGTCGCGCTGCTCCGCAAGGTGCAGGCGTTCGGCGTCCGCAGCCTCACGGTGGATGAGCGCGCGTTTCTGGACCGCATGGCGCCCTGAAGCCTCCATCCTTGCCTGGAGTTCCAATGAGCAAGCTGTCCCTGGTTGTTCCGCTCACGCGATCGGCGCTCCTCGCCGGGGTCTTGATCGCCGCCTGCGAGCCGGGTCCCGCCGAGTACGCGGATCTGGTGCTGACGGGCGGCAAGGTGGTGACCGTGGACGACGCCCTGCCGGAGGCGGAGGCGCTCGCCGTGACCGGGTACACCATCACGGCGGTGGGAACGAACGAGGAGATCGCCGGCCATGTCGGGCCCTCGACCGAGGTCGTCGAACTCGACGGCCGGCTGGTGATCCCCGGCTTTATTGAGGGTCACGGCCACTACATGAGCCTGGGCCGCTCGAAGATGATCCTCGACCTCACCACCGCTACCAGTTGGGACGACATCGTGCAGATGGTGGGGGAAGCGTCCAGCCGGGCGGCTCCGGGCGAGTGGGTGACCGGGCGCGGCTGGCACCAGGAGAAGTGGACCTCGACGCCTGAGCCCAATGTCGACGGCGTGCCGCTGCACACCGAGCTTTCGGCTGCGAGCCCGGAGAACCCGGTCAGTCTGGGGCACGCCAGCGGCCACGCCTCCTTCGCCAACGCCCTCGCGATGCAGCTCGCCGGGATCGACGACAACACTCCCGACCCGATGGGCGGCACCATCGTGCGGGACGCCTCGGGCGCCGCCACCGGCCTGATGCGCGAGACCGCCCAGCTCCTGGTGAGCGAAGCCGTCGCACGCTCGGGTGAGGGACGCTCCAGCGAGGACGTGGACGCCGAGTTCGTGCGCGCGGTCGAGCTGGCCGGTGCGGAAGCCCTGGCCTACGGGGTGACCAGCTTCCAGGACGCGGGCACCGACTTCGGCACCATCGACCGGTTGCGCGCGTTGGCGGCTGAGCGCGCGCTCCCGGTGCGCCTCTACGTGATGGTGCGCCGCGAGTCCAACGAGGTCATGGACGCAAAGCTCCCGGACTATCGCATTATCCCCGAGGGCAACGACTTCCTGGCGGTGCGCTCCATCAAGCGCCAGATCGACGGGGCCCTGGGGTCGCACGGGGCGTGGCTGCTCGAGAACTACATCGACATCGACAACCCGGGACTGGTGCTCGAGACCGTGGAAGACATCACCGGCACCGCCGAGGTCGCCATCCGGCACGGCTACCAGGTCAACACCCACGCCATCGGCGACCGCGCCAACCGCGAGGTGCTCGACATCTACGAGAAGGTCTTCGCGGCCAATCCCGACCGCACCGATCTGCGCTGGCGCATCGAGCACGCCCAGCACCTCAACCCGGCCGACGTCGGGCGTTTCGCCGAACTGGATATCATCGCGTCGATGCAGGGCGTGCACGCCACCTCCGACGGACCCTGGCTGGCGGACCGCCTGGGGCGGGAGCGGATGATCCAGACGTCCTACGTGTGGCGGGACATCCTCGATGCCGGGGTCATGATCGCGAACGGCACGGACGTGCCTGTGGAGCATATTTCGCCGATCGCGAGCTTCTACTCATCGGTGAGCCGGCGCATGAACAATGGCGAGGTTCTCTCGGGCGAGCATCGCATGACGCGCGAAGAGGCGCTCGAGAGCTACACCATCAACAACGCCTACGCCGCCTTCGAGGAGCACCTGAAGGGCTCGCTCACTCCCGGCAAGCTGGCCGACATCGTCGTCCTCTCGCAGGACATCATGACGATCCCCGAGGAGGAGATTCCCGCCACCGAGGTCGCGTACACGATCGTCGGCGGCGAGGTGAGGTACTCGGGCCCGGAGGGCTGAGGCGCGTTTGAGCCTCAGCGGGGCGGAGGTCCACCGCCCGCGCTCATGCCCGCCTCGTGGTTCACCCCCCCCGCGCCCCGATCGCCCCGTGCTCTTTCTGTTTGAGTTCTCGTAATAAGAGCTTGGATTTTTCGTAATAGAGAGTCAGATTTCTCGTATCAAGGAGTAGGAGTTCTCGTAATAGCGCCACCTTTCCCAAATCTGCCGATGTACTCCAGACACCTCTATCCCGGCGTGCGCGACATGCTCGGCGAGTTCCGGATCGTCTACGTGACGGGTCCAAGGCAGTCCGGCAAGACCACCCTGGTGCGCGGCGTCGCCGCCGAGCTGGGCATGCGCTACCTGACGCTCGACGACCCCGCCGTGCAGGCGGCCGCGGCCTCCGACCCGTACGGTTTCGTGAGGTCCTTCCATAACGATTCGGTCGTGCTCGACGAGCTCCAGCAGGTTCCGGAGCTTGTGCCCGCCATCAAGGAGGCTTCGGACCGGTTCGCCAGTGCGCCGCCTGACCGGCAAGGGCTCGCTCGCCCGCGCAAAGGGCTGTTCCTCCTCACCGGGTCGGCCGACATCTTCCGGTCCGCACGAGCCCAGGAAGCTCTGCCCGGCCACATGGCCCGCCTGGAGCTCCTGCCCCTGTCGGTTGCCGAGCTTCGGGGCAGCCGGCAGAACCTGATCGACTACCTCCTGGCAGGGGACTTTTCCCCTTCGCGCGCCGCGGTGCAAGACCATCAAGCCCCGACCCGGGAAGAGATCGCAAGGCTGATCCGCATGGGGGGTTATCCCGAGGTTCAGGGCATGAGCCGGCGGGCACGCACCATCTGGTTCCGGTCCTATACGGAAGGGCGCTTCTTCAAGGACTTCGACACACTCTACAGCGCCCGCGGCGACTATCATTCCAGGCTTCGCGCACTGGCCCCCTACCTGGCGGGGCTGAGCGGCAACCTGCTCAAGTACGCCAACCTCGCGAACGACCTCGAACTGAACGACAAGCTCGCCAAGAGCTACGCGGAGGTCCTCGAACTCATGTTCCTGATACGTCGCGTCCCCTCCTATCGGAAGAACCTGGCGCGGCGACTCACGGTGCGAATGCCGAAGCTGCACTTCGTGGACACGGGTCTCGCCGCGCACCTCCTCGGCCTGCGCACGGAAGCCCGGCTCCTCACCAGCCCGCACTACGGGGCATTGCTGGAAACCCTCCTGTTCATGGAGTGCGCGAAGCACGCAGAGTGGGCCGAGGAGGAGGTTGGTCTGTACCACTTCCGGGACAAACGCAAGCGCGAGGTCGATATCGTGCTGGAACGGCCCGACGGCCGCATTGTCGGCGTGGAGGTCAAGGCTTCCGCCACGCTCCGGCGCCGGGACTTCGACGGTCTCGCGGCCCTGGCCGAATTCGCGGGGAACGCCTTTGAACGCGGCGTGATAATGTACACCGGGCTGCAGGCACTTCCCTTCCACCGGGGGCCGGTGCGCCTGCACGCTCTCCCCCTTGCCCGAATCGCTCGCACGACGCCGTGAATCGGTCTCGCTCGGAGCTCCAGCGCGCTCAGGTTCCCGGCGCGGCCTCCTCCATGCGGGCGCGGTAGATGGCGCGGGCCTCGTCGAACTGGGCGTACACGTGCTCCTTTTCGGCGTCCGAGCGCCAGCCGGGCCACAGCTCGGCCATCGTCTGAAGCCTGTCGATCCAGCGCAGCGCGTAGTCGGCGGCGCTGCGGCTGCGCACGGGGGCCCCGCCCACCGTGACCCACACCGGGTTGGTGAGCGCGAGCGGGTAGGAGGTGTCGAGCGGGAAGCGGTCCTCGGGGTCTCCCTGGACGCGGACGTGGATCCAGCTGCTCCGGTCCACCCGCAGGGTGCGCTCCACTTCGAGCGAACGCCGGTCCCCCCCGAAGGGAATCTCCTCCACGACCTCGCCGTTCATCACGACGGTCGCCGTACGCATGGGCACGATCCCCCAGGCCCGGATCGCCACCGTCACCTCGCCCCCGCCGGCGGGCAGCGCCAGCTCTTCTCCGGGGATGCGGCCGTCGACCCTGACGTCGAGCAGGGGACCGCTGGAGACGAAGGCGTTGCCGGCGCGCATCCCGTCGAACCACCCCTCCATCGACAGCCTGCCGTCCGGCGTCCGCACGTAGGTCCGCATCGATCCCACCAGCGGGGTTGCCTGCAGATTGGAGATGGAGTCCTCGCCGCCGACCACCGCGGCACGTATGTCGTTGCTCCAAACGGCATAGAGGGGCGGGTATCCGTCCTGCGGCGTGGACCACTCCACCGCGTCGGCGGCCTCCAGGGCGGCGTCGACGATGAACCCCTTGGCGCCACCCAGCGTCCCCTCCAGCGGATCCCCGTTGAAGAAGGAGTGCACGTAGCCGGTGATGGCGCCCTGCGCCTTCGCCTTTCTGAACATGTCGGTGTTGGAGGGATAGAGGCTCTCGATGGCCGTCTGCTCGTACCCGGTCACAAAGGGGGAGATGAGGTGGTCGGTCATGCCGAACATGAAGACGTGTCCGTAGAAGGGCGGACGGTATTCCTGGCCCACCACCACCACCATGTCGTCGCGCGAGAGGGGATGGGCGCCGCCCCCGGGCACGAAGAACTGGTGGTCCAGAATGCGGTTGTCCTTGTTGGCCACCTGCTCGGCCACCACGTCCTGGTCCTCGGCCTCCGACATCATCATGAGGTTCTCGAGGGTGTTGTGGAGGTTGCCGCCGTAGTTCATGTGCACATGGGTGGAGCCCGAGTACCAGCCCTCGTCGCTCAGGTCCGAGATCTCCTCCAGATGCACGCTGACGCGGTGGTTCTCGTCGGCCGCGATGTTCAGGTCGAACTCCTGCGGCACGTGCTCGAATCCACGCGTCACCAGCATGCGCGCGGGACCGGGAGGCAGTTCCACCTGGAACACGCCGGAGTGGTGGAAGATGCGGTCTCCGGCGCGGCTGACCCGTGAGTACTCGCCGGCGGGGGTGTAGTGCTTGCCGTCGGAGGCGGTGAGATGGACGCGGGCGCCCACGGGTTCCCCGTTGGCGCCCAGGGTCGTGACCGTGAGGGTGCCCATGGGCTCCATCCAGCGGCGCTCCCGGATGGTCACCGTGCGGAGCGCCCCGCCGTAGGTCTCGAGCAGGGTGAGCTGGGGCAGCCCGCCCTCGTTGCTGATGAACGCGATCCACTCGCCGTCCGGTGACCAGCGCGGGTGAAATGCGTCGTGCTCGAAGAAGGTGAGCTTGTAGGGCTCGCCGCCCGTCGTGGGCTGGACGTAGAGGTTGTTGAACTGGTCGGCCGCGCCCGCCGTGGACGAGTAGACGAAGCGGCGGCCGTCGAGCGATACGTCCGGCTGGGTGCGGTAGAGGCTCTGCTCCTGCAGCACCGCGACCCGCTCGTCGATGCCGTTCTCGCGCGCCGGAACGCGGTACACGTTGCCGCTCCCCAGCGGCACGTCCCGGTTGGAGACGATGAGGAGTTCGTCGCCGGAGGGCAGCCATGCTGGCGAGATGTGCATGTCCCAGGCCCCGAAGTAGAGGCGGGGCCGTCCGAAGCTGTTGTCGTAGCTGACCGCGACCTCGTCGCCTGCCCAGGACCCGTCCGCGATCTCGCGGATGTAGACGTCGAAATAGCCGTTGGACTGGGTGGAGACGTAGGCGAGCCGGCTGCCGTCGGGCGAGAAGCGCGGGTCGACGTAGATCTGGTCGTCGTCGGTGAGCCGGCGGGTCTCGCCGGTGTGCGTGTCGAGGATCTCCAGCTGGATGGGGCCGCCCCCGGCGTCGGCGGTGTAGACCAGCCAGCGCCCGTCCGGCGACCAGTTGGGGGAGGAGAGATAGTCCCCGGAACGGACCAGCTCGGTTGCGATCCCCGTCTCCGGGTCTACGCTCCAGATCGAGCCGCTCATGCCCACCGCGATCCGCTCGCCGTCCGGCGACCACGCCGGATACCAGGGGGTGGAGCTGGGGGCGGGGGGAAAGTAGAAGTTGTGCATGTAGTTGCCCCCGTGCGCGGCCGCGGCGTACTGACGCTGGGCGCTGGCGGCCGAGGGCCCGGCCACGACCGCCAGCACGCCGAGGGCGGCGAGGGCGACGAACGCGGGGGAAGCGGTCGGGCGGGGGGCGGTGCGGCGATGCGGGAGGGGGGCCACGGACATCGGGTTGCTCCTTGGGTTGTCGGTGGGTTTGCCGGGCGGCCGTGGATGGCTCGGTCGGGCGCGGCGTCCATGCCTCCGCCAGTGTAGGCCGCGGGCGCGCTGCGGGCTACCGGGCCGGCGTCGGGGGCGGTTGCGCCGGAGCCCCGCGCGGCAGACGGTGTACGGCGCAACGGGGAAGCGAGCCATGTCCACACCAGCGAGGTGACCGCCGGTGCCGCAATCAAGCGCGATGTGCCGAACGAGCCTGTTCCTGGCGGCCTCGCTGGCGGCATGGGCGGTCCGGGCCGCCCCGGCGGGAGCGCATCCGGTCGCGCCGGTGTCGGCAGAGGCCGCGGATCAGGAGCCGGTTCCTGAGGATCAGGGACTCCCGGAGCCGGCACCCGGCTCCGATCTGCGCGTCTCGCTCATTACCGTCGGCGCCGGACCCGTGGTCTACGAGATGTTCGGCCACAACGCCATCCGCATCCAGGATCCGGCGCGCGGCCTGGATGTGTCGTACAACTGGGGCATGTTCAACACCGGCGAGGAGGGCTTCTTCTGGCGCTTCCTCCTGGGCGACTGGCAGTACTGGATGGCCGGCCTGTCCTCCGAGGGAATGATCGCGCATTACGTGGCCTCGGACCGCGGCGTGGTGGAGCAGGAGCTGGACCTGACCCCGGATCAGCGCCTGACGCTTCTCGGCATGGCCGAATTCAACGCGCGCCCGGAAAACGCCTGGTACCGGTACCAGTACTTCCTCGACAACTGCTCGACGCGCGTGCGCGACGCCCTGGATGTCGTCCTGGACGGACGCCTGCGCGAGGGGTTCGGCGAGGTCCCGGGCGAGACCTTCCGCTTCCACACCCGGAGGCTCACGGCAGACAACGCGCTGGTCTACGTGTCGCTCGACTTCTTCATGGGCGGCCGAGGCGATCGTCCCGTCACCGCCTGGGACGAGATGTTCATTCCCATGATGATGCGCGACTTCCTGCGCGACACCGACCTGGTCACATCCGAAGCCGTATTGGACGACCCGGCCCGCGTCCCCCCCGCCGAACCCCCCCGGCACTTCCGGTCGTTCTACCTGACCGGCATTCTGCTCGCGTGGCTGGCCGGAGGCGCATTCGTCTCCTTCCCGCGACTGAGGACCGCCGGACCGACCCTGATGACGCTCCTCAAGGTGGAGTTCGTGCTGGTCGCCGGAATCTGGTCTCTCGTCGCGGGCCTGTCGGGGCTGGTGATGATCGTGTCGCACTTCACCGCCCACGAGTTCATGCACTGGAACGAGAACTTCCTGCAGGCGAACCCAGTGTCGCTGGTGCTGGCGGTTGCGCTCGGCCCGGCGGTCTTCGCCGACAGGTGGCGCCGGCTGGCGACCCGAACGGCGCAGGTGGCGGCCGGGGTGTCGGTCCTCGGCCTCGTGATGCAGGTTGTTCCCGGGATCGACCAGGTGAACGGGTACCACCTGGCGGTCGCGGTGCCGGTGCACCTGGCGATTGCGTGGGGCGTGCCGGCAATGGTGCGCGTCGACACGGAGCGGTCCGCGGCAAGCTGATCGCGCGCCCCTGATCCCGCGCCACGATGCATACACCGTCACCAACCGGGACCGACTCGATGGGGGAGTCCGCATGACACGTCGCAGCGAGGAAGCCCGGTGAGCCCGGGTGTCGACCGCCAGGACGTCCGCTACGAACCGGACGAACGTCCTCCCCTGCCGATCACGGCCGGGCTGGGCATCCAGTACGCCATCCTGTGCATCGCGAGCGTCATCCTGACGCCCACCGTGATGATCACCGTCGCCGGCATGGGCGACGACTACCTGTCGTGGGCGGTGTGCGCCGCGCTGGTGATCAGCGGAGTGACGACGGCGATCCAGGCGCGCAAGGTGGGGCGCATCGGGGCCGGCTACATCCTCGTAATGGGGAGCACGAGCGCGTTCCTGGCGGTGAGCGTGACTGCCCTGCAACAGGGCGGGCCGGGCATGCTCGCGACCCTGATCATCGCGTCCGCGCTGGTTCAGTTCGTCCTGGCGGCGAGAATGGCGCTTCTGCGGCGCATCTTCACGCCCACGGTGGCCGGCACCGTGCTGCTGCTCATCCCGGTGACCCTCTCGCCCCTCATCGTCAACAAGCTGGGCGACGTGCCCCCGGACGTTTCGCCTGCCGCGGGCCCGGTCATCGCGGGAGTGACGCTGCTGGTGATGATCCTGGTACCGCTTCGCTCCTCCGGGGTGCTGCGCCTGTGGGCCCCGGCCATCGGCATCGTCGCGGGCTGCCTCACCGCCAGGCTGGGGTTCGGCATGTACGACACGTCGTCGGTCGCGGACGCCGCCTGGATCGGGCTCCCGCAACTCGCCTATCCCGGGGTCGACCTGAGCTTCCGGCCGGAGTTCTGGGCTCTCCTGCCGTCCTTCATCATGGTGACGCTTGTGGGCGCGCTGGACACGCTCGGGGACGCCATCGCCATTCAGCGCGTCTCGTGGCGCAGGATGCGCGCGATCGACTTTCGCTCCATCCAGGGCGCGATCTCGGCCGACGGCGTGGGCAATCTGCTGTCCGGCCTCGCGGGGACGGTTCCGAACACCACCTACGGCATGAGCATCAGCGTCGCGGAACTCACCGGAGTCGCCGCCCGCCGGATCGGGATCTGCGTCGGCATCGTGTTCGTCTCGCTCGCGTTTCTGCCCAAGTTCATCAACCTGATCATCGCGATCCCGGGGCCAGTCGTCGCGGCCTACTTCATCATCATCGTGGCCCTGATCTTCGTCTTCGGGATGAGGATTCTGCTCCAGGAGGGCCTGGACTACCGCAAGGGCCTGGTGGTCGGCGTCGCATTCTGGATCGGGCTCGCGTTCCAGTTCGACTGGATCTACCCCGAGTACTTCCAGGGGATATGGGCCGAACTGCTCGGCAACGGCATGACCGTCGGCGGCTTCACGGTGATCCTGCTGGCGATGTTCGAGGAGATCGTCGGAGGACGCCGCGCGCGCCTGAAGACAAGGCTTACGCCCGAGGCCTGGTCAGAGATCGACGACTTCATGGTGACGTTCGCCGCGCGCAAGGGCTGGAACGAGGACATGGAGCGGCGCCTGCGCGCCGTGGGCGAGGAGACCGCGCACATCCTCATGCGGGGAGCGGATGACGAGGATGAGGAGGCGGACGCATCGGAACGCCGCCTGCTTCTCATCGCCGGAAGCGACGGCGACGCAGCCGACCTCGAGTTCATCGCAACCACCGACGAGACCAACATCGAGGACCAGCTGGTGATGCTCAGCGAGGGGGCCCCGAGCGGCGGGTCGGAGATCCCGCTGAGGCTTCTGCGCCACTACGCCTCGGCCATCCGTCACCAGCAGTACCACGACATCGACATCCTGTCGATTCGGGTGGAGAGCGCCGCGCAGCCGGGCGGGGGGATCGACTAGGTGACGGCCCTCAGCCGGTAGCCGCCTTCCGCACAGGCTTCGCCGCCGCCCCCTCGCCTTCCGCGTCGCCCTCACCCGCGATGCTCGCCTTCAGCGCCGCCATCAGGTCGATGATCTGGGCCTGGGGCTCGGCCGAGGGCGCCACCGTGATCTGTTCGCCGTCGATCTTCTGCTGGATCAGCTCGAGCTGGCGCTCGCGCACTTCGTCCTTGTAGTCGTCGGGCTGGAATTCCTCCGCGGTCCGCTGCTCGATCATCTGGACCGCCAGGTCGAGTTCCGCGGGGTTGATCTCGCCCTCCTCGACCGGGACTTCGTCCCATGACCGGACCTCGGTCTGGTAGCGCAACTGTTCGAGCATCAGGCCGTCCCTGTACGGGCGCACCATCACCAGGTACTGCTTGCCGCGGGTGGCGAAGCGCGCGACCGCCACGCGTCCCGTCTGTTCCAGCCCGGCCGCCAGCAGGCGATAGGCCCGGGCGCCGCCCCGGTCCGGGCCCAGGTAGTAGGCCCGGTCGAAGTAGACCCGCTCGACCTGCTCGGCGGGGACGAACTCGGCAATCTCGATGGCGTCGGTCTTGGGCTGTTCCAGCACCTTGAGTTCATCGGGCTCGAAGACGACGAACTGGTTCTTCGCGAACTGGTATCCCTTGACCATGTCGTCCTTGGGCACGACTTGGTTGTTGTCGGGGTTGAAGTACTGCTGACGCACCCGGACGCCGGTCTTGCGGTCGATCCAGTTGAAGCTGACGCGCGCGCCCGACTTGCTGGTCGCGAACAGCTTGACCGGGATCGTGACGAGACCGAAGGAGATGCTGGAGGTTCCGATCGCTCGTGCGGCCATGATGTCCCCGGGGAATCGGTATCCGTAATCGGCGGGGGAGCTTACATGATGGTTGCGAGGGTCGGCAAAGGGAAGGCCGATGCCTGATCGCGCGTCCCGCGACAAGCTCGCCGAGTATCGCGCCAAGCGGCAGGCGTCCCGCACCCCGGAGCCGTTCGGCGGCGCGGCGCTCGCCGGGAGCCGCCTGTTCGTGGTGCAGCAGCACGATGCCACGCGCCTGCACTGGGACTTCCGGCTGGAGCTGGACGGGGTGCTGCTCTCGTGGGCCGTTCCCAAAGGGCCGTCGCCCAACCCGCAGGACAAGCGCATGGCCGTCCACGTGGAGGACCATCCGCTGGACTACGCGGAGTTCGAAGGCGTGATCCCGGAGGGCAACTACGGGGCCGGCTCGGTCATCCTCTGGGACAAGGGCGTGTGGGTGCCGGTCGAGGATCCGCGCGCGGGGCTCGAGAGCGGCAAGCTGCTCTTCGATCTGCGCGGCTTCAAGTTGAACGGCCGCTGGACGCTGGTGAAGACGCGCCAGTCCGAGAACTCGTGGCTCCTCATCAAGGAGTCCGACGCCTGGGTGGACGAGCGCGGCACCGGGGCGTACCCGGTCGAGTCGGTCTATTCGGGGCTCGCGGTCAATGAGGTCGCCCACCCGGAGCGGCGCCAGGCCGCGGTGGAGGAGCGGGCCCGGGAGCTGGGTGCTCGCGAGGCCCGGGTCGAGTCCCGCACGGTGCGGCCGATGCTCGCGACCTCGCGGGACGCTCCGTTCACGCGCCCGGGATGGGTCTTCGAGATCAAGTACGACGGCTACCGCATCATCGGCGCCCGCGAGGGGGGCGAGGCGGTGCTCTGGTCGAGGAACGGAAACGATCTCACGGCGACCTTCCCGGAGATCGCCCGGGCCGTGCGCGGCCTCCCGTTCGGCCATGTGATCGTGGACGGCGAGGTGGTGGTCCACGACGCTGCCGGCCTGCCCAGCTTCGGCCGCCTGCAGAAGCGCGGCCGCCTGCAGAACCACGCCGACATCCAGCGCGCGGCGGTCGAGCTCCCCGCGCGCATGTACGTCTTCGACCTGTTGGCGGTGGGCGGCCTCGATCTGCGCGGCCTGCCGCTGCTGGCGCGCAAGCAGGTGCTGCGCGAAGTGCTGCCTCCCGCGGGGCCGCTCCACTACTGCGATCACATCGCGGAGACGGGCGACGTGATGTACGAACACGTCACGCAGATGCGGCTCGAGGGCGTGGTCGCCAAGAAGGCGGACAGCATCTACGTGTCGGCGCGTTCGGGCTCCTGGATGAAGATCCGGGCGGTGGAGACCGGGGACTTTGTCGTGGTCGGGTGGTCGGAGCCGCGGGACGAGCGACCAGGGCTGAGTTCGCTGCACCTGGCCCGCTACCAGGGCGACACGCTGGTGCACGCGGGCAGCGTCGGCACGGGGTTCACGGCCGAACAGCTCGGCGAGATCCGCGAGATGCTCCGGGAGATCGAGGTCGACGAGTGTCCGGCCACCGGAGAGGGAGTTTTCATGCCCGGCCGCGTGCAGCGCTGGGTCCGCCCGGAGCTGGTCGCGGAGGTGCGCTACAGGGAGTGGACCGAGGCGGGTCTGCTGCGCCATCCGTCGTTTGTCCGCTTCCGCGAGGACAAGCGGCCGCGCGAGTGCTTCCTCGAGGACGACGCGGCATACCGCGAGGCGCTGGCCGAGCCTCTGCCGGTGCGCGCCCCGAGCGTCGCGCGGGATGTGCATTTCACCAACCTGGACAAGGTGTTCTGGCCGGAGGAGCGCTACACCAAGGGCGACCTCATCGACTACTACCGGGCCATCTCACCCTGGCTGCTCCCGTATCTCGCGGACCGGGCCCTGGTCATGACCCGCTACCCGGACGGCATCGACGGCAAGTCGTTCTACCAGAAGGACGCGCCCGAATGGGCCCCGGACTGGCTGCGCACCGAGACCGTCTTCTCGGAGAGCTCCGGGCGCGATCTGAACTACTTCGTCGCCGATTCGCCGGAGGCCGTCCTCTACATCGCGAACATGGGCACCATCCCGCTGCACATCTGGCACAGCCGCCTGGAGACGCCCTCCCGCCCGGACTGGTGCGTGCTGGACCTTGATCCCAAGGAGGCTTCGTTCAGCGATGTCATCCAGGTGGCCCGGTGCATCCGCAGGGTGTGCGATGAGGCGGGACTGCCCTGCTACGTGAAGACCAGCGGGTCATCCGGGCTGCATGTCATGATCCCGCTGGGGCGGCGCTGCACCTACGAGCAGTCGCAGCTCTTCGGCGGGGTTATGAGCCGTGTGATCGCGGTCGAACTGCCGGAGATCGCCACGGTGGAGCGGCGGGTGAGCCGACGCGAGGGCAAGGTCTACCTGGACTACCTGCAGAACGGTCACGGCAAGCTGATCGCGGCGCCCTTCTGCGTGCGGCCCAGACCGGGCGCCCCTGTGTCCATGCCGCTCGAGTGGAGCGAGGTGAAGGACGGGCTCGCCATCGAGCACCACACCATCCGCACCGCGCCCGCGCGCATGACCGCGTTGGGAATGGACCCGCTCGCCGCGGTGCTGGAAGAGGAGCCCGACCTGGTGGCCGCGCTGGAGCGGTTGATGGGGGGATTGAGTTAGCGGCCACGTCGTCGCCGAATCGCCGCTGCATTCGGCAAGTGACGGCGACGGACCGGGGGCATGTCAGCTGCGAGCGATGGACGCTTTGCCGCGACAGATACATCCCTCTGCCGCGACAGATACATCCCTCTCCAAGACGCTCTGCACGGTGTTGCATTTACAAAAAGGCAACAAATTGTTGCATTTACGGTTTTGCAACACACTGGCGAGGGTTCGGTGGAGTTGGATGCTGGCCATGCGTCGGGTTATCAAGGGCCACCGCGACGGGATCCCCTTTGGCGCGCCCGGATCCACCCCGTCAGCGTGACCGGATCCACTCCGTCACCGCGCCCGGATCCACCCCGCCACCGCATCCGCCACCTCCGCCATCACTTCCGGGTGCGTGCGGCCGCTTCTCTTGAGCACCTTGAACGAGTGGTCCCCGCCCTCGACGACGTGCAGCGTCGCGCGGGACCCCAGCCGCTCGACCACCGGACGCAGGAAATCCAGGTTGGCCAGCCGGTCGCGCGCGCCCTGGACGAACAGCAGGGGCAGCTCGACCTGGTGGAGATGTTCGCTCCGCTCGATGCCGGGCGGCTTGCCGATGCCGTGCAGGGGGAAGCCCAGGAAGGCGATCCCGCGCACGCCCGCGAGCGGGGCGTCCGCGGCCAGCGAGGTCATGCGGCCGCCCATGGACTTGCCCCCCGCGAACAGCGGCAGGTCGGGCGCAGCCTCGTGCGCCGCCGCCACCGCCCGCCGCACCGTGGCCGTCAGGATGCGCTGCGGGTTGGGGTACCGCCGACCCGCCTCCATGTAGGGGAACTGGTAGCGAAAGGTGGCGACCCCGCGGTCGGCCAGCAGGCCCGCGATCTCCTCCATGAAGACGTGGCGCATGCCGGCGCCGGCGCCGTGCCCGAGGACGAGCAGAGCGCTCGCGTCGGGGGGCCGCACCAGCAGCGCCGAGACGGCGGCGCCGGCGACCTCGAAGGAGAGCGCGCGACCCGAGGTCATGGCACCATAGCCGCCCGCGCCTGGCCGGGCCTGCCGCCGGTCCACCTCCTCATCCCGTGAGCTTCCTCATCCGCCACTGATCGCGGGAAGCACGAAGATCTCGCTGCCCGCCCCGACCCGCGTCCCGAGGCCACCCGTGAAGCGGATGTTATCGCCGTCCACGAAGATGTTCACATGGGGCCGCAGCGCACCCTGTTCGGTCATCAGGCGGTCGTAGAGGCCGGGATGGGAAGCGCTCAACGCGCCCAGCACCCCGCCGACTGAATGCCGGGTATCGGCGACCGGGCCCGAAGCCCTATCGGCCGCGCCCGCGCCGCCCGCGCCCGCGCCGCCCGCGCCGACCCCCATCTCCACCACCGCCCGCCCGTCGGCCAGGTCGCGCAGCGCCTCCGGGAGCACGATCCTCACGCCACGCACGCCTTCACGCACACCACCGGCGGGAGCCCGTCGCGCACCAGTTCCCAGGAATCGCCGTCGTCGCGCGAGGCGTACACCTTGCCGCTGCGCGTTCCGAAGAACACCTGACCGGGCGCCAGCGTCGCGAGCGCATCGCGCAGCACCGTCTCGTACGCGTTCTCCTGCGGAAGCCCCTCGGTGAGCGGGTGCCAGCTCGCCCCGCCGTCGCGCGTCCGGTACACGCGCAGCCTCGCGTCCGGGGTGCAGCGGAACCCGTCCGACTCGATGGGCACGATGTAGACGGTGTCGGGATCTCCCGGATGCATCGCCATGGCGAAGCCGAAGTCCGAGGGAACCCCGTTGGCGATGTCGACCCAGGAATCCCCCCAGTCCTCGCTCCTGTAGAGCCCCCAGTGGTTCTGCAGGAAGAGCCGACCCGGGTTGGTGGGATGATGCGCGATCTTGTGCACGCACTGACCGAACTCGGGGTGCTTGTCGGGGAGAAACTCCGCGCGCACGCCATGGTTGCGCGCCTCCCACGTGACCCCGCCGTCGTCGCTCCGGTAGGCGCCGGCCGCCGAGATGGCGATCATCATGCGCCCGTCCGGCTCGCCGTCCCCGACGATGGTGTGCAGGCAAAGCCCTCCCGCGCCCGGCTGCCAGCGCTCGCGGTGGGGATGGTTCAGGAGGCCCTCCACCGGCTGCCACGAGTCCCCGGCGTCGCGCGACTCGAAGAGGCACGCGGGCTCGACCCCAAGGCGGATCACATCGGGCTCGGCCTCCGAACCCGGCCGGATCTGCCAGATGCGCTTGAGCGAGAGCTCCGCATCCTCCGGGAACCTGACCCGGCGTTCATCCTTCCCGGACCAGCTCGCCCCGAAGTCGTCGGAGAAGCGGAGCGTCGTCCCCCAGAAGGGGCTGCCCGGCGCCGCCCACAGGCGCGATCGGCCGGCGCGGCCATCGTATGCCATCGCATAGACTTCCTCGCCCGGAAAGTGCGGCCCGTCCAACTCCCAGCCGCCGCCGTCGCGCGCGCGGCCCAGGAAGGCCCCCTTGGTCGTGCCGAGCAGCAGGACCGTTTCCCTCGCGGAGACCCTGAAGCCAGTCGACGTCTTCATTTCCACAGCCCCGTCATCCTTTTCCACATCATTTGGCATCCCTTGCACAATCCCCCCCGGCAACCTGTTGAAGACTATCGCGAACCGGGGCGGACACAAGACGCAACGGCCGCGCGAACCGGGGCGGACACAAGACGTGCCGGCCGCACGACCCGGCTCGGGAGTGATGGCGTCTGGCGCATCCCCCGGATCCCGTGCATCATTCCGCCATGCGCATCTGGACGGGAACCAGCGGCTTCGCCTACAAGGAGTGGAAGGGCCGGTTCTACCCGGAGAAGCTCCCGCAGCGGGCCTTCCTCTCGCACTACGCCGGCGAGCTGCCCGCCGTCGAGATCAACAACACCTTCTATCGGCTGCCGAAGGTCGATCTGCTGATGAAGTGGGCCGAGCAGGTGCCCGAGCGCTTCCGCTTCTCGATCAAGGCGTCGCGCCGGATCACGCATTTCAAGCGCCTGGGCCTCTCGAGCACCGACGAGACCACCTACCTGGTCGAGACCTGCGCCGCCCTGGGCCCGCGCCTGGGCGTGATCCTGTTCCAAATGCCGCCCAACATGAAGAAGGATGCCGGGCGTCTGGCTGCCTTCCTCGATCTGCTTCCCGACGGCACCCGCGCCGCCTTCGAGTTCCGCAACGCCTCCTGGTTCGACGACGAAGTGCGAACCCTGCTCACCGACCGCGACTTCGCCCTGGTGCACGCGGACATCGACGACCCGCTCCCCGGCGTGCCCGCCGACCGGCCCCTGCCCTCCGGCACCTGGGGCTACCTGCGCATGCGCCGGCTCGGCTACACCCAGGGTGAACTGGAGCGATGGATGGAGCGTGTCCAGGGGCAGGGCTGGGACGACGCATTCGTCTTCTTCAAGCACGAGGACGAAGCCGCGGGGCCCGCGATGGCGAAGGACTTTCTGTCGCTGGCCGATTCCTCCCATGGCGGGGCCGGCGATCCCCAGTAAGCCCGCAGCAAGGAGACGAAGCCAATGGCCGAGTCACGCAGAACCTTTCTGAAGCAGTCCGCGGCGACGGTAGCCGTGGTATCCTTGCCGAGTTGTGCGCCCACCGCGGCGGAGAACCCGGACGCGCTCGCGCCAGCCACGCTTCGGGCGGTCGGCGAGGCTGTGCTGCCGGAAGAGCTGGGCGCGGACGGCCGTGAGCGAGCGCTGGCCGCCTTCGAGCTCTGGTCCGAAGGGCTGGAGCCGGTGGCCGAGATGCCTCATCCTTACCTGGTGCCCGTGACGGTCTACACGGGGCCGGATCCGCGGCCCGGCTGGGCCGCCCAGCTGAGCGGGCTCGACATCGAGAGCGGCAAGCGCTTCGGGATGTCGTTCGCCGAAGCCGGAGTGTCCGAGCGGCGACGGATCCTCGAGCCGCACGTGCGCCGGGCCGGTCCCGACTTCGGCCGGCCGGGGAACGCCGCGCACATCGCCGTCGCGCTCGCGGCCCACTTCTTCGCCTCCCCGATCGCGACCGATCTCTGCTACGGACGGGCCATCGCCAAACAGCAGTGCAGGGGCCTGGCGGGAGCCGGAGACGAGCCCGCCCCGCTGCCGGGAGCCGCATCATGAGCCAGGTCATCGAGAGCGACGTCTGCATCATCGGGGGCGGCATCAGCGCGGCCATGGTCGCGGAGCGGCTGGCGGAGCGCACCGAGGCGTCCATCACGGTCGTCGAGGCGGGGGGACGCACCGCTTCTCTGGAAGAGAGGACGGCGACCCGCGCGCGCATGCTCGCGTACGGCGAGAACCCCTATCCGAACGACCACATCCCCGGCCAGACCGGCACCGGCGAGATGTACCAGTCGATGGTCCTGGGGGGCGCCGCGATGCACTGGGGGGGCGCCGTGCCCCGGTATTCGCCGGAGGACTTCCGGGTGCGCTCCTTGTACGGGGTCGGATACGACTGGCCCATCACCTTCGACGACCTCGAGCCCTACTACCAGGAGGCCGAGGAGCGCATGGGGGTCGCCGGGGAGCAGGGTCCGCCCGAGTACGATCCCCGGTCCAGGCCGTATCCGATGCCGCCCCTGCCGCTCTCCTGGAACCTCGAGCGCATGCGCGAGTGGACGGACGCGGCGGGCATCCCCTTCTGGACCCAGCCGTGGGCGCGAAACACCGAGCCGTGGCAGGGACGCAACGTGTGCCAGCGCTGCGACACCTGCGCGGTCTGCCCGACGGGCGCCAAATACACCCCGGATTTCGCCTTCGACCGCCTGCTCGCCGCGGCGCGAATCCGGCTCCACGACCGCACGTTGATTCGCTCGCTGAATCTGGCATCGGGCTCGGACCGCATCGAGACCGCCGCGGGATTTCATCAGGACGCCCCCGACCAGCCCGTCGAATTCCGGGCGCGAACCTTCGTGCTCGCTGCCGGCCACAGCTGGAGTTCGCATCTCCTCCTGCTGTCCGCCAACAGCCGCTTTCCCAACGGCTTGGCCAACAGCACGGACAACGTCGGGCACTACATGACCGGGCACTGGTTCGCCAGCGGCTTCATCGAGCTGCCCATGAGGCTCTACCCGGGGATCTTTCCCAACAACAGCCTGCTGTCGCACCGCTTCGCGAGTCCGGGGCCGCTGGACCGCTACCTGCGCCACGACATCCGCCTGTGGGAATCGACCGTGGGCCGCGAAGCCCGTCTGGCGGCGGACGACGGGCGGGTTTTCTGGGGCGACGAGGTGATGGCCGACTGGCGGGCGCGCACCCGGTCCACCGCGACCGCGCGCATCCGGTCGTACTACGACGTGATTCCCACCCCGGAGAGCCGTCTCACCCTCGACCCGGGCATGCGCAACGCGCACGGGGATCCGATGCCGCGCATCGACTACGTGGCCGGGCAGGCCACCCTCGACCTGGAGCCGCACACGCACGAGACGCTGCTGGGCCGCTTCGACGAGCTCGCGCGCGCGGCAGGCGGGCGCATGATGAGCACGCGGGCGTCACGTCTGTTCGAACATCCCGGCGGCGGGTGCCGCATGGGCGACGATCCCGCCACCAGCGTGGTGGACCGCTGGGGACGCACCCACGATCACGAGAACCTGTTCGTGGTGGGCGCACCCACGATCGTCTCCAGCGGCTGCGCCAACGGGACCCTCACCTTCTGCGCGCTGTCGCTGATGGCGGCGGAGGAGATTGCGAAGAGTTAGCCGGGGATTCCCGCGGGAACATCTTCGCGCCCGCGGCCCGCCTGCTCCTCGAGCCAGTCCGCGAACCTGCGTTCGGGCCGGCCTTCCCAGGCCCGGCGATGCCAGGCGTCGCTCGCGAGCAGCGCAAAGCCGAGCGTGGCTTCACAGAACACCATCTGTTCGCGCGTGCTCTCCACCTTTCCCCAGCTCGTGGCCTCGCGCAGGGTGGACCCGGACAGGGCTCCGTCACGGCTGTCCGCCACCGTGAGCTGCACGGCGTACCGGTGCATCGACACCTCCGCGGGCATTGCTGCCCCTGTCCCATCCTCCGTGGCCGCCGCTGTCCCTGTCCCATCCTCCGTGGCCGCCGCTGCCCCTGTCCCATCCTCTGCAGCCGACGCCCGCCCCGACGACGCAGCCTCCTCATGCAGCATCTCCGCCGCCACCACGATGTCCTGGGCGAAGTTCTTCGGGACCCCTCCGCCGAGCATGAGCAGTCCCGAAGCGCGGGAAGCGAGCTTGATGCGGGCGAGCTCGAGGAAGTCCCTTCCGGAGTCCAGCGACACCGAGTCCCGTCCCTCGTGCGCGGCCGCGGCCTGGTGCAGCACGATGCCGAACCCGGCGGAGGAGTCGCTGAGGGCGGGAACGAAGACTGGAACCCCCTTCCGGTACGCCGAAAGCACGACGGATTCCGACTCGGGGAAGCTCACATCGAGGAAGCGGCCCATTTCGGTCAGGATCTCACGCGAGGAATACGGGCGCGCGGGAAGCCGATCGAAAATGCGCCTCATCTTCCGGTCGCAGTCGCGCAATTCCCGCTCGTCGATATAGGTGTCGTAGATGCGGTCGATGGCCAGCTCGCGCAGACGTTCATCCGGCACCACCGGATGCTCGGGCGATCCGGGCGCCATGTAGTGTCGGAACCCCAGGGCCTCGAAGAAGTCCTGATCCACCATGTTGGCGCCCGTCGACACCACCACGTCCACCATGCCGGAGTCGATCAGCGTCACCAGCGCCTTCTTGAGGCCGGCGGACACGAGCGATCCGGCGAGCGTGAGGATGACGGTGCACTCCCGGTCGGCGAGCATCTCCGAACAGATGTCCGCCGCGCGAGCCAGGTTGCGGGCCTGGATGGCCGTCGGCCGGAACTGGTCGATGACCGGGCGGGCGTCGAACGCGCAGATGTCGACGTGCTCCACCGGGCGGCAAAGAAGATCGCGTCTGGCAGGATCGGTCACGAAGCCTCCACATGCGGAAAACGGTTGAACGGACCGGTAATCTGCCGGAATAGGCGGCATTCCTCCATTCCCGGTACCGCCGGGGGTGTACGAGATTGGTCCGGGGCACTCCTCGCCCGCGGCCAACGCGGGCAGGGGTTGACGATTCCGCAGAACTGCATATCATGTGCATATCATTGCTAGTATGCCATTCTGTCATGTGACGTCTGCCAAAATGTCAGACCGACGACAGATTCCCCTGCGACCCTCTGCCAGAATGTCAGACCGACGAACAGCCCCTGCGCAGCGCCGGGTGGTGATCGCGAGAATCCTGGAGAACCGCGAGGTCGCCAGCCAGGAAGAGCTCGTGCGCCTGCTGGGAGAACGCGGGATCGTCGTGACCCAATCCTGCATCAGCCGGGACCTGGCCCGGCTGGGAGCGATGAAGGGCGCGGGCGGCTACAGCCTCAGGCCTCTCAACCTCTCGGACGAGGATCGCCGCACGCTCTCCAGCTACGCGCGCGCCGTGCACGCGGCCGGTCCGAATCTGACCGTTGTGCGCACGGCGACCGGGGCCGCCCAGCGTATCGCGCTCTTCCTCGACCGGATGGGCTGGAAGGAGGTCCTGGCGACGCTGTCTGGCGACGACACCATCTTCATCGCAACCCGAAACCGCAGCGAGCAGCGTGCCCTGGTGGGCCGGCTGCGGCGCGAAGCCGGCCTGACGGGCTCACGGAACGAGGGCAATGCGTAGCATCGTCATCGACAAACTGGCGTCCGTGGCCTCGGACCTGGGTGCCGACCGCGAGATTCGCGTCGGCGACCGCATTCCCAGCGAGGAGGGCGTGATGGTGGCGGTCGAGGTGCTGAACGAGAAGTCCTCCTACAACCAGCTGGAGCTGGCCAGCGGACGCATGGCGCGCGTGCGCCGCGGGGATGTCGTCGTGGGCGCGCTGGGCCACCGCAAGGCGCTGTTCGGCTACTCCGGCCACGTGCCCGCAACCACGCGCCCGGGCGACACGGTGCAGATACTGAACATGGGCGGCGTGCTGGGAATATGCGACGCCGTCAACGCCTCCCTGGGACAGCCCTTCGACGCGCGTGTGCTCGGGGTGGTTCTCGAGTTCCCCTACCTCGGCGAGCGCGTGGGCGTCCCGGCCCGGGTGGGCGGCGACCCACTCGACACCGGGGCGCGACTGGACCTGGGAGGAGTTCCCGTGGTGGCCCTCGCCGGCACCTGCATGAACTCCGGCAAGACGGCGGCGGCCTGCGCGGTGATCGGGCGCCTCCGGCACAGGGGTCATGTGGTCGACGCCTTCAAGGCAACCGGCGTCTCGCTGCGGCGCGACATCCTGGCGATGGAGGACGCGGGTGCGCGCAACACGTCCATCTTCACCGACTTCGGCGTCGTCAGCACCGGGCCCGGCAATGCGCCGGACCTGGCGCGCACGATGCTGCGCCGCCTGGCGGCCGAGCGTCCCGACGCGATCGTCTTCGAGCTGGGCGACGGAATCCTGGGCGCATACGGCGTGGAGGCCATCCTGCGGGACGACGCCGTGCGCGCAAACATCTCGTGCCTCCTCCTGTGCGCGTCCGATCCGGTCGCTGCCTGGGGCGGCGCGAGGCTGCTCGAAGACGAGTTCGGGATGACTCCAGCCTTCATCACGGGGCCCGCGACCGACAACCAGGTCGGGCTCGACATCATCCGGGAAAGAACCGGGCTGGAAGGGGTGAACGCGGTCACCCACGGCGCTCGCCTCGGAGACGCCGTAGCCGCCCGCATCGGGCTGGGGGCGCATGCCTGAATCGATTCCCGCCATTGTACTGGGCGCATCCGGGTATGTGGGCGGCGAGCTGCTTCGCCTTCTCGCGTCCCACCCCTGCATGCAGCCGGCCGCGGTCGTGTCGCGAAGCCGGAGGCACGAGTCGGTGGAAACAGTCTTTCCGAACCTGCGTGGTGTGTGGCCGGACCTGCGCTTCACCGGCATCGACGACCTGCCCGACACGCTCGGCGACCGCTGCGCCATCTTCTCGACCGCCGCCCACGGAGCCAGCGCCCAACTGGTCGACCGGGCCCTCGGCGCCTGTGCGGAGCGGCAGTGCGTCCCGAGCGTGGTCGACGTATCCGCGGACTTTCGCTTTCGTGACGTCGAGGCCTACGAAGCCGTCTACGGGATCGAGCACGGCGCCCCGGATCGCATGTCGATGTTCCGGAGCCTGCTGCCGGAGCACGCCACCATACGCAAGCCTCGCCACGTCGGCCATCCCGGATGCTTCGCCACCGGGATGCTGCTCGCCGCCATGCCGCTGATGCGCCCCCAGGCAAGGGGCCGCCCGGCCGGACGTAGTCGCAGCGCGCTGGTCGATCCCCGCCTGATGGTCAGCGCGGTGACGGGGAGTACCGGGGCGGGCCGCGCTCCCAGGCCCACGACCCACCACCCGACCCGGCACGCCAACATGTTTGCGTACAAGCCGCTCGCGCATCGTCATGCGCCGGAAGTGGAAGGGATCCTGAGGGCATCGACCGGCCGGGGCGTACAACTGCACTTCGTTCCCACGTCCGGCCCGTTCGCGCGCGGCATCTACATGGTGTTGCATGCGCGGCTGCTCGACGGCGTTGACGCGAGCCACGTGCGCGACGCCTATGCCGATCACTATGCGAAGGCGCCCTTCGTGCACCTGGTCGATGCGCCGCCGAGGCTGAAGGACGTGGTGGGCAGCAATCACGCCCATCTGGCCATGGCGGTGAACCGGGGCACGCTGGCCGTCACGGTGGCGCTCGACAATCTGGTCAAGGGCGCCGCCGGAGGGGCGATCCAATGGATGAATGTGCTGCACGGGCTTCCCGAAGCCACCGGGCTGACCCCCCCGGCAGCGTCATGGATGTGAACGCGTGGCCCACCGCGAGCGTGTCGGGCCCCAGCGGGCCGCGCCGGGCGCCGAGATGAACGCACCAGCTCCGACACTCGTTCCGGACGCGCGCCAGGCCGAAGCGCGGCATCTGGCCCAGGTGTACGGCCAGTTGCCTTTGGAGCCGGTGTCGGGCCGGGGCGCGTATCTCCGGTGCGCCGACGGGCGCCGGCTGCTCGATCTCTACGGCGGGCACGCGGTGTGCGCGCTCGGCTACGGTCACCCGCGGGTGCTTGAAGCCCTCCGCAGGCAGGCGGGCGAACTGATGTTCACCAGCAACGTGAACGCGCTGCGGGTGCGGGCGCGGGCAGCCGACAAGCTGGCCGAGTTCGCGCCTGACGGCCTGGACTGGGTGTTCTTCGTCAATTCGGGGGCGGAGGCCAACGAGAACGCCCTCAGGCTGGCCTGCAGATCGACGGGCCGCAGGCGGGTGGTCGCGCTGGAACACGGATTCCACGGCCGTTCGGCCGCGGCCGCCGCCGTGACCTGGCGGGCCCGCGAGCGCTGGTACGGCTTCCCGGACACCCCGTTCGACGTGACCTTCGTCCCGCGCGACGACGCAGCCGGAGCGGTTGCTGCCATCGACGACGAGACCGCAGCCGTCATCATCGAGCCCATCCAGGGCATTGCGGGCGCGTACGTGCTCCAATCGGACTATGTGCGTGCCTTGCGCGCGGCCTGCGACCAGCATGGCGCCCTCCTGATCGCGGACGAGGTGCAATGCGGCATGGGACGGAGCGGGAAACCCTTCGCGATCGAGCACACCGGCGTGGTGCCGGACATGCTGACCACCGCGAAGGCGCTCGGCGCCGGGTTCCCCTGCAGCGCGCTGATCATGTCACGAGCTTTGGGCGATCAACTGCCAATCGGGGACATGGGCAGCACCTTCGGGGGCGGTCCGCTCGCGTGTGCGGTCATCGAAGCGGTGCTGGACACCATCCGCGAGGAGGGGCTTCTGCAGCAGGCCGCGATGCGCGAGAAGGAGATACGCGCCAACTGCCTCGCGGGACCCGTGCTCGGCATCCGGGGCCGCGGCATGCTGCTCGGACTCGAGTGCAGGACAAGCGCGCGCGAAGTCCGCGATGCGCTCCTGCACCGGGACATCCTCACCGGCACCAGTTCGGATGCGTCATGGCTGCGCGTCATGCCACCGCTCACGCTGCGGGCGTCGGAGGCGATGCAGCTCGCCGAGGCCCTGGGCGCCATCGGGCAGAACGGAACGTGAAACGTTCACGCGCCGCCGACCGGAGGTTTGCCGGCCTGCGTGCGGCGGCGCCCTACGTGCGCCTCTTCCGCGAACGCATCTTCGTCCTGAAAGTGGGCGGTGAAGTCCTCCGGAGCTCCGGGCGCATCGATGCTCTGATGGAACAGGTTGGGATCCTCAACTCCCTGGGGATCCGTCTGGTTCTCGTGCATGGAGGCGGGCCCCAGTCCACCGAACTCGCGCGCCGCCTGGGCCACGAGCCCCGCATGGTGGCGGGCCGCCGGGTCACGCGTTCCGAGGATCTGCGCGTCGCCGCCCGGGTCCTGAGCGGCGAGGTCAACACGGCGCTGCTCGGCGCGTGCCGGAAGGAAGGGATTCACGCCGTCGGCGTCTCGGGGGTCGACGCCGGTCTGGTCACGGCCACGCGCCGCCCTCCCGTGCATATGGAAGGGGAGGGCCCCGATCCCGTGGACTTCGGATTCGTGGGAGACATCGAGACCGTCGATCCCTCTTCGCTGCACGTCTTCCTGGACCAGGGGTGGGTGCCGGTCGTGAGCCCGCTTTCTGCGGATGCGGAGGGACGGCTGCTCAACATCAACGCGGACACCGTCGCGAGCGCGCTCGCGCAGGCGCTTGAGGCCACCAAGCTCGTTTTCACCATGTCGGCGCCCGGCATCCTCCGTGACCTTGAGGATCCGGCGACGCTGATCTCCTACCTTGATCTGGCGGGGCTCCGCGAATTGCGCGAGCAGGGCGTGCTCGCCCGTGGAATGCTCGCCAAGGCGGCGGCCATCGAAAGCGCCGTCGAAGGCGGTGTCCCCCGCGTGCACCTCATTTCCGGGAGCGCGCGCGACAGCCTGCTGCGCGAGGTCTTCACCAACGAGGGCTCGGGCACACTCGTTGTGCGGAGCGTCGGAACGCTGTCGAGCGACGAGCAGCAGGCGGGGGAGGGGGGTAAGGAAGCCTAACCCCCAGGTCCCTCGAACATCCCTGCCGGCAACTCCAGCGACGCTTCCATGTTCTCGAAGTTGACGCGCGAATAGCCGGTCGAGTCCGGGCGGCCTGCCGAGAGCAGCAGCGGGCCGTGCCGCGTCCACTCCGTCCAGGCCAGCGTGAAGGCGGGCTCCGGGTCGCTGGCGGTGCGCCAGTGCTGCCAGTAGGCCATCAGCCCCGTTTCCGGATCGACCCAGCCGCGGTACTTGTTCTGGGGGGTGCGCCCGACGGCGTCGAAAGTGAGTTCTGCCACTTCGTAGGCTCGGCCGTCCATCTCCATCTCCCCCAGATAGACGGTGTTGACCCCCGGGTCGGCCCACTTGTAGGGCATCAGGAACCAGTAGGTGTCGTTGATGAAACTGCCGTGGGCGCGGTCCGCGAGTGAGTCGGAAACGGCCGGGTCGGTGACGAGTTCGCCATCAAGCCAGATGCGTTCGCCCTCGGCGGGATTGTCGGTGTCGATCACGGCCACGATCTCCTGGTCCCCCGAGCTTCCCGCCATGCGGTACATCCCGCCCCAGACATCCCACCGGTGGGAACGCCGATCGAGGACCGGGTCCCCGCGGTCCACAACCCGGTCGAACGCGATGTAGCGCACCCGCTCCCATCCCCCGTCCGGCGCCATCTCCTCCATCAT
This sequence comes from Gammaproteobacteria bacterium, assembly GCA_028821195.1. Classification (GTDB taxonomy): domain Bacteria; phylum Gemmatimonadota; class Gemmatimonadetes; order Longimicrobiales; family Gaopeijiaceae; genus BD2-11. Next base: position 142,314 of record JAPPHB010000063.1, read on the forward strand.
GCGCGCGTAGATGCGCTGGAGGTCCGGGTCCTCGAAGTACGTGCGGGATCCGTCGTCCGCCGGAGAGCATGCCGATGTCCAGAGGGCTGCGGCGACAAGGACAGCGGG